>NZ_JBDIVE010000003.1:0-77235 GCF_039631295.1 Uliginosibacterium sediminicola | reverse complement strand
GCGGGGTCGGCGGCGGCCAGATCGCGCAGCACGTACTCCATCATCCACTTGGTGCGACCGTAGGGGTTGGTCGGCCCGGTCGGGAAATCTTCATTGATCGGCACACTGGCCGGATCGCCATAGACGGTGGCGGACGAGCTGAAGACAAAGGTCTTGACGCCGGCAGCGGCCATCACCTCAGCCAGCACCACGGTACCGGCGATATTGTTGCCGTAGTAGCGCAGCGGTTGCGCGACGGATTCACCGACCGCCTTGAGCGCCGCAAAATGAATTACTGCATCGATGCGATGGGCCGAGAAGACCTCGCTCAGCGCAGCGCGGTCGCAGACGTCGACCTGGTGAAAAGCGCGCAGCTTGCGGCCGGCGATGGCTTCGACACGGCGCAAGGCTTCGGGTTTGCTATTGCAGAGATTGTCGACCACGACAACGTCGTAGCCAGCGGCGAGCAGTTCAACACAGGTATGACTGCCGATATAACCGGCACCGCCGGTAACCAGAATACAGGGCATGAGAGGCTTCTAGGCACAAATTCAATTCCCGCAGTTTAGCACTGCTCCGTACACGGGTTGTGGCAGATGTCCTCAGAGCCCGTATCTTGCACTCAACTCACATCGCGCTGGCGGCCGATCACGTGATTCACGATCCGCACATAGTCTTCGACGGACAAACGCTCACCACGCTGGCCAGCATCAATGCCAAGCAGAGTGTAGTCCTCCGCAACAAGCCAGGCCGCCAGGGTATTGCGCAGGGTTTTGCGGCGCTGCCCGAAAGCCGCCGTGACGATGCGCCCCATCAAGGCCGTATCTCGACATTGCAGGGACTCCACCGGCAAAGGCCGCATATACACGATGGCCGAGGTGACCTTGGGCGCCGGCCGGAAAGCGTCGCCCGGCACGTCGAACAGGCTGGCCATCGCAAAGCGGTATTGCAGCATCACCGACAAGCGTCCGTAGGCTTCGTCGCCCGGCGCAGCAACCATACGCTCGACGACTTCCTTCTGCAGCATGAAGGTCATGTCGCGTACCCGCTCGGCAAAATCGGCGAGGTGAAACAGCAGCGGCGTGGAGATGTTGTAGGGCAGGTTTCCCACCACGCGCAGCGGCGCAGGCAGGCTGCCGAAATCGAACTTCAGCGCATCGCCCTCGTGCACCGTGATCTGCGCCGGCGAATAGGTCTGATGCAGGCGGGCAATCAGGTCGCGGTCGATCTCGACCACATGCAGATGTCCGCAGGCGGCCAGCAAAGGTGCGGTCAGCGCGCCCAGGCCAGGGCCGATCTCGACCACATGATCGCTGGGCTGCGCCGCAATCGAGGCGATGATGCGGGCAATGATCTCGCGGTCGACGAGGAAGTTCTGGCCAAAACGCTTGCGTGCGATATGTCCTTGCGGCATGTCAGTGGCTCGCCGCAGCGAGCTTCTCCCGGATACGTGCAAGTGCTGCGAACCCGGCGATTTCGCCTTGCCGGATTGCTTCGTTGCGTTGCTGGAAATTGGTGGCCGGCAGTCCCCGCAGATCGGGCTGGACCACCACATCGGCCTCGGCCAGTTCGCGCTCGCCAATGGTACGCCCCATGATCGCGATGGTATCGAGCATCAGGTCGATACTGCTCTCGTTTTTCTTGCCCGAGGGGCGTGCAGAAATATCGACGGCGATCACCACGTCGGCGCCCAGCTGGCGCGCGGCGCGCACCGGAATCGGACTGACCAGGCCGCCATCGACATATTCGCGACCACGGATCAGGGTCGGCGCGAAGACACCCGGCACAGTGGCCGAGGCCCGCACCGCCAGGCCGGTATTGCCCTGGCCGAAGACCATCATCTCGCCATTGGCCAGATCCGTCGCCACCGCCGCAAAGCGCCGCTTGAGCTGCTCGATCGGGCGATTGCCGACTTGCTGATTGACGAAGCGTTCGATTGACTCGCCCTTGAGCAGGCCGCGATCGAAAAGCGCCCATTCGGTGAACGCGCTTTCATCCAGCTGGCCAGCCAGCTTCTGCAAAGCAAAAGCATCGATCCCCGAGGCATACAGACTGCCGACAATCGCGCCGGCACTGGTACCGACCACGATGTCCGGCTTGATACCACTGGTTTCCAGGGCCTTGATCACGCCGATATGGGCAAAGCCGCGCGCTGCGCCGCCGCCCAGAGCCAATGCGAGTTTGGGCCGCGGCTTGGGCTGCGGCAAGGCGACAGGGGGTTGCTCCGGCTTGTCGCTGCGCTCCAGCACCGAACAAGCCGACAGGCCAGCCAGCAGCGGCAAAGAGGCCGACAGGCCAGACAAGAAACGACGACGATTCATTAGGGCGTGTTCACAGTAGGCGAGGGCTTGCGCTCGTACGCAATGGGTGCAGGGCAAGGCGCGGCGACGCTGGCAGGGTAGTCTCCTGGCGAGTCGCCGCAACGCAGCCATGCGCCCATTTCGTCCGAGCCCTTCGGGTTGAGGACTATGGCCTGCGCTACTGCCGCATGTAACCACTGAGGCTCCTGGTGCGGGGGCTCATTGATCACCAAGACCCCGCACCGCGTCGCACGCCTTGTCCCGCAAGCCATAGTCCTCAACGCAATCCCCTCGCCTACTATGAACACGCCCTAGGCTCCAGGTGCTGCACCGAGCATGGACAGCGCGCAATCGATGGCGGCATGCAGACTGCCCGCATCGGCGCGGCCGCTACCGGCCAGATCCAGCGCCGTGCCGTGATCGACCGAAGTGCGGATGATGGGCAAGCCCAAAGTGACATTGATGCCACCACCAAAGGTGGCGAACTTGAGGGTCGGCAGACCTTGATCGTGATACATCGCCAGCACCGCATCGCCACGTTCAAGCTGATGCGGCGTGAACAGCGTGTCGGCCGGCAGCGGACCAATCAGCTGCATGCCTTGCGCACGCAAACGCGCCAGCACGGGCTCGATGACATCGATTTCCTCGCGCCCCATGTGACCGCCTTCGCCAGCATGCGGATTAAGGCCAGCAACCAGGATGCGCGGCTGGGCCAGACCGAACTTGTCGCGCAAATCGGCGTGCAGGATCTGCAGCACTTCTTCAAGCATGGCCGGGGTGAGCGCCTGCGGCACCGCCGACAAAGGCAGATGGGTCGTCGCCAAGGCCACGCGCAGCCAGTTGCGTGCGGCGCCGTACTGGCCCGCCAGCATCATCACCACGCGGGCGGTGGCGGTGCGCTCGGCAAGGTATTCGGTATGGCCCGAGAAGGCGATACCTGCATCGTTGATGACGCTTTTCTGCACCGGCGCCGTGACCATTGCGGCAAAGCTGCCGGACAGGCAGCCATCAATCGCCGCATCGAGGGTCGCCAGCACATAGCCGGCATTGCGTACATCAAGCTGACCTGGCTGAGCGGGCACGGCGAGCGGCACATGCAGTACGTCCAGCACGCCGGGCGCAGGCGCACGGCCTGGCTCGAAGTGGCGCACGCTGAGCGGCCGACCGATGGCCGCCGCACGTGCGGCAATCAGCTCGGCATCGCCGACGATGACCAGCTGCGCTGGCCAGGCTGCGGAAACCAGGCTGCTGCACAGCTCAGGCCCGATGCCGGCCGGCTCACCGCTGGTGACTGCAATGACAGGCAAGTGCTTCATGAAGGAATCGGCGCAGCGCTCACTTGTCCTCGTTGCGCAACTCGACGAAGGACTCGTCACGCAGCTGGCGCAGCCAGGCCTCGTAGGCTTCGTCGGACTTGCGCTCACGCAGCGCCTGACGCGCTTCGAGCTTGCGGCGCTCACCACTCATGTCGACGGTGCGACGCTCCACCACCTGGATCAGGTGCCAGCCGAACGGCGACTGCACCGGCGGACTGATCTCGCCGACCGACAAGGTATTCATCGCCAGCTCGAAATCCGGCACGGTGTCGCCCGGCGACAGCCAACCCAGATCGCCGCCGCGTGCAGCGGTCACATCGGTCGAATTGGTGCGGGCCACGTCCTCGAAACGGGCTCCCGCCAGGATGCGCTGACGCAAGTCACCCAGACGGCGGCGTGCATCGGCCTCGTTGAGCACATCGCTGGCACGAATCAGGATGTGGCGTGCATGCGTCTGCTCGACCTTGATCTCCTTGGCCTGCGCAGCGTCATGCACATCCAGCAGCTTGACGATGTGCAGACCAGCGCTGCTGCGCAGCACATTGCTGAACTGACCCGGCTTCATCTTCACCACTTCGTCGGCAAACACCGCCGGCAGCCGCTGCGCCGGGCGCCAGTCGAGCACGCCGCCCTGCAGGGCATCCGGGCCGTCCGAGAAGGCGGTGGCGAGCTTGCTGAAATCCTCGCCCTGCTTGAGCAGACGGGTCACCTCAGCGGCGCGTGCATTCAGGCGCAGCCAGGTTTCGGGCGTTGCACCGTCGGGCGCACGCAAATAAATGTGGGCAACCTGGTATTCCTTGCCGGCCGCCTGACCTTCGGGCGAGGCCAAGGCGGCCTCGACTTCACCATCGCTGACCTGCACGCGGCTATCGACATCGCGTTCGCGCAGGCGGCTGATGATGATTTCGGTCCGCACATCCTCGCGGAAACGCGCCCAGGGCACGTTTTCCTGCTTTTCGATGAGCTCGCGGAAACGCGCCACGCTGAGCTTGTTCTGCTCGGCCAGGCGCTGCAGGTTGCGGTCCAGCGTGACATCATCGACGGTGATACCGGTGCTGCGCGCACGCTGCACCTGCAAGCGTTCGAGGATCAGGCGTTCAAGCACCTGACGCTCCATCTGGGCGCGCGGCGGTGCGCTCGTCGTCCCCTGCTGACGCAGCTGACGCGCGTATTGATCGACGCGCAGGCCAAGCTCCGCCTGGGTCACCACCTCATCATTGACCACGGCAACGATGCGGTCGACGGTCTCGATGGCGCGCGCCGGGCTCACGCCGAGCGCAAGGATGCAGCACAGAATGCTCACTACTGCTTTCAAATCAGAACTCCCGATGAAGTCACTCGTCAGCGCTGGTGCCGAAAACCGGATCACCTGAGCTGTTATTACTTAATTTTGTGTAACCGCCGATGCTGCGCTTGAGCAACTGCACGGGGCTGGAACCAATGGAAGCCAGACCATTGAATTCGATCTGCAGGAACAGCGAGTTGTTCCGCTGATTCTTGGTATTGAGCAGGGTTTGCCAAACCGTACGCAGCACCCAGCAATCGGCCTTGTACTCGAAACCAGCAATGGCCTCAGAGAGCTTGTGATCACGCAGGTTCATATTGTAACGCCCGACGCCGTACCAGCCGCCACCCAGCGGCCATTGCGCGGAAATATCCAGATCACGCAACAGCGCACGCTGATAGCGATAGCTCACCGAAGCCACTTGCGAGGCGCCCGGCTGGTAACGCAAGGCCAGAACCGCGCGTTCGGTACGATGCTCGCGCGGATCGTACTGATAAGCATTGTCCAGCCAGGTGTCACGCGCCACGCGACCGGACACGGCTCCCAGCCAGTCGGCAATGCGTCCTTCGCGGCGGGTTTCAGCCGGCACCACGACATTGCCACCCGAATCGAGCACCGCCGGCATGATCACGCGCTGATCGCTGAAGTAGAAGCGCTGGCCGACGGCCACACGCATGTTTTCGGCGCCGGTGCTGTTGTCAATGAATCGCGTGGTGACCGCCGAGGTGAGCTGGTTGGCATCCGCAATACGGTCACTGCCGGTGTAGCTGTTTTCTGCAAACAGCTGTGACATGTTGAAGTCAGCCAGCGCGCTGTCGAAGACCGGGATCTTGGTCTGGTCGCGATACGGTGTCTTCACATAGAACAGGCGCGGCTCAAGGGTCTGCGTGTAGTCCTTGTTATCGACGTCGATATCACGCTCGAAATACAGGCCGGAATCGAGCGACAAGGTCGGCACGCTGCGCTGTACTGATTGAGAGCCTACCGTCGTCCGGCGGGTCAGCTCGTACTGCGACAGATGGACGCCGACTTTAGGCGTGAAGAACGAATACGAATTGCGCAGCGGCAGGGACAGCTGCGGGTTGGCCACCACGCGCTCACCTTCATCCTTGGTCGGGTGCCCGAACTTGACATACTCCAGCGGCATCTTGACGGACACCCCCGAGACATCAGGCACCAGAATGGCGGCCTTCACCTGAGGCAAACGGTCATAGGGCGACTCGCCGACCAGGGTCTGATAGCGCTGCACATTGAACGAACTCGACAACCACGGGAGGCCGGCATAGTTCAGCTGCAGTTGCTGATTGAGCGTCGCTTGCGAAGTACTGGTGATGCGCGTGCTCAGATCCGAGAAATAGTCGCGATCCGACACCTGGGAGAAATCCAGGTAGGCATTCAGTCCATTGCCGAAGTCATGCGTGTTGCGCGTAGAGAACAGGCCGCGCCCGGTACCTGTCACCGTGTCATGTGACAGCCACTCGCCACTCACCTTGCCGGAACCACCCGACTCCAGATAGCGGAACTCGCTCCCCAGCTGCAGGCCGCGACGCCCCATCCAGCGCGGCGCGATGGTCGCGTCGTAGTTAGGCGCCAGATTGATGTAGTAGGGAACCGTGAGGTCCAGACCGGTCAGCGAGGTCGTTCCGAGCGTCGGCGGCAAAAGACCGGACTGACGCGAATCGGCCAGCGGGAAATCCATCCACGGCACCCAGGCCACCGGAGTGCCCTTGAAGTGCAGCGAGGTATTGGTACCTTCGCCGCGCTCGCGGTCGTAGTCGATGCGCAGATCGCGCACCTTCAGATACCAGTCCGGGTCGGGCGCCAGACAGGTGGTGTAGGTGGCATTGCTCAGCCGATACTGGTTCGGGCCTTCGAGCGACAGGCTATCGGCCTGACCCAGCGCCTGCAGCGGGCGGCTCTGCGGCCGGCGAACAGCCAGCAGCTCACGCTGGAAACTGTAGCGCGGCGCCTCGAACTCACCAATATAAGTGTCCAGATTGATGCGCGCACGCGGTCCTTCGACCACATCCTTGCCACGCTCCAGGCGCACCGTCCCCTCGGCAGTCAGCTCATTGAGCACCTGATCCAGGCGCAGACGATCACTCTTGACGCTCAGATCGCCATGGGTGAGCCGCGCCCGTCCGGTGGCGATCACTTCACGTTGATTGACGCCCTCCAGCTGATCTGCACGGATGCGCGTGGGTGCGTCGCGGTCGCGCACCTCCGGCTTGATGTCGCCGCTCAGCTGCAGCGCTGGCGCGGCAGCTGGCGTATCGGCAGCGCGTGCAATGGCCGGCAGACAAGCGCAGACAGCCATGCAGAGGATACTCAGGCGCGGCGCAGCTCGGCCAGCGGCTGTCGCAGAGCGGGTAAGTTGAGAGCGGAAGACGTTCATGTGTCTGCGGTGAGTTCTGCAAGAGTCATCGAACGCAGCGCACATTCCCGATCAGCACGCGGGGAATATGGTCTGCATTTGCTAAGATTCCGCGATTCTACATGAAGGCCGGAGCGCACCCCCGTGCAACGCATTGAGCAACTTGAGAACTGGCTTGCCGCACAGTTCCCGCAGCAGACGCTGCAGATCAGCCCGGCGTCGGCCGACGCCAGTTTCCGCCGCTATTTCCGCGTCCAGCTGGAGGACGGCTCGACGCGCATCGTGATGGACGCGCCGCCCGAACACGAGGACTGCCGCCCCTTCGTCAAGGTCGCCCAGCTGTTTGCGGCGGCCGGCGCACATGTCCCGACGATCCACGCGCAAGACCTGGAACAAGGCTTCCTGCTGCTCTCCGACCTCGGCAACACCACGTATCTGGCCGCCCTCAATGACAGCAATGCCGACGACCTCTATGCCGAGGCGCTCGGCGCGCTGGCGGCGATCCAGCGTGCCAGCGTGCCCGGCGTGCTGCCCGAGTACGACCGCGCCCTGCTGCTGCGCGAACTCGAACTCTTCCCGGTGTGGTACATCGCCCGCCACAAGGGCGTGAGCCTGTCGGAGGCCGACACGGCAGCGCTTTACGAAGTCTTCGAGCAGATCCTCGCCGTCAATCTTGCCGAGCCCAAGGTCTTCGTGCATCGCGACTTCCACTCGCGCAACCTGATGCAGAGCAGCCCCAACCCCGGCGTGCTGGACTTCCAGGACGCGGTCTATGGCCCGCTGACTTATGATCTGGCCTCGCTGTTCAAGGATGCCTACATCGAGTGGGACGAAGAGCGCAGCCTGGACTGGCTGGTGCGCTACTGGGAAGCGGGTCGCGCCATCGGCTTGCCGGTGCGTGAGGACTTTGCCGATTTCCACCGCGACTACGAGTTCATGGGCGCACAGCGCCACATCAAGGTGCTGGGCATCTTTGCCCGCCTTTATCACCGCGACGGCAAGGACGGCTACCTCAAGGACATGCCCCTGGTCCTCAAATACCTGCGCAAGACCTGCGAGCGCTATGTCGAACTGCGCCCGCTGGCCCGCCTGCTCGAAAAACTGGAGCCGACGCAGACCGCCGAAGGCTTCAGTTTCTGAGTCTGGCTCAGGGCGCGCGCTCGGCGAGCGCCGCCTCGTAGAGCGCGATATAGCTGCGTGCGGCGACATCCCAGGAAAACTCCTGCGCCATCGCCGCCTGCATCACCTGGCGCCACTGCTCCGGCTGGTGATACAGCGCGCTGAGACGGTCGAGGGTGCTGTGCAGGGCGCCCACCGTCGCATCACGGAACGAGAAACCGGTCGCGCTGTGCGCCGCCAGGGTCTCGCTGCAGGCATTGACTACGGTGTCGGCCAGACCACCGACCTCACGCACCACCGGCAATGTCCCGTAGCGCAGGGCGTAGAGCTGGGTCAGGCCACAGGGTTCAAAACGCGAGGGCATCAGCATCGCGTCGGCCCCGGCAATGACGCGATGCGCCAGCGCCTCGTCGTAGGCCACGCGCACCGCCACCTGCTGCGGGTGTGCCTTGGCGGCCGCCAGGAACGCGGACTGCAGCGCCGCATCGCCACTGCCCTGCACCACCAGCTGGGCGCCCATCTGCAGCAGATGCGGCAAAGCGCCGAGGACCAGATCCAGCCCCTTTTGTGAGGTCAGGCGGCTGACCACGCCGAACAAGGGCGCATCGGCACGCGTCTGCAGACCGAATTCCTGCTGCAGCGCCAGCTTGCACTCGGCCTTGCCTGCGAGCGCGCGGGCGCCGTAGGGCGAGGCGATGCCGGTATCGCGTTCCGGGTCCCAGACCTGGTAGTCCACGCCATTGAGAATCCCGCTGACCTGCTTGCCACGCCCCTGGATCACGCCTTCAAGGCCGCAGCCGAATTCGGGCGTGGCGATCTCGCGCGCATAGCTGCCACTGACCGTGGTGACGCGCTGGGCAAACTTCAGCCCGGCTTTCATGAACGACAGCTGGCCATGGAACTCCAGCGCATTGGAGGCCGAATAGCTCACCGGCAGGCCCAGCAAATGGAAGTCACCCATCGCGAACAGCCCCTGATAAGCAAGGTTGTGCACGGTGAATACGCTGGCGGCGCGCGTCGGCGGGTGCTGGCGCATATAGGCAAAACACATCGCTGCATGCCAGTCGTGGGCATGGACCACGTCCGGCAGCCAGGCCGGATCGAGCTCGCCGGCGGCCAGATGCGCCGCCACCCAGCCGAGCAGGGCAAAGCGCTGCAGATTGTCCGGCCACTCGCTGCCATCGCTGGCCTGGTAGGGGCTGCCGCCACGGCGGAACAGATAGGGTGCGTCGACGATATAGACCGGCACATGCGTATAGGGCATCTGTGCACGCATCAGGCGCACCTTTCCGGCGCCGAACACTGCACCAATTTCGCACACGCGTTTGGGTGACAGCACCGCATCGAGAATCGCCGGCAGGCCGGGCAAGAGCAGGCGCACATCGCTGTTCTGTGCGATCAGGGCTTGCGGCAGGGCGCCGACGACATCGGCGAGCCCACCGGTCTTCACCAGCGGGAAGACCTCGGCCGCAACATGCAGAACTTTCATTGAATGACATCCATAAGATAAGGGGCGGGACGCCGGCGAACAAAAGCGCCACGCGCCGCCATGACGCGGCGGGGCGCTTGTCGCTCAGGCACGGCAAACTGCCACATGAGGGCGCTGCGGGCCGCTCAGCTTTGCAGGGCTTTGAGCATGTCCCGGGTGACCAGGGTGATGCCGCTGTCAGTGCGCAGGAAGCGCTGCGCATCGAGCGCCGCATCCTCGCCGATGACCATGCCATCGGGGATCACGCAGTCACGATCGATCACCGTGCGATGCAGTCGCGCACCACGCCCGACCTGCACCCCTGGCAGCAGCACCGACCAGCTGACATGCGAATGCGAATGCACGCGCACATTGTTGAACAACAGCGAGCGCAACACTTCGCCGGAAACGATGCAGCCGCCGGACACCACCGACTCGATGGCCATGCCGCGCCGGTCCGGCTCGTTGTGCACGAACTTGGCGGGCGGCAGCTGCGCCTGATAACTCCAGATCGGCCAGCGCGTGTCATACAGGTCAAGCTGCGGCACCGTGGCGGTGAGGTCGATATTGGCATCCCAGTAAGCGTCGATGGTGCCAACGTCGCGCCAGTAGGGCTGCTCGGTGGAACGATTGCGCACGCAGGACAGCGAGAAGGGATGCGCCGCTGCCTGCGCATTGCGCACCGCACGCGGAATGATGTCCTTGCCAAAGTCGTGGCTGGAGTTCGGGTCGTTCATGTCGCGCTCCAGCTCCTTGTAGAGGTAGCGCGCATTGAACACATAGATGCCCATGCTGGCCAGCGACATCTCGGGGTTGTCCGGCATGGCGGGCGGGTTCTCGGGCTTCTCGACGAAATCGACGATATTGCTGTGCTCATCGACCGCCATCACGCCGAAAGCCGAGGCCTCGCTACGCGGCACGGCGATGCAGCCGACGGTGCACTCGCGCCCCTTGGCGACGTGGTCGGCAATCATCAGCGCGTAGTTCTGCTTGTAGATGTGGTCGCCGGCCAGCACCAGCACGTAGTCGGCGCGATAGCTGGCGATGATGTCCTGGTTCTGATACACCGCGTCGGCCGTGCCGCGGTACCAGCTCTCCTCGTCGGTGCGCTGCTGCGCTGGCAGCAGGTCGATGAACTCGTTCATTTCCGGCTTGAGGAAGGCCCAGCCGCGCTGCAGGTGACGCAGCAGGCTATGCGACTTGTATTGGGTAATGACACCGATGCGGCGGATGCCGGAATTGAGGCAGTTGGAGAGCGCGAAGTCGACGATGCGGAACTTGCCGCCGAAATACACGGCGGGTTTGGCACGACGGTCAGTCAGGTTTTTCAGGCGGCTGCCACGCCCACCTGCCAGCACCAGTGCAACGGTGCGCTTGGGAAGATCCAGGCTCTGTGCCAGATCGTGTTGTGCCATTGCTGTCATCCTCTGATTTATGAGCGAGTGGGTAATTTCCCGCCGCAGTGTGTCAGCACTTAGTGTGCCAGCAGAATCTGCACAGTGACAGTGCCCGCCTGTGAAATCGCCCGCTTCAGGTGCATGATAGCCCTCTGCACGGCACGGCCCACAATTTGCATGTGGAAAGTCTATTGTCCGCCCGCAAGGGTGGCAACGCAGATTCATCAGGCGTTCGGAATGCCTGGTTAAACTGTGTCACAGGCGCCTGCGCTGTACGACGCACACGCGACCACAAACATTGAACTCCAGAGATATCGGCCAAGGAGACCCCGGTGAGCACCACTTCCACAGCAAGCGCCAGTCTGCGCGCAGCAATCGACGAACAACTCCTGAAAACCGTGGGCGTCTCGGCACAGGATGCCACCCAGACCGATCTGATGAAGGCCGTCGCCCAGGTGGCGCGCGCCCAGCTCTCGCAGCGCTGGGTGGAGACGCAGGCACACGACCGCAGCAGCCAGGCACGGCGGGTCTATTACCTGTCGATGGAATTCCTGATCGGCCGCACCATGTCCAATGCGCTGGCCGCGCTGGGCATTACCGACGCCGCCGCCAAGGGCGTCAGCGAGCACGCCCACACCCTCGAAGAAGTCTGTGACCGCGAGCCCGATGCCGCGCTCGGCAATGGCGGCCTGGGCCGTCTGGCCGCCTGCTTCCTCGACTCGATGGCGACGCTGGACCTGCCCTCCTTCGGCTACGGCATCCGTTACGAATACGGCATGTTCGCGCAGGACATCGTACGCGGCACCCAGGTGGAATATCCGGATCCCTGGCTGGCCGACGGCACGCCCTGGGAATTCCCGCGTGCCGACATCAGCTTCCCGGTGCGTTTTGGCGGCTGGGTCGAACACCTCGGCGAGCGTGCGGTGTGGCGCCATTCAGCTGAAGTCGCCGCCAAGGCTTACGACATGGTGATCCCCGGCCATGCTACCGACAAAGTGAGCACCCTGCGCCTGTGGAAAGCCGTGGCGCCGGCGCACCTCGACCTGGCCGCCTTCAATACCGGCGACTACGGCCGCGCCGCCCAGGTGAAGAACGAATTCGAGAACATCTCCTGGGTGCTCTACCCGAATGACAGCACGCCGGCCGGGCGCGAACTGCGCCTGCGCCAGGAGTACTTCTTCGTCGCCGCTTCGGTGCAAGACATCCTGCAACGCCACATTTTGGAGCACGGCACGCTGGCGAACCTGCACGAAAAAGTCGCCATGCACCTCAACGACACCCACCCGGCGATTGCGGTGGCCGAGTTGATGCGCGTGCTCTGTGATGAACACAGCATGCCCTGGGCGCAGGCCTGGGAGATCTGCAAGAACACCTTCTCCTACACCAACCACACCCTGATGCCCGAGGCACTGGAGACCTGGCCGGTGGCGCTGATGCAGCACGTGCTGCCGCGCCACCTGGAAATCATCTTCCGCATCAATGCCGAATTCCTGGAGATGGCGGCCAAGTTCCGCCCCGGCGACAACGGCTTCCTGGCGCGTCTGTCGCTGATCGATGAAGCCGGCGAGCGCCGCGTGCGCATGGCCAATCTGTCGATTGTTGGCAGCCACAAGGTCAATGGCGTGTCGGCCCTGCACTCGGACCTGCTGGTGGAAACCATCTTTGCCGACTTCGCTGCGCTGTGGCCGGACCGCTTCACCAATATGACCAATGGCGTGACGCCGCGCCGCTGGCTGTCGCAAGCCAATCCGGGCCTGGCCAGCCTGCTCGACGAAACCATCGGCAGCGAGTGGCGCATCAAGCTCGACAAGCTCAAGCTGCTGGAGAGCAAGGTCGATGACGCCGCCTTCCGCGACGCCTTCAAGGCCGTCAAGCGCAGCAACAAGGCGCGCCTGGCCGCCCACATCGAGCGCAGTACCGGCATCAAGGTCAGCCCGGACAGCCTGTTCGACGTGCAGGTCAAGCGCATCCACGAGTACAAGCGCCAGCTGCTCAATGTGCTGCACGTGATCACCCGCTATCAGGACATCCTCGCCAATCCGAATGCCGATTGGGTGCCGCGCGTGACCATCTTTGCCGGCAAGGCCGCGTCGAGCTATGTCGCCGCCAAGTCGATCATCCGCCTGATCCACGACGTCGGCTCGGTGATCAACAACGATCCGCGCATTGGCGACAAGCTCAAGCTGGTGTTCATCCCCAACTACGGCGTGTCGGTGGCCGAGATCATCATGCCCGGCGCCGATCTCTCCGAGCAGATCTCCACCGCCGGCACCGAGGCTTCGGGCACCGGCAACATGAAGCTGGCGCTCAATGGTGCGCTGACCATCGGCACCGACGATGGCGCCAATATCGAGATCCGCCAGAACGTCGGCGACGACAACATCTTCATCTTCGGCCTGCGCACACCCGAAGTGCTGGCCCTCAAACGCGGCGGCTACCAGCCGATGCGCCACTACGAGGGCAATCGCAGTCTGAAGGCGGTGCTCGACGCGATCTCCGGCGGCCAGTTCTCGCCCGAGGAGCCGGGCCGCTACCGCCCGCTGGTCGATGCGCTGCTGTGGGGCGGCGACCACTACATGCTGCTGGCCGACTACGAGTCCTACGTCGCCACCCAGGCCAAGGTCGATTCGCTGTACCGGCAGAGCGATGAATGGGCCAAGCGCGCGATCATCAATGTCGCCAATATGGGCGTCTTCTCCTCTGACCGCACCATCGCCCAGTACGCCAAGGAAATCTGGGGAATCCCGACCAAAGCCTGAGACTGAACACGGGCAAGCCTTCCCGCCCGGCGGCGGGAAGGCCCACCTTCAAACCGGGTCGAGATCCAAACATGAGCACGCCCAATGACTTTGCAGCCGTTTCCGGGTTACCGTGCGGCATGCTCTCAAATCACGAACTCGAACTGATCCTGTCGGCACAACACGCCGATCCCTTCGCCGTCCTTGGCATGCATGCGGCGGCCGATGGCGTCCTCTGGCTGCGCTGCTTCCTGCCCGGCGCCAGCGCGGTCGAGGTGATCAGCGCCAGCAGCGGGCGCCGGCGTGCCCAGCTCGGTCTGCGCCATGGCGAAGGCTTCTTCGAAGCGCCGCTGAACACCCGCAAGCGCTTCGATTACCGCCTGCGCGTGACCTGGGCCGACGGTCAGCGCGCGCTGATCGATGATCCCTACCGCTTCCCGCCGATGCTCGGCGAGACCGATGTGTGGCTGCTCGGCGAAGGCACCCATCTGCGTCCCTACGAAATCCTCGGTGCGCGTGCGCGCGAATTCGAGGGCGTGGCCGGCACCAGTTTCGCGGTGTGGGCGCCGAACGCCTCGCGTGTCGCCATCGTCGGCGATTTCAATTTCTGGGACAGCCGCCGTCACGGCATGCGCCTGCGTCGCGAATGCGGCGTGTGGGAGATCTTCCTGCCCGGCGTGGCCGAGGGCGCCCGCTACAAGTTCGAGATCCGCAACCAGCATGGCGCGGTGCTGCCGCTCAAGGCCGACCCCTATGCGCTGCGTGCCGAGCTGCGCCCGGCCACCGCCAGCATCGTGGACCGCATTCCCGAACCGCTGCCCGCTTCGCCGGCCCGCCAGCAGGCCAACGGACTCGACCAGCCAATCAGCATTTACGAAGTGCATCTGGCCTCCTGGCGGCGCAAGCCGGAGGAAGGCGATCGCTGGCTCAACTGGGACGAGCTGGCCGACGAGCTGATTCCCTACGCGCAGTACATGGGCTTCACCCATCTGGAGCTGATGCCGGTCAGCGAGCATCCCTTCGACGGTTCCTGGGGCTACCAGAGCATCGGCTTGTTCGCGCCGAGCGCGCGCTTTGGCGAACCGGCCGGCTTCAGCCGCTTTGTCGCACGCTGCCACGCGCATGGCCTCGGTGTGCTGCTCGACTGGGTGCCGGCGCATTTCCCGACCGACGCGCACGGTCTGGCCAATTTTGATGGCACTCACCTCTATGAATACGCCGATCCGCGCGAAGGCTTCCATCAAGACTGGAATACGCTGATCTACAACTTCGGCCGCACCGAGGTGCGTAACTTCCTCGTCGGCAATGCGCTGTACTGGCTGGAGCGCTACAACGTCGATGGCCTGCGCGTCGATGCGGTCGCCTCGATGCTCTACCGCGACTACAGCCGCAAGGACGGCGAATGGATTCCCAACGCGCTGGGCGGGCGTGAGAATCTGGAAGCCATCGCCTTCCTCAAGCGCGCCAATGAAGTCCTCGGCGCCGAGCGTCCGCAGGCGATCACGGTGGCCGAGGAATCGACCTCCTACCCCGCTGTCTCGCGCCCGACCTATGCCGGCGGCCTGGGCTTTCACTACAAGTGGAACATGGGCTGGATGAACGACACGCTCAAGTACATTGCGCGTGACCCGATCCACCGCAAATACCATCACAACGAGATGAGCTTCGGGCTGATGTACGCCTTCAGCGAGAACTTCGTGCTGCCCATCTCGCATGACGAAGTGGTGCACGGCAAGGGCTCGATGCTCGGCAAGATGCCCGGTGACCGCTGGCAGCAATTTGCCAATCTGCGCAGCTATTACGGCTTCATGTTCGGCCACCCGGGCAAGAAGCTGCTGTTCATGGGCTGCGAGTTCGCCCAGCAGCGCGAATGGAACCACGAGCAAAGTCTGGACTGGCACCTGGTCGACCATGGCCCGGATGCGCGCCTGCACGCCGGCGTGCAACGCCTGGTGCGCGACCTCAACCAGTTCTACCGCCACAGCCCGGCGCTGTACAGCTGCGACTTCAGCGGCGAAGGCTTCGAGTGGATCGAGCATAGCGACGCCGAGCGCTCGGTGTTCAGCTTCGTGCGTTACAGCAGCGGCAGGCAGAGTCTGGTGGTGGTGATCAGCAATTTCACGCCGAGCACGCACCGCGCCTTCCGCCTCGGCGTGCCACGCGCCGGCAGCTATGTCGAGCGTATCAACACGGATTCTGAATACTACGGTGGCAGCAATGTCGGCACCGCCTTTGGTGTGGCCAGAAGCGAGAACACCGGCTGCAGCGGCCAGCCCTTCTCGATCCTGATCGATCTGCCGCCTCTTGCAACGGTAATGTTTGAATGGCAGCCCTGAACAACGCATCTCCCACCACGCAATCGAGCTTGCTGATCGCCCCGGGCCAGGCCTGGCCCCTGGGCGCCCAATGGGATGGCCGTGGCATCAACTTCGCGGTGTACTCGGCCAATGCCACGGCAATCTATCTGTGCCTGTACGAGGCCGATGGTTGTACCGAGCGGGCGCGCCTTGCCTTGCCCGGCCGCAGTCTCGACGTGTTCCACGGCTACCTGCCCGATGCCGCGCCCGGCCTGATCTACGGCCTGCGCGCCGAAGGCCCCTGGGCGCCGCAGGACGGCCACTTTTTCAATCCGCACAAGCTGCTGCTCGACCCTTACGCGCGCGAGATCTGCGGCCAGTTCAGCTGGCGTGACGAGCAGTTCGCGCTCAGCACAGAACAGCGCGACCAGATGAACACCCTCGACAACAGCGCCGTCGCACTCAAGGCCGTGGTGGTCGAGGAACAGAGCTTTGACTGGGGCGAAGACCGCCCGCCGCGCATCGCGCCCGAAGACACGGTGATCTACGAGTTGCATGTCAAAGGCTTCTCGCAGCGCAATCCGGCCGTGCCCGAAGAATTGCGCGGCAGCTATGCCGGCCTCGCCCATCCGGCCTCGATCGCGCATCTGCAGCGCCTCGGCGTCAATGCCCTGAGCATCCTGCCGGTGCACTATCACATCGACGAGCAGCGCCTCACGCAGATGGGCCTGGTCAATTACTGGGGCTACAACACCATCAATTTCTTCAGCCCCGATCCGCGCTACGCCTCGGGCGTGGCCGGCATGTCGGTGCGTGATGAATTCCGCAACATGGTGATGTGCCTGCACGCAGCCGGCATCGAGGTGATTCTCGACGTGGTCTTCAACCACACCGGCGAGGGCGACGCCAATGGCCCCTGCATCAGCTTCCGCGGTCTGGACAACAGCAGCTATTACCGCCTGGGGCGCGACAACAAACGCCAGTTCATCAATGACACCGGCTGCGGCAACACCATCGACATCCGCCAGCCTGCAGTCCTGCGCCTGGTGCTCGACAGCCTGCGCTACTGGGTCAGCGAGATGCATGTCGATGGCTTCCGCTTCGACCTCGCACCGATTCTCGGCCGTGCCGACAATGGCTTCGACAACCGCAGCGCCTTCTTCACTGCGGTCGCGCAAGACCCGGTGCTGGCCGGCGTGAAGATGATCGCCGAACCCTGGGATGTCGGCCCCGGCGGCTACCAGGTCGGCGGCTTTCCGCGCGGCTGGCAGGAATGGAACGACCACTTCCGCGATGCCGTGCGCGGCTTCTGGCTGCGTTCGGCAGCCACGCGCGGCGACTTCGCGATGCGCCTGTGCGGCTCGTCCGACATCTTCCAGGGCAGCCGGCGCGAACCGGTGGCCTCGGTCAACTACGTGATCTCGCACGACGGCTTCACGCTGCGCGATCTGGTCAGCTACAACGAGCGCCACAACGAAGCCAATGGCGAATACAACCGCGACGGCCATGCGCACAACCTCAGCAACAACTGTGGTGCCGAAGGCCCGAGCGAGGATGCCGCCGTCAATGCCTTGCGCGGCAAGCTGCAGCGCGCCCTGCTCGCCACCACCTTGCTGGCACAGGGCACGCCGATGATCGCGGCCGGCGACGAACTGGGCCACACGCAGCGCGGCAACAACAATCCCTACTGCCAGGACAATGAAATCACCTGGATCGACTGGCGCCAGGCGGACGAGGAACTCATCGATTTCACCGCCACCTTGCTGGCGCTGCGCCAGCAAGCGCTGCTGTTCGACAATCGCTGGTACAGCGGCTTGTCCGATCCGCGCGGCCTGCACGACCTGAGCTGGTTCAATGCCGACGGCAGCCCCTTGCAGGGCGGCGCCTGGCGCGATGGCAATGCGCGCATGTTCGGCTGCCTGATCGGCCAGCCGGGCCGCGCCGGCGCGCCGCTGTTGCTGCTCATCAATGGCAACGACAGCGATGGCGACTTCATGCTGCCCGACGGCGTGTGGGAAGCCCAGCTCGACACCGCCCACCCGCGCGGTTACCGGCGCTGGTACGGCCAGGGTGAAGTGCCCTTCACGGTCGCCGCGCACAGCATGGTGCTGCTCTCGGCAGCGGGTGCAAAGATCAAACTGTAGCCTCAGGCGTCCAACTTGTAGCGGAGAAGCACCATGCAATTCCAACGTTCCAGCGGCATCCTGCTTCATCCGACTTCACTGCCCGGCCCGCATGGCTCGGGCGACTTCGGCACGGCCGCCTACCACTTCGTGGACTGGCTGGCCGGCGCCGGCCAGCGGCTGTGGCAGATCCTGCCCCTGGGCGGCATCGGCCCGGGCAATTCGCCCTACATGAGCAGCTCGGCCTTTGCCGGCAATGTGCTGCTGATCGATCTTGAAGATCTGCAGGCCCAGGGCTGGCTCTCTGCGGAGACCTTGCACAACACGCCCGCCTTCGAAGAGCTGGCCATCGACTTCGCCAGCATGGCGCCCTGGCGCATGCACTGCCTGCACGAAGCGGCGGGCCAGTTCAGCTTGTGCGCCGACGCCGAGCAGCGGCAGGACTACGTGGATTTCTGCGTCAAGCAGGCCGCCTGGCTCGACGACTATGCCTTGTTCATGGCGCTGGCCGACTTTTACAACTGGCAGGACTGGAGCGACTGGCCCGCCGCCCTCGCCCGCCGCGCGCCGGATGCGCTGGAAGCGGCACGCGCCGAGCACGCCGAGCGCATCAACTTCTGGAAGTTCTGCCAGTGGCGCTTTTTCACACAGTGGCACAAGCTCAAAACCTACGCCAACGAACGCGGCGTACAGATCGTTGGCGACGCGCCGATCTTCATTGCCTACCAGAGCGCCGAAGTTTGGGCGCGGCAGGAACTCTTCGAACTCGATGCCGATGGCAAGCAGACTGTCGTCGCGGGCGTGCCGCCGGACGCTTTCAGCGACACCGGTCAGCGCTGGGGCAATCCGCTCTACCGCTGGGCGGCGCATGCCGCCGAAGGCTACGCCTGGTGGATAGAGCGTGTGCGCAGCACTTTCGAGCTGGTTGATGTCGTGCGCATCGATCACTTCCGTGGCTTTGCCGCGCACTGGGAGATTCCGGCCAGCGAAGCAACCGCTATCAATGGCCGCTGGGTACCCGGTCCGGGGCCGGCGCTGTTCGAGGCGATCAGCGCAGCACTCGGCCCGCTGAAGATCATCGCCGAAGATCTGGGCGTGATCACGCCCGACGTCGACGCGCTGCGCACACAGTTCGCGTTTCCCGGCATGCGCATCCTGCAGTTTGCCTTCGGTAGCGAACCGGCCAGCCGCAGCGCCAACAACTACCTGCCACACAACCATGCGCGCGACAGCGTGGTCTATACCGGCACCCATGACAATGACACCACCCAGGGCTGGTGGGCGCAGATCAGCGAGGCCGAGCGCCAGCACGTGCGCGACTACCTCGCCATCGACGGCCACAATATCCACTGGAGCCTGATCCGCGCCGCCTGCGCCAGCGTCGCCGATACGGCGATCCATCCGCTGCAGGATGTGCTGGGCCTGGGCAGCGAGGCGCGCATGAATTTCCCCGGCAAGGCCGCGGGCTACTGGCAATGGCGCTTCAGCTGGTCACAGTTGCAGGACTGGCACAGCCAGCTGCTGCTGCAGCTGTGCCAGCTCTACAGCCGCAGCTGAGCGCAAGAACAACGCAAACAACAAGGGCGCCGTAGCGCCCTTGTTGTCGTTCCTGATCTGCAGTGCGGCGGCTTACTTGCTGCGTGCCTTCTCGCCCGCTTCGCTGATCGATTTATCCAGCTCGGCCAGCGGCACATAACCACCCAGACGATTGCCGTCGGCGAGGAACATGGTCGGCGTGCCATTGATGCGCAGGCGCTGCTGCAGCTCCATGTTCTTGGCGATGGGGTTGTCGCAAGCGGTCGAACCACTCGGCGTCTTGCCCTCGGTCATCCAGTCGTTCCAGGCCTTGGCGCGATCACTGGAGCACCAGATGGCCTTGGATTTCTCGGCAGAGTCCGGCGCCAGGATCGGCGTCAGGAACGTGTAGATGGTGGTGTCCTTGAGGCTCACCAGGTCTTTTGCCAGCTTCTTGCAATAAACACAGTTCGGATCTTCAAAGGTGATCAGGATGCGCTTGCCATTGCCGCGCACCTGCTTGATGGCATTGGCCAGCGGCAGATCGTTGATATTGATCTGCTGCAGCTCCTTGGTACGCTCGGCGGTGACGTTCTTCTTCGACTTGATATCGACCAGCGGGCCGGAGATCAGGAAGCTGCCGCTCGGATCGGCATAAACGATGTCGCCATTGCTCAGCACCACCTCGAAGAAATTGCCGTAACTGGTCTTGCGCACGCTGTCGATGGCGCCCGGCGTGGTCACCACCTGTTCAACGGACTTGCGGATCTCCAGCTCCTGCTGCGTCTCGGCGCGGGCCTTCTGGCTTGACTTGCTGGCGGCGTCGGCCGCGACAGACATCGACATGCTGCCGGCCATGCAGATTGCTGCGAGCGATGCCCGCCAAAGTTTGCTGTTCAAGCTGTTCTCCGTTTTTATCACTACTGCGTTCAAATCAGACCTGCCGCATAACGCGTCATGGCCGCACTCACAAACGGCAGTTTGCCGGTCAGGCTCATGCCACGATTGCGCAGCCAGGCCAGTGGCGCCGACTGCGCGGCAAACAAGGCATGCAGGCCATGCGTCACGCCCTGCAATAAAGCGACTTCCTCGACCCGCGCACGCTGGTAGCGGCGCAGCACCGCCAGCTCGCCGCAGTCGCGGAAATCCGGCAGCGCCAGCAATACATCGGCAAGCTCCCGCGCATCCTGAAAACCCAGGTTGATGCCGTGCCCCGAGAGCGGGTGCAGGGCATGCGCGGCATCGCCGATCAGCGCATAGCGCGGCCCAACCACGTCCTTGACGCGCATCAGGCGCAGCGGGAAAGCGGCGGCTGGCGCCAGGGCCTGCAAACGTCCCAGTGCATGCCCACCTGCGGCGGCCACGCGTTCGGTGAAGTCTTCCAGCGGCAAGGCGCAGAGCTCGCGGGCATGTTGCTCAGGGGTGGACCAGACAATCGAGAATTGGTTTCCGGGCAGGGGCAGCCAGGCGAGAATTCCGTCATCGCGGAACCATTGATAGGCCGTGCCAGCGTGCGCACGCTCGCAGCTGAAGTTGGCGACCACGCCCATGTCCGGGTAGGGCTGCTGCGTAGCGGCGACGCCCAGCTGCTCGCGCAGCCAGGAATTGACGCCATCGGCACCCACCACCAGCCCGGCACTGAGCGTGCGGCCATCGGCCAGACTCAGCTGAGCGCCCTGCTCAGTGATCTGCAGCGTCTGCGGCTGCGCCGGGCTGATCACCGTGATGTTCGACTGGCGCCGGGCGGTCTGCCACAGTTCCTCGGCCAGCCGGCTGCCTTCGACGATCCAGGCCAGGGCATCGAGACCGGCCGCATAGGCCGAGAAGTCGATATGCCCGCCGGCGTCGCCGAAAATTTCCATGCGCTCGATGCGTTGCACGCGCCCTGCATCAAGGTGCTGCCAGGCGGCGCAGCGCTCCAGAAAGCTGACACAGGCCGGGCTGATGGCGTAGATGCGCGCATCCCAGCCCTCGGCCAGACGCGGCGCGGCGCGGTCGAGCAAGGCGATGCGATAGCGGCTGCCGCGCAGCGCACAGGCCAGGCTGGCGCCCGCCAGACCGCCGCCAAGAATGAGGATGTCGAAATCGTGCTGAGTCATGATTGGTCCCGATTGTGCCGCAAGCGGGCGCTCGCGTCATGCCGCAGCGCGCCGAGCAGGACTAGAATCAAGGCCCCTCGCACTTGCGCGCAACTCCGGATTGATCATGAACACTGCCACTACCCGCCCCGTTGCCCTGGTCAGCGGCGCCAGCTCCGGCTTTGGCGCGGCCATCGCCCGCCACCTCGCCCGCTCGGGCCACCGTGTCGTCGCCGCAGCCCGGCGCAGCGAACGCCTGGCCGAACTGGTCGCCGAATTCCCCGGCCAGATTCATGCTGTGCCCCTCGATGTGCGCGAGCGCAGCGCAATCAGCGCGCTGATCGCCAATCTGCCCGACGACTTCGCGAATATCGATGTGCTGGTCAACAACGCCGGTCTGGCGCTGGGACTGGAACCGGCGCAACGCGCCGAACTGGATGACTGGCAGCAGATGATCGAAACCAATTGCCTGGGCCTCGTCGCACTGACCCACGCGGTACTGCCGAGCATGGTGGCGCGCAATCGCGGCCATGTCATCAATATCGGTTCGATTGCGGGTGAATATCCCTATCCCGGCGGCAATGTGTATGGCGCGACCAAGGCCTTTGTCGAGCAATTCACGCTCAACCTCAAGGCCGACCTGCTCGGCACGGCGGTGCGCGTGAGCAATATCGAGCCGGGCCTGTCGGGCGGCAGCGAGTTTTCGAATGTGCGCTTCAAGGGAAATGACGACAAGGCGGCGGCGGTCTATGCCGGTACGGCGCCGCTGACGCCCGATGACATCGCCGATACGGTGGACTGGCTGATCAGCCGCCCCGCCCACGTCAATATCAACAGCATCTCGATCATGCCGGTATGCCAGGCGCCGGGCGCTTTGCAGGTGGCCCGCAAGAGCTGAGCCGGCTGGCGGCCTCCGGCGTGCGCCCCTTGCACGAGGGCTCGGCGCGCGCCGGACGGCGGCAGATCAGACCGCCAGGGTCTCGGCGTGATCCTTGGGATTGTCGACCAGGGCGCGGCCGTAGAGCTCGGCGGCGCGGCGGGCATCGCCCACGCATTCAAACTGCGAGGACAGCGGCAGCTTGATGACTTGCTTGTCCTGGGTGTCGACATTGGTGATCTGCACCGATGCCTGGTAACGCTTGTCGAGCGGACGCTGACGGCCCGACGCAGCGGTCGGCGCGAGAAGATAGACGAGCGGCTCGATCAGGAAGCCTTTGTAGTTCGACGATACGGATTGCATAAATAGTCCTATCCCTGCCACGGCCGAAGCCGTCTCTGGAAACTGAAATGAATACCCGACCGGATGCGCTGCGGCATCTGGTCCGGCGGGGTGAAGAGGTCTTGCGAGTTGCGCGCAAACCCGGCGCGATCGTGACTGCCTGCTGCTGAGGAGTATCCGCAAGAGGAAGAGAGTGACGTACGAGCTATTGCATAGTGACGTGCTCGCGTATCTTTAGCAAGCGCGGGTGCGGCATCGACCGCTCGCCCGGCGCCTCACAGAGACGACTTTCAAGGAGGATGGCAGATGGATCTGGGACTCACAGGCAAGGTGGCACTGATCACGGGCGGCAGCGATGGCATCGGCAAGGCCACCGCTCTGCAACTGGCGGCCGAAGGCGCCCATGTCGTCATCGCCGCGCGCCGCGAGGCACCGCTCAAGGCGGTGGCCGAGGAAATCAATGCCGCAGGCGGCAGCGCGCTGGCGGTGGTGGCCGATGTCACCCTGCCGGCCGATGTGGAACGGCTGGTCAGTGCGGCAGTGGCGTATTTCGGCCGCCTCGACATCGTCGTCAACAATGCCGGCACCTCAAGCGCCAAGGCCTTCGAGACGGTCAGTGACGAAGTCTGGCAGGAAGACCTCGACCTCAAGCTGTTCGCCGCCATCCGCGTCAGCCGTGCAGCCCTGCCGCATCTGCGTGCACAAGGCGGCGGGCGCATCATCAACCTCACCACGGTCGGCGGCAAACAGCCGGCAGCACGCTCGGTACCGACCTCGGTCAGCCGCGCCGCCGGCATCGCCCTGACCAAGGCCTTGTCCAAGGAATATGCGGCCGACAAGATCCTCGTCAATACCGTCTGCGTCGGCCTCTTCAAGAGCGGCCAGCAACTGCGCGCGGCCGAGCGACAACAGCTCAGCGCCGAGGCGCACTACGCCAAGCTCGGCCAGAACGTGCCACTGGGCCGGGTCGGCGAGGCCAGCGAAGCGGCCAATGTCATCGTCTTCCTCGCCTCGGCGGCAGCCAGCTATGTCACCGGCGCCAGCATCAATGTGGATGGCGGCAGCTCGGGCGTGGTCTGAGGCACTGCCCGCCTTCAGCCCAGCGCACCGAGCAGGCAGCCGATCAGCGCGCTGGCGAGGATGACCTGGATCACCGAGCATTTGAAGCGGAACAAGGCCAGTGCAGCCGCCAGGGCGATCAGGGCGGCACGGCCATCGAGCCCGGCCAGCACGCCTGCCGCGAAGCCCTGCGGCCACAGCACGTGGTAGGCGAAGAACACCGCCAGATTGAGGATCACCCCGACCACGGCGGCGGTGATCGCCGTCAGCGGCGCGGTGAATCGGAGTTCCTGATGCGTGCGCTCGATCAGCGGCGCGCCGGCGAAGATGAAGACAAAGGACGGCAGGAAGGTGAAGCCGCTCACCAGCACCGCTGCCAGCGCGCCGGCCAGGAAGCCATGCTGGCTGCCGAACAGCGCCGCCAGTTGCGGGCTCTGATAGCCACCGACGAAGCCGACGAAGGCCACCACCATGATCAGCGGTCCCGGCGTCGTCTCGCCCAGCGCGAGGCCATCGATCATCTGCGTCGGCCGCAGCCAGCCGTAATGACTCACCGCGCCCTGATAGACATAGGGCAGCACCGCATAGGCGCCACCGAAGGTCAGCAAGGCCGCCTTGCTGAAGAACCAGCCCATCTGCGTGAGCGTGTGCAACCAGCCCAGCGTCAGCCAGAGCGCCAGCATCGGCAGGCACCACAGCAGCACACCGCAGAGCACGATGCGCGCGGTGTGCGACCAGCCCAGGCAGGCGTGGGCAGGCGCGGGCGTGTCGTCGTCGATCAGCGCCGCGCCGTAGGACTTGCCCGCCGCCGCATGGCCGCCACCCAGGGCGAACTTCGCCGGCCGCCAGCGCCCGCCGGCATAGCCGATCAGCCCGGCCACCAGCACGATCAGCGGGAAGGGCAGATCGAGCGCGAAGATCGCCACGAACGCCGCCAGCGCAAGCGCCCACAGCCAGGCATTCTTGAGTACGCGCGAGCCGATACGATAGGCGGCCTGCGCGACGATGGCCGTCACCGCCGGCTTGATGCCATAGAACACACCCGCCACCAGGGCGAGCTGGCCGTAGGCGCAGTAGATCCACGACAACACGATGAGGATCAGCAGGGAAGGCAGCACAAACAAGCCGCCCGCCAGCAGACCGCCCAGCCGCCGATGCATCAGCCAGCCGATATAGGTCGCCAACTGCTGCGCCTCGGGCCCGGGCAAGACCATGCAGAAATTGAGCGCATGCAAAAAGCGCCGCTCGGAAATCCAGCGCCGCCGCTCCACCAGCTCCTGATGCATCAGGGCAATCTGCCCGGCCGGGCCGCCAAAGCTCAGAAAGCCCAGCTTGAGCCAGAAGCGGAAAGCCTCAGCCAGACTGACCGGTGCGGGCGCTGCAGGGTGGGAATCGGACATTGCGCATCCAGTACAACGGGATAGCGCAGTGTGCCACACCCTATACTCGCAACACCCCGACAATCAGCGCAACCATGCCACCGGCAATCAAGGGGCCGACCGCCAGACCCTTGAAGAAGCAGACGCCGATCAGGGTGCCGACCATCACCGCGGTTACCAGTTGGGGAGAGGCCTGCATGAAGGGCACGCCGCGCCCGGCGACCCAGGCCACGCCGAGGCCAACCACTACGGCGATCAGGCCGGCAGGCGTCTTGAAGGTATCGCCCAGCGCGGCCAGTTCGATCTTGCCCGCAGCCAGCGGCGCCAGCACGGCCGCCGTGAGGATGATCACGCCGATATTGATACCACGCGTCTCGACCACGCCCAGCCAGCTGCTCAGCCCGAGCAGCTTGAGCAGGAGCAGCGCCGCAGCGGCAATCGCCACCGAGACGTTATTGCCGACCACAGCGAGAATCAGGATCAGCAGGATGGGCAGGTTTTCGAAACTCATGGCATCAATCCGGCAAGTGTGCTGCCCGGGCGGGCGCAAGAGGTCCTAGGCTAGTGGCACGGCCTGTTCGCTGGCAAGCCGCAATTTCCACACGTCCAGCAAAACGAGGCACCAAGCGAGGCACCAAGACAAAGGCCCGTCAGCTTGCGCTGACGGGCCTTTGGTGACTGGTGGTGATGGGCGGGATCGAACCGCCGACCTGTGGGTTATGAATCCACCGCTCTAACCATCTGAGCTACATCACCAAAATC
Organism: Uliginosibacterium sediminicola; assembly: GCF_039631295.1. Taxonomy (NCBI): domain Bacteria; kingdom Pseudomonadati; phylum Pseudomonadota; class Betaproteobacteria; order Rhodocyclales; family Zoogloeaceae; genus Uliginosibacterium; species Uliginosibacterium sediminicola. The sequence goes on along the minus strand of NZ_JBDIVE010000003.1, from coordinate 50,827 downwards.
GAGCCGGCAATTGTATTGCTGGTCTGCACAACGGTCAAGGCGTTGCAGCAGGAATTTTCATCAAAGTCCATGCAATTCATGGGCTTGATGGGAAAAGTGCTGTCGTGCTGCGGATTGACTTCGCCAGGACGATGGCCGACCATTGCGGGTCGCCCGTCATGGCGCGCCCGCGCCGCAGGCTGCAGACGGGCCACCTATTCAGATCTCACACATGAAGAAGCTCTACATCCGCACCTTTGGCTGCCAGATGAATGAATACGATTCGGACAAGATGGCCGACGTATTGGGTGCTGGCGAAGAACTCAGCAAGACCGACGACCCGGCCGAAGCCGACATCATCCTGTTCAATACCTGCTCGGTGCGTGAGAAGGCGCAGGAGCGCGTGTTCCACGACCTGGGTCGCGTCAAGGAATTCAAGAAAACCAAGCCGGGCCTGATCATCGGCGTCGGTGGCTGTGTCGCCTCGCAGGAGGGCGCGGCCATCGTCAAGCGTGCGCCTTATGTGGACGTGGTATTCGGCCCGCAAACCCTGCACCGCCTGCCGGCACTGATCGACAAGCGCCGCGAGACGGGGCGCTCGCAGGTCGATATCAGCTTCCCCGAGATCGAGAAGTTCGACAGCATGCCGCCGGCGCGCGTCGAGGGCGCGACCGCCTTCGTGTCGATCATGGAAGGCTGCTCGAAGTACTGCACCTTCTGCGTCGTTCCGTACACGCGCGGCGAGGAAGTCTCGCGCCCGCTCGATGACATCCTCACCGAGATCGCGGGTCTGGCTGCGCAAGGCGTCAAGGAAGTGACCTTGCTCGGGCAGAACGTCAATGCCTGGCGTGCGCCGCTGTCCAAGGGCGGCAGCGAGGTCGAGGACTTTGCCTTCCTGCTCGACTGCGTGCACGACATGCCGGGCATCGAGCGCATCCGCTACACGACCTCACATCCGCGCGAGATGACCCAGCGCGTGATCGATGCCTATGCGCGCCTGCCCAAGCTGGTGTCGCAATTGCACCTGCCGGTGCAGTCCGGCTCGGACCGCATCCTCGCCGCCATGAAGCGCGGTTACACGGCGCTCGAATACAAGGCACTGGTGCGCAAGCTGCGCGCGGCGCGGCCGGATCTCTCGCTGTCTTCTGATTTCATCGTCGGTTTCCCCGGCGAGACGGCGGCCGACTTTGAAGCAACGATGAAGCTGATCGAGGATGTCGGCTTCGACAATGCCTTCAGCTTCGTCTACAGCCCGCGTCCGGGCACGCCGGCGGCCGATCTGGCCGACGACACGCCGGCCGAGCTCAAGCTCGAACGCCTGGCCCGCCTGCAAAAGCGCATCGAGGAGCAGACCCAGGCGGTCAGCGCCGCGATGGTCGGCAGCGTGCAGCGCATCCTGGTCGATGGCCCGGCGAAGAAAGATCCTTCCGAGCTGGCCGGCCGCACCGACAATAATCGCGTCGTCAATTTTGTTGGCCAGCCGCGCCAGATCAATCATTTCGTCCAGGTTCGCATCACCGCCGCCCTGCCCCACTCGCTACGAGGAGAACTGGTTCTTGCCGAATAAACCCCGCACCCCGCACACGCTACGCTGGCTCAAGGCCTGCTGTGGCGTGCTGATCGCGCTCTGCCCCCTGCTATCGTCAGCGCAGAGCAGCAACGGCAGTTCCAGCAGCGCCAGCAGCACCTCAGGCAACGGCAGCAGCGCCGTCACCAGCAGCGCGCCGCAGCGCCCGTTCATGGACGTGATCAAGGATTACCGGCGCATCCCCGGCTTTTTCACGATCTGGCAGAAGGAAGACCGCTTCCTGATCGAGCTGCGCGAGAGTGACTTCAACAAGCCCTTTTATTTCGTCAGCCACAACGCGCAAAGCATCGGCGAGAGCCCCTTCGTCGCCGGCTTGCTGCTCGATGGCACCATTACCCAATGGCGCCGCACCAGTGTTGATCGCGTGCAATGGGTGGAGCGCAACACGCGCTTCTTCGCCGATGGCAACAAGCCGCTGGAACGCGCCGTCGGGCAGGCCTTCCCCGACAGCCTGATCGCCGCCGCGCCCATCGTCAGCCAGCCGCATCCGCAGACCAAGGCAGTGCTCGTCGATCTGAACATCCTGCTGCTCAACGACATTCCCGGCGCCGGCCCGGCGCTGGAGGGCAGCTTCCGCGCGCCTTACGCCTTTGATCGCGGCAATAGCCAGATCCTGGCCATGCGCAGCAGCAGCCAGGAGCTGACTTTCGATCTGCGCTACCACTTCGGTTTGTCGCGCCTGCCTTCCAGCAACTCGGCCAATGGCGCACCGGTGCGCCTGCCGGCGAATGTGCCGGACCCGCGCAGCGTGTTCCTCGGCTTCCACTTCAGCTTCTCACCGCTGCCAGCCGAAACCATGCGCCCGCGCGATGCAGATCCGCGCGTCGGCTATTTCTTCACCACCCGCTGGGACTTCCACGACGACGCCCGGCCGGACCCGCGCGTGCACTACATCTCGCGCTGGCGTCTGGAGAAAAAGGACGAGCAGGCCGAGCTGTCCGAGCCCAAGCAGCCGATCACCTTCTGGATCGACCGCAACGTCCCCGAACGCTACCGCCAGGTGGTGCGCGAAGGCATCCTGCTGTGGAACGAAGCCTTCGAGCGGATCGGCTTCAAGGATGCCATCGTCGTCAAACAACAAACGGATGATGCCGATTTCGACACCCTGGACCGCCAGCACGCCTCGGTGCGCTGGTACATCGGCACCAATGCCAATGTCGCCATCGGCCCTTCGGTGACCGATCCGCGCAGCGGCGAGATCCTCGATGCCGACGTGGTGATTGCCGACGTCTTCACCCGGGGGGCACGACGCAACATCGAACACGAATTCCCCTCGCGCGCGCGCGCTGCGCAGCAAGCCCTGCAGGACGCGCTATGCGACTACCCGAATGCAGCCAGCGTGCAGTTCCAGGAAGCCTACGACCTGCTGCTGGCGCGCGGTGAGCTGAAGGAAGGCAGCCCGGAAGCCGAGGCCTTCATCGATGACTACATGCGCCTGATCGTCGCCCACGAGGTTGGCCACACCCTGGGTCTGACCCACAATTTCATCGCGTCCAAGGCCTTCACGCCGGCCCAGCTGCGCGATCCGGCCTATATTGCCAGCCATGGCACGGTCGCCTCGGTGATGGACTATGTGCCGGTCAATCTGAGTCTGGCAGGCGAGAAGCCGGCGCCGTATTTCCAGAAGCATCTGGGCGCTTACGATCTGTGGGCCATCGAATACGGCTACAAGCCGCTGCCGCCGGAAAACGAGAAACTCCTGCTCGACCAGCTCGCCGCACGCGGCCGCTACGAGCCGACGCTGGCTTACGCCAATGACATCGATGCGCTGGGCAACCAGGGCGTGGACCCCGACGTGAACATGTTCGACCTCGGCAATGACATCCAGACCTGGTTCGAGCGCCGTGTGCAGATCGCACGCGAGCGCATCGACTGGATCGCCCGTCGGCCACCGGGTGAGCACCCCTATCCGCTGGCACGCGAGAGCGTGATGAGCAGCCTGAGCGGACTCGCCGATTCAGCGCAGAACCTGGCCAAGAAAGTCGGCGGCATCCGCAGCGTGCACGAGCCCTCGCAGCGCATGCCCAGCTTCACCCCGGTGCCCGCCGCCGAGCAGCGCCGCGCCCTCGACAGCCTGACCCGTGCGCTGTTCTCCAGTGACAGTTTCCGCGTGCCGCCGGCGCTGCTGCAGCGCCTGCCGATGGACCACCTGAACCGCTTCGACGATCTGATCCGTGGCAATGTCAGCAGCGTCGACCCGCAAGTACCGCTAGTGGCCCTGGTCTCTCGCGTGCAGAACGCCGCGCTCGAACGCCTGGTCTCCGACCGCACCACCTTGCGCCTGCTCGACAGCGAACTGCTGCGCAGCACGCCGGAAGGCGCCCTGCAGCTCGGCGACATGCTGCATCAGCTGAACCTGGCGATCTGGAGCGAGCTGGACAAACCCGGCGCCGAGATCGACCTGATCCGTCGCAATCTTCAGCGCAACTGGCTGGGGCGCCTGAGCGGCTTCGTCACCCATCCGTCCGCTGGCACGCCGCCGGATGTGCGCAGCCTCGCCCGCCTCGAACTGCAGCAATTGCGCGGCCGCCTGCAACGCAGTCTGCGCAGCAAGCACACTCCGAGCACCGAGGCGCATCTGCGCGAAGCCCTGAACATCGTCGACGAAGCCTTGCAGGCGCGTCTGCTCAAGCTGGGTTGAAACATGAAACCACGCGCGCTCGAATTCTCGCTGACCCCGACCGACAACCAGCGCCTGGCCAATCTGTGCGGCGCGCTGGACGAGAACATCCGCCAGATCGAAGCTGCTTTTGATGTCGCCATCGCGCGCCGCGGCGAGCACTTCACACTGCGCGGCGAACCGCCGCAGATGCAGCGCGCCGCCCAGGCGCTGCGCCGCTTCTACGAGCAGGCCAGCGAGCCGCTGGATGTCGGCCGCATCCAGCTCGGCGTGATCGAGCAGAACAATCTCGATCAGGGTCTGCAAGCGCCCACCGCCCTGCTCACCCGCAAGGGCGATCTGCACGGCCGTACGCCGCGCCAGATCGACTACATCCGCAACATCCAGAACCACGACATCACCTTCGGCATCGGCCCGGCCGGCACCGGCAAGACCTATCTGGCGGTGGCCTGCGCGGTGGATGCCTTCGAGCGCCAGCAAGTCGAGCGCATCGTGCTGACGCGGCCGGCGGTCGAAGCCGGCGAGCGCCTGGGCTTTTTGCCCGGCGATCTGTCGCAGAAGGTCGACCCCTATCTGCGCCCGCTCTACGACGCGCTCTACGAGCTGATGGGTTTTGACCGCGTAGCCAAGCTCTTCGAGCGCCAGTGCATCGAGGTCGCACCGCTGGCCTTCATGCGCGGCCGCACCCTCAACAACTCATTCATCATCCTCGACGAGGCGCAGAACACCACGCCCGAGCAGATGAAGATGTTCCTCACACGCATCGGCATTGGCGCCCGTGCCGTGGTCACCGGCGACCTCACCCAGGTCGACCTGCCGCGTGGCCACAAGAGCGGCCTGCTCGACGCGGTGAAAAAGCTCGGCGATGTGCGCGGCATTGCCTACACCCAGTTCCTCAAGGAAGACGTGGTGCGCCATCCGCTGGTGGCGCGCATTGTCGAAGCCTACGAAAAAGCCTCGCTGCACGAAGAAGCCGACAAGGGGAGCGAGCGCACATGAAAGCGATGATCCTCGCCGCCGGCCGTGGCGAGCGCATGCGCCCGCTGACCGACCACACGCCCAAGCCCCTGCTCTGCGTGGGCGGCAAGCCGCTGATCGTCTGGCACATCGAAAAGCTGGCCGCCGCCGGCGTGCGCGAGCTGGTGATCAACCACGCCCACCTCGGCGCGCTGATCGAAGAGAGCCTGCGCGACGGCCAGCGCTGGGGTGTGCACATCGACTACTCGGCCGAAGCGGAAGCACTGGAGACCGCCGGCGGCATCGCCACCGCGCAGCCCCTGCTCGGTGATGCGCCCTTCCTGGTGATCAGTGGCGATGTGTGGTGCGCGCTGGACTATGCCCGCTTCATCGCCCGCGGCCTCGCCCGCATCACCCAGGGCGCGCACGCCCACCTCGCCATGGTCAGCAATCCGGCGCATCACAGCGGCGGCGATTTCGGCCTCGATGCAGACGGCCGCCTGATCATCGGTGGCGACAGCCGCCTGACCTACAGCGGCATCGGCATGTTCCGCAGCGAATTCTTCGCCGGCGTCGCGCCGCAGCAGAAGCTCGCCCTGCGGCCGCTGCTCGATGCGGCGATTGCCGCGCGCCGCGTCAGCGGCGAACACTACAGCGGCCGCTGGACCGATGTCGGCACGCCCGAGCGCCTCGCCGAACTGGATGCCGCGCTAAAATCAATCCCGCTTCCCACCTGAGTTCACATCATGCCCAGCCCTGACGCACGTACCCTCGCCGCCTTTGCGCAACGCCGCAGCCGCCTTGCCGAACGCGTCGCAGCGGCAGGCGGCGGCGTGATCATCGTGCCGACTGCGCCGGAACGCCGACGCAATCGCGACACCGAATACGCCTTCCGCTTCGACAGCTACTTCCACTACCTGAGCGGCTTCACCGAACCCGAAGCGGTGCTGGTGATGATCGTTGGCGAAAGTACGCAAAGCCTGCTGTTCTGCCGCAGCAAGAACCTCGAACGCGAAATCTGGGACGGCTTCCGCTACGGCCCCGAAGCCGCCTGCGAAGCTTTCGGTTTCGACGGCGCGCACAGCATCGACGACTTCGCCCAGAAGCTGCCCGAACTGCTCGGCGACAAGCCGGCGCTGTGGTACGCCATGGGCTACGACGCGCATTGGGACAAGCGCATCCTCGACGCCCTCAACCAGGTGCGTGGCATGACGCGGCTGGGCGTCGGCGCGCCCGGCGACATCCGCGATGTGCGCGTGCTGCTCGACGAGCTGCGCCTCATCAAGGACGCGGTCGAGATCGACACCATGCGCCGCGCCGCGCAGATCAGCGGCATCGCGCATCGCCGCGCCATGCGCGCCACGCGCCCGGGCAGCCATGAATACGAGATCGAGGCCGCGCTGCTCTATGAATTCCGCCGCCACGGCAGCCAGTCGGTCGCCTACAACTCCATCGTCGCTGGCGGGGCCAATGCCTGCGTGCTGCACTACGTCAGCAACGACGCCCAGCTTAAAGATGGCGATCTGCTGCTGATCGACGCCGGCTGCGAGCTCGATGGCTACGCTTCGGACATCACCCGCACCTTCCCGGTGAGCGGCCGCTTCAGCGCCGCCCAGCGTGACGTTTATGAACTGGTGCTGGCTGCCCAGGCCGCCTCACTGGCCAACGCCCAACCTGGCAATACCTACGACACCACGCACGACGCCGCCGTCAAAGTGCTGGCGCAAGGCATGCTCGATCTGGGCCTGCTCAGCGGCAGCCTCGACGAAGTGCTGGAAACCGCCAGCTACCGCCGCTTCTACATGCACCGCACCGGCCACTGGCTGGGGCTGGACGTACATGACGCCGGCGAATACAAGATCAAGGGCGCCTGGCGCCCGCTGCAGCCGGGCATGGTGCTCACCGTCGAACCCGGTTGCTACATCCGCCCCGCCGAGGACGTGCCCGAAGCCTTCTGGAACATCGGCATCCGCATCGAGGACGATGTGCTGATCACCGCCGAAGGCCACGAGATCCTGACCCTCGACACCCCGAAATCGATCACCGACATCGAACTGCTGATGTCAGACGTGAGCGAACGGGGCTGAGCATGGCTGAAACCGCTGTGCTGATCATCGGCGCCGGCCCGCTGGGGCTGGCCGCCGCCCTGCGCCTGGCCGCCCAAGGCCAGCAGGTGCGCGTGCTCGATGCGCGCCTGGCCGACGAAGCGCATGCCGACTCGCGCATCCTCGCCCTCTCGCACGGCAGCCGCCAGCTGCTCGAAACCCTCGGCGCCTGGCCGGCCGAACATGCCACGTCCATCGAAACCATCCACGTCTCGCAGCGCGGCGCGCTTGGCCGCACTGCGCTGAACACGCGCGACTACGGCCTGCCCGCGCTCGGTTATGTCCTGCCCGCCGGCGCCCTGGTCCGCGCGCTGACCCAGGCGGCCAGCCAAGCCGGCATCCGCATCGACTACGACAGCCGCGTCGAAGCCCACAATGCCACCGCGCAGGCGATCACGCTCCGCTGCAGCAACCGCGCTGGCGAAGCGCGCACACTGAGCGCCCAACTGGCGGTGTATTGCGAAGGCCGCATTGACGACGACGCCGGCAGCCTCAGCCGCGATTACGACCAGCACGCCCTGCTGCTGCGCGCCACACCCGAGCACGCGCACGGTCACGTCGCCTGGGAACGCTTCACGCCGGACGGCCCGATTGCCCTGCTGCCGCTGGGCCGCGACTACGCCGTGGTGTGGACGCTCGCGCCAGCGCAGCTGGCCGCCACCAAGGCGCTGCCCGAGGCCGAGCTGATCGCCCGCCTGCACAGCGCCTTCGGCAAGGACATGCGTTTCACCCGGATCAGCGAACGCAGCAGCTACCCGCTGGGCCTGCGCATCCGCCGCTCGCCCATCGAATCTCGCGTGGTGTGGCTCGGCAATTCGGCGCAGACCCTGCACCCGGTCGCCGGCCAGGGCTTCAACCTCGGCCTGCGCGACGTTTGGGAACTCGCCGAGAGCCTGCGCGGCCAGCAGCACGACGCCGGCACCGCCAGCGCGCTGCGCGCCTACGCCCGCCGCCGCAGCGCCGACCGCTGGGGCGCCGCCGCCTTCACGCACAGCCTGGTGCAGATCTTCTCCAACGACAACCCGCTGCTCACCCACGCCCGCGGCGCCGGCCTGCTCGCCCTCGACCTCTTCCCGCCGCTACGCCACTTCGTCGCCAAGCGGATGATCTTCGGGGCGCGGGCTTGGCCGTGATGAGGGGCTAGGGGCTAGGGGCTAGGGGCTAGGGGCTAGGGTTTGAACTGGCCTCACACATGGGTTCCTGAAAATGAAAATTTCTCAAACTGAAGCCTTTCAGTAGAAACGGGTGCTCGCTTAACCCCCCCTATCCTTTGCCCCAAGCATTTACACCGTACGCCTCGCCAATGTCACTGCATGCGCAAAATCTTCGCAAGATTCTGAACAACAATGAATGGTTCATGGATGTCCTGCGCGCGGCGCGCACGCTGGAGTTGGCGCAGTGGTGCATCGGCGCGGGAGTGATCCGCAATCTGGTGTGGGACAGCTTGCACGGCAAGACACAACCCTCGCATCTGGCGGATGTCGATCTGGCTTATTTCGATGCCAGTGATCTGAGCAGCGAACGCGATGCCCGGCTGCAGGCACAACTGACTGCGCTGCGCCCCGACATTCCCTGGGAAGTCACCAATCAGGCCGGCGTGCATCGCTGGTTCGAGCAGTATTTCGGTCACCCGGTCGAGCCGCTGCGCTCGCTGACGGAGAGCGTTGCCAGCTGGCCCGAATACGCAACGGCGGTCGCGGTGTGGCTGGACCACGACGAGCATCTGCATGTCATCGCCCCGCACGGCCTCGACGATCTGCTGCAGATGCGCATCCGCCGCAATCCCACGCGGGTCAGCCTGGAAACTTACCGCCAACGCGTGGCCGAAAAGAATTATCCTGCGCGCTGGCCGAACGTCAGCGTCGAAACGCTTTAACACCCAAACTCCCCACTCCCCACTCCCCACTCCCCACTCCCCACTCCCGACTCCCGCCTCCCCACTCCCGCCACAATGAACCTCCACCTCCTCCGCATCTTCGCCACCGTCGTCGAGCACAAGAGTTTCTCGCGTGCGGCGGAAGCGCTGGAGGTCAGCCAGCCGGCGGTGTCGAAGGCGGTGCGCGAGCTGGAGTCGCAGCTGGATGTGGTGCTGCTCGATCGCGGTGGGCGCAGCTTCCAGGTCTCGGAGCCGGGGCGAGTGCTCTACGAGTACGCGCAGGGCATTTTCGCGATGGAGCGCGCGGCGGTCGATGCGGTGCAATCTTTCTACGCGATGGAGCGCGGCACACTGACCATCGGCGCCAGCACGACGATTGCGACTTACTGGCTGCCGCCCTTTGTCGCCGAATTCTCGCGTGACAATCCGGGCGTCAATGTGCGCTTGCTCTCGGGCAACACCCAGGCGGTGGCGCAATGGCTGCTCGATTGCGCGGTGGATGTCGCCCTGGTCGAAGGCCCGGTGGTCGATGAGCGCCTGGAGTCGCGCGTCTGGCGCCACGAGCACATGGTGATCGTCGCGCCGCAAAGCACGGCAGCCGGCGACAAGACCATCGCGCCGAGTTCGCTGTCGGGCGAGACCTGGATTTTGCGCGAGCCCGGTTCGGGCAGCCGTGAGGTGGTCGAGCGCGAATTGCTGCGGCTGGCCATCGAGCCTTCGCGCACCTTTGAAGTCGGCAACAACGAGGCCATCGTGCAGAGCGTGGCCGCCGGTCTGGGCCTCGGCATGGTGCCGCGGGTCTGCGCCGCCGACCAGCTGGCCCTGGGCAAGGTGCGCGCCCTGAGCCTTGAAGGCGGCGAACTGAGCCGCGAGCTCTACCGCCTGCGCCTGCCGCGCCGGCCGATCAGCCAGGCCGCCCTCGCCTTCGAGGCCATGATTGCTTAAACGCCGCCTGCATCCGCTGTACCGCGCCGTGCTGGCGGGCCTCAGCCTGTGCCTGTTCAGCCTGGGTGCCCAGGCCGCGCTGCCCGAGGCTGTTGCCCAGCCGCTCAAGGCGGCCGGCATTCCTGCGGCGCACGTCGCCCTCTGGGTCGCGCCAGCCTCTGGTGGTGCGCCCAGCCTGCAGCACAATGTCGACGCGGCCTTCAATCCGGCTTCGGTGATGAAACTGCTCACCAGCAGCGCGGCGCTCGAAGTGCTGGGGCCGAGCTTCAGCTGGAGCACCGAGGCCTTCGTGCAAGGCGAGCTGCGCGATGGCGTCCTCAATGGCCGGCTGATCCTGCGCGGCGGCGGCGATCCGGCACTCAGCTGGGAGCGCTTCGATGCCTTCCTGCGCGAGCTGCGCGGACGCGGCCTGCGCGAGATTCGCGGCGATGTGCTGATCGACCGCAGCCTGTTCGCCCCGGCATCACGCGAGGACTTTGACGACCAGCCCGACCGCGCCTACAACGCCATGCCCGACGCGCTGCTGGTGAATTTCAAGGCGCTCAGCCTGCGCCTGATCCCGACCGCGCCGAAGCAGCTGATCAGCGCCAGCAGCATGCTGCCCTTTGCGCCGCTGCAGATCGACAACACCCTGCTCGCCACGCCCGGCGCCTGCAATGACTGGCGCGCCGGCATCCGCAGCGAATTCAGCAGCCAGGGCGAACAGCTGCGCCTCAAGCTCAGCGGCAGCATGCCCGCCAGCTGCGGCGAACGCGTGCTCAATCTGGCCATGCACGACGGGCTGCGCATGACTGCCAGCGTATTCCGCGCGTTGTGGGCCGAACTCGGCGGCAGCCTCACCGGCAGCGTGCGCGAAGCGGGCCCGGCCGAAGCCGTGCCGCCCGAGCAGCCGCCCTTTGCCAGCTGGCGCTCGCCCAGCCTGGGTGAAGTGCTGCGCGACATGAACAAGTATTCCAATAACGTGATGGCGCGCCATCTCTTCCTCAGCCTCGGCCGCAACGACAGCCGCCAGCCGCTGACGACACAGCTGGGCGAGCAGCGCCTGCGCGACTGGCTGGCCAGCCGCCAGCTGAACCTGCCGGGCCTGGTGCTGGAGAACGGTTCCGGCCTGTCGCGCCGCGAACGCATCTCGGCCGCCGGACTGGGAAATCTGCTGCAAAGCATGTGGCTGAGCCCCTACATGCCCGAGCTGCTGGCCTCGCTGCCGATTGCCGGGGAAGACGGCACCGCGCGGCGGCGCTTCGGCAAGCAGCCGGTGAGCGGCTTTGCGCGCCTGAAAACCGGCTCGCTCAACGATGTGATGAGCACCGCCGGCTATGTGCTCGACAGCAAGGGACAGTGGCAGGCGGTGGTGCTGATGATCAATGACGCGCGCGCCGAGCAGGCCGAAGCGGCGACGATTGCGGCCATCAACTACGTCTTCCAGCCGGCCGCGAGCAGCGCACGCTAAGTACCGGCTAGGCCGTTGCCGTTGCGCCCCTGGCCGTATCGCAGATTGACTGGATCAGTGCTTTTCGCTCCTCATCACTGAGCTGGCTGTCCGTCGCCAGGCGAATGACGGCTTCGATATCGACCTGATCAATCTGCGCAGCCATCATGTAGCGGTCGGCATAGACATGACAGATGCCTGACCTCAGGAACAGCTCAAACAGATCCGCATCGAGGTGCGCGTCGCGCACCATGTTGGCCATGATCAGCAAGGAGTCGGAGAGCGTCTTGGGCGCTTTGTAGGGGCGATCTGCTGCAGTCAGCGCTTCGAACACATCGGCAATGGCCATGACGCGCGCCGCCACGCTCATCTCCTCACGCTTGAGCCCTCTGGGGTAACCGCGACCATCCATGCGCTCGTGGTGCCCTCCCGCAATCTCGGGAACCTGCCGCAAATGTTTCGGGAAGGGCATATGTTCGAGCATGACAATGGTTTGAACAATGTGGTCATTGATGATGAAGCGCTCTTCCTCGGTCAGCGTGCCACGACTGATCGACAAGTTGTAGAGCTCGCCACGGTTGAACTTGTAGGCCGGCACCTTGATGCGGAAGCCATGCTCGGCGTAGTGGTGCATATCTTCTTCAGGCATCCGCTCGACAAGATGCTCGGGCTTGTCGGCGAGCACCGACTCCACCGCGGGCAAGGCGCGTGGTGGCACCTTCTCCAGGCGGCGCAGCTCATCACGTGACAGGCCCAAACGATCATCGAGTGTCCGCATCCATGCGCGCTGCGCGATAGCGCGCAAACGCGCTACCTTGTCCTCACCGAGGAATTCACCGCCGACATTGCATTCTGCGACGAACGCAAAATCGGTATCGATGGCTTGCCATTTGGCCTGCAACTCCGCCCATGCGGCCTCGTCAGAAGTCCCCTGCGAACGGCTTCGCCAGTAGTGGATTTCGGCGTCGCGCTTGAGCACCTCGAAGCGCGTACGGATCTCGTGAATGCGGTTGCAGACAGTTTCCAGCTTGGTGGCCTTGTCGACGACGTACTCAGGCGTTGTGACTTTGCCACAGTCGTGCAGCCAGGCGCCGACGTGCACCGCCTCCCAATCTTCATCACTGAGCCGGAACTCGGCAAACGGCCCCTGCTGAGCATCATGGGCGGCACGCACCAGCAGCTTGGTCAGTTCCGGCACACGCTGACAATGACCGCCGGTATAAGGGCTCTGCGCATCGATGGCACCCGCCACCAGCTGGATCATCGCTTCGAGCAAGTTCTTCTGATCTTCGATGAGATGACGGGTCTCGATAGCCACTGCAGCTGTTGACGCCAAAGCCTCGACGAAAGCGAGCCGCGAGTCGCCCTGCCCGTGCGGCAACGCGCGCTCCGGCAGTTCCAGGGTCAGCACACCAATGAGCGTGTCGCCAAGCGTCTTCAGGGGGACCGCCACAAGTTCGGGCGCAGCTTCGCTGGCGCGCGCCGTGACACTGCGACGAGCCTGGATGACCCGGTAGCCCGGATGCTGCGCTTGGGTTTGATCGTTCAGCAGCAGCGGATAGATGTCGTCCAGCGAGTCGACGTTGTCACCGAAGCGCAACATCCTGGTCAGGCCTTCCGACGGTTCATCGACAAGATAAAGCGCGCCCGAGATCGCCTGCGCCGTTTCCGCCACGTCGTTGAGCACCTCTTGCAGCAAACGCTCCAAGCGAGTCTCGGAATTCAGCGCAGCACTGACTTCCAGAAAGCGCGCGATGGTGGATTTCATTTGCTGTGTCGCCTTGGCCAGCAGGTCGACTTCGGAAATACGTGAAGAATGCATTTCGCGTGTTGAAAAATCGAATCCCGCGACACGCTTGGTGTCTTCGGCAAGCTGGCGCAATGGCAAGGTTATTCTGCGCACGACCCAGATGCCCGCCACAATCGAAGCCGCCAACAAAGCCAAGGCAATGATCAACTGTCGACGCAACAATTGGCGCGCTTCGTGAAACAACTCGTCATGTGGCACGGCGATCAGCACACGCAGCGCCTTGCCCTCGGCACGCAAGGGCACGGGCGCTGAGATGACTTCCCAGTCCTTACCCTCGGCCTTCTTGTGTGCCCGTTGCACTCCGGCGCCAGACAAGGCACTCGCCGCAACGATAGGCGGCACCCCCGCCTCCTCGACCTGGCGCAGATGCGCCTCGCCATTCTCATCAACGCTGTAAGTTGGCTCTCCGTTATCGCGTGCCAGCAGGCGATTGCGTGAATCGACTACGGCGACATGCGAACTCGCCGTGATGCGCAGATCCGTGAGCTGGGCGTCAATATCGCGCAAAGTCACATCAAGGCCGAACACGGCGCCCTCGCTCGAACGTTTTGCCAAGGTGGTGCCGACAGCACGCGTGGTGAAGTACACGTACGGGTCGATGATGACCGACTCCTTGCTGGCAGCAGCCTCGCGATACCATGGCCGCTCGCGCGGATCGAAAGTGTAATTGTCGCGCTTCTGTTGTTTGATCAGCCGATTACGTTGGTCATAGAAACGGTACTCGCCTTGCATCTTTCCGCCCACAAGGGTCTGCGTCTGGACCAGCAGATGAGCCTCCTGTGGCGCACGAAACACGCGGCGAACAGTGGCATCACGCAAGCGACGGAAGAGGATGAATTCACCATTCGGGTAGCCCACATACACAGCGTCGAGCAAGGCGTTGGCAGACAGAATCGACTGCGCCGTCGGCAACTCGGCAAGACGCTCGGCAAGGCTGTCTGCGCGCGCCAGATTCTGATGGGACAACAGATCCAGCTGACCTTCAGCAGGGTCAAGCATCTGCCTGACCTGCGTCTTCATCATGATCGCAATATGCTGGACAGACTCATCGACCGACGACAGCAGAATCTTGCGCGTATCCGAATAGGCTTGCCATGCAAGCAGTGCGGCGAGCGTCAGCAATACCAGGCTAGAACCTGTTGCAGCCAAGACATGCAAGGGGATTTTAAAGCGCATCTTGCGCGTTAATGGTGCTCGCTCCAGCGACATACAGCACTCCTTTCTTGCGAGCTGCCTATCGAAAACAGCCACCAACAACAATCAGGCCATGGCATGCCGCTTATCGCGATCAGTCGATTCAATCGCCTGGGCATACTCAGTGCAGAACAGCTGACGCAACACGCATCCTGCAAGGATGCAGATCATGACAGACGATGCGTCACCTCAGCTGACATCATCCAGCTCGTTTGCAAAGCGCGCCTTCAAATCAGCCGACAGCAGATCATCATGCGCCGATGTCATAATTGCATCAATATCAACCGAGTCCAACTGACTCGGTGCCAAAAACTTTTCGGCATAATCCCGCCACACACCGGCGCGCAGGAAGAGTTCGAACAGATCCGGGTCAAGATGCTGTTCGCGCACCATGTGGGCCATGATCAGCAGGGATTCGGAGAGCGTCTTGGCCGCCTTGTAGGGGCGGTCGGCCGCGGTCAGTGCTTCGAACACATCGGCAATCGCCATGATGCGCGCCGGCACGCTCATCTGCTCGCGCACCAGACCGCGCGGATAGCCACGCCCGTCCATGCGCTCGTGATGGCCGCCGGCAATCTCCGGCACGCTGCGCAGGTGACGCGGGAAGGGCAGGCGCTGCAGCATGATGATGGTCTGCGCGATGTGATCATTGACGATGAAGCGCTCCTCATCGGTCAACGTGCCGCGCTGGATGCCCAGGTTGTAGAGCTCGCCACGGTTGAACTTGTAACGCGGCACGATGCTGGCAAAGCCCCAGCTGCTGCGGTCGGCAATGCGTTCGCCGGGCAGCCAGCGCAGCAGGTGTTCGGGCTTGTCGGCGAGCAGGCTCTCGGCCGCCGGCGTGGCACGCACCGGCACCTCCTGCAGATTGCGCAGTTCTTCGCGTGACAGGCCCAGGCGGTCGTCAAAGGTACGCATCCAGGTCCGTGCACCGATCTGCCGCAGGCGCGCGATCTTGTCCTGATCGAGCGACTCGCTGCCCAGATTGCAGGCGGCGACGAAGCTGAAGTCCTCATCCAGGCTGCGCCAGCGCTGTTGCAGCTCGGCCCACGCCAGATCGTCCGGCGTGCCCTGCGAACGGCTGCGCCAGTAGTGGATCTCGGCATCGCGCTTGAGCACCTCGAAGCGCGTGCGGATCTCGTGGATGCGGTTATAGGTCGTCTCCAGCTTGGTGGCTTTGTCGACCACCGCCTCGGGCGTGGTGATCTTGCCGCAGTCATGCAGCCAGGCGCCAACGTGCACCGCTTCCCAGTCTTCCTCGCTCAGCGTGAAGTCGCGATACGGACCGCTGCGCGCCTCGTGCGCGGCGCGGGCGAGCATCTTGGTCAGCTCGGGCACGCGCTGACAGTGGCTGCCGGTGTAGGGGCTCTTGGCATCGATGGCGCCAGCGAGGAGCTGGATCAGCGCTTCGAGCAGATTCTTTTGGCTGTCGACGAGGTGGCGCGTTTCGATGGCGACCGCCGCCGTCGAAGACAGCGCTTCGATGAAGGCAAGCTTGGCATCGCGCCCGCCGCTGTGTTTGGCGTCGATCTCGCTGGGCAGTTCGAGCACCAGCACGCCGACGAATTCCTTGCCGAGGTTTTCCAGCGGCACAGCCACCAGCTCTTGCTCGCTACCCGTCTCGACACCGACCACGCTGTGGCGATCCTGCAGGGCGCGCACCGCAGGATGCGTGGCAAAGCGCTCGGCGCTGAGCTCAGCAGGATGGCTGGCACGCGCCTGCGGCGAGCTCAGCTGCTGGGCGCGGCGAAGCTTGCCGCTATCGACTTCGTAGAGATACAGCGCGCCTGAACGCGCCTGCACCGACTCGGCGACGTCGCCCAGCACCACATCAAGCAGACGTTCGAGGCGCTTCTCGGAGTTGAGTGCGGCGCTGACATCGAGAAAACGCGCCATCGTCGCCTTCATCTGCTGGGTCGCCCGCGCCAGCAGCTCAACCTCGGCAATCATCGAGGCGCGCGGCTTGCTCGGCGCAAAATTGAAGGCAGCCAGGCGGCTGGTTTCCTCGGTCAGCGCACGCAACGGGGCACTGATCTGACGCGTGATCCACACCCCAGCGGGAATCGAGGCAAGGATCAGCAACAAGGTCACCAGCAGCTGCTGACCGAGCAGCTTGCGCGCATCGCGGAACAGTTCTTCATGGGGAATGGCCATCAGCACACGCAGCGGCTTATTCTGCGAACGCATCTGCAGCGGCACCGAGACCAGCTCCCAATCCTGCTGCGCGACCTTGCGATGCAGGCGCCCCAGCTCGCCCTTGGGCAGCTCGGCCGCTGCGGCCAGCGCGGGGATCTCGACATCGCGCACCTCAGGCGCACTCAGGTCGCCGTCGCGCCCGTAGAGTTCGCTGAGGCTGCCGCGATCGCGCACCAGCAGGCGGTTGTTGTTGTCGGTAATCACCACGCGGGCGCCCGGCGTAATGCGCAGCTCGGCGATCTCGCGCGCCAGCACGTCGATGGTCAGGTCGAGACCGATGACAACGCCTTCGCGCTTGGCATGCCGCGCCAGGGTGGTGCCGACCGAGCGCGTGGTGAAGAACACGTAGGGATCGACCAGCACCGAGTCTTGCCGCGTCAGCGCCGCACGATACCAGGGCCGCGTACGCGCATCGAACACGTAGTCTTCACGGCGCGTCTGGCGCAGCAGTGCGCCATGCGCATCGTAGTAACGGAATTCGCCACGCAACTGCCCATCGGCTTGCGGCGTCTGGGTCTGGACGAAGAGCTCGCTCTCGGCCGGCGCACGGAACACGCGGCGCACATTCGGATCACGCAAGGCGCGGAACAGCACGAAGCCGCCATCGGGATAGGCGACGTAGAGCGCGTCGAGCAGCGGATTCGAGAGCAGGGCTGCGCGCGCCGTCGGCAAGGCAGCCAGGCGTTGCTCCAGAGTATTGGCTTCGACGACCTCGTGCTCGGCCAGCAGGGTAATCTGGCTTTCAGCCGGTTCGAGGATGCCGCGCACGCGGTCCTTGAGCACCATCGACAGATGGCGCGTCGATTCATCGACCGAGGAGAGCAGCACCTCGCGCGTGCCGGCATAGGCATGCCAGGCCAGCAACAGGGCGATCGTCGTCAGGATGACGGTGGCCCCGCCCGCCGCAAGAAGCTGCAAGGGGATACTGCGACGCGGCTTGAGAAATTGCGGCAAGAACATGGCTTGCTCCGCATGGAGAGGATGCAGAGCGCATTAGAACATGTCGCCGCGTTTGGCAAAATGAGAAATAGTGCGCAGTTTCTGCCGCAAGCCGCGGTCAAGACCGCGCCTGCCTTGCAGCATTTATGACACCATCGCCCAGCCAGACGGCGCCGGCCGTACCTGTGCTGTCAGGGCTTGCTCAGTCGATGCCCAGTGAGTCCCACAGCGCATCGACACGCTGCTTGACCGCCGCATCCATGACGATGCCACGCCCCCACTCGCGCGTAGTCTCACCCGGCCACTTGTTGGTGGCATCGATCCCCATCTTGCTGCCCAGGCCGGCGACCGGCGAGGCGAAGTCTAGGTAGTCGATCGGCGTGTTGTCGACCAGGGTGGTGTCGCGGCTGGCATCGACGCGTGTGGTGATCGCCCAGATCACCTCCTGCCAGGAGCGGATGTCGATGTCCTCATCCACCACGATGATGAACTTGGTGTACATGAACTGGCGCAGGAAGCTCCAGATGCCGAACATCACGCGCTTGGCATGGCCCGGATAGGCCTTCTTCATGCTCACCACCGCCAGGCGGTAGGAACAGCCCTCGGGCGGCAGGTAGAAGTCGGTGATCTCCGGGAACTGCTTCTGCAGCAGCGGCACGAAGACCTCGTTGAAGGCCAGCCCGAGCATCGCCGGCTCATCCGGCGGCTTGCCGGTATAGGTGCTGTGATAGATCGGATTGCGCCGCATGCTGATCCGCTCGACCGTGAACACCGGGAACTCGGCCACCTCGTTGTAGTAGCCGGTGTGGTCGCCGTAAGGCCCCTCGGGCGCCGTCTCGCCGGGATGGATCACGCCTTCGAGCACGATCTCGGCCATCGCCGGCACCTGCAAATCCGAGCCCAGGCACTTCACCAGCTCGGTGCGCGCGCCGCGCAGCAAGCCGGCGAACTGGTATTCGGACAAGCTGTCCGGCACCGGCGTCACCGCGCCGAGAATCGTTGCCGGATCGCAGCCGAGCACCACCGCCACCGGGAAAGGCTGGCCCGGATGCGCCTGTTGGTGTTCGCGGAAATCCAGCGCGCCGCCACGATGCGCCAGCCAGCGCATGATCAGCTTGTTCGGTGCCAGCAACTGCTGGCGATAGATGCCCAGGTTCTGTCGCGTCTTGGCGGGGCCGCGCGTCACCACCAGGCCCCAGGTCAACAAGGGCGCGACATCGCCCGGCCAGCAGTGCTGGATAGGCAGACGCCTCAGATCGACCTCATCGCCCTCCCACACCACTTCCTGGCAAGGGCCGCTACGCAGCACCTTGGGTGCCATGTTGAGCACCTGCTTCAGAACCGGCCACTTGTCCCAGGCGTCGCGCAAGCCCTTGGGCGGCTCCGGCTCCTTGAGGAAGGCCAGCAGCTTGCCGATCTCGCGCAGCGGCGCCTTCCAGTCGCCATCGGCGGCGAGCTCCTGGCCCATGCCCAGCAGCACGCGCTGCGGCGTGCCGAACAGATTGACCAGCACCGGCATCGCCTGCGGCTGCCCCTGTGTGTGCGGCCGCTCGAACAGCAACGCCGGCCCGCCAGCGCGCAGCACGCGGTCGGCAATCTCGGTCATCTCCAGATGCGTATCGACCGGCACCGTGACGCGCCGCAGCTCGCCCCGCGCCTCAAGACGGGCAATGAAATCACGCAGATCCTGGTCAGCCATGCTCAATCGTTCCGGAAGAAGGAAGCGGCATTGTAGGCGGATTGAAAGCTCACGGATGACAGACCGCACGGATAAGGGAATGCGCAGGAGCGCAACTCTCTTCACCCGGTGGCTCGGCATGTTTTTTGCATAAATATACGTATTGATCTTTTAGCTAGCTGCTCAAGCCCCTCTCGCAATCCCATGATTAATAATGACCGTCAAGATTGACTTTCAGACGATTTATGGCGCCTTCAGCCGATTACCACGCACCCCTTAAATGGGGTTGAAACCATTACAACAAAAGATAAAAGGATTTTACTCATGCAGAAAAAAAATGTTTTCCCAGATAGTAAAACACTGAAAGCCGTCATGATCATGGCTATCGCCCTTCTACCTGCATGCGGAGGCTTGGCAACTTTGATCGCAAGCCAAGACACCTACCAGACCGACAAAAGAAGATACGAATACAATCAGTTCGAGACAGAAATCGCCCGTAAATTTGGATTAATGGCATTATTAGCCCAAACCGCATATCGACACGATCTTGACACAGAAGGAATTGACGGAAATGGCTGCAGATACCTTAAAGACCCAAAGAAATTCAGAAAAGATCTTTATTTCGGAATGCCACAAAATGACGAAAAAAAAGGCGGATGGTCACGTTGGGTTCCTTCCGCTGAGGCGCTAGAGCACACCTCCCCCTGCATTGACGACGCAGGACTTTTTTACGAGACGTACATCTACGAAAATGAAAATGGAGTAGTAGAAGAAGCTGTTATTGCGTTTCGTGGCACCGAAAATCGCGGTACTCAGACCGTCAAAGACTGGTGGACAAACATTTCCTCACTTCTCGGACTTGAGTCCAGTGAATATTCTCTTGCTCGAAAAAAAATACCTTCATTAATCGATGCGTTGGACACAACATTCCCTAACATCAAAATATACGCAACCGGTCATTCTCTTGGAGGAGGCCTAGCCCAACAAGCAGGCTATCTGTCTCGTAAAATAAAGGAGGTCTTCACGTTCAATACCACTCCCGTCACAAACTGGTCGCAACTCAGACTCCTGAAAATCGTGGACAATGAATATCCAATTATCTATCGGATCTATCATGGTGGCGAATTTCTCGAATACCTGAGATTCATTACAACATCTTTTACCAGCGCCAGGCCTGGCAGGTACGACATCGGAGTGCAGTTTGATGGCTTTAGGAGAAAAGCATTCAGCGGGCACGCAATGAACATAATCACTTGCAATTTTGCTGAAATATTGAAAAACAACCAAACCGAAGGGAGTGCGGACCATCACTACTCCATTCGCTACATTCGAAACACCGTACTTACCTCCCGCTCACTTTGTCTAGAACCCAAACAATGAAGTGACAGACACGCGATTAGCAACACTAACGGCACAGTAAAACAGCCATAAATCGATCGCATAAAAGACCATAGACCCTCAGCGCCCCGCCAGCAAAAGCTTCAAGTCATCGCTCACCTCATCGACCGAGGCTGCATGGCGGATTGCCAGGCGCAGCTTGCCTTGCGGGTCAAAGGCCATGCTCAGGGTGCTGTGGTCGATGCTGTAGGCCTGCGGCGTGGCCGGGTTGGGGACTTTCTGGTAGCTGGCGTGGAACTGACGGGCGGCGACGGCGATTTCCTCGGCACTGCCGGTCAGGCCGATGAAGGACGGGTCGAAGGCGGTGACATAGGCCTTGATGCGCTCGGGCGTGTCACGTTCGGGATCGACCGAGACGAACAGGGTCTGCACACGCGCGGCGTCCGGCCCGAGCTTTTGCAGCACCGCCTTCTGCCGCGCCAGGTGGGTCGGGCAGAAGTCCGGGCAGTTGAGATAGCCGAAGAATACGGTCACCACCTTGCCGCGAAAATCCGCCAGGCTGCGCGGCCGACCGTCGTGGTCGCGCAGCCTGAGCTCGCTGCCGTAGTCCTTGTCATCGCTGATGTCGAGCGCGTGGAAAGCTGGCCGCTGCACGCTGCAAGCGCTCAGCAAGGCCAGCAGCATGAGCAGCAGGCAGGTGGTGGCGCGCATCTTTTCGCTCCCTCAGTGCATGTGGCCGTGGTCGTGACCCGCAGCCGGTGCGCTGCTGGCCGTCATGGCTTCGACCGCGACATCGACCTTCAGCGTGCCGGCTTTCTCGAACTTGAGCGTCAGCGGGAACTTGTCACCCTGCTTGAGCGGTGCCTTGAGGTTGATGAACATGATGTGGAAGCTGCCGGGCTTGAGTTCGACGGTCTTGCCGGCCGGCAGTTCAAGACCGGCGTCGAGCTTGCGCATCTTCATGACATTGTTGTCCATGCTCATCTCATGCACTTCGACGAATTCCGAGACGCCAGCGCTGGCCGACAGCAAACGATCTGCGCCACCCTTGTTCTCCAGCTTGAGGAAGCCGCCGGCAGTCTGCGCGCCGGGCGGCGTGGCGCGCGCCCAGGGGTGCACGATGTGGATCGCGCCCAGATCGTATTCGTGCGCCTGGGCCAGCAGACTGGCACAGCCGAGCAGCGCGGCGAGGAGGAATGATTTCATGGCAGATACCTTTCTTGAGGGATTGAAAAGCGGCCCTGCGACGCGCCACCCCATGTGAGGCGCCGCCGGGCCGGCACATCACGCGGGCTAGAAGTCCGCCTTCAGGGACACAAAATACGTGCGTTGCGAATAGGGGTGGAAAGACCAAGCCTTGTTATTGCCCAGATTATCAACCCCGATGCTGGCCTTGAGCATGCTCGTCAGCTGGTACACCGCCTTGGCATCGAGCATGAAGAAGCGCGTGTTGCCGAAGTAGGTGTCCTCATACACATCGCTATTGTCGATATTGCCGAACTGGCGACCGCTGTAGCGCGCAGCGCCGGACCAGGACAGGCGCGGGCTCTGATGCCAGGTGGCCGACAGGCTGGCACGCCAGTCAGGCACACGGATCTGTTTCTTGCCGACGCTGGCCGGGTTCTTGTCGTTCTTGAGGATGCGCGAATCGGCATAGGTCACGCTGCCCGCCAGATCGATGCGCGAAGCGGCAATGTTGTCGCCTCGCCAGGCCAGTTCGATGCCCTGACTGCGGATCAGGTCGATGTTCTGGATGGTCGTCACCGTGCCGCCGGCAATCGCATTGACCTGCGAGTACAGCGCATCGCGCACACGCTCGTGGAACAGCGAGATACGCAGCACGCCGCCGGCAATGTCCTCGCCCTCGGCGGTGAGCTCGGTGGAGCGGGCGTTTTCCGGTCGCAGGTTGGGATCATTATTGACCACCGAACCGGCTGTCACGCTGCCCTGGTAGAGCTCGGCCACGGTCGGCATGCGATAGGCGCGCGCCAGCGAAGCACGCAGTGACCAATCGGTCGTGGCCTGCCAGCGCAAGGCCGCTTTCGGCGAGAAGAACTGCTCATGCCGTTCGGGCAGATATTGCGTGGCGCTGCCGGCGCTCGCCAGCGCGCCATTGAAGGCATGCCAGCGCTCGTAGCGCAGCCCGCCAGTGGCCGACCAGTCCGGCGCGAACTTCCACACATCCTGCGCCCACAGCGCGCGCGTCTCGGTGCTGCCATCGAACTGCGAATAGCGCGTAATGCCCTGCACGCTGCCCGGCGAGCCGGCGATCCAGTCCGGCGTATTCCACACCACGGTGCGCAACTGGTAGTGATCGTCGTGCAGGCCGAAGCTGGCCTCGTGCGCACCGCTGCGCCCCTGCGGCCGCCACACGCCAGCCAGATCCAGATTGCGCCAGCCGGTGCCCTTCATGTCGGTAATGCGGCCTGCCGTGCCGGCAGCATTGACGGTCTCCGACTTGCTTGAATCCGGCACCGAAGAACGCTGGATGTCCTTGGCGTAATCGTAGAGGCTGAAATTGGCCGACCAGTCCCACTTGCCGCCGCTGTTCGACTTAAGGCCGAAGGCATGCATCTGGTGCTCGGCATCCTGGGTGCTGTTGGCAAAGCTGGTCGAGGCAATGTTGTAGCGCTGGCCATTGACCAGGACATTGCCCTGCCACACCGGATTACCCGCCGCATCGCGCAGATAAGTGCTGGAGAGGCGGTCGGCATGATTGGTCCACAGCCCGAAGCTGTAATCGGCGCGCAGTGTCGGCGACAGATCGTAGGCCAGCTTGATGCGCGCATTGTCCTGCCGGGTGTGGATCTCGCTGCTGGTGCCCAGCACCCAGCGATCAGCGCCCGCCGTGCTGCGATCAGCCACCGCGCCGCTAACCGGCGTGTAAGTGCCGGCAGCCGAAGTGGTTCCGGCCGTATTGACGAAGCCGATGGGCTGGCTGGTGTTATCCACATGGCTGCCACTGACCCAGAACGACAGCGCACCGGCACGACTGCCCACCGCCGCATTGAGCTGGCCGCCCTGGTAGGACTTGTCACTGCCGTACAGCTTGAAGCCCTGCGAGAAGAACTGGCTCGACACATGCCCCTCGGTCTTCTCCGGCATGCGCGTGACGAAGCTCGCCACACCCCCGATGGCATTGCCCGAGTACGCCGCCGAGAACGGCCCGTAGAGGAAGTCGACGCGCTCGATCTCCTCCGGCGCAACCATGCCCCAGCGCGGCGTGTAGTTATTGGCATTGCCCAGCAGATTGGAAAGCAGCAACCCATCGGCATAGGTCAGGGTGCGTGCACTCAAGCCGGTGCCCGAGGTACGTGTGGCGGTGATGGCGTGATCGAAGTCACCGATGTAGCGCTTGCGCACAGTCAGGCTGGGCAGGTATTTGAGGGCGTCGGAACTGTCGGTCAGATTGGTCGTCGCCTCGATTTGCTCGCGGCGCTTGCCTTCGACAACGGCCGGCGCACTCAGCGGCAGCGCTGGCGTGGTCGCCGTCTTGGGGCGAACGGTCACGGCGTCGAGTTGCTGTACCTCTTCGGCCTGGGCCGTCAGGCTCAGCGAAGCCAGCAAAGCCAGACGCAGCGGCGGCATGGCGGATTGGAATGGTTTCAACATGAATGTTCTCTGTAATGGTTGGCTCAGCGCAGCCGCCTGCAAACGCCCCCGGGCGTCATGCTGCAGGACGGCGCGGCGTGAATGGCTCAGTGCGGGTGAACGTGGGCTTCAGCAGCCGGCAGCAGATCCAGCGCGGCGGCCGGGAAACGCGGCCGGGGCTGACCCTCGACGGGAATCGCCGCCCAGTCGTTCTGCCCCTTCTCGCATTGCTGCAGGACGCGGATCCAGCGCTTGCCCGGCGTGGCCGGCAAGCTCAGGCTGATCACGAATTCGTCGTACTCGGCGTCGCGCAGCAGGCCGCCACGCCAGCTGATCTGCGCCGCGCGCTCGGTCACCGGCGTACCGTGGGAGTCATACGGCTGGGCCAGTTTTTCCTTGCCGATCTCGGTCTGCCAGCCAGCTTTGGGCATCGGCTTGGCGCCGACAAAGCCTTCGGGCAGAAACACCGTGATGGCCGTGGTGGCCGCGCCATCGCAGCCATGGCCGACACGGAACACGGCCTTGTAGCTGCTGCCGGCGACGGCGCTCTTCTGTTCGAGAGTGATATGCGCCTGCGCAGCGGGCAGGCATAGCGCTGCGCCCAGCAGGGCAGCGAGGTATTTGAGGGACATGCGAATCTCCGCGCGGCACGTTGTGCCGCGACACACTGATCAAGACGAAGCCGCAGCGCACCGGCAGGCGCACCACGGACACAGACAGGGCGAGATCAGGCTTGCGGCGGCGCGCGCGGAGAGAAATGCCGCCAGACGGCCACGCGCACGGCAGGCAGCTGGCTGAGGGAGATGCGAACGTGACGAAGGGAATGGTCGGGCTCGAAAGCGCGGGTTTCGCGATCAGCCAGCGCGAAGTGTGCGCCGGCCATGCACAGCGGGCAGTGCTTGCTCAGATCGACCGCTGGCAGCTTTTGCGGCGCATCGGGCAGGGCGATGACTTCGAGACGCGCACCGTCTGTCGTACAGATGCTCGACAGCAGGCTCTGCGTCGCCATGCGCGCATGCGCGAGTGGCGCAAAGGCATGCAGCAGGATGGCGAAAATCGCCAGCCAGGCTGTTTGACGAAGAGAGCGTGCGCGCAGGAAGGAGAGCATGTCGGGGCGGACTATCGCAGATCAGCCCTTGCCTGCCAAGGCGGCAAGCAGCTTGTCGTGCACGCCGCCGAAGCCGCCATTGCTCATCACCAGCACCTGGTCGCCGTAGTGGGCATCCGCCGCCACTGCTTCGACCAGGGCTTGCAGATCGCTGAAAACGCGCGCCTTGGCGCCCATCGTGTCGAACACTTCGGCGGCATCCCAGCCCAGATTATGGGCATAGCAAAACACCGCATCGGCTTGCGCGAGGCTGGCCGGCAGCTGCGACTTCATCGCGCCAAGCTTCATGGTGTTGGAGCGTGGTTCGAGCACGGCGAGGATGCGCCGCTCGCCGATGCGCTGACGCAGGCCGGCGACGGTCGTCGCAATCGCCGTCGGGTGATGGGCGAAGTCATCGTAGACGGTGACTCCGCGCACCGTGCCGCGTGGCTCCAGGCGGCGCTTGACGCCGGCAAAACGCTCCAGCGCCTCGGCCGCGTGTTGCGGTGTCACGCCGACGTGGCGCGCGGCCGCCAGCGCCGCCAAAGCGTTGTTGCGATTGTGGCGCCCGGCCAGCGGCAGGCGGCAATCGGCACGCTCGTGACCATCATGCAGAAAGGCCATGGTGTCGCCACGCTCGTCGAGTTCCTCGTATTGCCACTCGCCGGCCTGCTCGCCCTCGCCACCGAACCATTCCAGCTCGCTCCAGCAACCTTTGGCGATCACCCGGCGCAGCGAATCCTCATGCGCATTGGCGATGATGCGGCCGATCTTCGGCACGGTGCGCACGAGGTGGTGGAACTGCGTCTCGATAGCCGCCAGATCGGGGAAGATGTCAGCGTGGTCGTATTCGAGATTGTTGAGCACCAAGGTACGCGGCCGGTAGTGCACGAACTTGGATCGCTTGTCGCAGAACGCCGTGTCGTACTCGTCGGCCTCGATGACGAAGAAAGGCATGTCGGTGAGTCGCGCCGAGACGCCGAAATTGCCCGGCACGCCGCCGATCAGGAAGCCCGGATGGAGGCCGGCGTCTTCGAGAATCCAGGCCAGCAGCGAGGAGGTCGTCGTCTTGCCATGCGTACCCGCCACCGCCAGCACCCACTTGCCGCGCAGGATGTTGTCGGCCAGCCACTGCGGGCCGGAGACATAGGGCAGGCCACGGTCGAGGATCGCTTCGAGCAGCGGATTGCCGCGCGAGACCGCATTGCCAATGACGAATAGATCCGGCTGCATGGTCAGCTGATCCGGCGAATAACCTTCGATCAGCGCAATGCCCTGCTCTTCAAGCTGGGTGCTCATTGGCGGATAGACATTGGCGTCACAGCCGGTGACCGTGAAACCCGCCGAACGCGCCAGCAGCGCCACGCCACCCATGAAGGTGCCGCAAATACCAAGTATATGGATGTGCATCAATGAATCTCTCAAAAAACGGCTTCACCGCAAAGGCAAGGCAAAGGGCCGCCAAGCACTTCAAGACAAACACGCGACTGCAGCAGGTTTGCGCACATCTGAAATCACTCAAGACAGCCAAGCGATTGGCCTTTGCGGCCCTTTCTTTGTGATTTCTTTGCGCCTTTGTGGTGAATGTTTTTAGCTGTTCCGCCTGTACAATGGGCTGGATTCTATCCCGGATCATCGTAGTACCTGCCATGCCGACACGACAGCCGCCGCGTAACAGCGCTCCACTGCGCCAGAACAATCTGCGTCGCGCCATTGCCGCCGCCGCCGCCCGCCTGATCGCCGAAGAAGGCGTCGAAGACTATGCCTTCGCCAAGCGCAAAGCGGCTCGCCAGATGGGCATCAGCGAGGGCGAATACCTGCCGACCAATGCTGAAATCGAAGAAGCGCTGCAGGAACACCTCGCCATCTACCAGGACGATGAACACGACGAACGGCTGTTCGCGCTGCGCAGCGCGGCGGTCGAAGCGATGCACCTGCTGCACCCTTTCCGCCCCTATCTGACCGGCACCGTGCTCAACGGCACGGCGGGCGCCTTCTCCTGCGTCGAGCTGGAGATCTACGCCGATAGCGCCAAGGATGTCGAAATCCATCTGCTCAGCCACGGCCTGCGCTATGAACACCGCGAAGTGCGCAAGAGCGGTTTCGATGCGCCCGAAGCGATCCTCGAATTCGACTGCGACGGCGCGCCGGTGCGTCTGTCGATCTACGACCACCTCGCCGAGCGCAGCGCGCGCCGCCCCACGCCGGGCGGCACCAGCGAGCGAGCGCGCATCGAAGCCGTGCAAGCCTTGCTGGTCGAGGCACGCTAAGTGCGCCTCCCGCTGCGCCGCCCGCTGCGTATTGGGCTGGCCATCGCGCTGGCACTGCTGGGCATCCTCGCCGCGGCAGCGCTGTGGAACTTCCGCGATCACTTCGGCCAAACCGGCCGGGCCAGCACCGAGGCGCTGTTTGCGCTGAAACTGCCGGACAGCAGCGGCAAGATCCTCGATTTTGCACAATGGCGCGGCAAGCCCATGGTGGTCAATTTCTGGGCCACCTGGTGCCCGCCCTGCCGCGAGGAAATGCCCCTGCTCGACAAAGCCGCACGCGCGACACAGGGCGTGCAATTTGTCGGCATCAGCGTCGATGAAGCCAGCCATGTGCAAGCTTTTCGCGAGCAGAACCCGACCAGTTACCCGCTGCCGGTGAGCGGCATGGAGATCTCGCCACTGGCGACGGCCCTGGGCAACAAGGCCATGGTGCTGCCCTTTACCGTCTTCATCGCCGCCGATGGCCACATTGCCGCCATCAAACTGGGCGCGCTGGGCGAAGCGCTGCTGCAGGAACAGCTTGCGCAACTGCAGGCCGGGCGCTGAAAGGCGCCTTCTTCATCAGCGCCGTGAATTTGTAAATTCCGCGCAATTACATCAATTAATGGACAAATCGCCGCAAATTGCGGCAAACTTGCGGCCATGAAAAGTGCCAGCAACAGCAAATCAAAGGCTAGGAAAAGCGCAGGCGGAGGAGAAGGCAGCGGTGTGCGGGCAAAAATACTTGTCCTGCACGGCCCCAATCTCAACCTGCTCGGCACGCGCGAACCGGAAATCTACGGCAGCACGACCCTGGCCGACATCCATGCCGACATGGCCGCCCAAGCACAGGCGGCGGGTGTGCAGCTCGAATCCTTCCAGAGCAATCACGAAGGCGGGCTGATCGATCGCGTGCAAGCTGCGCGTGACGAAGGCGTGGATTTCATCATCATCAACCCGGCCGGCTACACGCACACCAGCGTGGCGCTGCGCGACGCATTTGCAGCGGTCAAGATTCCCTTCATCGAAGTGCATCTGTCCAATGTGCATGCGCGCGAAGCTTTCCGCCGCCATTCCTACTTTTCCGACATCGCCGTCGGCGTGATTTGCGGACTGGGTGCCAGCGGCTACCGCATGGCGCTCGATTACGCCCTCGCCCGCCTGCTGGCACGCTGAATCAACCGAAATTCCGGGGCCCCGTCGCCCCGCTGCACTGGAGCAAAACATGGATCTGCGCAAGCTGAAGAAACTGATCGACCTCGTTGAAGAGTCCGGCATCGCCGAGCTGGAGGTCACCGAGGGCGAAGAGAAAGTCCGCATCGCCAAGCACTCCACTGCAGCGCCCGCTCCGGCCACCGTCAACTACGTCAGCGCACCGGCCGCTGCCGCCCCGGCCGCTGCGCCGGCGCCGGCCGCCGTCGTCGAAGCTCCGGCAGCCAATGCACTGCCGGCTGGCCATGTGCTTAAGTCGCCGATGGTGGGCACCTTCTACCGTTCTTCCTCGCCGGGCGCCGAAGCCTTCGTCAAGGAAGGCCAGAGCGTCAACGTCGGCCAGACCCTGTGCCTGATCGAAGCGATGAAGCTGATGAACGAAATCGAAGCGGAAGTGGCCGGCACCATCAAGGCCATCCTGGTTGAAAACGGCCAGCCGGTCGAATTCGGTCAGCCCCTGTTCGTGATCGGCTGATGCGCAACCATGTTTGAAAAAATCCTGATCGCCAATCGCGGCGAAATTGCACTCCGGATCTTGCGCGCCTGCCGCGAGATGGGCATCAAGACGGTCGCCGTGCACTCCGAGGCCGATACCGAGGCCAAGTACGTCAAGCTCGCCGACGAGTCGGTGTGCATCGGCCCGGCCGCTTCCGGCCAGTCCTACCTCAATGTGCCGCGCATCATCGCCGCCGCTGAAGTCACCGATGCCGAAGCGATCCACCCCGGCTACGGCTTCCTCTCGGAAAACGCCGACTTTGCCGAGCGTGTCGAATCCTCCGGCTTCGTCTTCATCGGCCCGCGTCCTGAAACCATTCGCCTGATGGGTGACAAGGTCAGCGCCAAGCAAGCCATGCTCGAAGCCGGCGTGCCCTGCGTGCCGGGCTCGGGCGGCGCACTGCCGGATGACCCCAAGGAAATCGTCAAGATCGCCCGCGCCATCGGCTACCCGGTGATCATCAAGGCCGCTGGCGGCGGCGGCGGTCGTGGCATGCGCGTGGTGCATAGCGAAGGCGCCCTGCTCTCCTCGGTGACGACGACACGTACCGAAGCGGGCGCCGCTTTCAACAACCCGACGGTGTACATGGAGAAGTTCCTGGAGAATCCGCGCCACGTGGAAATCCAGGTGCTGGCCGACCAGCACGGCAACGCCATCTACCTGGGCGAACGCGACTGCTCGATGCAGCGCCGCCACCAGAAGGTGATCGAAGAGGCACCGGCACCCGGCATTGACCGCAAGGTCATCGCCAAGGTCGGCCAGGCCTGCGTCGATGCCTGCAAGCGCATCAAGTATCGTGGTGCCGGCACCTTCGAATTCCTCTACGAAAACGGCCAGTTCTTCTTCATCGAGATGAACACGCGCGTGCAGGTCGAACACCCGGTCACCGAAATGGTCACCGGCATCGACATCGTGCAGGAACAGATCCGCGTCGCCGCCAATCTGCAACTGCGCTACAAGCAGAAGGAAGTGGAACTCAAGGGCCACGCCATCGAGTGCCGCATCAACGCCGAAGATCCCTACAAGTTCACGCCCTCGCCGGGCAAGATCCTCACCTGGCACACGCCGGGCGGTCCGGGCATCCGCGTCGACTCGCATGTATATGCCGGTTACACCGTGCCGCCGCATTACGACTCGATGATCGGCAAGGTGATCGCTTACGGCGACACGCGTGACCAGGCGATCCGTCGCCTGCGCATCGCGCTGTCGGAGATGGTCGTCGAAGGCATCAAGACCAATATCCCGCTGCACCAGGACCTGCTTCACGACGCCAACTTCATGCAGGGCGGCACCAGCATCCACTACCTTGAGCACCGCCTGGCGGCGACCAAGGATTGAGCCTGCCTGCCCAGCCCAGCGAAAGCCCCGCGATGTATCTGTCCGTCACCCTGAAGGCCGAGGCGGCCCTGGCTGAAGCCCTCTCCGAGGCGCTGATGGAAGCCGGGGCCCTGTCGGTCAGCATCGAAGATGCCGACGCCGGCACCGCGCTGGAGAAGCCGCAGTTCGGCGAGCCCGGCCACGTCAATGAACGCCTGTGGGATCACAGCTGCGTCATCGCGCTGTTCGATGGCAGCAACGACAACCCGGCCGATCTGGCCCGCATGCTGGCCGAAGCCGCGGCCGCGGCGGGCCTCGCCAGCGTGCCGGAATTCAGCGTCGAAGAGATCGCCGAACAGAACTGGGTGCAGCTCACGCAGTCGCAGTTCGAGCCGATCCACATCGACGACCGGCTGTGGATCGTGCCGTCCTGGCACGATGCGCCGGACCCCGCCGCGATCAACCTGATCATGGATCCGGGCATGGCCTTTGGCACCGGCTCGCACCCGACCACCCGGCTGTGCCTGCAGTGGCTGCTGAGCAATGTCGAAGCGGGCCACAGCGTGCTCGACTACGGCTGCGGCTCCGGCATCCTCGGCATCACCGCGGCCAAACTGGGCGCGCGCGACGTGCTCGGTGTGGACATCGATCCGCATGCCATCGTCGCCAGCGCCGCCAATGCCGAACGCAATGGCGTCAGCGCGCGCTGGCTCGATAGTGCGCAGGAGCTGTCCGGCCAGTATGATCGGGTGATCGCCAACATCCTCACCAATCCGCTCTGCGTCCTGGCACCGACGATTGCCGCGCATCTCGCCCCCGGTGGCAAACTGGCGCTGTCCGGCGTGCTGGCCACCCAGGCTGAACAGGTGATCGCCGCCTACCAGCCGTGGATCGCCTTGCATGTCGGCGACGAATACGAAGGCTGGGTAAGATTGGAGAGCTGAGCCAGGCGCTACAATGCTCAGCCTTGTAGCCCTGTTGGACGCCCTCGCCGCAGGCCTGCACCGCGCACAGCGCGGGCACGCGCCTGGGGCGGGAAACCCTGTTGTGAATCGCGCCCGGACATAAGAAGCCTTGCTGATCACCCGCTGCCCGCATTGCCTGACGAGCTTCCGCATCCGCCCCGAACAGCTGAACCTGCGCGGCGGCCGGGTGCGTTGCGGACATTGCCACGTCGCTTTCTCCGCGCTCTCCTATCTCGACGAGATGCGCGAGGAGAGCCCGGCCGGCAAGGCGCGCAGCCACAGCCCCGAGCCCATTCCGGCCAGCGAACCCAGCACGCCACCTGCTGCTGCGCCCAGTGAAGCGCCGGCGGAAATGCCTGTCGCAAGCGCGGCGGCCGCGCCTGCGGATGCCCCCACAGCGCCGGATGAGGCCAGCCCCGGCGAGCGGCGCGAGCCGGAGCTGAAGGCCGGCGAGATCGAAGAATTCAGCCTGCAATTTGACTTCGGCCCGGATTTTCACGACGAGCAGAAACTGGCGCAGAAGCTGCGCCTGCTCACCGACGAAGCGCCCACGCCGAATGCCGACCCCGCCGCGCCGCGCATCGAACCCACGGCTGAGCCCAATTCCTCAGCAGATGCCGCAGCCGTTTCCGCACCGCACGGAGCAGCGCGCAGCGCGGCCGACGACGACGAACAAGCCCCCGAATCGCGCGCAGAGCTGGCCGAATCGATCAGTATCAATGCCCTGCCCGACAGCGAGGCGATGCCCGAGCTGCATTCGATCTTCCTCGACGAACGCCTGCCGCTCGCGCTGGATCCGGCGCAGCAACTCGAACTCAAGCGTGCGCGCCGCCGCCTGATCCTCGCCAACTGCCTGCTGCTCGTCGGTGCCCTGCTCAGCACGAGCTTCGCCTTGCGCACCCAGCTGGCCAGCTGGCAGCCGGGCTTGCGGCCGCTGCTCGAGCGTGCCTGCCAAAGCCTGGGCTGCAGCGTGCCCTACCCGAAAGATCTGGTCGTGCTCGGCGGTATCGAACTGACGCCAGCGCCGGAGCAGCGCGAGGCCTACAATTTCACCTTCACGGTGCGTAACGAAGCAGCGTATCCGGTTGCCTGGCCGCAGCTGGATGTCACCCTCACCGACCGCTACGAGCGGACCCTCACGCGCCGCGTGCTGGAGCCGGCCGAATGGCTGCCGGTGGAACTGCGCCAGAGCAAGGCTTTCGAAGCCCAGGGCGAACTGACGACCCATCTCACCTTGGGCAGCAATGTCCAGGCGCTGGGCTATCGTCTGGGCGTCTTCTATCGCTGACAAGCGCAACACCCCCAACCCGAAAACAGGAGCAATACATGAGCACAGTCACCCTCGGCGGTAACCCCATCAGCATCGGCGGCAAGTTCCCGCAAATCGGTGAAACGGCCCCGGCGTTCAGCCTGGTCGCCGCCAATCTGGCAGACACCCCGCTGTCGAGCTTCGCCGGCAAGCGCAAGGTGCTCAACATCGTGCCCAGCCTCGACACCGCCGTCTGCGCCACCTCGACGCGCAAGTTCAACGAACAGGCCAGCAGCCTCGCCAACACCGTGGTGCTGGTGATCTCGGCCGACCTCCCCTTCGCTGCCAAGCGCTTCTGCGAAGTCGAAGGCCTGCAGAACGTGCTGACCCTGTCGACCCTGCGCGGTCGTGAATTCGTCGAAGCCTACGGCGTCGACATCCAGAGCGGCCCGCTCGCCGGCCTGACCGCCCGCGCCGTGGTGGTGCTCGACGAGAACGACAAGGTGATCCACGCCGAGCTGGTCAGCGAGATCAAGAACGAACCCGATTACACCGCCGCACTGGCAGCACTGGCCTGAGACATTCCATGAGCATCCTCGTCTGCGGTTCGATGGCCTACGACACCATCATGGTGTTCCAGGACCAGTTCAAGAAGCACATCCTGCCGGACCAGATCCACATCCTCAACCTCTCCTTCCTGGTCCCGGAGATGCGTCGTGAATTCGGTGGCTGCGCCGGCAACATCGCCTACAACATCCACCTGCTCGGTGGCGACGCGCGCATCATGGCGACCGTCGGCGAGGACATCGGGCCGTATCTGGCCCGGCTCACCAAGCTGGGCATCGATCAACGTTTCGTGCGCACGGTTGCCGACACCTACACGGCCCAGGCCTTCGTGACCACCGATCTCGATCACAACCAGATCACCGCTTTCCACCCCGGCGCGATGATGCGCTCGCACGAGAACCGCGTGCAGGACGCAGCCGCCGGCGTCAGCCACGGTCTGGTCGGCCCCGACGGGCTCGAAGGCATGCTCACCCACTGCCGCAATTTCGCAGAAGCTGGCGTGCCCTTCATCTTCGATCCGGGCCAGGGCTTGCCGCTGCTCAGCGCTGAAAACCTCATCACCTGCATCGACCAGGCCACTTACTGCACCGTCAATGACTACGAAGCACGCCTGATCTGCGACAAGACCGGCCTCACGCTCGAAGCCCTGGCGGAACGTGTCGAAGGTTTGGTTGTCACACTCGGCGCACAAGGTTCGCGTATCTACGAACACGGCAAGCTCACCGAGATCGACTGTGTGCCCGCCACCCAGCTGGTCGACCCGACCGGTTGCGGCGATGCCTATCGCGGTGGTCTGCTGTATGGCCTCGCGCAGGGCTGGACGCTGGTCAAATCGGCCCAGCTCGGCTCAGTGATGGGCGCCATCAAGATCGCCTATCGCGGCTGCCAGAACCATGTGCCGACCCGCGACGAAATCGCGACCCGCTTTGCCGCCACTTACGGCGAAGCCCTTTGATCCGGAGAATCAGATGAACACCAAAGTACTGCTTGCCGTCCTCGCCATCCCCCTCGTGCTGGGCACTACCGGCTGCGTGTCGAGCAAGGCCGGCGATGTCTATTCGCGTGATGAAGCGCGCCGCGTGATGACCTTCCGTGAAGGCACCCTGGTCGGCGTCAAGAAGGTCAAGCTCGAAGGCACCAAGTCCGGTATCGGCACCGGCGCCGGCGCGGTGGTCGGCGGCGTCGCCGGCAGCACCATGGGTCAGGGCAAGGGCGCCATCGTCGGTGCCGTGGTCGGCGCAGTCGCCGGCGGCATCGTCGGCGCCATCGGTGAAGAAGGCCTGACCCGCGAAGAAGCGCTGGAACTGACCGTCAAGCTCGACAACGGTGACAACATCATCGTCGTGCAAGGCATGGGTGAGGACAAATTCACCTCCGGCGAACGGGTGCGCGTCGTTTACAGCAATGGCACCACGCGCGTCACACACTGAGCCTGCAGGCAGCCCATCGTCGTGAGCCGCCTGTGCAGACTTGATGCGGAGCGCCTGCAGTGAGTGCCCTGCTGGCGGCGGTCGAACTGCATCAGCGCGGCGAGCGTGATGCCGCTGCACGCGCGTATCGCGAGATTGCTTGCGACGACGCGGACTACGCCGGCGCACGCAATAACCTGGGCGTGCTGCTGATCCAGCAGGGCGACACAGCAGGCGCCCTGCAAGCTTTTGAAGAGGCCGTTGCCGCCAACGCCGACTATGCCGATGCCTGGTTCAATCTGGGCAAGACACGGCGCCGTGCGGGCGATGCCAGCGGCGCGGTCGAAGCGCTGCGCACCGCCACCGCGCTGGCACCGCAGCAGCTGGAAATCCATTATTCCCTGGTGCGCGCACTGCGCCTGCTGCAGCGCCACGACGAGGCCGAGCAGGTGCTGCTCGCCTTGCTGGAGCGCGATGCGCAGAACATCGACGCGCTGATCATGCTCGGCGACACCTTGCGTGGCCCGCAGCCCGCACGTGCCGTGCAGTACTACGAGCGCGCCCTCAAGCTGCGCCCCGATGATGCGGTGGCCAGCAATAACCTGGGCACCCTGCTCACCGGCCCGGCGGACAAGCAGCGTCAGCATGCGCTCTACGAAGCCGCCGTGCGCGCCCGCCCGGACTTTGCCGAAGCCCACAACAATCTGGGCAACTCCTTCCTCAATAATCTGTACGACGCGCCGGCGGCCATCGCACGCTACCGCCACGCCGTGCAGCTGCGCCCGGACTTCGCGCTGGCCTGGTGCAATCTGGGCAATGCCCTGCGTTCGAGCGGGCAGATCGAGGAAGCCCACGCGGCCTTGGCCGAATCGCTGCGCCTGGCCCCGGAGGCGGCGCGCACCTACAACAATCTGGGCATCCTCTATCAGCGCACGGGCCGCCTGGACGAAGCGGAAAAGTGCTACCGGCGCGCCATCGCGCTCGATCCGCTGATGTCGGAAGTGCGCGCCAACCTGGCTGTCGCCCAGCTCGACGCCTGCAAGCTCGACGAAGCCGAAGAGAACTACCGCGAAAGCCTGCGCCTCGACCCGGCCTCGGCCACCGCGCGCTTCGGCATGGCCGTCACCCGCCTGCTGCGCGGCGATCTGCAAGCAGCCTGGGAAGACTACGAGGCACGCTGGGAAGGCAGCCGCGAGACCACCGGCGGACCCAAGGAAAAGCCGCCCCTGCCACAAGCGCAATGGAATGGCGAGCCGGGCAGCAGCACGCAGGAAAGCATCCTGATCTATCACGAGCAGGGCCTCGGTGACAGCCTGCAATTCGTGCGCTATCTGCCCCTGCTATTGCAGCGCTTCAACCAGATCGTCGCCATCGTCCAGCCCGAGCTACTGGAGCTGTGCCGCGCCAGCTTTCCGGCACGCATCGAGCTGCAGCCCAGCGATCAGCTGGGCCAGCTGCTGCGCAGCCGTCACTTCGACTGGCAATGCCCGCTGCTGAGCCTGCCGCGCGCCTTCGCCAGCACGGCGCAGAACCTGCCGCGTCAGGTGCCCTATCTGCTGGTGCCGCAGGCGCGGCGCCTGCCGCCGCCAGCGAGCCATCCGCAGCATCTGCGGCCGCTGCAAGTCGGCCTCTGCTTCGCCGGCAACCCCAAGCTGCAAGACGACAACTTGCGCAGCATGCCGCCCGAGCTCTTTAGCGAGCTGTTCAAGCTGCCCGGCATCGTGTGGCACGGCCTCACCCGCGGCGCCGGCCCGGTGCATCCCAAGCTGCCGGATGTGCTGGCCAGCTGCAAGGACTTTGCCGACAGCGCGGCGATCATCGAACAGCTCGATCTGGTGATCAGCGTCGATACCGCCGTCGCACATCTCTCCGCCGCCCTCGGGCGACCGGTATTCCTGCTCAACCGTTTTTCGCCGGACTGGCGTTGGGGCCTCGGCCACACGGATTCAGTGTGGTATCCCAACTTGCGCCAGTTCCGCCAGCGCGCGCGCAGCGACTGGAGCGTGCCCTTGCGCGAGCTGCGCGGCGCCCTGCTCGAATGCCTCGCTGCGCACGCCGACGGCATGCTCAAGCGCTCCCCCGAACAGAGCGACGCCCTGCACATGCGCGGCATCGTCCATGCGCTTGAGGCTCAGCCCGCACTGGCGGCGCAGTACATGCAGCGCGCTGCCCGCAGCGCGCAAGGCAATGCCGAGATCTGGCTCAACCTTGCCCGCCTGCACCTGCAGCAAGGGCAGCGCGAAGAGGCCATCGGCGTGCTGCGCGAATGCCTGCAGCAGCTCCCCACGGACGCCGCCGCACGCTACATGCTGGCCGAATTGCTGGCCGCCAGCGACGCGCACGCGGCACTGGGCGAACTCCAGCAGCTGCTGCAACAACAGCCGCAACACCTCGCCGCGCTGAGTCTGATCGCCGCCCTGCGTCAGGACGATGCCGGCAGCATCCCCTACCTGCAGCAAGCCTGTGCGCTGCGCCCGAACGATGCCGCCCTGCTCAACCGGCTGGCGCTGGCCCTGCGCGCGGGCGGCCGCGAAGCCGAGGCAGAACAAGCGCTGCGGCAATGCCTGCAACAGTCACCGCAGCATCTTGAAGCGCTGGCCAATCTGGGGCGCATCCTGCTCAACCAGGGGCAATACGAGGAAGCGCTGCAGCTGATCGAGCGCGCCAGCGCCATCGATGCCAGCCACCCGAGCCTGGCCACCGCCTACCTGGCGATCGGCCGTTACGAGGCGGCCCAGGCCGCCTTTGCGCGGCGCCTCAGCGAAGCCCCGAACTCGGCCCAGGCACGTTTGGGTCTGGCCCTGATCAAGCTGGCGCAGGGCGACTGGCTGCCCGCCTGGCCCGACTTCGAAGCCCGCTGGCAGGCCACTACCCAGGCTGGCCAGCGCGTCACAGCGCCGCAACTGCCCTGGCCGCAGTGGCGCGGCGAAGCCGACACGCAGGACAAACGCCTGCTGGTGCACGCCGAGCAAGGTTTTGGCGATACGCTCAATTTCCTGCGCTACCTGCCGCCGCTGCAGGCGCGCTTCGCGCAGCTGAGTTTTGCCTGCCAGCCCGAACTGCTGCGTCTGCTGCGCGCCAGCCTGCCGGCGGCGATCACGCTGCTGCCGCTGGACGCCACACTGCCGCGTGACAGCCAGGACTACCAGGTGCCTCTGCTGAGCCTGCCAGGACTATTGGCCAGCACGCCGCAGAATCTGCCGCCACAGCCGCCGCTGCGTGTGCCGGCCGGTCTGCAAGCGCCGGAGAGCGTGTGCCAGGCGCCGCGACCACGCATCGGCGTGTGCTGGCAAGGCAGCAGCGGCTTGCGCTATGACGCCTTGCGCAGCCTGCCGCAGAGCGCGCTGCGGGCGCTGTTCAGCCTGCCCGGCATCAGCTGGGTGGCACTCTGCCCGGAACAGCGGCCGGATGATATCCACGTCATCGATCCGCTGCGCAGCAAGGGCGACTTTGCCGACACGGCCGCGATTCTCGCCGAGCTCGATCTGCTGATCAGCGTCGACACCGCCATCGCCCATCTGGCCGCCGGCATGGGCCGCCCGGTGTGGCTGCTCAACCGCTATGCGCCGGACTGGCGCTGGGGGCTGACGGGCGCCGATTGCGTCTGGTACCCGAGCCTGCGCCAGTTCCGCCAGCGCAGCCTGGGTGACTGGCGCGGCCCGCTGGGCGAGGTCGAAGAAGCGCTGCTGCACTGGCTGCAGGCGCAACGCGCGGCCGACATGCCAAACGCCTGAGCATCCCGCAACACCAAGTCGTCATCGCGCTGCAATCTCGGTGTCACGCGAGTGAAACCGAGCCGCCATACAGTGGCCACTCCTTCAAGGAGAATGTGCATGCTACGTGCCGACTCGCAAGTCCTGCAACGCAGGCAACATAGCCTCAGCGTTGGGCTGGCCAATACTGAATCTGACATCATCGAAGCGCAAATGCTGCGCTATCGCGTCTTCGCCGAAGAAATGGGCGCCCGTCTGCCGACGCGCACACCGGGCGTAGACCATGATCATTTCGACCCGTTCTGCAAACACCTCGTGGTGCGCGATGAAGATGCCGGCAAGATCGTTGGCACTTATCGCATCCTCACCCCGGAAGCGGCGCGCCGCGTCGGTTGCTACTACTCGGAATCCGAATTCGACCTGACGCGCTTCCAGCACCTGCGCAACAATCTGGTCGAGATCGGTCGCTCCTGCATCGATGCCGATTACCGCAGCGGCGCCGTCATCACCCTGCTGTGGAGTGGTCTGGCGCGCTTCATGTCGGAGCACAACTACGAGTACCTGATGGGCTGCGCCAGCATCACCATGGGCGACGGTGGCCACAATGCCGCCAACATCTACAACGCCTTGCGCGAAAAGCACATGGCCGACCTGGAATACCACGTCTTCCCGCGCAATCCGCTGCCGGTCGAGCATCTGGCCACCGAAGCACCGGCCGAGCTGCCGGCCCTGCTCAAGGGGTACATCCGCGCCGGCACCAAGATCTGCGGCGCACCGGCCTGGGATCCTGACTTCAACACCGCCGACCTGCTGCTGCTGATGCCGATGTCGCAGCTTGATCGCCGCTACGCCCGCCACTTCCTCGACCGCTAATCTCACCTTGCCTGGCTGCGCGCTACACCTGCGCGCAGCCACGGATCACTGATGCCGCTATACTCGCCGACGCGCCCATCCTTCGGTCGTCCCGACCCGTACCCTGTGCCCGTCCGATCCGTCTTGTCTGCCCTGTCCCGCTGTGCCGTCGAAATCCGTGCCGCCTGGCGCCTGCTGCGTCTGTTCGTGCATCTCGTGCTCGGCGTGCTGCGCGTGCGCCTGATCTTTCCGCTTCTCAGTGCAAGCCGGCGCGAGCATCACAAACAGGCGTGGTCGGCAGCGATGATCCGCATGCTCGGCGTGCGCCTCCAACAGGACGCGCTGCCGCTGCCACAGCGTTGCGTGGTGGTCT
Source organism: Uliginosibacterium sediminicola (assembly GCF_039631295.1). NCBI lineage: Bacteria > Pseudomonadati > Pseudomonadota > Betaproteobacteria > Rhodocyclales > Zoogloeaceae > Uliginosibacterium > Uliginosibacterium sediminicola. The sequence goes on along the minus strand of NZ_JBDIVE010000003.1, from coordinate 11,093 downwards.
GCAACCATATCTCCTGGCTCGACATCTTCGTCATCAATGCCCTGGTGCAAACCTGGTTCGTCAGCAAGGACGATGTGCGCCACTGGCCGCTGATCGGCTGGCTGGTCGATGCCACCGGCACCATCTTCATTGATCGCACCCGCCGCAGCGCGGCAGCGCAGACCCTGCAAGCGCTGCAGGCCAAGCTGCAGACCGAGCAGGCGCGGGTGACTTTCTTCCCGGAAGGCACGACGACCGATGGCAGCAAGCTGCTGCCTTTCAGTGCCGCACTGTTTGAAGCCGCCCGGCATGGCGAAACGCCAGTCGCAGCGCTCAGCTTGCGTTATCTGGATCCGCAGGGGCAGCCCAGCCGCGCACCGGCTTACGATGGCGACATCAGCTTTGTCGATTGCCTGCTGGCCATCGTGCGCAGCCCGCGCATCGAGGTCTCGCTGGAGCTGGCTGCGCTGCTGCCGGCCGGTCTGGAGCGTCGTGAATACGCCCTCCAATCACGCCAGCAGATCGCCCGCGCGCTGGGCCAACCTGACGGGCAGCTTGTGGAGACGCAGGACTGAAGCGCTTCAGTCCGCTTCCGCCACCCCGGCGGCGCTGGCACTGGCCTTGTCCTTCTCCTTGGCCACACCACAGCCCACGCAGGGCACCTGGAACACCTGACGATCTTCCAGACGCATGGCGGTGAGCTGAGCGCCCCAGACGCAGCCCGAATCGAGCGCGACGACCTGGCCCAGGTCACGCAGACCCAGTGCCGACCAGTGACCGAACAGAATGGTGTGGCTGCGCCAGCCGGCCTCAGCCGCCAGATACCAGGGCTGCAAGCCGGGCGCGGCCAGCTCGGGCGGGCCCTTGGGTTTGAGGTCGATGGCGCCATCGGCGCTCAGGTAGCGCATGCGCGTCATCGCGTTGATGACGATGCGGTGGCGGTCCCAGCCGCTGAGCGAATCCACCCACTTGGCCGGCTGGTTGCCGAACAGGTGCTGCAGGAAGGCGCGCCAGTCGGGGCCGGCCAGCTCCGCCTCGACATCGGCGGCGAGGCTGCGCGCGGTAGCCACCGACCACTGCGGCAGCAGGCCGGCATGCACCATCGCGTAATTGCCCTCGACATGCATCAGCGGGCGCTGGCGCAGCCATTCGATCAGCTCGGCCACGTCGGGCGCGCCCAGCACATCGTTGATGGTGTCGCTCTCGCGCGTCTTGGGCGGCACGCCCGCTGCCACGGCGAGCAGGTAAAGATCGTGATTGCCCAGCAAGGCCGTGACCGCATCACCCAGCCCGCGCAAAAAACGCAGCACGGCTGCCGACTGCGGCCCGCGATTGACGAGGTCGCCGACCACCCACAGGCGGTCCTGAGCAGGATCAAAGGCCGCCCGTTCAAGGACCGCTTTGAGGGGATCGAGGCAACCTTGCAGATCGCCGACAACGTAGGTCGCCATGCGCTCAGCTACCCTCGGCGACGCGCGGTGCACCTGCCACCACTTGCAGATTGGGGCGCTGATAGGGCACGTATTCGGGAATCCAGCGCCGCAGTTCGCGCTTGATCTCGGCCGGCGGCGGTACCCGCGTGCCGCGTGCCCAAGCCAGCGCCTCTTCGACGATGGCCGGCTCGGCACAACGCGCCTGCGCCACGCGCAGCTTTGCGTGGTGCGTCGGCAAGGTCTGCTCGGCGTCGGCCAGCAATTCCTCGTAGAGCTTTTCGCCCGGCCGCAGACCGGTGAATTCGATCTGCACATCGCTCGCGCCAGACAGACGGATCATGTCGCGGGCGAGATTGGCGATCTTCACCGGTTCGCCCATGTCGAGCACGAAGATCTCGCCGCCCTTGCCCATCGTCGCCGCCTGCAGCACCAGCTGCGCGGCTTCGGGAATCGACATGAAATAGCGCGTGATCTCCGGATGGGTGACGGTCACCGGGCCGCCCGCGGCGATCTGCTCGCGGAACTTCGGCACCACGCTGCCGGTGCTGCCCAGCACATTGCCAAAGCGCACGCTGCAGAAGGCGGTGTCTTGCGTCTCGGTCTGCACGCATTGGCAGATCATCTCGGCCAGGCGCTTGGTGGCGCCCATCACATTGGTCGGATTGACCGCCTTGTCGGTGGAGATCATCACGAACTTGGGCACGCGATGCGCGGCAGCGGCCTTGGCAACCCGCCAGGTGCCCAGCACATTGTTGGTGATCGCCTGCCAGGCGTTGTCTTCTTCCATCAGCGGCACATGCTTGTAGGCGGCAGCGTGGAACACCACGGCTGGTGTGTAGCGGGCGAAAGTCTCATCAAGCCACAGCGCATCGCGCACATCGCCGGCCACCGGCACCAGGGCAACCTCGGGGAAGCGCCGCGAGAACTCTTCGACCAGCTGGTAGAGCGCAAATTCATTGGCCTCGTAAGCCACCAGCTGAGCCGGGCGGAACAGCGCAATCTGGCGACACAGCTCGGAACCGATCGAGCCGCCAGCGCCCGTCACCAGCACCGTACGGCCAGCAATCATGCCATCCAGATGCGGGCAGTCGATGGCAACCGGATCGCGACCGAGCAGGTCTTCCATGCGCACCTCGCGAAAGGCACCATGATCTTGCGCCGAGGCACGCGGACCGCCGCGCATCATCTCGCTGAGGGTCGGCACCATCATGGCGTGCACGCCGGCCTTCAGACACAAGGCAAAGATGCGTTTGCGCGCTTCGTTAGAGGCCGTCGGCATGGCGACGATGACGTGCTGAGCCTTGAGCCGTGGCGCCCAGACATCCAGCTCGTCGACCGTGCCCAGCACGCACTGGCCCATCAGCTCGCGGCCGAGCTTGTTGGGGTTGTCGTCGAGGATGCCGACGATGCGCCATTCAGACGAGCGATGCAGCTGCCGCAGCACATTCGCCGCCGCGTCGCCGACGCCGATCAGCAAGGCCGGCTTGCCGCTCGAAGCGAGCATGCCGTAGAGGCGGTACTCACGCCAGGCGCGGTAGGCCGCCCGTGCCCCGCCCATGGCCATCAGCAGGAAGACCGGGAAGGACACCAGCACCGAGCGCGGCACCGGCGGTATCGGATGCAGCATGGCGACAATGGCCACCGCCAAGACGGCCGCCGTGGCAATGGCGCGCACGATGCGCACCAGGTCCGGCAAGCTGGCGAAGATCCACATGCCCTTGTAAAGCCCGAACACGCGGAACATCACGGCATGCAGAGGCAACACCCAGGCCAGCGACAACCAGCCGGTATGGGCGAAATCAGCGGGCACGGCGAAATTGAAGCGCAGCTGGTAGGCCGCCAGCCAGCAGAGGACGACGGCAAGCAGGTCGAAACCCGAGACCAGGAAACTGCGTGCGACGTGGCGACTGCGCTGTGAATCGTAGGACGCGCGGCTCATCTGTGCTCCATCTGTGGCAACAAGTGCGGCAGCGCCTTGAACGGCACTTCGCCCGCGATTCTAACCTGCATGGGCGGCTTTGCCGCCACGACCGAATACCCTCAGTCGGGGAATTTTCCGAGGATGAAAGGACGCGGCGCAAAACCCAGATCGCGCGCCGCATCGCTGTGGTCGAAAACGAGGTCGCGATTCATGCGCTCGGCCATGCCGCTCGACCAGTGACGACAGGCTGGCAGGACGCGCACACAGGCCATCGCCACACGAAACAGACGCAGCGGAATGCGCAGCAAGCGCGGCCGCCGGCCCAGTGCGGCGAACACGCGGCAGACCATCTCGCGATAGCTCAGGGTCTCGCCGCCGGAAATGTTGTAGGCATGCCCCGGCGCCTGTGTTGCGGTCAGCGCCGCCATGCTGGCCGCCGCGACATCCTGCGCATGGATAGGCTGACGCAAGCCGGCCGCCGCGCCGAACAGCGGGAAGCAATGCAGACGGCGGATCAGCCGGGCAATCGCGCCAATGTTCTGGTCGCGCGCCTGATCGTAGATCAGCGTCGGGCGCAGGATCACCCATTCGATGCCATGCTCGCTCGCCCAGCGCTGCAAAGTCTCCTCACCCTCGCTGAGGCGACGCACCACGCTCTGCTCGTAAGCGTCGGAGGATTCACCCTTGGTGAAACGGCTGGTCGAGGACAGCGCCACGATGCGTCGGGCACCCGCCGCACGCATCGCCTCCAGGTGCTCGGGCAAAACCCACACCGGCGCCACACAGATCCAGTGCGCGATCTGGGCCTGCGCGCGGATCGGCAAACCCTGCCAGCGCAAGGCCGGCTGCGGCGCCCGCGCGGCCGCGCGCGAGAAGGCCTCAACCTGCCAGCCAGCCTCGACCAGCATCGGCAACAGCCATTCGCCGACCAGGCTGCTGGCGCCCAGCACACCGACGCGCCGCTCAGCCACGACGCAGCCCCAGCCAGCCCAGCACTTTGCGTACGCTATGCACGCCCGCCAGCACGGCAAAGCGCAGCCACACGCCCGCTTCGACCAGCCACATCAGTACGCCCGGATACTGTTCACGGAAGAACTTGCGATAGAAGCGCACCATGCCGCGATGCTTGTGCCACTCGACGAAATACGGCCGGCTGCGGCTGCAGGCGCCCTGCTGATGGACCACCGGCGCATCGGGCACGAAGAGGATCTTCCAGCCCTTGCGATTGAAGCGCATGCACCAGTCCAGATCCTCGCAATGCAGGAAATAGTCTTCGTCCCAGCCGCCAACATCATCCAGCGCTTCGCGCCGCACCAGCATCAGCGCGCCGGAAATCGCCTCGACCTCGATCGGGCCGGCCGGTAGCGGCTGGCCGTGCAAGTGGAAATCGAAGAACAGCCGCGGCCAGCGCTTGGCAAAACGCACCAGACCAAAGGCGCGCACGAAGGAACGCCAGGGCGTCGGCACCGCACGGCGGCCACCGCCCTGCTCGGTCCCATCGGGATACATCAGCAAGCCGCCAACCATGCCCACCTCCGGCGAGGCATCGAGCACGCTCAGCAAGCGCTGTAGCGAACCCGGCGAGAGCACGCAGTCTGGATTGAGAAACAGCACCCGCGACTGCGTACTGCGCGCCAGACCGATATTGCAACCCTTGGCAAAACCAAGATTGGCACCGGTGCGCACGATGGACAAACGCGGCTCAGCCGGCAACGCCTGCTCCAGCAGCGCCAGGCTGTTGTCGGCCGAAGCGTTGTCGACAACGATGACTTCGACAGCCTGGCGCAGCGCCTCGATGACACAGGCACGCAAGAGATCGCCAGCGTTGTAATTGACGATCACAACGGAGACGGGAAGGTACGTTTGGAAACTGGCGTTCATTGACAAAATAGTACCGGGTTCAAGCTGACCTAGGCGCAAGACGCTGCATCAGCCGGTGCCACGCAAAAGCCACTCCACGCTGCAGATCACCAATCAACAAGCGACCTGTGAATGTGGCAAAGCCCCCCCAAGCGAGAGCCAAAGGGCGCGGCAATAACAAAATTGGAGCCAGCCAGAAGCGGAAAAGCCAACGCGAGCGAAAGCGGGCGGCAAAAGTCGCATGACTGGCCTCCGGGTCGCCTTCGCGCCCCAAACGCTGCCGGAACAAATAGAAAGGGTAGTAACCAATCATCATACGCCGCTCGATAGTGCGAATATCTTCATCGCCAAAATCAGCGCAACGGTAATTATCCAGCGCTTCGCCAAAGCGCGTCACGAAGACCTGTGCGAAATTATAGCCGCCAGAATTATTGCGCTGACAGGCGATCAGATATTGGTCGAGAAACAGGTTGTGCCCCGCAGCCAGCGCAGCCTGTAACACGAGGTGTACCTGCACCAGATTACCACCACAGAACTGATTGGCGTTGAGATGAGGAATGAAGCACTTGCCCACCACACAGGAAGAGATCAGCGTCATGCGCTGCCCAATGGCCGCAAGGAAAGCACCTCCCCGCTCGAAGCGATGCTCTCGCGCAGATGTCTGTGGACACTCTTTACGAAAATCTGCCTCAAATCCATACGCACGCAAACACACCACACCGTAACGACGCGTCTCCAGATGCGCTAACAGTGCGGCCAGCGCACCATCGACAGGCAAGTCGTCGTCACCAAGCAGCAACACGTAGTCGCCACGAGCCATGTTGAAACATTGTGCGATATTGGCGTCCGAGCCAATATTACTGGCGTTACGCACATAACGCACGGGCAAACCGTCGGCTTGAGCCGCCGCAACAACCGCCGGAGTATCGTCGGGACTGCAGTTATCCGACACCAGCACCTCAACATCATCACGGTCACGCAATTCGGCGCACAGCTGCTGCAAAGTACGCTGCAGAAAGCGCGCACGATTCCAGCTCGGTATGGTGATTGACAGCAGTGGAGACTCAGGGCTCATCAAGGATTCCGCAAACTCTTCTTGCAGCCATGCCATCGCCATAGCGAAAGCGGCAAAGCCAAGCAGCACTGTACGGCGAGCATCGCACCCACCACGCTAGCCGCACTCTGATTGGCCGCCGCCCACACAGCTGCGGGCACACTCAGAAAAGCAGCAGCCACTGAAACCCAGACCAGAGGCTCCCGTAAATGTACACGTAAATGCGCAGCAAGCGCCCCAATCAGATGATTGGCAAAGACTACTCCCAACAAGGCCAGCATCGCGCCAAAAGGCAACACGCGCAGCAAGTAAACCGAGTCAGCCAAGAGCGCATATAAGCAGCACACCACCACCACGCCGGCGCCAAAACTCAACATCGATGCTTGCAGATCACGACGGAAAATAGCGTCCAGGGTTTTCCAATCACGCAGCGCCGCTGCTTTGCCCATTGCCGGCACGCTACGCGCAATCCATGACTGCGCCAGCAATCCCAGGGTGTTTGCAATCGTCAGCGACAAGCCCATCTGGCCCGCCACCACAGCCCCCTGAAAGTGAAACAAGATCGGCGTGTAAATCTGCGTCAGCAAATAACCCGACAACCAGGTGAGGCCGACGCGCCACTGCAAAGGCCAGATTTCCTCGGCTAACGCTGCTGCATCCGTCGCGCCACTCAGCACGATGCGCAACATTGCGGGACGGCGACGCCACACTACAATGCTCACGACGCACAAGCCCGCCGCGGCCGGCATCACGGCAGCCCACAACTGACCGCCAGCCAGCATCACGACCCAGCACGCCGCAGCACCAAGCACTCCTTGCGCAAAACGAATCGCATAGGCTTCGCGTACCGCTCCACTACCTTCAATAATAGCCAGACAGGGCAACGTGACAATGTTCAGCGAGGTACTCAAAGCCAGAGCCAACCAGGCAGCTAACCACGAAAAACCGTCGTCCCGCTGGCTGAAGAAAAGTGCGCCGCCAGGAATCAAGAGCATCGCAAACAGCACAGCCAAGAAAACGTAGCGCCGCAACGCCCAACGCATCAATTGCATAAAACGCTGCGCGTCGGGACCGACTGGTTCGCCTTGCGCTCCCCAATGGAGGCCCACAAAGCGGTGAGCTACATGCTGAACCAAGACCACAGACAGCCCAAGATCGACCAAGGTATATAACGCGGCGACACTCAGAAAACTATAGTACCAACCTTGCAACTGCGGACTCATGCAGTGTGCGATAAGAACAATGGTCAGCACGCCCGAGGCCGCTTGCCAGCCACGTTGCGCAAGCACGAGCAGAATTCCCGATGGTTTCACTGACAAGCCATTCCTGCTTGCCTCATCGACGCGCGATAAGGAAAACGAAGCGAAGCATGCACCTACTCAACGCCCAGACTCTGTTGGCGCTTTGCCATGGAAAACCCAGATCAGACCGAGTGCTAGGCCAGCCAGAATACCTGCCGCAAGAAACAAGATCCGATTGGGGAATACAGGCTTTGGAAAACTGCTAGGCGGCACGGTGAAACGCGTCTCGCTACTGCGCAGCAGGTCCACAACATCAGGCAGACTCGACTTCTTGTCGGAAAAGTAATGCACATCTGAATAGCGTGTCGCGAGCTGTTCAAGCAAAGCATGCTTCTTGATCGCTTCGATCATGGTTTGCACTTGCTGCTCATGTTGCTGCACGGCTAGATCAAGATAAGTCTGCGCCAGGCGAGTGGCGTCAGTATCACTGTCAGCACGCACGCGAATCTGCACGCCAGCCCCTACTACAGATAGCCTCGTCTGCTCCATGAGCTTCTTCACATTTTGCGAAGTAGGTGGCAAACCACGAGCTTGCAAGACGGACTTAACCATATAAGGAGAACGCAGCCGGTCAACAAATTCCTGCACCGATTCAACCGGCTCGCCAAGCACAGTCGCGACACGAATCACCGCCTCCACTTCCCACTTAGGGGTAACAACTACGCTGAGACCGAACGCCAACGCTGCGCCAAGTAGCGTGGAAAACAACAGTTTCCACTTACCTTTCAGCAATTGGCAAACAAAAATATGTAGACTCATAGTCTCAGCTGAGGACTGGACAAGGGGCGCCAGCGGCGGAGCTTTTTCCATTTATTTTCACCAGGTCACAAAACATCAAACACATCAATGAATAAAGCGAGAGCGCGCGTACATAAGCCCCTGCAGATACTCCGAGCACAATCTCTGGCAATACAGAACCCGAAAGGAACGAATCCATTGCATCAAAGTGACGAAAGGGGCCTATCGAAAGCTCCATGGGCATATACAAACCCAACAGCAATAGGGTGTAACCGCGCGCCATCGGTCGCTCGAACAGGGCAGGCAGAAAAGGGAACAGCAATACGGTGGAGTAACCTCCCGGACTATCCGACATCGCACAGAGCGTCACTAACATCGCGAGCATGATGAAGTTCGCCGAAACGGCATTTGCTCGTAGGCACAATGCGAAAAACATCGCCACGGCCACTCCGCGCCCCGCCCATACCATGCCGCCAAGCAAAACACGCACGCCGTCTATTTTCCAGCTCTCGCCTGACGAAAGGTAAGCCGTTCCCTCCACCGCACGCGCAAAAGCAGCCACCGCAGAAGGGTTCCACATTTTCTCGAACATGCTCGGCAGTACGGTCGTGGAGAAAGTGGTCATGTTGTCGATCAGCATGCTGTAATGTGTTTCTGGAACCAAAAGCAGCCCACACACATTGATCAGCAAACTAAAAACAATTATCAGCAGCAATTGATCAAAGCGCTGCTTGAGAAGCGGCCCAAGGCACAGCACAAGCAGGTATTGCTTGATGTTAATAGCCAACGCAAGGAACAGCGCAAAACGCCAGTCATCCGGATAACGCCGAGCCAGAACGAGGCATAAAAAAGCCACAAGTATGTAATTGCCACGTTCCAACGCGTACAGGCCCGGGAGACTGAGCGCCAGTACGCCGAACCAGAGACAGGCATCCAGAAAACCATGCGACGTAGTCCGCCCAAACGCACGCGCCAGCATACCTGCACACAATGCGCATCCCGCGAGATATGTGGCGAGCAGGTAATACATCGCCGAAGCATCACAGGCACGCAAGGCATGAGGAGTCGCCACCATTTCGATACATTGGGTTGACGTCACCCACTTGCTGAGCACGAAACTGAAAATCGGGTAAATCGATCGCCATTGATCGAATCTTCCCGATTGGAAAGCCCAGTAATTCGTATTGAAGAAATCCATGAAGGAGTCTGTGACATCGTAGAAAAACGGTGCCGGCAAACGCCCATACGACAGGAAATGAAACAGGGAAAACACTGCAAACACCAGCTGTGCCAGCAGCAATATCTGCGGTAGTTTCCTGCGCACAACGTCGTGCATCAGAAGTTCACCCTCTCACGCTCAACAACAATTGGGCGCTTCTGTACATAGGTATGAATCGACCCGACATACTCCCCAAGGATGCCGACAAAAAACAGCAAGATGCCAAACATGAAAAACATTCCGATCACAATCGGCGCAACACCCAGCGGAAATTGATCCCAAAACACCAGTTTCAGTACGAAAAACAACAGCGCCATTAAAAAACTGCCAATCCCAAGGAGAAAACCTGCCAGTGACGCCAGTCGGATCGGCAGCAAAGAGTGGCTGATGACGCCCAGCATGGCGATATCGTAGAGCGTGTAGAAATTATTCTTCGAAATCCCACGCAGACGTCTTGGCTGATTAAATTCAACAGTTTTAATCGGATAGCCAAGCTCACAAAACAATCCGCGCAGATAAGGATATGGGTCATTTACCTGACGGATATCATCAAGGACAACCTTGTCGTAAAGCCCGAAACCCGTCGTATCCTTCACCAAAGGCACATCGGAGATGCTATCAAGGAAGCTGTAATAGGCACGGCGCAAGCGATGCATGACAAAGTTCGATTGACTCACCGGTTTGGTCGCAAGTACCAGCTTGAAACCTTTTTCCCACTCATCAATGAAACGTGGAATCAGCTCTGGCGGATCTTGCAGATCGGACGCCAGATAAATCGTCGCCGCGCCGGAAGTCTGCATGATGCCCCAGTAAGGCGAGCGAATATGGCCAAAATTACGTGTATTCACGATGATCTTGACGCGCCTATCCTGCGCAGCCAATGCCTTGAGGCGCGCTACGGTGCCATCTGTCGAAGCATTATCGATGAAAACATATTCAAAATCATATTGCGGGTACTGTGCCAGCACAGCCATTACCCGCCGATAAAGCTCCTCGACATTCGCCTCCTCGTTATAACAAGGCGAGATGACGCTCAGCAATTTGCGTTCTTGCACAATCAACCTTTCGGATTACCAACAGCATTGCGTCGGAAAGTAAAGCGCGCATGCCCAAAATAGGACACCGTGACGGTGAGTACGATAATCAGCCCCTGCGCCAGCCAGAAAGGCAGTCCCAGCCCGTCGACCAATACCCACAACATGCATACCCCCAGCAAGGCCGAGCCGCCGTATACCAGATAGCAACGCAAGTATTCAGACAACCAATTTCCACGCGTACGAAAAACAAACAACTTGTAGCTCATGAATGACATGGTAATAGCCAAAAGATTGGCAACGACGCCAATCGCAACAACATGAAGCTGCTCATGGAACAAGCTGTAGAGCGCCAAACCAACAGCGTAGCCAAAGACGGTATTCCAAGCGCCTGCAAGCAGGTAACGCAGTTTGCGTTCATCCATCATCAGCGGTCACCCTAGCGCAGCGCGCAAGCTGTGGAGGGTTGCGCGGATGGCATCATCCAGTTCGTAACGCAGGCGCAGCCCAAGCTCACGCTCGGCCTTCTCTACCGACGGAATGTAGCGATCAAC
>NZ_JBDIVE010000029.1:0-861 GCF_039631295.1 Uliginosibacterium sediminicola | reverse complement strand
CTTAGTCTCAAGTTTCAAGTGCAACACTTGGAGTGAGCTAAGGTGTTGCGATGGGCAAACGTTACAGTCATCTGAGTGCAGAAGAGCGCGCGGTCATCATGATCGAATCTGGTAAGGGAGTAGGCGTCAGGGCGATTGCGCGACAACTTGCTCGGTCAGTTTCCACGGTCTCTCGTGAATTACGCCGAAATCGCTGCGCAGAGCTGATGCGCTATGACGCCACGCGAGCGGCGTCGTGCTATCGGAAGCGACGCTTGGGCAGTGTGCGTCGGCGCAAACTTGTCGAGGGCACGGGTCTGTATGCACACGTGCATGCTCGGTTGATCTACTGGCGCTGGTCGCCGCAGCAAATTGCCGCCAGACTGCGGTTTATGCACCCCGACGACCCCACCCAGCATGTCAGTCACGAGACGATTTATGCCGCCATCTACGCACATCCGCGTGGCGCCTTGAAAAAGGACATGATCGCCGCCCTGCGCCAAGAGAAAGCGACACGGGGCCGCACGCGCAGCACGATTGCCCGTCCCGGCTTTGTTCCCGAGGCGCAGCGCATCGTGCATCGTCCCGAAGAGATTGCTCAGCGATTGGTGCCAGGCCATTGGGAAGGCGATTTCATCAAAGGCGCGCTCAACCGCTCGGCGGTGGGCACGCTGGTGGAGCGCAAAACGCGCTTTGTGGTGTTGTGTCGCATGGCCGGCTGCACCGCTCAGGACGCGTTGGAGGGTTTCACGCGCCAGATGAAGAAGATGCCTGCCTTTCTGCGTGAGAGCCTGACCTATGATCGGGGCAGCGAAATGGCCTGCCATGCCCAGCTTGCCAAGCGGCTCCAGATGGATATTTGGTTTGCCGATCCGCACACGC
>NZ_JBDIVE010000028.1:0-935 GCF_039631295.1 Uliginosibacterium sediminicola | reverse complement strand
CCCTTGGCAAGCTCCGCTGGGTCCAGATCGACCTGAACAATGTCGCCCAGCGGAATGAACTGCTGCCAGTTGAAACCCGATTGCTGCATGCCCAGACGTGTGCCCAGCGCCAGTACGAAATCGGCTTGCTGCGCCAGAATGTTGGCGTAACGCTGACCCCAGGTGTTAGGACGACCGAAGTACAGCGGATGCTCGCTGCCAATCCGGTCTGCGCCATTCCACGTGGTCATGATCGGCACGCCGAAGCCCTGGTAGCCTTCGACTCCGATGCGCTTGGCCGTGGCGCGACTCACCCCGCCACCGAGCATCAGCACCGGACGTTTGGCACGCTTGAAGCGCGCTACGATCTCTTGCAGCTGCGCCTCACTGGCGAGCGGCAAAGCCGGTTCGGCACGCGCGTCGACCGCATCCTCGTAGTCGCCAGGCGCCACCATACGACCCTGCACGTCCAGCGGCATCTCGATGAACACCGGACCTTTGCGTGGTTGCCAGCCCGTCTTGACGATTTCCAGAAACTCGCTGCGCTTGATCGGCGCATCCAGGCGCACGCTGCGCTTGGTCACCGCCTCCACCAAGCGCGCACCTTCAACCTCCTGAATGCCACGCTGGCGGATTTCGCCACGGCACAAATCGGCGGTCTTGACCTGACCACCAATCACCAGCAATTCGCGGCTTTCCATGAAGGCCCCGGCCAGTGCGGTCACAATATTGGTCAGACCAGGACCGGTCGTGATCAGCGAAAACGCGCGCTGCCCATCACCGGTCTCATTGAAGTACTCCGTTGCAATGCCCGCCGCCACTTCGTGAATGACAGGCACCACAGGCATGGCGCGACTCACACTCTCCACAAGGTGCATGATGTTCCCACCACCGAGTGAAAAACACTTGCTATAGCCTGCCTCAACCAGCCATTTGGCAAGCAGATCGCTGTATTT
>NZ_JBDIVE010000027.1:0-1066 GCF_039631295.1 Uliginosibacterium sediminicola | reverse complement strand
GACCCGGAGCAGACCTACTTCCCCAAGATCTCAAGTCGTGTGCGAGCGGACGGCGGCATGGAATCGAATCCCCTGCATCGTATGACGCCGGACTTGCCGGAAGAACAGTACCAGCGTGTCGCCAAGTATCTTGTGGCGGAAAACCTGTGAAAACACTGCTCGTCATCGGTGGCAGCGGCTACTTCGGCAAATCCATTCTTGACCTGTTTCAGCGCGGTGGGCTTGCGCCCTGGGGCGTAGGCCGCGTCATCGCCATGGCGCGCAGTGCTTCGCGATTACGTAGCGAGGTCCCGCAATTACTGTCTGATCGGGTTGAATTGCTCGATGCCGACATCGCCAGCGTCGACACGTTGCCGCCGGCCGATTTCGTGATTCACGCAGCGGCCTCCACGGATGCTGCGCGTTATCTGTCGCAGCCCCTTGAAGAGCGTCGCAACATTCAGGCAGGCACCTACAACTACTGCGATCTGGCGCGCCGCTTTCACCGTGACAGCAAGATTCTCTACGTTAGCTCTGGTGCCGTGTATGGCACGCAAGCGGCAGATCTGGACGCCTTATCGGAAGACTACGTCGTTCCGGACCCGGCAGATATTCCAGAAGGCAAGCGTGACTACGCCTGCGCCAAGCGTGATGCCGAAGCGGCCGTACAGGCGCTGGCGACCGAGGGGCTGCAGCTGTCGATCGCGCGTTGTTTCGCCTTCGTAGGTCCGTGGTTGCCGCGTGACCAGCACTTTGCCATTGGCAATTTCATCGCCGACGGTCTGGCCGGGCGGCCGATTCAGGTCAAGGCGCAGCATCGCGTCTATCGCAGCTACATGCACTCGGATGATTTGGTGGAATGGCTGATGACGATGTGCGCGCATGCTGATACGACATGTCCTGTCTACAACGTTGGCTCAGGGCATGCGGTGTTGATGGGGCAGCTGGCCCAGCGTGTCGCGGAGGCGTGCGGCGTGCCTGCCCAGGTGCCAGAAATCAGCAGTGAGCGGGTTGATCGCTACATTCCGTCGGTAGAGAAGGCCGAGCGTGAGCTTGGGCTGCGCCTGCGTTACGAACTGGATGATGC
>NZ_JBDIVE010000026.1:0-1232 GCF_039631295.1 Uliginosibacterium sediminicola | reverse complement strand
TGAATCGCCCCGGGTTTTCTAGACAGTCCCGAGCCTCATGAAGTACTGCTTTTCGTAGTCTACCGGAGACATGCCATCGGCGTGGTTATGTCTGCGTTTGGGGTTGTAAAACATTTCGATGTAATCGAACACATCGCTTCGTGCTTCGTCCCTGGTCGTGTAGATCTTGCGCTTGATGCGTTCGCGCTTGAGTAACTGAAAGAAGCTTTCCGCCACAGCGTTGTCATGACAGTTTCCGCGCCGACTCATGCTGCCCTTGAGCTTGTGTGCGCGCAGAAACGATTGCCAGTCATCACTGCTGAACTGACTGCCCTGATCCGAGTGCACCAGGACTTCGTTGGCAGGCTTACGCTTCCAGAGCGCCATCAATAATGCACTGAGTACCAAGTCAGTCGTCATCTGCGCACTCATCGACCAACCCACCACTTGCCGTGAGAACAGATCCAACACCGTCGCCAAGTACAACCAACCTTCGTGCGTACGGATGTAAGTGATATCCGTTACCCAGACTTTGTTGGGCTCTGCCACATCAAACTCACGCTGCAGAATGTTGGGGGAGACGTTGGCCGGGCGACCACCGTAACGACCGGGACGACGACCATAACCGGTCAGCGACTTCAAGCCTGCCAGACGCATCAGTCGTGCAACGCGATGCTTGCCACAGGGCTCGCCCAACTCACGCAGGTCGCGCGTGATCTTGCGATAGCCATACACGGCGCCGCTTTCCAGATAGCACTGCTTGATCAAGCCTTGGACCCGCTGATCATCCTGCGCACGCGCAGAGTGTGGCTGTGCTTGCCAGCCGTAGTACCCGCTTGGATGCACTTGCATCACCTTGCACATGCGACGAATCGGCCAGACGTGTCTGTGGGCTGCAATGAACGCGTACCTTACCCGGACTGCTTGGCAAAGTACGCTGCGGCCTTTTTTAGGATGTCGCGCTCCTCGGTCACCCGCTTGAGCTCGGCGCGCAGACGACGCAGTTCATCTTGCTGACTACTTTGTGTTTGCTGCTCCTGAGGTGTCAGGCTGTAACGTTTGGCCCACGCGTACAAACTGTGGATGCTCACATCCAGCCGTGCAGACACCTCCGCCACGCTGTGACCCCGGTCTGTGATCTGCTTGACCGCTTCAATCTTGAATTCTTCCGTGTAACGCTTGTTGCTCATAAACACCTCCATCAGCCTGAAAGTTTAAGGCTTCAGGGTGTCTAGAAAACCCGGGGCGATTCA
>NZ_JBDIVE010000025.1:0-1348 GCF_039631295.1 Uliginosibacterium sediminicola | reverse complement strand
GCGAACGCCCGAAGAAGCTCTCGCCACCGAAATGCAGAGCTTTTATAACCCTGTTGCACTTGATTCTTGAGACCAAGCTCTTCGTCTCACTTGGATTTTGGTGACGACGAGGTGGATTGTGAAGAAAGATTGGTTCAGGTCCTGAGGGTTGCTCATCGCGCAGTTGTTATATGCGATAGAGACCGGAACGAAGGCGAGGATGATCGTTCCCTGATAATACGACTTACTGCGGCAGCAGAAGCTGTACCTCAGCACGCCCTCGTCCTTACTTCCTGCGGGCGAGAAATTGAAAATGACGTGAAGTCAGAAGCCATCTTGAAGGTATTGGAAGAGGTTCGTCCAAAATACTTTCTTAAACCGAAAGTGGATATCGAATACGAGCCCTATGCAATAGGAAAAAATGATGCCTTTGATCTTGTGGTGGCAAATGCGGCGCGTTTGTCAGGCGGATCCATTCTCTCTAAGGAGCAACAAGATCGGGTCAAAAGCATAATAAATCAAAGAAAAAATAGAATTGCGGAGAGAATCAAAGAGCTCGGATTGAATGAACCAGTGTTTGAGGGGGAGTCAGCACGCAAAGCGCAACAGCTTGTTCGGTGGTTGCATTCTGATCCCACCTGAGTTGGCATCACGTCTGATAAGCTACAAATGCAAATAATATTTCGATGCAATATTTGCGTTACCCTCCCCTCTTCACCTCCGCAAACTTCCCCGCCATCGTCGGATTCCCGCGCGTCAGCCGTTTGATCGTCACATCCTGCGCCTTGTCGTTCGCCAAGCGCAGATTGCGATCCGTCCCTAACAGCGCTTCCTTGGTTTTCTGCAGGTGGTCGATGGATTTGTCGATTTCGTCGATGGCGGTCTGGAAGCGGCGGGAGGCGAGGTCGTAGTTTTTGGCGAAGGCGGACTTGAAGCTCTCCAGCTCGTTTTCGAAGTTGGTGATGTCGATGTTTTGCGCACGCACCAGGGCGAGTTCGGATTTGTACTTGAGCGCGTTCATCGCCGCGTTGCGCAGCAGGGTGATGATGGGGATGAAGAACTGCGGGCGGATCACGTACATCTTGGGGTAGCGGTGGAAGACGTCGACGATGCCGGTGTTGTAGAGCTCGCTGTCGGGTTCGAGCAATGAGACGAGCACGGCGTATTCGCAGCCCTTCTCGTTGCGGTCTTTGTCGAGTTCCTTGAGGAAGTCTTCGTTGCGCTGTTTCGTGGCGGTGGTGTCGCTCTCGTTCTTCATCTCGAACATGATGGAGACGATTTCGGTGTCGGCCTCGTCCTTGTCGCGGAAGATGTAGTCGCCCTTGCTGCCGCTGCGGGCGTCGTTGTCTTTCTCGAAGTAGGCGCGCGG
>NZ_JBDIVE010000024.1:0-1554 GCF_039631295.1 Uliginosibacterium sediminicola | reverse complement strand
GTGGAAATGAGTCAGTCTTCGTTGCAAGCATTCTGGCGCGGCAAGCGTGTTTTCCTGACCGGGCACACCGGCTTCAAGGGGAGCTGGCTCAGCTTGTGGTTGCAAAGCCTGGGGGCTGAGCTCACGGGGTTCTCGCTTGAGCCGCCGTCGCAGCCAAGCCTGTTTGATGCGGCGCATGTGGCCGAAGGCATGCGGTCGTTGCACGGCGACATTCGTGATCTTGCGGCGCTGCAGGCTGCCATGACGGCTGCGCAGCCGGACGTCGTCATCCACATGGCGGCACAGTCGCTGGTGCGTTATTCATATGTGCATCCGGTCGAAACCTATGCCACCAACCTGATGGGCACAGTGAACGTGCTTGAAGCCGTGCGCCATACCCCGTCTGTGCGCGCTGTCGTGGCAGTGACGACCGACAAGTGCTACGAGAATCGCGAGTGGCCCTGGGGTTATCGCGAGAACGAAGCCATGGGTGGCTACGATCCCTATAGCAACAGCAAGGGCTGCGCCGAATTGGCCGTGGCGGCTTATCGTTCTTCCTACTTCAATCCTGCGCGCTTTGCTGAACACCGCGTGGCGCTTGCGTCGGTGCGTGCCGGCAATGTGATCGGTGGTGGTGATTGGGCGCAGGATCGCCTGGTCCCGGATATCCTGCGTGCTTTCGAAGCGGATCAGCCTGTGCGCATCCGCAATCCGCACGCCATTCGACCCTGGCAGCATGTGCTTGAACCGCTGCGCGGCTATATGGTACTGGCACAGCGCCTGTTTGAAAGTGGTACCGAGTTTGCCGAAGCCTGGAACTTCGGACCGCTCGACGAGGACGCACGTCCGGTGGGCTGGATCGTCGACAAGATGATCGGCTTGTGGGGAGAAAATGCGCGCTCCCGGATTGATGCCGGTGAGCATCCGCACGAAGCCAGCTATCTCAAGCTCGACATCTCCAAGGTGCGCAGCCGTCTGGGCTGGCATCCGGCGCTGCGCCTTGAAGAAGCACTGGCGCTGATTGTCGACTGGGCTAAGCAAGGCCGCGCTGGCGCGGATATTCGCGCCTTGACGCAATCACAGATTCATACCTATCAATTGATGACCGAGGCTTGATTCACTCCATGCAGAACAGCAAGACACAGGTTCTGTACGAACAGATTGCCAAACCGCTGCGTGGCAAAGCACCGGTGAGTCGCATCGAAAAGTTGCAGTACCTTGATCAGAATAAGGTCGGTGCGCGTCTGCTGTTCGCGGGCAATTTGACGCGTCAGCCTTACATGCCGGGGCGCAATTACGGCATCAGTGGTGAGCTGATAAATACCTACGTCATCATGAATAATACGTTCTGGATCGGCATGCAGCCGGCCCTGACGCGCAGCATGCTGGAGTTGCCGCGAGCAAGATCGAGGCTTACCTGAGTGTGAATTTCGACTGAGTTTGGTGCAGCGCTTGACGCTGCACATATATCTGACGGGAAGATGGCATGACGATGATCAAATACAGCGATCTGCTTGCCAAATGGCTGGTTGAGGCAGGCTATAGCAAGTGTTTTTCACTCGGTGGTGGGAACAT
>NZ_JBDIVE010000023.1:0-2551 GCF_039631295.1 Uliginosibacterium sediminicola | reverse complement strand
GTGGAAATGAGTCAGTCTTCGTTGCAAGCATTCTGGCGCGGCAAGCGTGTTTTCCTGACCGGGCACACCGGCTTCAAAGGCAGCTGGCTGTCGCTGTGGCTGCAAAGCTTGGGCGCCGAGCTCCATGGTTTTGCCCTCAAGCCGCCGACGACGCCTGCCTTGTTTGATGAAGCCCGTGTGGCCGATGGCATGCACAGCACGTTTGGCGATGTGCGCGACTACGATGCCGTGTTCGCTGCGATGTCGGCCGCCAAGCCCGATATCGTCATCCACATGGCGGCACAGCCCCTGGTGCGCTACTCCTACAAGGCGCCGGTCGAGACCTACGCCACCAATGTGATGGGCACGGTGCATGTGCTCGAAGCGGCGCGTCAGCTCGGCACGGTCAAAGCCATCGTCAATGTCACGACGGACAAGTGCTACGAGAACAAGGAATGGGTCTGGGGCTATCGTGAAGACGAGCCGATGGGCGGCTACGATCCTTACAGCAACAGCAAGGGCTGTTCGGAACTGGTGACCAGCGCTTACCGCCGCTCCTTCTTCCAGTCCGCCGGCATCGCCCTGGCATCCGGTCGCGCTGGCAATGTGATCGGTGGCGGCGACTGGGCGGATGACCGCCTCATCCCGGACATCCTGCGCGCCTTCGAAAAAGGCCAGCCCGTGGTGATCCGCAACCCGCATTCCACGCGCCCCTGGCAGCATGTGCTGGAGCCCTTGTCGGGCTACCTCAATCTCGCCGAGAAGCTCTACAACGAGGGCCAGGCCTGGGCTGAGGGCTGGAACTTCGGTCCGCATGACGACGATGCGCGTCCGGTGCAGTGGATCGTCGAGCACATGGTCGGCGCCTGGGGGCGCGGCGCCAGCTGGCAGCTCGATGGCGGCAACCACCCCCACGAAGCGCATTATCTCAAGCTCGATATTTCCAAAGCCAAGTCGCGCCTCAACTGGCAGCCCAGCTGGAATCTCGCCACCGCGCTCAAGCAGATTGTGAGCTGGCACCAGGCCTGGCTGGACAAGCAGGACGTGCGTGCACTGTGCTTGCAGCAAATTGAAGAATATCAATCGGTATAAATCTGACGGACCCTATAAACATGACCACCACTTCTCCTGTTCAATTCACGCCCAAGTCGCCTGACGCCATTCGCCGCGAGATCGCCGCTCTGGTCCAGCAATACGCTGACATCGTTTACGCACCGAAGCCTTTCGTGCCGGGTGAATCCGCCGTACCGGTTTCCGGCAAGGTGATGGGCGCGCCGGAGCTCAAGAACATGGTCGAAGCGAGCCTCGACGGCTGGCTGACCACCGGCCGTTTCAATGCCGAATTCGAAGCACGCCTGGCGCAATATCTGGGCGTCAAATACGTCCTCACGGTCAACTCCGGCTCCTCGGCGAATCTGGTCGCCTTTTCGACGCTGACTTCGCCCCGTCTGGGCGAGCGCGCGATCAAGCCGGGTGACGAAGTGATCGGTGTGGCCGCTGGTTTCCCGACCACGGTCAATCCGATCCTGCAATTCGGCGCTGTGCCGGTCTTCGTGGATGTGGACCTGGTGACGCACAACATCGACGCCAGCAAGATCGAGGCGGCGATCAGCCCCAAGACCAAGGCCATCATGCTCGCCCACTCGCTGGGCAACCCCTTCAATCTCGAAGTGGTGACGGCAATCTGCAAGAAATACAATCTGTGGCTGGTTGAAGACTGCTGCGACGCTCTGGGCGCCACCTACAAGGGCCAGACCGTGGGTACCTTCGGCGACATCGCCACGCTGAGCTTCTACCCCGCACACCACATCACCATGGGTGAGGGCGGCGCAGTCTTCACCAACAATGCCGAACTCAAGCTGATCGCCGAATCCTTCCGCGACTGGGGCCGTGACTGCTACTGCCCCCCGGGTAAGGACAACACCTGCGCCAAGCGCTTCTGCTGGAAGCTTGGTGAACTGCCTGAAGGTTACGACCACAAGTACACCTACAGCCACCTGGGCTACAACCTCAAGATCAGCGACATGCAAGCCGCTTGCGCGCTCGCACAGATGGACCGCGTCGACGAATTCATCGCCGCACGCCGCGCCAACTTCAGCTACCTGAAGAACCGCCTGAAGAGCTGCGAAGCCTTCCTGCACCTGCCCGAAGCCACACCGGACTCCGACCCCTCCTGGTTCGGCTTCCCGATCATTCTCAAGGAAGAATCGGGCGTCAAGCGCGTCGATCTGCTCAACTACCTCGACCAGAACAAGATCGGCACGCGCCTGCTCTTCGCCGGCAACCTGACCCGCCAGCCTTACATGATTGGACGTAATTTCCGTGTCAGCGGCGACCTGAAGAATACGGATGTCGTCATGAACCAGACCTTCTGGCTGGGCGTTTTCCCGGCGCTGACCACGGAGCATCTGGATTACATCGCTGAAAAGCTCGAAGAGTTTTTGGGCGTAGGTTTCTGATTCAATACATCTCTGGGGGTCGGCGTGGAGCATATGAAATACAGCGATCTGCTTGCCAAATGGCTGGTTGAGGCAGGCTATAGCAAGTGTTTTTCACTCGGTGGTGGGAACAT
>NZ_JBDIVE010000022.1:0-2662 GCF_039631295.1 Uliginosibacterium sediminicola | reverse complement strand
CTGAGTGTCGGTGGCAAGGTCGGTACCGGCAGCATCCTCGACAACGACACCCTGAGCGTCTCCTCGGTCAGCAGCGCCTCCGCTGTTGAAGGCACGGCAGTGATCCACACCGTCACCCTCAACAGCTACTCGACCGCTGGCAGCACCACCTTCGCGCTGAGCCTGGCCGATGTCAGCGCTACGGCAGGTTCGGACTACAGCACGACACCAAGCTTCAGCAACAACGTGACCTACGCCAATGGCTTCGTCACTGTCCCGGTCAATGTCTCCAGCTTCACCGTGAGCGTGCCGACGACCGACGATTCCATCATCGAGTCGACCGAAACCTACACGCTGAACGTTGGCGGCAAGCTCGGCACCGGCAGCATCCTCGACAACGACACCCTGAGCGTCTCCTCGGTCAGCAGCGCATCTGCAGTGGAAGGTACGGCTGTGATCCACACCGTCACCCTCAACAGCTACTCGACTGCAGGCAGCACCACCTTCGCGCTGAGCCTGGCTGCAGTAAGCGCTACGGCAGGTTCGGACTACAGCACGACGCCGAGCTTCAGCGATGGTGTGACTTACGCCAATGGCTTCGTCACCGTCCCGGTCAATGTCTCCAGCTTCACCGTGAGCGTGCCGACGACCGACGATTCCATCATCGAGTCGACCGAAACCTACACGCTGAACGTTGGTGGCAAGCTCGGCACCGGCAGCATCCTCGACAACGACACCCTGAGTGTCTCCTCGGTCAGCGATGGAACTGTGATTGAAGGCACGGCGGTGCTTCACACCGTCACCCTCAACAGCTACTCGACCGCAGGCAGCAGCACCTTCGCGCTGAGCCTGACGGATGTCAGCGCCACGGCAGGTTCGGACTACAGCACGACGCCGAGCTTCAGCGATGGTGTGACTTACGCCAATGGCTTCGTCACCGTCCCGGTCAATGTCTCCAGCTTCACCGTCAGTGTGCCGACGACTGACGACACCTTGGTTGAGTCGACCGAAACCTACACGCTGAGCGTCGGTGGCAAGCTGGGGACAGGCTCCATCCTCGACAACGACACGCTGGGCATTGCAAGCGTAAGCAGCGCTTCGGCTATCGAAGGAACCGCGATTGTCCACACGGTGACCTTGAGCAATCCGTCAGCCAGCGCCTCGACATTCGTCCTGAGCCTAGCCAACGGCACGGCCACAGCAAATTCGGACTACAGCACGACGCCGAGCTTCAGCGATGGTGTGACTTACGCCAATGGCTTCGTCACTGTCCCGGTCAATGTCTCCAGCTTCACCGTCAGCGTGCCAACGACCGACGATTCCATCATCGAGTCGACCGAAACCTACACGCTGAACGTTGGCGGCAAGCTCGGCACCGGCAGCATCCTCGACAACGACACCCTGAGCGTCTCCTCGGTCAGCAGCGCATCTGCAGTGGAAGGTACGGCTGTGATCCACACCGTCACCCTCAACAGCTACTCGACCGCTGGCAGCACCACCTTCGCACTGAGCCTGACGGATGTCAGTGCCGCCGCAGGCTCGGACTACACGACCACCCCGAGCTTCAGCGATGGCGTGACTTACGCCAATGGCTTCGTCACCGTCCCGGTCAATGTCTCCAGCTTCACCGTAAGCGTGCCGACCATTGATGATTCCATCATCGAGTCGACCGAAACCTACACACTGAGTGTGGGTGGCAAGATCGGCACCGGCAGCATCCTCGACAACGACACCCTGAGCGTCTCCTCGGTGAGCAGCGCCTCCGCTGTTGAAGGCACGGCAGTGATCCACACCGTCACCCTCAACAGCTACTCGACTGCAGGCAGCACCACCTTCGCGCTGAGCCTGGCCGATGTCACCGCCACGGCTGGTTCGGACTACGCGACCACGCCGAGCTTCAGCAACAACGTGACCTACGCCAATGGCTTCGTCACCGTTCCGGCCAATGTCTCCAGCTTCACCGTCAGTGTTCCGACCACGGATGACTCCATCATCGAATCGACCGAGACCTACACGCTGAGTGTCGGTGGCAAGGTCGGCACCGGCAGCATCCTCGACAACGACACCCTGAGCGTCTCCTCGGTGAGCAGCGCCTCCGCTGTTGAAGGCACGGCCATTGTTCATACCGTCACCCTCAACAGCTACTCGACCGCCGGCAGCACCACCTTCGCGCTGAGCCTGGCGGATGTCAGCGCGACGGCAGGTTCGGACTACACGACCACGCCGAGCTTCAGCAATGGCGTGACCTACGCCAACGGTATCGTCACCGTCCCGGTCAATGTCTCCAGCTTCACCGTCAGTGTGCCGACCACCGATGACACGCTGGTTGAATCGACGGAAACCTACACCCTCACCGTGGGCGGCAAGGCTGGTACAGGCTCGATCCTCGACAATGACAGCCTGGGCATTTCTGCAGTCAGCAGCGCTTCGGCGGTTGAAGGTACGGCCATCGTCCACACCGTGACCTTGACCAATCCTTCTGCCAGCGCCTCGACGTTTGCACTGAGCCTGGCTGATGTCAGCGCCACGGCAGGTTCGGACTACACGACCACGCCGAGCTTCAGCAACAACGTGACCTACGCCAATGGCTTCGTCACCGTCCCGGCCAATGTCTCCAGCTTCACCGTGAGCGTGCCGACGACCGACGATTCCATCATCGAATCGACCGAAAGCTACACGCTGA
>NZ_JBDIVE010000021.1:0-5492 GCF_039631295.1 Uliginosibacterium sediminicola | reverse complement strand
ACAAAGCCCCGCTCACGGTAGATGTGAGAGGGGCTTTGTGTTGTGGGGTAGTCTGACGATGACCTACTTTCGCGCGGGCAATCCGCACTATCATCGGCGCGACTTCGTTTCACGGTCCTGTTCGGGATGGGAAGGGGTGGTACCGAAGCGCTATGGTCGTCAGACTGTAACTTGTGTGCTTGCTGTTGCTTGTGTTTAAAGCGTGGTCAGCAAACCAAAGGAGGAAGGCAAACGAATAATGTGGGGTGTGATTGCTGCGATGTGCTGTTGCGCTGTGTGGCGCATTCGCTTGCAGTACTCAATGTTATAGGATCAAGCCTCACGGGCAATTAGTATCAGTTAGCTTAACGCATTACTGCGCTTCCACACCTGACCTATCAACGTCCTGGTCTTGAACGACCCTTCAGCAGGCTCAAGGCCTGAGGGAAGTCTCATCTTGAGGCGAGTTTCACGCTTAGATGCTTTCAGCGTTTATCTCTTCCGGATTTAGCTACCCGGCAATGCCACTGGCGTGACAACCGGTACACCAGAGATCCGTCCACTCCGGTCCTCTCGTACTAGGAGCAGGCCCCCTCAAACTTCCAACGCCCACGGCAGATAGGGACCAAACTGTCTCACGACGTTTTAAACCCAGCTCACGTACCACTTTAAATGGCGAACAGCCATACCCTTGGGACCGGCTACAGCCCCAGGATGTGATGAGCCGACATCGAGGTGCCAAACTCCGCCGTCGATGTGAACTCTTGGGCGGAATCAGCCTGTTATCCCCAGAGTACCTTTTATCCGTTGAGCGATGGCCCTTCCATACAGAACCACCGGATCACTATGACCTGCTTTCGCACCTGCTCGACTTGTGGGTCTCGCAGTCAAGCCTTCTTTTGCCATTGCACTATCAGTACGATGTCCGACCGTACCTAGAAGACCTTCGTACTCCTCCGTTACTCTTTGGGAGGAGACCGCCCCAGTCAAACTGCCCACCATACACGGTCCCCGATCCGGATTCACGGACCAAGGTTAGAACCTCAACGACACCAGGGTGGTATTTCAAGGTTGGCTCCACGAGAACTAGCGTCCTCGCTTCAAAGCCTCCCACCTATCCTACACAAGTCCCGTCAAAGTCCAATGTAAAGCTACAGTAAAGGTTCATGGGGTCTTTCCGTCTAGCCGCGGGTAGATTGCATCTTCACAAACACTTCAACTTCGCTGAGTCTCAGGAGGAGACAGTGTGGCCATCGTTACGCCATTCGTGCAGGTCGGAACTTACCCGACAAGGAATTTCGCTACCTTAGGACCGTTATAGTTACGGCCGCCGTTTACTGGGGCTTCGATCAAGAGCTTGCACCCCATCACTTAACCTTCCAGCACCGGGCAGGCGTCACACCCTATACGTCCACTTTCGTGTTTGCAGAGTGCTGTGTTTTTATTAAACAGTCGCAGCCACCGATTCTCTGCGGCCCCATCGCCCTTCGGATGTTCTCCTACAAGCTACCGGGGCATACCTTCTCCCGAAGTTACGGTATCAATTTGCCGAGTTCCTTCTCCTGAGTTCTCTCAAGCGCCTTGGTATTTTCAACCTGCCCACCTGTGTCGGTTTGCGGTACGGTCGATCTTTAACTGAAGCTTAGAGGCTTTTCCTGGAAGCATGGTATCAATCACTTCGCGCACAAGTGCGCTCGTTATCACCTCTCATCTAAGATCTCCGGATTTGCCTAGAGACCACGACTACGGGCTTGAACCGGGACTTCCAACACCCGGCTGACCTAACCTTCTCCGTCCCCCCATCGCATTAAAGATCGGTACAGGAATATTCACCTGTTTTCCATCGACTACGCATTTCTGCCTCGCCTTAGGGACCGACTCACCCTACGCCGATGAACGTTGCGTAGGAAACCTTGGGCTTTCGGCGAGCGAGCATTTCACTCGCTTTATCGCTACTCATGTCAGCATTCGCACTTCTGATATCTCCAGCATCCTTCTCAAGACGCCTTCACAGACTTACAGAACGCTCCCCTACCACGCATATAAATATGCATCCGCAGCTTCGGTTCATAGTTTGAGCCCCGTTACATCTTCCGCGCAGGACGACTCGACTAGTGAGCTATTACGCTTTCTTTAAAGGGTGGCTGCTTCTAAGCCAACCTCCTAGCTGTCTATGCCTTCCCACCTCGTTTTCCACTTAACTATGCATTTGGGACCTTAGCTGGCGGTCTGGGTTGTTTCCCTCTTGACGATGGACGTTAGCACCCACCGTCTGTCTGCCGTGTATCACTTTGCGGTATTCGGAGTTTGCTATCGCGAGGTAGATCGCAATGACCCCCTCAACGATTACAGTGCTCTACCCCCGCAAGTGTCCGCACGACGCACTACCTAAATAGTTTTCGGGGAGAACCAGCTATCTCCAAGTTTGTTTAGCCTTTCACCCCTATCCACAGCTCATCCCCAAATTTTTCAACATTTGTGGGTTCGGACCTCCAGATGGTGTTACCCATCCTTCATCCTGGCCATGGATAGATCACTTGGTTTCGGGTCTACGCCCAGCAACTATGTCGCCCTTATCAGACTCGGTTTCCCTACGCCTCCCCTATTCGGTTAAGCTCGCTACTGAACGTAAGTCGCTGACCCATTATACAAAAGGTACGCAGTCACCCCTTACGAGGCTCCCACTGTTTGTATGCACGCGGTTTCAGGATCTATTTCACTCCCCTCCCGGGGTTCTTTTCGCCTTTCCCTCACGGTACTGGTTCACTATCGGTCGATCACGAGTATTTAGCCTTGGAGGATGGTCCCCCCACGTTCAGACAGGGTTTCACGTGCCCCGCCCTACTTTTCGTACGCTTAGTACCATTCAACTGTTTTCATGTACGGGGCTATCACCCACTACGGCCAGCCTTTCCAGACTGTTCCATTAACAATTGAATTATCACGTACAGGCTCTTCCCAATTCGCTCGCCACTACTATGGGAATCTCGGTTGATTTCTTTTCCTCGGGGTACTTAGATGTTTCAGTTCTCCCGGTTCGCCTCCGCTGACCTATGTATTCAGTCAGGGATACTGCTTGCGCAGTGGGTTTCCCCATTCAGATATCTGCGGATCAAAGCTTCATTGCCAGCTCCCCGCAGCTTTTCGCAGGCTTGCACGTCTTTCATCGCCTGTGATCGCCAAGGCATCCACCACGTGCACTTAGTCGCTTGATCCTATAACGTTGAGCCCTAGTTTTATCTAGGAACGCTACAGGCGAACTTCTCAGCACATCGTTTGTTTGAATCTACTTGCCGCTGGTTCGCAAACAAATAGACTCGATGCAATCACAACCCATGCGCAACATCCATCTTGCGATGCATGCTCACGCATATTTTGTAATTCATTTGCCTTCCACTTTGTTAAAGAGCAACAACTGAATAACTCCGAAGAGTCATACATCATGGTTGATTCAACCATCATGTATAACCACTCGCGCCTTCTGGACTTCCGACCTCACCTACACGAATTCAACCAACACGCACACAGCGTTTGGTGGAGGATGACGGGATCGAACCGACGACCCCCTGCTTGCAAAGCAGGTGCTCTCCCAGCTGAGCTAATCCCCCGTTTTTTCGTGGTGGGTCAGGTAGGAATCGAACCTACGACCCCCGCCTTATCAAGACGGTGCTCTAACCGACTGAGCTACTGACCCTGATCGTGAAGGGTTCAGCATTCAGGGCCAGTCTCTAGCGATTCTGGTACTAGCCCCTGGTCTTCAGCCCTTGTTGCATGAAACAACCGATAGGTTGTGGATACTTGAACTCTGGCGTTTGCTCTAGAAAGGAGGTGATCCAGCCGCACCTTCCGATACGGCTACCTTGTTACGACTTCACCCCAGTCATGAATCCTACCGTGGTAGCCGCCCCCCTTACGGTTAGGCTAGCTGCTTCTGGTAAAACCCACTCCCATGGTGTGACGGGCGGTGTGTACAAGACCCGGGAACGTATTCACCGCGGCATGCTGATCCGCGATTACTAGCGATTCCGACTTCATGCTCTCGAGTTGCAGAGAACAATCCGGACTACGATCGGCTTTCTGGGATTAGCTCCCCCTCGCGGGTTGGCAACCCTCTGTACCGACCATTGTATGACGTGTGAAGCCCTACCCATAAGGGCCATGAGGACTTGACGTCATCCCCACCTTCCTCCGGTTTGTCACCGGCAGTCTCTTCAGAGTGCCCTTGCGTAGCAACTGAAGATAAGGGTTGCGCTCGTTGCGGGACTTAACCCAACATCTCACGACACGAGCTGACGACAGCCATGCAGCACCTGTGTCCTGGTTCCCGAAGGCACATCCACATCTCTGCGGACTTCCAGGCATGTCAAGGGTAGGTAAGGTTTTTCGCGTTGCATCGAATTAATCCACATCATCCACCGCTTGTGCGGGTCCCCGTCAATTCCTTTGAGTTTTAATCTTGCGACCGTACTCCCCAGGCGGATCACTTCACGCGTTAGCTACGTTACTCAGAAAGTCACCTTTCCGAACAACTAGTGATCATCGTTTAGGGCGTGGACTACCAGGGTATCTAATCCTGTTTGCTCCCCACGCTTTCGTGCATGAGCGTCAGTACAGGTCCAAGGGGCTGCCTTCGCCATCGATGTTCCTCCTGATATCTACGCATTTCACTGCTACACCAGGAATTCCACCCCTCTCTACCGTACTCTAGTTATACAGTCACAAACGCAGTTCCCAGGTTGAGCCCGGGGATTTCACATCTGTCTTATATAACCGCCTGCGCACCCTTTACGCCCAGTAATTCCGATTAACGCTCGCACCCTACGTATTACCGCGGCTGCTGGCACGTAGTTAGCCGGTGCTTCTTCTTACGGTACCGTCATCCTTCCGAGTTATTAACCCGAAAGATTTCTTTCCGTCTGAAAGAGCTTTACAACCCGAAGGCCTTCTTCACTCACGCGGCATGGCTGGATCAGGCTTTCGCCCATTGTCCAAAATTCCCCACTGCTGCCTCCCGTAGGAGTCTGGGCCGTGTCTCAGTCCCAGTGTGGCTGGTCGTCCTCTCAGACCAGCTACAGATCGTCGCCTTGGTAGGCTTTTACCCTACCAACTAGCTAATCTGACATCGGCCGCTCCAATCGCGCGAGGCCTTTCGGTCCCCCGCTTTCTCCCTCAGGACGTATGCGGTATTAGCGTAACTTTCGCTACGTTATCCCCCACGACTGGGTACGTTCCGATGCTTTACTCACCCGTTCGCCACTAACCAAGGAGCAAGCCCCTTGATCCGTTCGACTTGCATGTGTAAGGCATGCCGCCAGCGTTCAATCTGAGCCAGGATCAAACTCTTAAGTTAAATCCTAATGGCCAAACTCAAAAATCACTGACTTCTTTAATGATTCAAAGTGTTGGCACTCAATCTTCTTGCTTTTAAGCTCCTGCCCGAAGACAGAAACCCAACCAAAGACCAAGCACCCACACCTATCGGTTGTCACATTTTTAAAGAGCTTTACTGCCTT
>NZ_JBDIVE010000020.1:12653-15548 GCF_039631295.1 Uliginosibacterium sediminicola | reverse complement strand
TCTTACCATGGTCAACGTGACCAATCGTGCCCACGTTCACGTGCGGCTTCGTCCGCTCAAACTTTTCCTTGGCCATGAAATGTCCTTAGTTCAAAAAAATAGGGGTAAACAAAATTACTTCTTGTTGATGATGGCGTCTGCGACGTTCTTCGGTGCTTCACTATAGTGCTTGAACTCCATCGAGTACGTTGCACGGCCTTGCGACAGCGAGCGCATCGTGGTCGAGTAACCAAACATCTCGGCCAGCGGCACTTCTGCCTTGATCGCCTTGATACCGCCCGGCAGATCTTCCATACCCTGCACGATCCCGCGACGGCTCGACAAGTCGCCCATCACGTTACCCATGAACTCTTCTGGTGTTTCAACTTCAACAGCCATCATCGGTTCCAGCAGAACCGGTCCAGCACGGCGACAGCCTTCCTTGAATGCCATCGAGGCCGCCATCTTGAACGCATTTTCGTTGGAGTCAACATCATGGTATGAACCGAAGTGCAGCGTGCACTTCACATCCACCACCGGAAAGCCCGCCAGCACGCCGTTCGGGATGCTCTCCTGCAGACCTTTATCGACCGCCGGAATGAACTCCCGCGGCACCACGCCACCCTTGATGGCATCAACGAATTCATAACCCTTGCCCGGCTCGTTGGGCTCGATCTTGAGCACCACATGGCCGTACTGGCCGCGACCACCAGACTGTTTGACGAACTTGCCTTCGGCATCTTCGACCGTCTTGCGGATGGTTTCGCGATAAGCCACTTGCGGCGCACCGACATTGGCTTCGACGCCAAACTCGCGCTTCATGCGGTCGACGAGAATTTCCAGGTGCAGCTCGCCCATGCCGGAGATGATGGTCTGGCCCGACTCTTCGTCGGTACGCACGCGGAAGGACGGATCTTCCTGCGCCAGACGGCCCAGGGCGATGCCCATCTTCTCCTGATCGCCCTTGGTCTTGGGCTCAACCGCCACGTGAATCACCGGCTCGGGGAAAATCATGCGCTCCAGCGTGACTTCGGCCTCCGGGTCGCACAGCGTCTCGCCTGTTGTCACCGAGGACAAGCCGATGCAGGCGGCAATATCCCCTGCCCTCACCTCATCGATTTCCTGGCGGTCATTAGCGTGCATCTGCACCAGACGACCGACGCGATCTTTCTTGCCCTTGATCGGGTTGTAGACCGCATCGCCCGAGCGCAGGACGCCCGAATAAACGCGAATGAAGGTCAGCTGGCCGACGTATTTGTCGGTCATCAGCTTGAATGCCAGAGCCGAGAACTTCTCGTCATCGTCAGCCCTGCGGATGACAGCCTGCTCCTGCCCATCAACGCCATCCACCGGCGGAATGTCGACCGGCGAGGGCATGTATTCGACCACCGCGTCGAGCATGGCCTGCACGCCCTTGTTCTTGAAGGCCGTGCCACAGAGCATCGGCACGATCTCGCCGCGGATGGTGCGCTGGCGCAGCGCGCCCTTGATCTCGGCTTCGGACAAATCCCCGTCTTCGAGGTATTTGTTCATCAACTCTTCGGAGGCTTCGGCCGCCGCTTCGAGCATTTTTTCGCGCCACTCCTTGGCCGTTGCCAGCAGCGCAGCGGGAATCTCGACATAGCGGAACTTGGTGCCCTGCGAAGCCTCATCCCAAAGGATGGCTTTCATCTTCACCAGATCCACCACGCCGGTGAAGCTGTCTTCTGCGCCAATCGGCACCTGGATAGGCACCGGATTGGCCGCCAGACGCGCGCGCATCTGGTTGTAAACCTTGAAGAAGTCCGCCCCTTGGCGGTCCATCTTGTTGACGAAAGCCAGGCGCGGTACGCCGTATTTATTGGCCTGACGCCACACCGTCTCCGACTGCGGCTGCACACCGCCGACGGCGCAATACACCATGCAGGCACCATCGAGCACGCGCATGGAGCGCTCCACTTCGATGGTGAAATCGACGTGCCCCGGCGTATCAATGATATTGATGCGATGCTCGTCGAAATTACCGCCCATGCCCTTCCAGAAACAGGTGGTGGCGGCGGAGGTGATGGTGATGCCACGCTCCTGCTCTTGCTCCATCCAGTCCATGGTTGCCGCGCCATCATGCACTTCACCGATTTTGTGATTGACACCGGTGTAGAACAAAATGCGCTCAGTCGTCGTCGTTTTACCGGCGTCGATGTGCGCAGAGATACCAATGTTGCGATATCGGTTGATGGGGGTCTTACGAGCCACGGCCTACGCCTTTGTGTGACAGCAAAAGAGGGAGAGTGTGCTACAGGCGGATGACAAGAAGCCACCCGCCCAAAGCATTCGAGCCCTTTGCAGGGCCCGAGTGGTCTGGATCGAGAAAACGATCAGAACCGGAAGTGCGAGAACGCCTTGTTGGCGTCTGCCATGCGGTGCACTTCGTCACGCTTCTTCATGGCGGCGCCACGGCCTTCGGCCGCTTCGATCAGCTCGCCAGCCAGGCGCTGGGCCATCGACTTTTCCGAGCGCTTGCGTGCTGCTTCGCGAATCCAGCGCATGGACAAGGCCATACGACGGCTCGGACGCACTTCAACCGGCACTTGGTAGTTTGCACCACCCACGCGACGGCTCTTCACTTCGACGACCGGCTTGACGTTGCCGATGGCGGTCTGGAAGACCTCGATGGCATCCTTGCCGGACTTGCTGGAAATCAGATCCAGCGCGCCGTAGATGATGCGCTCGGCCACAGCCTTCTTACCACCAATCATGAGAACATTGATGAACTTGGAAACATCCTGGCTGCCGAACTTGGGATCGGGCAGGATTTCACGTTTCGGTACTTCGCGACGACGGGGCATGTCTATCTCCTTTCGTCAGTGATTAGGACTTCTTCGGGCGCTTGGCGCCGTACTTGGAGCGGGATTGCTTGCGATCCTTGACGCCTTGCAG
>NZ_JBDIVE010000020.1:0-12398 GCF_039631295.1 Uliginosibacterium sediminicola | reverse complement strand
CTTGGTGACGATCGCCTGGCGCCCTTGGCGGACAAGCTGGTTAATGGTTGGCATTCATTTTCCTCGGATCGCACCACCAGCACGGGGAACCACCCCCAACAAACTGCTTCGGGCCGCAATCAATAAGTACTACAAAAACTAGAGCCGGCACGCGAGTACCGGCTCACTCAAAGACGCGGGATTATAGGAGCCCCGCGTCAGTCCGTCAAGCCAGCATCAGCCCTCGGCGGGCGTTTCGCTGCTCGATTCGACAACTACTTCGGCATTGCCACCGCTGAGGAAGTCGCTGGCCAGATCCAGACCTGCCGATTGCGCGCGACGCGTGCGGTGGTAGGTCAGACCCGTACCGGCGGGGATCAGGCGGCCGACGATGACGTTTTCCTTCAAGCCGCGCAGCTCGTCGCGCTTGCCCATGATGGCAGCCTCGGTGAGCACGCGGGTCGTTTCCTGGAAGGAAGCGGCCGAGATGAAGGAGTCGGTCGACAGCGATGCCTTGGTGATACCCAGCAGCATGTGTTCGTAAGTCGCCGGCACCTTGCCGTCGGCCACGACGCGGTCGTTCTCGTCCAGCAGCTCGGAGCGTTCGACCTGCTCTTCGCGGATGAACTTGGTGTCGCCCGGATCGGTGACCGAGACGCGACGCAGCATCTGACGCACGATCACTTCGATGTGCTTATCGTTGATCTTCACGCCTTGCAGACGATAGACGTCCTGCACTTCGTCGATGATGTAACGCGCCAGCGCTTCGACGCCCTGCAGACGCAGGATGTCGTGCGGATCGGCCGGACCGTCAACAATCAGTTCGCCGCGCTGGACGATCTGACCATCGTGCACCATGACGTGCTTGTCCTTCGGAATCAGGAACTCATGCACCGTGCCATCGGGCTCGGTGATGACCAGGCGTTGCTTGCCCTTGGTGTCCTTACCGAACGACAGCGCGCCGGTGTATTCGGCCAGCATACCGGCATCCTTCGGCGCACGCGCTTCGAACAGCTCGGCCACGCGCGGCAGACCACCGGTAATGTCACGCGTCTTGGCAGATTCTTGCGGGATACGTGCCAGCACGTCGCCCTTGTGGATCTGCTGACCGTCCTTGACGGTGATCAGCGAGCCGACCTGGAAGGTGATGGTGACCGAGTGATCGGTACCGGGGATCTTCACCTCTTCGCCCAGCTCGTTGAGCAGCTTGACTTGCGGACGCACGCCCTTGGACGGCGAGGTACCGGCACGACGCTTGGCATCGATGACGACCAGGGTCGACAGACCGGTGACTTCGTCGATCTGCTTGGCAACGGTCGAACCTTCTTCGACGTTTTCGAACTTGATCGAACCGTCGTGCTCGGCAACGATGGGGCGCGTGTGCGGATCCCAGGTCGCCAGCTGGGTGCCGGCCTTGACGGTCTTGCCTTCGTCGACCAGCAGGGTCGCGCCGTACGGCAGCTTGTGACGCTCGCGCTCGCGACCGGCATCGTCAGCCACGATGATCTCAGCCGAACGCGCAATGACGATCTTCTCGCCCTTGGCGTTGGTCACGTAACGCATGTTGCCGGCCTGGAAGCGGATCGTACCGGTGGACTTGGCTTCCACCGAACTGGCCACGGCCGAACGCGATGCGGCACCACCGACGTGGAAGGTACGCATGGTCAGCTGGGTACCCGGCTCACCGATCGACTGTGCAGCGATGACGCCGACGGCTTCACCGGCATTGACCAGCTGGCCACGGCCCAGATCGCGGCCATAGCACTTGGCGCACAGACCGTAACGGGTTTCGCAAGTCAGCGGAGTGCGCACGCGCACTTCATCGACGCCCAGGGCATCGATCAGGTCGCAAGCGTCTTCGTCGAGCAAGTCGCCGGCGTAGATCACGGTTTCTTGCGTTTCCGGATTGATGATGTCGTCACCCGTCACGCGGCCGAGGATACGCTCGCGCAGCGGCTCAACCACTTCACCGCCTTCGATCAGCGCCTTCATGACGAAGCCGTTGGAGGTGCCGCAATCGTCTTCGGTCACCACCAGATCCTGCGTCACGTCGACCAGACGACGCGTCAGGTAACCGGAGTTCGCGGTCTTCAGTGCGGTATCGGCCAGGCCCTTACGTGCGCCGTGGGTCGAGATGAAGTACTGCAGAACGTTCAGACCTTCGCGGAAGTTGGTCGTGATCGGCGTTTCGATGATCGAGCCGTCCGGCTTGGCCATCAGGCCGCGCATACCGGCCAGCTGACGGATCTGCGCAGCCGAACCACGGGCGCCCGAGTCCGCCATCATGTAGATGGAGTTGAAGGACTCTTGCTTGACCGTCTTGCCTTCGCGGTCGACCACGTCTTCCACGGAGAGTTGGTCCATCATCGCCTTGGCGACCTGGTCACCGGTGCGGCCCCAGATATCCACAACCTTGTTGTAGCGTTCGCCGTCGGTCACCAGACCGGAAGCGTACTGCTGGGCGATTTCCTTCACCTCAGCTTCGGACGCGCCGATGATGGTTTCCTTGTTCTTCGGCACCAGCATGTCCTTGACGGCGATCGAGATACCGGCGCGCGTTGCCAGACGGAAACCGAATTGCATCAGCTTGTCGGCAAAGATCACCGTTTCGCGCAGACCGCAGCGACGGAACGAGGTGTTGATCAGGCGCGAGATTTCTTTCTTCTTCAGCGCCTTGTCGATCACCGAGAACGGCAGACCGGCGGGCAGGATCTCGGACAGCAGCGAACGGCCAGCGGTCGTGTTGTAACGCGTGATCTTGGGGATGCGCTCGCCGGCTTCGTTGATCTCGACTTCGCGGATACGCACGGCCACCTTGGCGTGCAACGAGATCTGACCCGACTCGTAGGCGCGCTTGACTTCGTTGGTATCCACGAAAGCCATGCCCTCACCCTTGGCATTCACGCCAGCGCGAGTCGCGTAGTACAGACCCAGCACGATATCCTGCGACGGCACGATGATCGGCTCGCCGTTGGCGGGCGACAGCACGTTGTTGGAGGCCAGCATCAGGGTGCGGGCTTCCATCTGCGCTTCGAGCGACAGCGGCACGTGGACGGCCATCTGGTCACCGTCAAAGTCGGCGTTGAAGGCCACGCAGACCAGCGGGTGCAGCTGGATCGCCTTGCCTTCGATCAGCGTCGGTTCAAACGCTTGGATACCCAGGCGGTGCAGCGTCGGTGCGCGGTTGAGCATGACCGGATGTTCGCGGATCACCTCTTCGAGGATGTCCCACACCACCGGCTCTTGCGATTCGACGACCTTCTTGGCTTGCTTGATCGTGGTCGCCAGGCCCATCAGTTCGAGCTTGTTGAACACGAAAGGCTTGAACAGTTCGAGCGCCATCAGCTTGGGCAGACCGCACTGATGCAGCTTGAGCTGCGGGCCCACGGTAATCACCGAACGGCCCGAGTAGTCCACGCGCTTACCGAGCAGGTTCTGACGGAAGCGACCGCCCTTACCCTTGATCATGTCGGCCAGCGATTTGAGCGGACGCTTGTTGGCGCCGGTCATGGCCTTGCCGCGACGACCGTTGTCGAGCAGCGAGTCGACGGCCTCCTGCAGCATGCGCTTTTCGTTGCGCACGATGATTTCAGGCGCCTTGAGCTCCAGCAGACGCTTCAGACGGTTGTTACGGTTGATGACGCGGCGATACAGGTCGTTCAGGTCGGAGGTCGCGAAGCGGCCACCGTCCAGCGGAACCAGCGGACGCAGGTCCGGCGGCAGCACCGGCAGCACTTCCATGATCATCCAGTCGGGCTTGATGCCGGACTGCGTGAAGGCTTCCAGCACCTTGAGGCGCTTGACGATCTTCTTGATCTTGGCTTCCGAACCGGTGGTCGCCAGTTCGCTGCGCAGACGCTCGATTTCGCTGGGCAGGTTGATGCCGCGCAGCAGGCCGCGGATACCTTCGGCGCCCATCAGCGCGACGAACTCGTCACCGAACTCTTCGGTCTTGGCGAGGTAGTCATCTTCGGTCAGCAGCTGGCCCTTGGTCAGCGGCGTCATGCCCGGCTCGACGACGACGAATGCTTCGAAATACAGCACGCGTTCGATGTCGCGCAGGGTCATGTCGAGCACCATGCCCAGACGCGACGGCAGCGACTTCAGGAACCAGATGTGCGCCACCACCGAGGCCAGCTCGATGTGGCCCATGCGCTCGCGACGCACCTTGGAGAGCGTGACTTCAACGCCACACTTCTCGCAGATGACACCACGATGCTTCAGGCGCTTGTACTTGCCGCACAGGCACTCGTAGTCCTTGACCGGGCCAAAGATCTTGGCGCAGAACAGACCGTCACGCTCGGGCTTGAAGGTACGGTAGTTGATGGTTTCCGGCTTCTTGACTTCGCCATACGACCACGAACGGATTTTGTCCGGCGAAGCGAGGCCGATGGTAATGGCATCGAACTCTTCTTCGTTCGGCAGGGTTTGCTTGAACAGATCAGCGAGCAGGCTCTTCATGTATCAGTACTCCAGTCCAGTCAGGGCTCAGTAACGTTCGAGATCGATATCGATAGCGAGCGAGCGGATTTCCTTCACAAGCACATTGAACGACTCCGGCATGCCGGCATCGATCTTGTGCTCGCCCTTGACGATGTTTTCGTAGACCTTGGTACGACCGGTCACGTCATCGGACTTCACCGTCAGCATTTCCTGCAGGGTGTAAGCCGCGCCGTAGGCTTCCAGCGCCCAGACTTCCATTTCACCGAAGCGCTGACCACCGAACTGGGCCTTACCACCCAGCGGTTGTTGCGTCACCAGCGAGTACGGACCCGTCGAACGAGCGTGCATCTTGTCATCGACCAAGTGATGCAGCTTCAGCACATGCTTGTAGCCGACAGTCACCTTGCGCTCGAAGGCTTCGCCGGTACGGCCGTCGCTCAGGGTCACCTGACCGCCGGTATCCATGCCTGCGAGTTTGAGCATGTCTTCGATTTCTTCTTCGGTGGCACCGTCGAACACCGGCGTGGCGAAGGGCACGCCCTTCGACAGATTGCCGGCCAGCTCGATGACTTCCTGATCATCAAGACTGACGATGTCTTCGCTCTTGCCGCTGCCGTTGTAGATCTGGTCGAGGAAACCACGGATTTCCTTGACGTTGGTCTGCGAAGCGAGCATCGCACCGATCTTGTTGCCCAGACCCTTGGCAGCCCAGCCCAGGTGAGTCTCGAGAATCTGACCGATGTTCATCCGCGAAGGCACGCCCAGCGGGTTGAGCACGATGTCGACCGGCGTACCGTTCTCCATGTAGGGCATGTCTTCGACCGGAACAATCTTCGACACCACACCCTTGTTACCGTGACGACCGGCCATCTTGTCACCCGGCTGCAGACGACGCTTCACAGCCAGATAGACCTTGACCATCTTCTGCACGCCCGGGGGCAGCTCGTCGCCTTGCGTGAGCTTCTTCTTCTTCGCTTCGAAAGCGAGGTCGAAGTCCTTGCGGGTCTTTTCCAGACCTTCGCGCAGTTGCTCCAGTTGCACGGCGATGGCGTCGTCGGCCATGCGGATGTCGAACCAGTTGTATTGCTCCAGCTCGGCCAGGTATTCCTTGGTGATCTTGGTGCCCTTGGCGAGCTTCTTCGGACCGCCATTGGCCACTTCACCCCCGATCAGACGCTCGATACGTTCGAAGGTGTCGCGCTCGACGATGCGCATCTGGTCGGCCAGATCGAGACGGTAGCTGCGCAGCATGTCGTCGATGATCTGCTGGGCGCGCTTGTCGCGCTCGATGCCTTCACGCGTGAACACTTGCACGTCGATGACGGTGCCGTTCATGCCCGAGGGCACGCGCAGCGAGGTGTCCTTAACGTCAGACGCCTTTTCACCGAAGATCGCGCGCAGCAGCTTTTCTTCCGGCGTCAGCTGGGTTTCGCCCTTCGGCGTGACCTTGCCGACCAGCACGTCACCGGCTTCGACTTCGGCGCCGATGTAGACGATGCCCGACTCATCCAGACGCGATAGTTGCACTTCGCCCAGCGAAGCGATGTCACGCGTGATGTCCTCAGGGCCCAGCTTGGTGTCACGGGCGACAACCGTCAGCTCTTCGATGTGGATCGAAGTGAAGCGGTCATCGGCCACCACGCGTTCGGAGATCAGGATCGAGTCTTCGAAGTTGTAGCCGTTCCACGGCATGAAGGCCACCAGCATGTTCTGGCCAAGAGCCAGTTCGCCGAGGTCGGTCGAAGCGCCGTCAGCGATGACGTCACCCTTGCCGATGCGGTCACCGATCTTGACGACCGGACGCTGGTTGATATTGGTATTCTGGTTGGAACGCGTGTACTTGATCAGGTTGTAGATGTCGACGCCGACTTCGCCCGGCACCGTTTCATCATCATTCACGCGGATCACGATACGGCCGGCGTCGATGTAGTCGACCTTGCCGCCACGCAGCGCCTGCACCGTCGTACCCGAGTCAACAGCCACGGTGCGCTCGATGCCGGTACCGACCAGCGGCTTTTCCGGACGCAGGCAAGGCACGGCCTGACGTTGCATGTTGGCGCCCATCAGTGCGCGGTTCGCATCGTCGTGCTCCAGGAACGGAATCAGCGAGGCAGCCACCGAGACGATCTGCGAGGGCGAGACGTCCATGTACTGGATCTGCTCAGGGCCGACCAGGGTGAATTCACCCTTGTGACGTGCCGAGACCAGGTCGCCGATCAGCTGGCCAGCGTCATTGACGTCGGCATTGGCCTGGGCGATGACGTACTGACCTTCTTCGATCGCCGACAGGTAGTCGATCTGGTCAGTCACCTGACCATCATTGACCTTGCGGTACGGCGTTTCGAGGAAGCCGTAGGCATTGGTGCGACCGTACACAGCCAGCGAGTTGATCAGACCGATGTTCGGACCTTCCGGCGTTTCGATCGGGCACACACGACCGTAGTGGGTCGGATGCACGTCACGCACTTCGAAGCCGGCACGCTCACGCGTCAGACCGCCCGGGCCAAGGGCCGACACGCGGCGCTTGTGGGTGATTTCCGACAGCGGGTTGGTTTGGTCCATGAACTGCGACAGCTGGGACGAACCGAAGAACTCCTTGATCGCGGCCGAGATCGGCTTGGCGTTGATCAGGTCATGCGGCATCAGGTTGTCGCTCTCGGCCTGACCGAGGCGTTCCTTGACGGCACGCTCGACACGCACCAGACCGGCGCGGAACTGGTTCTCGGCCAGCTCGCCGACCGAACGCACACGGCGGTTGCCGAGGTGATCGATATCGTCGATTTCGCCACGGCCGTTGCGCAGCTCGATGAGCACGCCGATAACGGCCAGGATGTCTTCGTTGGACAGCACGCCCGAACCCGTCTCGTCACGCGGACCGACGGTTTCGTAGAAGCGCTTGAGCCAGTCAGGCGACTTGTCGTCGAACTTTTCCGGATAGGCGCGACGGTTGAACTTCATGCGACCGACGGTCGACAGGTCGTAACGCTCTTCCGAGTAGAACAGGCCGTTGAACAGCGACTCCACCGCATCTTCGGTGGGCGGCTCGCCCGGGCGCATCATGCGATAGATCGCCACACGCGCCTGCCACTGGTCCAGGGTTTCGTCCGAACGCAGGGTCTGCGAGATGTAACCGCCGCGGTCCAGATCGTTGATGTAGAGGGTCTTGAAGCTCTTGACGCCAGCCACCGAGAGCTTGGCCAGCAGCTCTTCGGTCAGCTCGTCATTGGCGCGCGCCAGCACTTCGCCCGTTTCCGGGTCGAGGATGTCGGTGGCCAGCACGCGGCCAACCACGAAGTCTTCCGGCACGACGATGGTGTTGATGCCCGCTGCGACGATCTCACGGATGTGCTTGGCATTGATGCGCTTGTCCTTGGCGACGATCACGTTGCCGCTCGGATCAAGAATGTCGAAACGTGCCACTTCACCGCGCAGGCGGTCAGGCAGCAGTTCGAAGCGCACATCGCTGCCGGCGAATTCGAAATTGTCGAAGTCGTGGAAGGTGGCGAGGATCTGCTCGTGCGTCATGCCGATCGCCTTGAGCAGGATCGTCACCGGCATCTTGCGACGACGGTCAACGCGGAAGAACAGGAAGTCCTTCGGGTCGTACTCGAAGTCCAGCCAGGAACCACGGTAAGGAATGATGCGTGCCGAGAACAGCAGCTTGCCCGAGCTGTGCGTCTTGCCGCGATCGTGCTCGAAGAACACGCCCGGCGAACGGTGCAGCTGGGACACGATGACACGCTCGGTACCATTGATGACGAAGGAGCCGGTGGTCGTCATGAGCGGAATTTCGCCCATGTACACTTCCTGCTCCTTGACTTCCTTGATGGTCTCCTTCGGTGCTTCCTTGTCCATGATGACAAGGCGCACGCGGGCGCGCAGCGGCGAGGCGAAGGTCAGACCACGTTGCTGACATTCCTTCACATCGAAGGCCGGCTCACCGAGAATGAAATGCACAAACTCCAGGCGCGCATTGCCCGAGTGAGAAGAGATCGGGAAGATCGAGGTGAATGCGGCTTGCAAACCCTCGTTCTTGCGCGTCGCCGGCGGCACATCCGCCTGCAGGAAGTTGGTGTAGGACTCCAGCTGGGTAGCCAGCAGGAAAGGGACATTCAGTACGCTCGCACGTTTTGCAAAACTCTTGCGAATGCGTTTTTTCTCGGTGTAGGAGTACGCCATAGATGCTCCGTATCAATTGTCCGACGGGAGAGGACAAAAATCAGGTCTGTCGGTATGACAGGACTGGTTTTTAGCCTCGTGTTTCAACAGTCAACAAACTGCTTCAACAAAGCACAAAAGGGTTGGCAGCCTTGACTGCCAACCCTGAGTCGCAAGGGGCGAGATTACTTGATCTCGACCTTGGCGCCTGCGTCTTCCAGCTGCTTCTTGAGTGCTTCGGCATCGGCCTTGGCAATACCTTCCTTGACAGCCTTCGGTGCGCCATCCACAACGTCCTTGGCTTCCTTGAGGCCCAGGCCGGTTGCAGCACGCACAACCTTGATGACTTCAACCTTCTTGTCACCGGCTGCCAGCAGCATCACGGTGAACTCGGTCTTCTCTTCCACTGCAGCAGCAGCGGCACCGCCGCCAGCAGCCGGAGCAGCCATTGCAGCAGCAGAAACGCCGAACTTCTCTTCAATCGCCTTGACCAGGTCGTTGAGTTCCAGAACGGTCATGCTGTCCAGTGCGGACAGGAATGCGTCTTTATCGAATGCCATTTTGATATCCTGAATTTGAAATTGGTTGCAATAAAATCAAGCTTCGGCTGCGGCTTCGGCCGGAGCCTCTTCCGCTGCAGGACCGGCCTTCTGAGCTGCGACGGCGGCAATTGCGCGTGCGAAGCCAGAG
The DNA here is from genome assembly GCF_039631295.1 of Uliginosibacterium sediminicola. NCBI lineage: Bacteria > Pseudomonadati > Pseudomonadota > Betaproteobacteria > Rhodocyclales > Zoogloeaceae > Uliginosibacterium > Uliginosibacterium sediminicola. The sequence goes on along the minus strand of NZ_JBDIVE010000020.1, from coordinate 3,128 downwards.
ATCGGCGACTGCATGAGGCCCAGCAGTTGCGCCAGCAGCACTTCCTTGGTCGGAACGGAAGCGAGCGCTTGCACGCCAGCCTTGTCCAGCACCTTGCCGCCATAGCTACCTGCTTTGAGGACCAGCTTGTCATTGGTTTTTGCAAAGTCGGCGAGCACCTTTGCCGGAGCCACTGCGTCAGCGCTGATCGAATAGATCAGCGGACCGACGAGGTGATCGGCAAGGCCGGCAAATGCAGTGTCAGCCACTGCACGCCGAGCCAAGGTGTTCTTCAGCACACGCAGGTAAACGCCCTGTTCGCGAGCCTTTGCACGCAGCACGGTGAGGTGTCCCACCTCAATGCCAGCGTACTCGGCGACCACGATCGTTTGAGCGTTCGCAACCTGTGCAGACACCTCGGCCACTACAGCCTTCTTGTCATCTAGATTGAGACTCAAGGTCAGCTCCTTAAATTAAGGGCTTCGCTCCGCTTGCACGAAACGAAAACCCAACAACGGCGACCTCAAATTCAGGGGCTTGTCGCATCATCGATGCAGCAAGCAGGAAACCTGTTTTCGGGTAGCGCCATCTGCGCTGGGCAGTGCTTGCGCACCGATTAAGCAACAGCCGAAACTGTTCCCCCAACGGTCTTTGACAACCCTGCCGGCAAACCTAGTGCAGCTTGCCGACAGGCCCAAAGCCCTGCGGGCATCGGCGTTTGCACGCGATGCCCGACTTGTTGATTACTGCTGTTGAACCGAAGCCGGCTCAACGCGCACGCCTGCACCCATGGTGGAGGTCAGTGCGATCTTGCGCAGGTACACACCCTTGGCTGCGGCCGGCTTGGCCTTGACCAGCGCTTCGATCAGCGCGCCCAGGTTTTGCTGCAGCGAAGCCACTTCGAACGATGCACGACCGATGGTGGCGTGGATGATGCCTGCCTTGTCGGTACGGTACTGAACTTGACCAGCCTTGGCGTTCTTCACGGCCGTGGTCACGTCCATGGTCACCGTGCCCACCTTCGGGTTCGGCATCAGGCCGCGCGGGCCGAGGATCTGACCCAGCGCACCGACCACGCGCATGGCGTCCGGCGTTGCGATGCACAGATCGAAATCGATATTGCCCGCCTTGACTTGTTCAGCCAGGTCGTCGAAACCGACGACATCGGCGCCAGCAGCGCGTGCTTCTTCAGCCTTGGCGCCTTGGCAGAACACCGCCACGCGCACGCTCTTGCCGGTACCGGCAGGCAGCACAACCGAGCCACGCACGATCTGGTCGGACTTCTTGGCATCGACGCCAAGATTGATCGCCACATCGATCGATTCATCGAACTTGGCCGTGGCCAGTTCCTTCACCAGCGACAGTGCTTCAGTCGCGACGTACAGCTTTTCACGGTCAACCTTGCCACGCAGGGCTTGAACGCGCTTCGAGAGCTTTGCCATGATTAGAGGCCCTCCACGGTGATGCCCATGCTGCGGGCCGAACCGGCGATGGTGCGGACAGCCGCTTCCAGATCACCAGCAGTCAAATCTTTCATCTTGGTCTTGGCGATTTCTTCGACCTGGGCACGCGTGATCTTGCCAACCTTGTCGGTGTGCGGCTTGGCCGAACCGGACTTGATGCCAGCAGCCTTCTTGATCAGCACGGTCGCCGGCGGCGTCTTCATGATGAAGGTGAAGGACTTGTCGGCGTAGGCGGTAATCACCACGGGAATCGGCAGACCCGGCTCCAGACCTTGGGTCTGTGCATTGAAAGCCTTACAGAATTCCATGATGTTCAGGCCGCGCTGACCAAGCGCCGGACCGATAGGGGGCGAAGGATTTGCCTTGCCCGCGGGGACTTGCAGCTTTACGTAGCCAACGATCTTCTTTGCCATGACGGCTCCTTGTTGATGAGTAGTAGCGCGCGTTCGCCGAAACTACTGGCGCTCCTCTTTGCCGGAGATGAACAAGCGGGCAGCTCCGGCGCTGCCCTGTGAAATCAGACTTTTTCGACCTGGCCGAATTCGAGCTCGACCGGCGTGGCACGCCCGAAAATCGTCACCGAGACATGCAGACGACTCTTCTCGTAGTTGACGCTTTCGACATTGCCATTGAAATCGGTGAAAGGACCTTCCTTGACGCGAACGTATTCGCCCACTTCGAAGAGCACCTTGGGGCGCGGCTTTTCTACGCCCTCTTGCATCTGGTGCATGATCTTCTCGACTTCCTTTTCGGAAATCGGAGTCGGCTTGGTTCCCGTACCACCGACAAAACCGGTGACTTTGGGCGTGCTCTTCACCAAGTGCCAGGACTCATCGTCCATGTCCATTTCGACCAGCACATAACCGGGGAAGAACTTGCGCTCAGAAACACTCTTCTGACCGCCCTTCATTTCAACCACTTCCTCAACCGGCACGAGGATCTGGCCAAACTTGTCCTGCAGACCCGAACGCGCGACGCGCTCGGTCAACGCACGCTGCACCGACTTCTCGAAGCCGGAATAAGCGTGCACGACATACCAGCGTTTGCCGCTCATGACTTCCACCCGAGGATCACGTTGTACACAAGCGTCTCGACACTTTTGTCGATCACAAACAACACGATGGCCATCACCACCACAAACGCAAAAACCGCCGCAGTCGTCTGCAGGGTTTCCTTGCGATTGGGCCACACAACCTTGCGTGCCTCAGCAATGGCATCACGCGCAAAGCCAGCAAAGCGCTGACCCGGCTCGGTCGTCCAGCCAATTGCGGCACCGGCCACAACACCTGCAATCACGGACAACACGCGCAACACCAGCGCTGCATTGCCGAGAAGGTAAAAACCGGCCAAGCCCGCAATGACCAGCAGGACTGCTACCGCAAACTTGATTTTATCGGCCATCTTTTTGTACAGCCTGCTTGTTAATGGTGGCAGGGGCAGAGGGTCTCGAACCCCCGACCTTCGGTTTTGGAGACCGACGCTCTGCCAATTGAGCTATGCCCCTGCGCTTTAGACTGTAAAGCGCTCGGGAATTTCTCCCCGAGCGCTGCATCACTTCAGAGCCGCTTGCGCAGCCCGCACTACGTATTACTCGATGATCTTGGCAACCACACCTGCGCCGACGGTACGACCGCCTTCACGGATGGCGAAACGCAGACCTTCTTCCATGGCGATCGGCGCGATCAG
>NZ_JBDIVE010000002.1:0-693265 GCF_039631295.1 Uliginosibacterium sediminicola | reverse complement strand
GAGAGATTGACCGAGAAGGTTTCAGCGCCTTCATAGACCGTGTCATTGAGGATGGCGACGGTGATGGTCTTGCTCGTCTCGCCCGGAGCGAAGGTGAGCGTGCCGCTGTTGGCGGTGTAGTCGGCGCCTGCCGTGGCAGTGCCATTGGCGGTGCTGTAATTGACCGTGACAGCCGAGGACGACGGCGTCGACAGGGTGACGGTATAGGTCACCGCAGTGGCCGCTTCGTTGACGTCGCTCGGCCCACTGATGGAGAGGGTGCTGGAGTCGTTGTCGAGGATGCTGCCCGTGCCGACCACCGCGCTGGTGTTGATCGGGGTCGATGCGCCCAGGGTGATCGTTTCGGTCGACTCGCTGATGACGTCATCGACCGTCGGCACGCGCACGACGAAGCTGGTGGCGCCCGCGGGCACGCTGACGGTGCTGCCGGTGACGCTGGTGAAGCTGCTGCCGCCGTCGAAGGAGACGAGGACGCTGCCGGTGGTGTCGGTGCCCAGGGTTGCGGTGCCGGACGCGGGGACCAAGGTCACCGTGGTGGCGGTCGTCGAAGCGTGCGTGAGAGTGATCGTGAAGTCGAGATTGCCACCTTCAAGCACTGAGGGCGAAGAAACAGTGCCGACGGCAGGACGGTCATCATCCGGTGTGGTGCCGGGAGGCACGGTGCCGGTGCCATCATCGTGGATGGTAACGGTGGTGGTCGGCGTGCCGATGGTGGCATTGGTCGGCGTGGTCAGATTGACCGTGAAGGTCTCCGGACCTTCGTAAACCGTGTCATTGGTGATCGGAACCGTGATCGTTTTGCTGGTCTCGCCGGGCGCGAAAGTCAGGGTGCCCGTGCTGGTCGTGAAGTCCGAGCCACTGGTCGCCGTGCCGTTGCTGGTGTTGTAGCTGACGGTAACAGGCAGGGCGGAAGGCGTCGACAGCGTGACGGTGTAGGTCGCCGTGCCGATCGCTTCATTGACGTCGGGCGGGCCGCTGACCGTGATCGTCGTCACGTCGTTGTCATCAATGGTGCCGGTGCCCGTGAGCGGCGTGGTGTTGGCCGGGGTGCCCGCTGTCAGGGTGACCGTTTCAGTCAGTTCGGAGATGTTGTCATCGGTCGTCGGCAGACGCACGATGAAGCTGGAGCTGCCAACGGGGACGACGACGCTGCCGCCGGTGACCGTGGTGAAGCTGCTGCCGCCGTCAAAGGAGACCAGCAGGCTCGACGAGGTATCGGTGCCGATGGTGGCGGTGCCGGAGTTCGGCGTCAGGCTGACCGTCGTCGGGGTGCTGGCGCTTTGCGACAGGGTGACCGTGAAGTCGAGATTGCCCCCTTCCGTGGTGCGCGCTGCGGATACCTCGCTGACCACGATCGGCGCCGGGGTTTCTGCCGGCACCTGGGCCCGATCCTCGCCACCAATGGTCTGCCCTGCATCGGCGCTGGGCGCGTCACTGGGGGTGCCGAAGCTTTGCGGTGTGACATCTTCAACCACACGCAGCAGGCGCACGAAGCTGTGACCGTTGTCGGCGCCACCGCCTGCCACACCGGCGGCCGTGGGGGCCAGCGCGGCCAGCGGGTCAGCGCCGGAGTTCAGTGCGGCGATGATTTGCGAGGCGTCGCTATCGAGCGGCTTGATGGCCGCTTCCGTCTTGTCCGGCGAGCTGTTGCTGAGCACGTCCTGGTCGAGGATGACAGTGCGGTCCGGGCCGATATTCAGCTGGTTGCCGCTACCTTGATGGAGCGCCACGTGGCTGTTGGCGCCGGTTACGATGACCTGGCCGGCTTCGACATGATCTCCCGCCTTGAGCGCATGGAGACGGCCATCAGGGGTTCTGACCCACACTTTGCCATCGACATGATCAACGGTGCTTTGCGTGCGGGAGTTGTTCTTCTCTGCCATGGTGGTGCTCCAATGCGTTGAGGTGAGAGGTAGGCGAATCTGAGCTGCCTTACCTCATTGGGGGTGTGGGGGAAAGACTAGGGGCTTGCAAGGCTTTGGGCATCGTACCTAGGTACAGTTTGCCGCTCATCGGCGCAAAAAAAGCGTGCGTCACTTCACGCCGTGGACTTTGAGCGCCAGTTGCAGGCGATCCGTGACGCCCAGCTTGCTGAAAATGGTGGTCAAGTGGGCCTTGACGGTGCGTTCGGTAATGCCCAGCTGCTCGGCAATGACAAGATTGGATTCGCCGTGTGCCGCCAGTTGCGCGACTTCGATTTCGCGTTCGGTCAGTTGCTGGCGCCAATGCGTGCGCGCCGCAGGCGCTGCTGGCAGTTTGCCGCTGACACCGCGCAGCAATCGGGTAAGCAGGCTGCGGCCGACCCACAGTTCGCCACTGCAGACGACCTCGATCACCTGGCGCAGGGTGGCCGGGTTGGCATATATATGGCAGTAGCCGGCGGCGCCGACGTCCATGGCCAAGATGCCTTCGGCGTCATTGGGTTCGCTGCTGGCAACGACCACGGTCAGCTGGTCGCACCAGCTGCGCCAGCGCTTGTCGTCCCAGGCGGGGCATTGGGCGTGGGCGGTGTCGAAGATCAGCAGGCTGCCATCGGCCAGTCTGGCAAGTTCGCTCAGGTCGGTGATCCGGCGGGTTTGGCGGTGCGCATCCAGCGCACTGATGCGCCGGAATACGGCGTCATCGGTGCTCAGGATGTGGAGGGTAGGCAGATCAAGTCGGCGCATGCACTTATCTCTCGGTCAAGGCGTTGGCGCGGGCTCGCAGTACGGGTTTGATCAGGTAGCTGAGGACGGACTTCTTGCCGGTCAGGATGTCCACCTCGGCCACCATGCCGGGGATGATGGGCAGTTTTTCCTTCCCTAGCGTAGTCGAAGCCGTTCTGACGCGTACAACATAATATGCATTACCTTTTTCATCCACGATGGTGTCGGCGCCAATGTGCTCGAGCGTGGCATCCAGGCCGCCGTAGATCGAGAAGTCATAGGCGGTGAATTTCACCAGCGCTTTCTGACCCGGGTGCAGGAAGGCAATGTCGCGTGGCTGGACGCGGGCTTCGAGGACCAGCGCATCGTCGCTTGGCACGATCTCGATGATGTCCTTGGCCGGCATCACGACGCCGCCGACGGTATTGAACAGCAGCTGCTTGACCGTGCCATTGACCGGCGAGCGGATATCCGACTGCTTGACGCGGTCGGCCAGGGCGACGCTGCCTTCGTTCAGGCGAGAGAGCTTGGCGAGGGTGTCGGAGAGCTCGGTGCGTGCCTGGTTGCGGAAGGTGATTTCGATTTCCTGGATCTTGCGCTGCGCTTCGGAAATGGCCGCCTCGATGCGCGGAATCTGCGCTGCGGACGAATCCTTTTCTCCGCGATAGCGCGCAACATCGCGCTCCAGGCGCAGCAGCTCTACCTCGGACACGGCACCGCTGGCACGCAGCGGGCGGGTCTTGTCGAGCTCTTGCGAGGTCAGGTCCAGGGCCTGGGCTGCTGCATCGCGCTTGGCGCGCAGGTCCAGCAGTTCCTGATTGCGCTGTGTCAGCTGCTGACGTGCGATGCCAATATTGGCATCCAGCTCGGAGCGCTTGGCCATATAGAGGCTGCGCTCGGCCTCCACCGATTCAGCTGCGTCCGACTGTACCTCGGGCGGCACGCTGAAGGGCGTGCCCTCGGCCAGTGCGCGCAGGCGTGCGGCCTTGGTTTGCAGCGACAGGAAGTCGGCGCGGTTCTCGTTGAAGTTCGACACAAAACGGGTCGGGTCGATTTTTAGCAGCAGCTCTCCGGTTTTGACTTGCTGACCTTCCTTGACGAGGATTTCCGAGACGATGCCGCCGTCCAGACTCTGGATGACTTGAACCTGGCGCGAGGTGATGACCTTACCCTGGCCGCGGGTGACTTCGTCCACCTCGGCCAGGGCGGCCCAGATGATCGCTACCAGGAAAAAGCCGCCCCCCATCCACACGGCAACACGGGCACCGCGCGGCGTCTGTTCGCTGTAGGCCCAGTCGGCGTCGGCTTCGAAATCCGCCTCTTCGTGGCGGGCCATATGCTGGCTACGGTCCATGGCTGCATCGAAGTGCATTGAAAACCACTGGATGAACTTTTTCATGCGGCTCTCCCGATGCGGCCATGTTGCAAGGCCTCGATGACCTGGGCCTTGGTCCCGTCGGCGACAATCGCGCCGTTGTCGATGACGATCAGGCGGTCGACCAGGTCGAGCAGGGAGGTGCGGTGGGTGATCAGCAGCACCGTCTTGTGGGTGGCAAAGGCGCGCAGGCGCTGCTTGAGCTGTTCTTCACTCTGGTGGTCCATGCTTGAGCTCGGTTCGTCGAGCAAGAGCATGGGCGGGTCGTTGATCAGTGCGCGCGCAATGGCCACTGATTGTCGCTGGCCGCCCGAGAGGGATTCGCCGCGTTCGCCGATCAGCATGTCAAAACCCTGAGGATGTGCGTTGGCAAAGTCGGTGACGCCGCCGAGCTGGGCTGCGGCGAGGATCGCTGCATCGTCGGCAAAGGGCGTGCCCAGCGCGATGTTTTCCTTGAGCGTGCCGTAGAACAGGTTCGAGTCCTGAGAGACGAAGCCGATTGCGCGACGCAACTCGGCCGGGTCGATCTGGCGCGCATCGACGCCATCGATCAGCACCGCGCCTTCGCTGGGTTCATACAGACCCAGGATCAGCTTTTCGAGCGTCGTTTTACCGGAGCCGATGCGGCCGATTACGCCGACCTTTTCGCCCGCGCGAATCTTCAGATTCACCTTGCGCAGGACTGCTTGGTCGCGCCCCGGATAGGCAAAGCTGACATCCTTGAATTCAATGTCGCCATTGAATTGCGGACGGTGCACAAAGGAGTGTCCCGGCGGTCGCTCGACTGGCATGGCCATTTGCAGCTCCAGCGACTCCAGGCCGGTACGTGCGCCCTGGAATTGCATCATCAGCCCGGCGACCTGACCCAGCGGCGACAGGATGCGGCCTGACAGCATGCCGCCAGCGATGATTGCACCGGTGGTCAATTCCCCATCGGCGAGCAGATACACGCCAACCATCACCGTGCAGATATTGGTTAGCTGCTGGATCATCACCGAGAAGTTCACCGTGCCGGCCGACAGCAAGCGGGTGCGGTTGCTCACTTGTGCGATGAACTGCGTGGAACGCTCCCAGCGACGCTGGAACTCCGCTTCGGCGCCGAGCGCCTTGAGCGTTTCCAGACCGACCAGACTTTCGATCAGGGTGGCATTGCGCTGGGCGCCAGCGCGGTAAGTCGTTTCGGTCAGCTCATGCATCTTGGCCTGGGTCACCCAGGCCACGCCGATGATCAGCGCCATGCCGACTAGTGAGGGCACGGCCATCCAGGGCGCGATCCAGACCATCACCAGCAGGAAGATGAAGACGAAAGGCAGATCGACCAGGGTGGTCACCGTGGCCGAGGCGACGAAGTCGCGCACACCTTCGAAGGCGCGCAGGTTGGCGGCGAAGGACCCCACCGAAGAGGGGCGCGAGGACATCTTCATGCCCAGCACGCGTTCCATGATCAGGGCTGACAGCGATACATCGATGCGCCGGCTGGCGGTATCGATGATGTAGGCGCGTATGGTGCGCAGGCTCAGGTCGAAGAGCAGCATCAGCAGCGCGCCGATGGAGAGCACCCAGAGCGTTTCGATAGCGTGATTGGGTACCACGCGGTCATACACATTCATCGAATACAGCGGGATGATGGTCGAGAAGATATTCACCAACAGTGCCGCCAGCAGCGCATCGCGATACAGGCGCCAGTTACTGAAGATGGCGCCCCAGAACCAGTGGCGGCCGCGGACATTGCCGATTTCCGGCGCACGCGCATCGAAGCGGAAGCGCGGCTTGATGATCGCCAGCATGCCGCTGTAGTGCTTGGACAGCTCGTCCATCGGCACCTTGCGTGCGGCATCAGGCGAATCAGGCTCGCGGATCAGGCACTGGCCGTCCTGGCTGACTTCCATCAGCAGGCAGGCTTGTTTGTCCTTGAGCAGCAGCAGTGCTGGCAGCTGGTGGGCGCGTAGCTTGTCCAGACTCAGCTTGGCCAGTCGAGACGACAGTCCGGCACGGCTGGCGGCGCGCGCCAACTGCGAGGGCGGCAGCAGATTGTCTACGCGTGGCAGGCCTGCGGCCAAGGCCTCGGCCGTCATCGGGCTGCCGTGATGGCGGGTTAGTAGGACCAGGCAGTCAATGAGCGGGTCTACATGACTGTTATGGGGATTGATCGACCAGCCGGCGGTTGCTGCAGGCGGCTTGGCAAGGGGCTCTGTCATGGGGCGGGCACCGTTCTGATTTTAGGTCTTAGATGACGTCGCTGTTATCGAGGAGGTCCAGCGCGCCAGTTAGCTTGCGCCGGACATCCTTGCGGGCGAGCAGCTTGCGCTGGGCCTCGCCGGGCAGATCGGTCATGCGCAGGACGCCGCTGACGATCAGCACATCGATCAAATCTTCGACCACGCGAATGAAGTCGGCGTCCAGCGAGCTGAACTGGGCTTCAGCCAGCCCTAGAAAGTCGAGCACCTGCGCATCTCGCGCCGGCAGGAATTCTTGATCTTGAAACTCTGCGGCATCCAGGAGGGCGACGATACACCCTTCGGCGTTTCTGCGTACATATGGCATGCTGGCTCGCTCTACAAGAAGAACCCGCAGTCGATTGCGGGTGACTCAGACCGGAGGAGAATGCTCCGGTCCGCATATCTGTTCAGAATGCAACCCCAAGCCTGCTCCGATTAACGGAGGTGGCTTATTGCTTAACGGCAGGGGGGAGACCCGGCTTTAGGGCTGATTGATGCTTCAGCTCCGACCGCCGGGCCAGGCGGCTTGCCTACTGGCATTCCACAATCTGCATGAATACATTGCGCATTTCGCACTGCCCCTTGCTCAGGGGCCAATGATTGTTCAGGGGCAGGAAGAACAGGCAGCTGGCAATGATACAGCCTGCGATCAGCGAAGCCGTGCCGATGCGTTGGCGCAGGCTGGCCTTATGCAGATCGCTCAGGTAGATCCAGTTGAGGACCAGCAGCACATAGGTGAGCAGCAGGCCCAGGAAGTAGTGATAGAGATACATCACGCGCTGCGTGCCGAGGTAGAGGTGCAGCGCCATGAAGACGATGTAAATTCCGGTAAAGACCTCGATCAGATGATAGGTGCGGGCGTTGTCGACCGGCAGCTTGTTGAGTCGGTGGTTGATGATCAGGATCAGCGAGTAGATCACCGCGGCCAGGCCGAGGAACCAGCTGAACTGGTTGCCGGTCAGCTGCACGTAGCTGGTCTTGCCGTCGGCGGAATCCCAGCGGTAGTTGATCGTCTTGTCATGCACCGGCCAGTGCAGCGGGTGGGAGCCGTTCTCGCCGGGCTTGCAGATGTCCAGCTTGGGCACACCGAGGTGGTCCTTGTCCATGAACTTGAAATAGTCGGACATGGCGCTGACCACGATGCGCGGAGAGATCGACTGGTTCTGCGTCAGGTATTCACGGTAGGGCGCGGACATGTTCTCAAGATCCTGCCGCGCAGCCGAGGTGGCCAGATCGGGCATCTTGTGGCCAATCGCGACGTGCACCGTGAACACCGCCAGGAAGATCGCCACGATGGTCACGATGGTGACCCCGGTCTTGAGCAGGAAGTCGGTGGGGCGTTCGATCAGTGGCCTGGTCTGGCTGGCGGCATCCTTGAAATAGATCAGCGGGAACAGCACCAGGAACAGGGCGGCATTGACCTTGACCATCATGGCTAGGGCGACGAGCGCGCCCATGCCGACATAGTGCGGCCATTTGAGCGGCGCAGCACGCTTCCACAGATGGATGAAGGTCCACAGCAGGCCGACGCAGAAGAACATCTGGAAGCTGTCCAGATGCACGGCGCGAAAATGCACGATGTAGGCGTTCTCGAACAGATAGAGCGTCGAGAAGAGCAGGGCGAACAGGCGGTTCTCGGTGAGGCTCAGCATCAGTCCGAAAAACAGCAGCGCGGTGGCTGCGGCAAACAGGCTGGGCATCATGCGCATGCCGGCGAAGCTGAAGCCAGCGGGCAGCTTGTCGCCCTCCAGATACTTGTCTACGACCAGTTGGTGTTTGTTGATGGCGTCATTGGCGTGCGACATCGATTCACCCGCGGCAATCAGCAGCAGCCCCAGCGGCGGGTGCGGTTCGAAATGGCCCAGTCCCTCGACATAGCGTTGCGCCGAGGTCATGTGATAGTTCTCGTCCCAGAACGGGTAGGGCGGCTGGTCGTTGCCGACAAAATACATGCAGCTGGCCAGGATGCTGACCACCAGCAGGCAGAGCAGGGTGCGGATGCGTGCGGGCAGGCGGGCGATGGCGGAGAGTAGCGGAGCAGCCGGCTGGAGGTAGAGAGGCAGCGATGCGCGCTCAAGCTGGACCTGAGCTTTGGCTGTCGCGGGCGCACTGCTGGGCGGAGTCTCTTTTTTAGGTGCAGCCATCTGTTCCTCACTCGCTGTGCGGACTGTGGTTGCCCGCTGGTCCGCGAGTTTGCAAGGCCTTGAAGACTGATGTCAATCATGTACAGGTGAATTTGATTCATGCGCTGAATCAAGTTGCCCGGTGATCCGTCGTAAAATAGGCATCTGCGGCAGACGGCGTGCCCGAGCGCATTCCCGTGGCGCTGGTCCTGCCCGTCAAGCACGTCACACCCGGAGTTCTGCATGCGCCCAACAATCCGCGAGCCGGAGCAGTTTTCATTTTTCGATCTGCCGCGCGCGCTGTGGTACTTCCTGGATCAGGAGCGCTGGCAGTATCTGGGCTTCCTCGTCGTGCTGGTCTGCGCGCTCTCCTACACCATGGTGCCGCCCTATATGGTCGGGCTGATGGCGAATTTCCTCATTGCCTACGTCAAGGCCGACCCGGCCACGCAACCGGCGATCAGCAGTTTCGTGTGGATGGTGGCGATTCTCGCCGGCGGGCATGTGCTGGTGTCGATGGTGCGCCTGAGCAGCAAGCGCGTGCTCGGGCGGATCAGCCTGAATGCCCGCTACCGCGCCAAGGTCTGGGGCTTCGAGCGCCTGCTCGACTCCTCGCTGGCCTGGCATCAGACCGAGAGCACCGGCAACAAGGCGCAGCGCATCCTCACCGGCGCCGAGTCGGTGCGCGAGTGGACTGGCGATGTGCTCAACAACCTGTTTCCCGCCATCGTGTCCTTCATCGGCTCGCTGATCGCCTGTCTGTTCCTGCACCCGGCCTTCATCCTGTTCTTTGTTTACTACCTCAGCGTGCTGATGGGCACCGAGCTGTATTTCGATTACCGCATCGCACGGCTCTCCGACCGCATCAACAAGTCGATGGAAAACGCCAGCGGCAGCTTTGTCGAGAGCGCTTCCAACATCCTCGCCGTGAAAGCCATGGGCGCGGCCGGCGGCATGACCAACACCATTGCCGCGCGCGAGGAACTGGCGCGCCAGCTCTCCTACGAGCGCCTGCGCCTGGGCAACACCAAGTGGATGTGCTTCCAGCTGCACAATGGCATTTGCTGGGGCAGCTACTTGCTGGTGATCGGCTACATGGTCATGCATGGCCAGCTCTCGCCGGGTTTTTTCCTGACCTATGCGGTGTACTTCGACAAGCTGCGTGACTCCTCGGTGGATTTCACCGACCGCCTGCAGCTGATGATCGAGCGCAAATCGAACCTGGCGCGCATGATGCCGCTGTTCTGGAGCGACAATTCGCTCTCCAAGGGCGAGCAGAAGTTCCCGACTGACTGGCGCAAGATCGAGCTGGTCGATGCCTTCTTCCGCTATGGCGACAAGCCCGCCGTCGGGCCGCTGTCGCTGGAGGTGCTGCGCGGCCAGATTGTCGGCATCGCGGGCCATTCCGGCTCGGGCAAGTCCACCCTGATCAAGCTTTTGCTGGGGCTCTATCACATCGAGGCGGGCGCACTGAAGATCGGTGGTGTGCCGATCAATGCGATCCGCCATGAGGAGCTGACCGCGAACATCGCCGTGGTGCTGCAGGAGACCGAGATGTTCAACTTCTCGCTCAAAGAAAACATCACCATGACGCGCGAAGTGACGCCGGCCTTGCTGCAGCGCGCCTGCCAGATCGCCTGTCTGGACGATCTCATCGCGCGCCTGCCCGAGGGCCTCGATACGGTGGTTGGCGAGCGCGGCTATTCGCTGTCGGGCGGCGAGCGTCAGCGCATCGGCATTGCGCGGGCGATCTGCCGCAATGCGCAGATCATGCTGCTCGACGAGGCCACCTCGGCCCTTGATTCGGCCACCGAGCAGACGGTCATGCAGGGCCTGATCGCCGAGTACGGCGCCGGGCGCACCATGATCATCGTCGCGCACCGCATCAGCACGCTCAAGGAGGCGGACAAGATCCTCGTCTTCGAACGCGGCCAGCTGATCGAGCAGGGCGGCTTCCAGCAACTGGCGCACGACCCCTCGACGCGCTTCGGTGCGATGTACGCGATCCAGCAAGCCTGATCGCATATTTGATGTTTTTGGTGTTTGCGGCAGATGCTGCTGCATTGCCGTGTGACGCCCGTCGCCACGAAGACTAGGATGCGCCCTGGCGACGAATGATCGTCAGGACCGGGGCTGCGATGCGCAGAAGCGTGCATTGATTGATCCGGCATACATCAGACTGGAGACAATTCATGAACAGCAAGCTTCTGCTGGGCGCCCTGGCGCTCGGCATGGCCGGTGGCGCCTTGGCGGCAACCGACTACCCTTCGGGCTATACCAAGTGCGCGCAGGTCGGCAGCACCTGCACCATGAGTGGCACCCATACGGTGGCGCTCGGCAAGAGCGGTTCTTTCGTCTATACGACGCTGAGCGGCTCTTTCACCTGCAGCACCGCGCTGTTCCCGAGCAATAGCTTTACCAGCAGCGCCTGGTGTTCGGTCGGGCCGACGGCCAGCGCTTCGTCAAGCGCTTCTTCCAGCACATCGTCCAGCGTCGCCAGCAGCAGCTCATCGAAGTCGAGCAGCTCGGCGGCGGCTTCGAGCAAGTCAAGCGCTGCGGCCAGTTCGTCCAGTTCTTCCAAGGCTTCAAGCTCGGCCTCGTCTGCCGCCACCAGCGCGCCGGCCTCGACCGCCACGCGGCCACAGCTGAGCGCCGCGGTCGCCGCCAATTTCACCGTTGCCAAATACCTGGGCAGCTGGACGCCGGCGGCCATCAGCACGCCCAGCACGCCGGATTACACGGTCAGCAGCAGCGGCAGCTACAAGACCGTGCAGTCGGCCATCAATGCTGCGATCAATGCCGGAGGCTCGACGCGCAAATACATCCTGGTGACGGCAGGGACCTATAACGAGCTGGTCTTCGTGCCCTCAGGCCCGCCGATCACGCTTTACAGCACGGGTGCAGCGTCTTCGGTGAAGATCCAGATCGCCACCAGCGCGCTGCAAAGCGGCAGCGAATATGCGGCAATGGTGAAGGCCAGCAATTACACGAGCGCGGGCCAGTCCTGGGTGAATTCCTGCGCAGGCAAGGGCAGCGCCATCGGCACGACCTGCTCCGCGGCCTTCATCATCCAGAACACCGGTTTTGAAGCCAAGAACCTGACCATCACCAATAGCCGTGTCGAGAGCGGTTCGGGCACGGATCAGGCGGTGGCCGTCTACACCGTTGCCGACCAAGTGCATGTCGACAATGTGCGGATGTACGGCAATCAGGACACGCTGTGGGTCGATGGTGCCGGCAAGCGCTTCTACGCGCAGAACTGCTATGTTGAAGGCGATGTCGATTTCATCTTCGGCGCCGGCACTGGCGTGTTCGACAATTGCCAGATCAACTACACCGCCGCGCGCGGCAAGAACGGCAGCACCATCGGCGCACCGAGCACCCAGGCCGGCAATTACGGCTTCCTGTTCAATGGTGGCTCCTTCACCGGCTCGAACGGGGCGAGCAATGTTTCCTTTGCGCGCCAATGGCCGCAAAGCAGCCTGTCGAGCCCGATCGGCAAGATGATCCTGCGCGGCGTGAAGATCGACGCCTTCATCAATACCACGACGCCGTGGAAGGACTGGAGCAGCTCCAACCCGGTCAACTACGGCACAACGTCCGATCCCTATCTGGGCGAGTACCTCAACACGGGCGCAGGCGCCGCCAAGTAAAACAACTGGCCTTCGCTGGCGTAGTTTGCAGGCCGCGGTGCATCACGCACTGCGGCCTTTTTCTTGAATCCTCACGGGATATCGCCTTAGCCGGCTATCGCCAGAACCTTTTGGCATTCGGGAGTTCTACTCTGTGTCAGTGCTTTTCTTCTTGATCGACATACGGAATTCCCATGCATCTCGGCCCCTTGCTCGCTACCCTGGTGGCGGGCCTCGTCCTCGCTTTCATCTTCGGCGCACTGGCCTACAAGGCGCGCCTGTCACCGCTGGTGGGCTATCTGCTGGCGGGTGTGGTGATCGGCCCGGCAACGCCCGGTTTTGTGGCCGACCTGCCGCTGGCCGCCGAGCTCTCGGAGCTTGGCGTGATCCTGCTGATGTTCGGCGTCGGCCTGCATTTCTCGCTCAAGGATCTGCTCTCGGTGCGCGCCATCGCCATCCCCGGCGCCATCGTGCAGATTGCCGTGGCCACCGCGCTGGGCATGGGTCTGGCGCGGCTGCTGGGCTGGCATCTGGCGGGCGGCTTTGTCTTCGGTCTGGCGCTGTCGGTGGCCAGCACGGTCGTGCTGTTGCGGGCCTTGCAGGAGCGCCGCCTGATTGACACCGAGCGTGGCCGCATCGCCGTGGGCTGGCTGATCGTCGAAGATCTGGCGATGGTGCTGGCCTTGGTGCTGATTCCGGCGCTCAGCGCAGCGGGCGATGGCGGCAGCACGCTTTACGCCGCGCTGGGGCTCACCCTGCTCAAGCTGGCCGGCTTTGTACTGTTCATGATGCTGGTCGGCCGGCGGCTGATTCCCGCCCTGCTGCACTGGGTGGCGCATACCGGTTCGCGCGAGCTGTTCAGCTTGTCGGTGCTGGCCGTCGCCCTGGGCGTGGCGGCGGGCGCGGCCTGGCTGTTCGGCGTGTCTTTTGCGTTGGGGGCGTTTTTCGCCGGCATGATCCTCGCCGAGTCCACGCTCAGCCACCGCGCCGCCGAGGAATCCCTGCCGCTGCGCGATGCCTTTGCGGTGCTGTTCTTCGTCTCGGTCGGCATGCTGTTCGACCCGCGCATCCTGCTGCAGGCGCCGCTGGCTGTGGCGGCGACCCTGGGCATCATCCTCGTCGGCAAATCGCTCGCCGCCTGGATCATCGTGCGCCTGCTCGGTCGCAGCCATGCCACGGCGCTGACCATCTCGGCGAGCCTGGCGCAGATCGGCGAGTTCTCCTTCATTCTGGCGGGCCTGGGCGTCGCGCTGGGGCTGTTCCCACAGCAGGGGCGCGATCTGATCCTCGCTGGCGCCATCCTCTCCATTCTTCTGAATCCGCTGATCTTCGGCATTTGCGAGCGCATTGCCGGGCGCGCGCAGTTCGCACCTGAGGCGGAGGACAAGGATCCGCGCACGCAGCCGCTTGCGCTGATTGAAACCACGCTGCGCGAGCATGCGGTCATCGTCGGCTACGGTCGCGTGGGCAGCCTGATTGGCGCGCGCCTGCACGAGCAGGGGCATGACTTTGTGGTGATTGAAGATCGCGACCGGCCGGTTCTGGCGGCGCGCGAGCAGGGCGCCTGCGTGATCTTTGCCAATGCCGCCAATCCGCACGCACTGCAAGCGGCCAACATCGCCGCTGCGCGCTGCCTGTATGTCGCGATCCCGCAGAGCTTCGAGGCCGGCCAGGTGATCCAGCAGGCGCGTGCGCTCAAGCCGGATCTGCTGATCATCGCGCGCTCGCATTCCGATGCCGAAACCACGCATCTGATGAACTGCGGCGCCGACCACACCATCATGGGCGAACGCGAAATCGCCCTCGGCATGTTGCGCCTGGCGGCGGGCTGAAGCCCGCGCAGGCGCTCAGCCGCGCTGTTCCTGAAGTTCCTTGGGCAGCGGGAAGATGACGTTCTCGGTCACGCCGTCGAGCGTGCGCACGGTCTTGGCGCCCAGTTCGCGGATGCGCGCGATGACCTCGCTGACCAGCACTTCCGGCGCCGACGCGCCTGCGGTGACGCCAATGCGCTTCTTGCCTTGCAGCCAGCTCGGGTCGATGCCGGCGGCGTTGTCGACCAGCCAGGCGGGGATGTTGCGGGCGGCGGCGACTTCGCGCAGACGATTGCTGTTGGAGCTGTTCTTGGAGCCGACGACGATCACCGCATCAACCTGCGGCGCCATGAATTTGACGGCGTCCTGGCGGTTCTGCGTGGCGTAGCAGATGTCGTCTTTCTTCGGCCCGACGATGCTCGGGAAGCGCGCTTTGAGCGCATCGACGACGATCTGCGCGTCATCGACCGACAGCGTGGTTTGCGTGACGTAGGCCAGCAATTCGGCATTGGCGACCTGCAGTGCGGCCACGTCCTCGACGGTTTCGACCAGATACATGCCGCCCTCACTCTGGCCCATGGTGCCTTCGGCTTCCGGGTGGCCCTTGTGGCCGATCATGATGATCTCGCGACCCTGCGCGCGCATGCGCGCCACTTCCAGGTGCACCTTGGTGACCAGCGGACAGGTCGCGTCGAAGACGCGCAGACCCAGCGCTTCAGCCTCGCGGCGCACGCTTTGCGGCACGCCGTGGGCGGAGAAGATCAGCGTGCTGCCGCTGGGCACATCGGCCAGGTCTTCGATGAACACCGCGCCCTTGTTGCGCAGATCCTCGACCACGAACTTGTTGTGCACCACTTCGTGACGCACATAGATCGGTGCGCCGTGGATTTCCAGCGCGCGCTCGACGATGCCGATGGCGCGTTCAACACCGGCGCAGAAACCGCGCGGGTTGGCGAGAAGGACTTCTGATTCTTGGGTCATGGATAGAACCTTTTAAAGCTTCACCGCAAAGCCTGCCCCGAGCGAGTCGAGGGGGCGCAAAGAAAATGCAAAGGGCCGCAAAGAAAGGCGTCAAAGCACATCAGATTACTCCGCTGCGGATGCTCGATCTGGCAGCTCGTATTTCCAAGGGCTGAGTTTTCCTTTGCGGCCCTTTGCGCTCCTTCGCGTCTTCGCGGTGAAGTCCTGTTTAAATCACCCCAATGATTTCCACATCCACATCGACGGCTTTGCCCGCCATCGGGTGGTTGAAGTCGATCAGGGCGTATTGCTCGGTGAGCTCGCGCACCAGGCCCGGGTAGCTGCTGCCGTCGGGCGCGGGGAAGGAGTAGACCGTGTCCTGCTCAAGGTAGAGCGTCGCCGGAATGTGCTCGCGGGCAACCTTTTCGACCAGCTGTTCGCTGTACGGGCCGAAGGCTTCGCCGGGGCCGAAGTGGAAGGTTTCGCGGGCGCCGGGGCCGAGGCCGATCAGGCGCGCTTCGAGTGCCGGGCTCAACTCGCCGGCTCCGAGCTGCATGGTGGCCGGCGTGGCTTCGAAGGTGGAGATCAGGGTCATGCCGGTGGCAGGATGGGTGACGCGGAAGTTGAGCGTCACGAGGCTGTTGGCGTGGATCATGTTCAGTGGGCTCCGGTACTGCGTGCGCTGCGGCTGCGGCGCCATTCGGCCAGCAGCATCAGTGTGACGCCCAGGCAGATGGCCGAGTCGGCGAGGTTGAAGGCGGGCCAGTGCAGAGTGCCGATATGCACATCGAGAAAATCGACCACCCGGCCGTAGTGGAAGCGGTCGATCACATTACCCAGGGCGCCGCCGACGATCAGCGCGAAGGCGGCTGGCTGCAGCGCTTCGTGCTGATGATCGCGGATCAGCTTGAGCAGGTAAGCGCTGACGCCCACCGCCAGTACGCTGAAGAACCAGCGCTGCCAGCCATCGTGCCCGGCCAGGAAGCTGAACGCCGCACCCGGGTTGTAGCGCAGGGTCAGGTTGAAATACGCGCCCAGCTCAAGGTACTCGTTCTCGGCAAAGCGGGCGACGATGGCGAGCTTGCTCCACTGATCCAAGACGATGGTCAGCAGCGACAAGCCCAGCCAGCCGGCAAAACGCTTGCTCATGCGCGGCTCCGCACTTCGCCTGCGCCGTGCAGATTGTCATCGCAGCGACCGCAAAGTTCGGGATGCGCCGGGTTGCGGCCGAGGTCCGCGCGGTAATGCCAGCAGCGCCCGCACTTCTGGTAGCTGCTGGGCGTGGCGATGATGGCTTCCTCCGCTTCGCTGGCCACTTGCGTCACGCTGGCGGCCGAGGTGATGAAGACAAAGCGCAGATCGTCGCCGAGGGCGTTCAGCGCCGCGAACTTGTCGCCGCTCGCCGCCACCGTGACTTCCGCCTGCAGCGAGGCGCCGACCTTGCCTTCCGTGCGCAGCGCTTCGATCACCTTCATCGTTTCTGCACGCACTTCGCGGATGATCTTCCAGCGTGCGATCAGCGCTTCGTCGACGCTGAGCTGGGGCAGGGTGTGGAAGCTGTGCAGCATCACGCTGTCGTCCGGCTTGCCCGACATCACCGCCCAGGCTTCTTCCGCAGTGAAGCTGAGGATGGGCGCCATCAGCCGCACCAGGGTTTGCGTGATGTGCCACAGCGCGGTCTGCGCCGAGCGACGTGCGACCGACTTGGCGCCGCTGGTGTAGAGGCGGTCCTTGAGGATGTCGAGGTAGAAGCTGCCGAGGTCGTCCGAGCAGAACAGCTGCAGGGCCTGCACCACGCGGTGGAATTCGTACTTGGCGTAATCGGCTTCGGCGCTTTCACTCAGCTGACGCGTCAGCGCCAGGGCGTAGCGGTCGATCTCGAACCATTGCTCGGCGGGCAGGGCGTCGGTCTCGATATTGAAGTCCGCCGTGTTGGCGAGCAGGAAGCGCAAAGTGTTACGCACGCGGCGATAGACTTCGACGACGCGATCGAGGATTTCCTTGCTGATCGACACTTCGCCCGAGTAGTCGGTCGAAGCCGCCCACAGGCGCAGGATTTCGGCGCCGAGCTTGTCGGAGACTTCCTGCGGCACGACCGTGTTGCCCAGCGACTTGCTCATCTTGCGACCCTGGCCGTCGACCACGAAGCCGTGCGTGAGCAGGGCCTTGTAGGGCGCGCGGCCATCGATGGTGCAGCCGGTCAGCAAGGACGAGTGGAACCAGCCGCGATGCTGGTCCGAGCCTTCCAGATAGAGGTCGGCCGGGAAGGCGTGGTCCTTCGCGTGCGAGCCGCGCATGACGTGCACATGCGTGGTGCCGGAGTCGAACCACACGTCCAGCGTGTCGTTGATCTTGACGTACTGCTCCGCTTCCGCGCCGAGCAGCTCGGCTGCATCCAGCGAGAACCAGGCTTCGATGCCGGATTGTTCGACACGCTGCGCCACTTCTTCCATCAGTTCAACCGTGCGCGGATGCAGCTCGCCCGTCTCCTTGTGCAGGAAGAAGGGGATCGGCACGCCCCAGTTGCGCTGGCGCGAGATGCACCAGTCGGGGCGATTGGCGATCATGGCTGCCAAGCGCGGCTTGCCCCAGGCGGGGAAGAAGGCGGTCTCTTCGATGGCCGCAAGTGCACGTTCGCGCAGACTGGTCGTTCCGTCCGGCTTGTGGTCCATGCCGACGAACCACTGCGCGGTGGCGCGGTAGATGATCGGCGTCTTGTGGCGCCAGCAGTGCATATAGCTGTGCGTGATGGTTTCGTGCTTGAGCAGGGCACCGACTTCGCGCAGCTTCTCTACGATGTTCGGGTTGGCCTTCCAGATGAACTGGCCACCGAAGAATTCGAGGCTGGGCACATACACGCCGTGGCCTTGCACGGGATTGAGGATCTCGTCGAAGCCGCGACCGTTGGCGCGCCAGACCTGGAAGTCCTCTGCACCATAGGCCGGTGCGCAATGCACGATGCCGGTACCTGCGTCGAGGCCGACGTACTCAGCGAGGTAGACCGGCGAGACGCGATCATAGAAAGGATGCTTGAATTCGATGCTGGCCAGACGCGCGCCCTTGGCTGTGGCGATCACTTCGCCCTGCAGGTCGTAGCGCTTCAGGCAGCTCTCCACCAGTTCGGCGGCCAGCACCAGCAGCTTGTCAC
The DNA here is from genome assembly GCF_039631295.1 of Uliginosibacterium sediminicola. Lineage (NCBI taxonomy): Bacteria > Pseudomonadati > Pseudomonadota > Betaproteobacteria > Rhodocyclales > Zoogloeaceae > Uliginosibacterium > Uliginosibacterium sediminicola. Next base: position 675,352 of record NZ_JBDIVE010000002.1, on the reverse strand, counting down.
CCACATCGACCAGGGCGTAGTCGAACTCCGGGTGGATATTCAGCGCCTGATTGGCGGGGATGGTCCAGGGCGTAGTGGTCCAGATCACCACGTAGGCCGGCTTGGGCAGGCTATCGAGCTGGAAGGCGACAGCCAGCTGCTCGGGCTGTGCGCACGCGAAGGCCACGTCGATGGCGTCCGACTTCTTGTCTTCGTACTCGACCTCGGCTTCAGCCAGTGCCGAGCCGCAGTCGAAACACCAGTTCACCGGCTTGAGGCCCTTGAACACCCAGCCATTCTTGACCATGGTCGCCAGCGCGCGGATCTCGCCCGCCTCGTTGCCAAAGTCCATGGTGCGATACGGGTGCTCCCAGTCGCCGAGCACGCCCAGGCGCACGAAGTCCTTCTTCTGCCCCTCGACCTGTTCGGCGGCGTAGGCGCGCGAGAGCTCGCGCACCTTGTCGGCCGGCAGGTTCTTGCCGTGGGTGACTTCGATCTTGTGCTCGATCGGCAGGCCGTGGCAGTCCCAGCCCGGCACGTAGGGCGCGTCAAAGCCGGCCAGCGTCTTGCTGCGGACGATGATGTCCTTGAGGATCTTGTTCAGCGCGTGACCGATGTGGATATTGCCGTTTGCGTACGGCGGGCCGTCGTGCAGGATGAACTTCGGCCGGCCAGCCGAAGCGGCGCGGATCTTCTCGTAAAGCTTCTTCTGTTGCCATTGCTGCACCCAGCCGGGCTCGCGCTTGGGCAGATCCCCGCGCATCGGAAACGGGGTGTCGGGCATGTTCAGGGTTTGTTTGTAATCAGCCATGGTGCCAAGTAATTCAGGTTTAGTTTTTGACGCGAAGGACGCAAAGAAAATCCAAGGTCCGCGAAGTTTGATCAGACGCCATTAGCCACTCGTTTAATGCCTTGACGCATGGACGCAACGTTGAAGTTGAGGAGTAGCCCAAGGCGTTTGTCACTCAATTTCAGGTAGGTCAACAATTGCGCCGCATGCACGGGATGTATTTCGTCGCTTGATTTTGCTTCCACGATCAGGCGGTCGTCTACCAACAGATCCAGGCGCAGTGTCTGGCCCAGCTGGAGGTGCTTGTACATCACCGGAACCTCTACCTCGCGCTGTGCGGAAATTCCTCGAAGGCGCAACTCACAATGCAGGGCTTCCACATAAAGCGCTTCGAGAAGCCCCGGGCCGAGCTGAGAGTGAACTTCCATCGCGGCTCCAATGACCGCGTGACTGAGCTCTTCAAGCTCCACTTTGCGAACCTTCGTCTTTCTCCGCGTACTTCGCGTCGAAAAAATACTGCTTCACTCGCGCGCAGTCATCATCAATCGCCGCTTTCAGCGCATCCAGTGAATCGTATTTTGCTTCGTCACGGATCTTGTGCCAGAAGCGCACGGAGAGCCGTTGGTGATAGAGGTCGCCAGCGAAGTCGAGGATGAAGACTTCGAGACGCAGCTGCAGCTTGTCGCCAATCGTCGGTCGGACGCCAATACTGCAGGCGCCAATGGCTTGGCGCAGGGGGCCTCCGTCGACAGTGACCGCGAAAATGCCGGACAGCGGCATCGTGGTCTGGCGTAACTGGATATTGGCGGTCGGAAAACCGATGGTGCGGCCGATCTTGTCGCCGTGGATGACGCGGCCGATCACCTCGTAGGGCGCGCCGAGCAGCAGATTGGCATGTGCCATGTCGCCAGCGAGCATGGCTTCGCGCACCGCCGAGCTGGAGACGCGCTCGCCGCCGAGGGCGACGGTGTCGAGCGCTTCGACCTGGAAGCCGCGCAGCGCACCGGCCTGTTGCAAACTGGCGAAATTGCCGCGGCGGCCTTTGCCGAAACAGAAGTCATCGCCGATCAGCAGGTGGCGCGTGCGCAGGCCACGGACCAGCACCTTGTCGATGAAGTCTTCGGCGCTGAGCTCGGCAAAGCGCGCGTTGAAAGGCTGCACATAGACCCGGTCCACGCCTTGTGCAGCGAGCAGCTCAAGTTTGCGGCGCAGGCTCACCAGACGCGGCGGCGCGTCCTTGGGAGCGAAGAATTCGCGCGGCAAGGGCTCGAAAGTCAGCACGGCAGTAGGCAGGCCAAGGCTTGCGGCGCGATGGCGCAGCCGCGCGAGCAAAGCCTGGTGGCCCAGATGCACACCATCGAAATTGCCGATGGTCAGCACGCAAGGCTGATCGCTGGATTGGGGGATGCCCCGGAAAACCTGCATAACAGCTTGACGAAAAAGGGCGAATTATAACAGGCAGGGGGGCAGGTTTTGAGGGGATGTTTTGGACGCGAAGGGCGCGAAGAAAAGCGAAGGTTCACGAAGGGAAACTTTCCAGCGTTTCCTTTGTGAACCTTCGCGTTCCTTTGCGTCCTTTGCGTCAAGGAAGCAGTCCTGTCAGTGCGGTACTTCAGTACGGAAGATCGGCCAGGTAGATCGCCGGCAAGCCCTCGAAGTCGCTGCTAAACAGCACGCGCTGTTCATCCGGCGTGAAAGACGGGTGCGGATGGCTGGTCTGGTGGTTGCCCTTGTACTCGCGCCAGCTGCTGTTGTGCGCGCAAATGCGGCGCGTGCTGCGCGTTTTGAGGTCGAAAAGGTGCAGATAGGGGTCGGGCTCGAAGGCGTGTGCGTCCTTGTTGGCGACGTCTTCGAGCTGGCCGGCGCCGTCGCCGACGAGCAGGCTGCCGTCGTAATTGCTCATCAGGTGCGAGCAAGGGGGCATCGGCATCAGCATCTCGTTTTTCAGCGTGACCGGGTCGGCGGCCCAGACAAAGCGCTGCTGCTCGCCTTCGACATAGCTCACGTAAATCATGCGCGAGCCATCCGGCACCCAGAATTCGTGCATGCAGGCTTCGCCCGGCGCGTGTTCCTTCACCTTGCGCAGATTGCGGCCGTCCTCATCGACAAGCCACATGCGCGCATCGACCAGGTCGTGCGGGCCTTCATGGCAGAAGGCCATGGTGTGGTCGTCAAAGGGTCGGTACATCGGGTGGCCCATGTAGCGCTGTTGCTCATAGACCGTGTGCGCGAGACCGCTGGCGCCGTCGATGCTGATCAGGCGGCTGCGCGGTTTGCGCTCGAATTGCAGGCGGAATTTCTCCCAGCCGCTGCTGCCGGTGACGACATCGGCTTCCCACTGTTCCATCGCAGCGAATTTGGTACAGGCCGAATTGGCGACCCAGGTGCCGGCGCCGCGCCAGCCTTCCGGCACGCGATAGACGACTTCCTCGGCGAGGCTGTCCAGCGCCACACGGCGCAGCTCGCGCCCGCTGTTGACGTAGTACAGCCAGGCATCGTCGGGCGACAGGAAAGCGCCGTGCGTATTGCTGCCTTTGCCCTCGGTGAGCTGGCGGGCGACGCCGCTACGCAGATCGAGCAGCCAGTTATTGCGCTCGCCGTCGAAGTCGGAGCCGAACAGCAGTTGGCTGCCGTCGTTGGTGAAGCACTTCTGGTAGAAGTAGTTGCGGTGGTTGATGACATCCGGCGGTGTCAGCCGCGTGACGCGCACACCCGTCGTCGGATCCTTGAAGTCCTGAAACCTCAGTTGCTGCGTGCTGCCTTTGGCCATGCGGCTTGCCTGCCTTTTCGCGGATGTCGACGAACTCAGTGCTTGGCGGCGCTGAGGCGAGCCGTTTCAACCTGCGTCTGGCGCTGCGCTTCGGCCGCGTAGATGGCGATCTTCTGCTCTTCGCTCAGGCTCTTGCCGGTGATGCGTTCGAGCTTGGCAATCAGATTGGCGGCCGGGTTGGCGATGCGTTGTGCGGGCGGCACGGCGCGTGCAACCTGATTGGCGGTGGCACCGGTGATGCGCACTACGTCCTTGGCGAATTGTGCGTCGGCCTTGCGCCATTCGGCCTTGAGCCAGGCCATTTGCGCAGGCGTCAGGGCCTGTGCCTGGGCGAGCGCCGGCAGCGCACTGCCGCCCAGCGCCAGAGCGATCAGGCAGCGCGCCAGCCAGAGGCTGAGTACGCGGGTTGAAAAGGCAAACTTGAGCATCATGAGTCCGATCTATTGGGGGACGTCGGGAAACCTGGCATGCGCTGGCTCACTGATCCAGACGCCACTTGAATTGCAGTACGACCGCGCCATCCACATAGGGTTTCACGCTAGGAATGATATAGCTTTGCACCGCCAGCCAGCGGCCGCGCCATTCAATGAACGGCATGGCCAAGGGTACGATGGGTGAATGATGATACCCGCTCGATAGCCCGGCGGTGATGCCCGCGCGCCAGCTATCGTCAGCCTTCCATAAGGCATAATTGACGGTGCCGAAAAATGCCGCACGGCGCAGACTGTTCTTGAACACGCCGACGCTCCAGGCCATATCATCGTTGTAATCACGCTGATAACCGAGGCCCGGATTGACTTCGTTGAGGTCCAGATCGCGTTCGAAATGGCGCGACACGCCGCCGAGGGTGAGAAATTCCGCCGCAGAGGCCGAAGCAGTCAGCAAACACAGCAGGCAAGCGAGCACAAGGCGCATGAGGAGTCATCCAGATTCAATCAGAGCAGCCCGATTGTAGCCGCAGCCCGGCCTCGCTGCATTGATGTGCGCCCGATGGCGCCCTTGTTTTGGCACAATGCAAGAAACCGCAGCGGGAGCCTGATCATGAAACGCGTAGTGTTCAACCAGAAGGGCGGCGTGGGCAAATCGACCATTGCCTGCAATCTCGCAGCGATCTCGGCTGCGCAGGGCAAGCGGACCTTGCTGGTGGATCTCGATCCACAAGGCAATTCCTCGCATTACCTGCTCGGCAACGCGGCCGATGCGGCCAGTGTCGGCGCTGCCGAGTTGTTCGAACAAACCCTGTCGGTGCGTTTCGACTCACTCGCCGCCGCCGAGCATGTGCAGGCGACGCCCTTCGAGCATTTGTCGCTGATGGCGTCGTCACCGCGCCTCGAAGAGCTGATGGGCAAGCTTGAATCGCGTTACAAGATCTTCAAGCTGCGTGAAGCGCTGGCCGAACTCGAAGCGGATTTCGACTTTGTGTACATCGACACGCCGCCAGCGCTCAACTTCTACACACGCTCGGCGCTGATCGCCGCCGACAGCTGCCTGATCCCCTTCGATTGCGACGACTTCTCGCGCCGCGCGCTCTATGCCTTGCTGGAGAACGTTGAAGAAATCCGCGCCGACCACAACGACAATCTGCACGTCGAAGGCATCGTCGTAAACCAGTTCCAGCCGCGCGCCAGCCTGCCCGCGCGCATCGTGCAAGAACTACGCGACGAAGGCCTGCCGATCCTGGATCAGTATCTATCGAGCTCGGTGAAAATCCGCGAGTCCCACCAACTCGCCCGCCCGATGATCTACCTCGACCCGCGCCACAAACTCACGCTGGAGTATGTGGCTTTGCATGATGCTTTGAATGCTTAGGGCTTGCAGGCTTAAAGGCTTAAAGGCATTTCACCGCAAAGGCGCGAAGGAAACGCAAAGGGCCGCGAAGGAAGTCGAAAGTGAAGGCTTTGCTGCGGAGAAAGGCGGTGGGGCGGGTTCGGAGTGCAGCGACAACCCGCCTGTCATGCATCAGGAGGGTGGTGGGTCGCTTCGCGAGCGCACGCTAAGTACTTCGGTTCATGTATTCGCAAAATAGCCCAAGCTCGACAGCGTTGCATGTGGACAGAGATGCGGGCCCCCTCATTTGATTGACAAATGTGTCGTGAAATTTTCGTTCAGTCTCGACAAACACTGCGCCCACTCCGTCTTCGAATTGGTCGGACGTAATGTCGATGATTAAGTCGCCAATTTCGAGCCATCCATGAGTGACGCCATCTCTTTGTCCCCAAACGTACTCAACTGACAGGGCTCCATTTTTCTTTAGCCAGTATCCGAAGAAGTCACTTGCTGTACCACACGCACCACGAGGAAATCCCTTGGCTAAGATGCCGAAAGCGTCTCGGTGATTCTCGAATACACCTCGCGCCTGCTGCGCAAGCTGCTTTATCTCATCACTGCCCATGTTGCATTTCGCCTAACGCAGGCTAGCCATCACTGCAACACACAATCCACGCAATACCGCACCCCGCCATCCACATTCTCTTTCACCAGACCATGCACATCGGTCTCGAAGCCGGGGAAGATTTCATTGAAGCTGCGCGCAAACTTCAGGTAGTCCACGATGGTCTTGTTGAAGCGCTCGCCAGGGATCAGCAGCGGGATGCCGGGGGGGTAGGGGGTCACCAGCATGGCGGTGATGCGGCCTTCGAGCTGGTCGATGTCGACGCGCTCGATCTTGCGGTGGGCCATCATCGACCAGGCGTCGGTCGGGCGCATTGCCGGTTCCATTTCCGAGAGGTACATGTCGGTGGTCAGTCGCGCCACGTCGTGTGACTTGTACACGTCATGGATCTGCTGGCAGAGGTCGCGCAGGCCGACGCGCTCGTAGCGCGGATGCTTGGCGACGAACTCCGGCATGATGCGCCACAGCGGCTGGTTCTTGTCGTAGTCGTCCTTGAACTGTTGCAGCTCGGTCACCAGGGTGTTCCAGCGGCCTTTGGTGATGCCGATGGTGAACATGATGAAGAACGAGTAAAGGCCGCACTTCTCGACGATGATGCCGTGCTCGGCGAGGTACTTGGTGAGGATGCCGGCGGGAATGCCGGTGTCGGCGAAGTCGCCGTCCACGTCCAGCCCCGGCGTGATGATCGTCGCCTTGATCGGGTCGAGCATGTTGAAGCCTTCGGCCAGATTGCCGAAGCCATGCCAGTGTTCGCCGGCCTTGAGCATCCAGTCTTCGCGCTCGCCCATGCCTTCTTCGGCCAGGTATTCCGGGCCCCAGACCTTGAACCACCAGTCGGCGCCCCATTCCTCGTCCACCTTGCGCATGGCGCGGCGGAATTCCATCGCTTCCTGGATCGACTCTTCGACCAGGGCGGTGCCGCCGGGGGGCTCCATCATCGCGGCGGCCACGTCGCAGCTGGCGATGATGGCGTACTGCGGGCTGGTCGAGGTGTGCATCAGATAGGCCTCGTTGAAGAGGTCCTTGTCGAGCTTGCGCGACTGCGAGTCCTGCACGAGGATCTGCGAGGCCTGCGAGATGCCGGCGAGCAGCTTGTGCGTCGATTGGGTGGAGAACACCATCGATTCCTTGCAGCGCTCGCGGCCTTCGCCGATGGCGTGGTAGTCACCGTAGAAGTCGTGGAAGGCGGCGTGCGGCAGCCAGGCTTCATCGAAGTGCAGGGTGTCGATCTTGCCGTCCAGCTCTTCCTTGATCTCTTCGACGTTGTAGAGCACGCCGTCGTAGGTGCTCTGGGTGATCGTCAGCACGCGCGGCTTGGCGTTCTTGTCGGTGGCGAAGGGGTTTTTGGCGATCTTCTTCTGGATGTTTTCCCACTTGAATTCGCTCTTCGGGATCGGCCCGATGATGCCGTAGTGGTTGCGCGTCGGCATCAGGAACACCGGCACCGCGCCGGTCATGATGATCGAGTGCAGGATCGACTTGTGGCAGTTGCGGTCGACCACCACGATGTCGCCCGGCGCGACGGTCGAATTCCAGACGATCTTGTTCGAGGTCGAGGTGCCGTTGGTGACGAAGAACAGATGGTCGGCGTGGCAGATGCGCGCGGCGTTGCGTTCGGAGGCAGCGATGGGGCCGGTGTGGTCGAGCAGCTGGCCGAGTTCTTCGACGGCATTGCAGACGTCGGCGCGCAGCATGTTCTCGCCGAAGAACTGGTGGAACATGTGGCCGACCGGGCTTTTCAGGAAGGCGACGCCACCGGAGTGGCCCGGACAGTGCCAGGAATAGGAGCCGTCGGAGGCGTAGTGCACCAGCGCGCGGAAGAAGGGCGGCGCGAGCGAGTCAAGATAGGCCTTGGCTTCACGCACCACGTAGCGGGCGATGAACTCGGGCGTGTCCTCGAACATGTGGATGAAGCCGTGCAGCTCGCGCAACACGTCGTTCGGGATATGGCGCGAGGTGCGCGTCTCGCCGTAGAGGAAGATCGGAATCTCGGCATTGCGCAGGCGCAGCTCCTGCACGAAGGCGCGCAGCTCGGCGATGGTGTCCTCGGCTTCGCCGGAGGTGAATTCCTCATCGTCGATCGACAGGATGAAGCAGGAGGCGCGGCTTTGTTGCTGTGCGAAGGACGACAGATCGCCGTAGCTGGTGACGCCCAGCACTTCCATGCCTTCCTCTTCGATGGCTTTGGCCATGGCGCGGATACCGAAGCCCGAGGTGTTCTCGGAGCGGAAATCCTCGTCAATGATGATGATGGGGAAGTGGAATCGCATGGTCAGCTAGCTCCCGTCAGGGGGATTCAAAAAAACCTTCACCGCCAAGGCGCGAAGGAAAACAAAAGAAAAGGGCCGCGAAGGAAAGGCAGCTTTCCTGTAACGGCCGAGTGCGGAATCATAGCGCAGAGCTGTGACAATGAAAGGACAAAAGGCCGCCGGTAAGCACATGCTTTACCGGAGCGGCCTTTTGCAGGGCGGGGCGTGTGGGCTCAGATTTTCGGCAGGGTGACGCCGACCTGGCCTTGATACTTGCCGCCGCGGTCCTTGTACGAGGTCTCGCAGATCTCGTCGGACTCGAAGAACAGCACCTGGGCACAGCCTTCGCCAGCGTAGATCTTGGCCGGTAGCGGTGTGGTATTGGAGAACTCCAGGGTGACGAAGCCTTCCCACTCGGGCTCGAAAGGCGTGACATTCACGATGATGCCGCAGCGTGCGTAGGTGCTCTTGCCCAGGCAGACGGTGAGCACCGAGCGCGGGATGCGGAAGTATTCGACGGTGCGGGCCAGCGCGAAGGAGTTCGGCGGGATCACGCAGTAACCCTTGCCGGAGACCTCGACGAAGGACTGCGGATCGAAGTTCTTCGGGTCGACGATGGTCGAATTGATGTTGGTGAAGACCTTGAATTCGTCAGCACAGCGGATGTCGTAACCGTAGCTCGAAGCACCGTAGGACACGATCTTCTGGCCATTGGCCTCACGTACGAGGGTGGGCTCGAAGGGTTCGATCATGCCGTGCTGTTCCGCCATGCGGCGGATCCACTTGTCAGACTTTATGCTCACGATGGCCTTGTCGTTGGATGCAGGAAAGGGCGCATTTTACAGCCCGACCCCGCAGCTGACAGCTATTTTGCGCAAGAGTTACTTGTCTTTGTCCTCGTTCTTCTTGTCTTTCTTGTCATCGTCGCTGGCAACATCAACGATGGCCTTGCCGACCTTGAAGGGGATTTTGACCACTTCGATGCCGACATCGACCACGCCGCCGACGATGGTGCCCAGGCAGCCTTGCAGGCTCAGTGTCAGGGCGAGGCAAGCCAGGAGTTTGCCGAGAGTCTGGAGTTTCATGTGTTCTGGACCACGATGCTGGGGAATTTGTGACGCAGATCGCGCTGCTTTTCGGCAATCGCGATGGCGACCTGGCGGGCAATGCTGCGATAGCTCTGGGCTACCGCGCTGTCCGGCGCCGCCACGACAGTCGGCGTGCCGCTGTCAGCTTGTTCGCGGATCTTGATGTCCAGCGGCAGGCTGCCCAGGAAGGGCACGCCGTAGTCGCCACACATCTGCGCACCGCCGCCCTGGCCGAAGATGTGTTCGGCGTGGCCGCAATTGGAGCAGATGTGGATGCTCATGTTCTCGACGATGCCGAGGATCGGGATGCCGACCTTCTCGAACATCTTGAGGCCCTTGCGGGCGTCGAGCAGGGCAATGTCCTGCGGCGTGGTGACGATGACCGCGCCCGTCACCGGCACGCTCTGCGCGAGGGTCAGCTGGATGTCGCCGGTGCCCGGCGGCATGTCGATGACCAGGTAATCGAGGTCGTCCCAGGCCGTTTCGTTGAGCAGCTGGCGCAGCGCCTGGGTCGCCATCGGGCCGCGCCAGACCATCGGTTGCTCAGGGTCGATGAGGAAGCCGATCGAATTGACCTGGATGCCGTGGGCCACCAGCGGTGTCATCGTCTTGTTGTCCGGCGATTGCGGGCTCTGGCCGGCCAGGCCGAGCATTTCCGGCTGGCTGGGGCCGTAGATGTCGGCGTCGAGCAGGCCGACGCGCGCACCTTCCTGCGCCAGGGCCAGCGCCAGATTGGCCGAGGTAGTGCTCTTGCCGACGCCACCTTTGCCCGAGGCCACGGCGATGATGTTGCGCACGCCCGGCAGCAGCTTCACATTGGCCTGCACGGTGTGCGGCACGATCTTCGAGACGACGCTGACGCTGGCTTTGGCGACACCGGCCGCCAGTACCGCCGCTTCGATCTGCGCCGCAATCGCCGCGTGCTGGCTGCGTGCGGGGTAGGCCAGTTCGATGCTGATTGTCGCCTGACCGTCGGCCACCGTCGCCGTTTTGAGCGCGCGTGCGCTGGCGAAGGATTTGCCGGTGTTCGGATCGATCAGCTGGCCGACGAGGGCCTGGAGTTCACTGCTGGAAATGCTCATGACAGGGCCTGAATACTTGATTGTTTCAGTCAAGCTTAGCACGCCCGTCCGCCGCGTTGTGCGGCGCAGAGCGGCTCAGGCGTTCAGCGGTGGCTGGCTGAGCAGGGCCGACAGCACTTCACGCAGATGTGCGCTGGGCGTTGGCTTCTGCAGCAAGGGGAAGCCGCTGGCGCGTGCTTCGGCCAGGCGGTGCGGATCGGTGTCGCCGGTAATCACGGCGGCAGGAATCTGGCGACCAAAATGGCGGCGCACGCCTTCGATGGCATCGATGCCGGTTTCGCCTTCGAGCAGGCGATAGTCGGCGAGGATGGCGTCCGGCGCTGATTTAAGCTGCAGCAGCGCGTCGCTCAGCGATTCGACCGCCGTCACCTGGCAACCCCAGGCGGCGAGCAGGGCGGCCATCGCCTGCTGGATCACCGGCTCGTTGTCGATCACCAGCACACTGCTCAGATTGTGCGGCAGCGGCGCAGCACGCAGCGGATGCAGCTCGCGCGCGACTTCGCTGGTATCGAGCGGCAGCTCGATGGCGAACACCGAACCGCGCCCTTCGATGGAGCGCAGTTGCAGGCGCTGGCCGAGCAGGCGGGTGAGGCCGTCGACAATCGCCAGACCGAGGCCGATGCCCTTGCGGCGGTCGCGTTCCGGATTGTCGAGCTGGTAGAACTCGCGGAACACGTCACCCTGCTTGTCCTGCGGGATGCCGACGCCGGAATCCCAGACCTCCAGTCGCACCACCTTGCGGCGGACACGGCAGGCGACGATGACGCCACCGCGATGCGTGTATTTGAGCGCATTGGAGACGAGGTTGCGCAGGATACGCTCGATCATGCGCGCATCGCTGAGCACCCGTAGATGCCGTGTGCGCACGCTCAGGCGCAGCCCCAGGGTGCGCGCCAGCGGCGCGAATTCGGCTTCGATGCGCACCAGCACCTGGGCCAGATCGAAGGGCCGGAACTCGGCCTGCATCGAGCCGGCGTCGATGCGCGAGTAGTCCATCAGCTCATCCATCAGCTCGCCCATGCTGGCGCTCGCTTCGCGCATGCTCGAGAGCAGGCGCTGGGCTTTGTCGTTGAGCGCTTCGGTCTGCAAGGCATCGGCCAGCAAGGTGATCGATTGCAGCGGCTGGCGCATGTCGTGACTGGCGGCGGCGAGAAAGCGCGTCTTGCTGGTACTGGCCGTCTCGGCGCATTGCCGCGCATGCTCGGCCACCTCGGTCTGTACCTGCAGCTGGCGCAGCAGTTCGAGGTTTTCAAAGCGCAGACGAATACTGGCCAGGGTAAAGCGGTTGTTGACGCTGGCGAATAAGAGCGTGCACAGGAAGTAGCCAAGGGCGACGACGCCCATGTCGAAGGACAGTTCGTTGGCTTGGGCCAGGCAGAACAGGGCGAAGGGCAGCAGCACCAGCGATGTGTAGAGCACATAGGTGATGAACAAGGTGCCCAGCGCTGGCGCGGCCGCGCCGGTGAGGCCGGCAAGGACGACGCCGATGGCCGCCAGGGACAGCGGTTCCGGCGCGTGCAGCAGCCAGGGCAGGACGCCCCAGCATAGCCCTGAGACGCCGGCTCCACAGATGAATAGCCAGCCCCAGGTATTGACGCTGAGGCGTTCGTGGAAGCGCCCGTTGTGCGCACGCACCATCAGCATGCGTAAGCCTGTCCACAGCGCCATGAACAGCAGCCAGAAGATCAGTTGCTGCGGCACGAAGTTGTCCCACAGCATGAAAGCGCAGGCGAACACGGCGAGCAGGTTGCCCAGCAGCACCGAGGTGCCATGCGAAAACAGCAGTTCGATTTGCTCCTTGCGGACGCGGCATTCTGCCGCGCTGAGGCTGGCTGTAGGGGTGGCAGACGGGGCCATTGATCTCTGTCAGAGTGTTTTTCGCGATATTGCATGGATATCGCAGCGGCCGCCAGACAGATGTTCGGGCAGGTGGGGCGGGCCGGCGGGCATCGAGCAGCCCTGGTACCGCCTGCTCACACCATGTCGTCGGCCCAGCGCGGATTGAGCAGCAAGGCCAGCTCAACGCAGACGTTGCGCAGGCTGTAGAGCGACATGATGGCGGCGGCAATCGGCATGCAAGCGTAGAGCATGGACTTGGGCAGCATCAGGTTGTTGGTGATTTCCTGAGCGCGGATGACGATATCGTAAGCGTTGAAGAGGAACACCAGCATGAAGCACAGCGACAGCACTTCGACCAGCAGTCGATAAGCATGGCGTGCGCGTGTGTTGTGAATGCGCTGCGAGATCCAGTCGCCGACGCTGAAGTGGCCATGCGTGACCCACAGCGCGGCCGCGCCGTAAAAGACCAGGGCCGCGAACATCAGCTCGACGACCTCGTCGAACCACTGCATGGAGAGGAAGGGCAGTATCCGCTGCAGGATATTGCCGCTGAGCACCAGACTCAGCGCGACGAAGAGCAGGATGCAGGCCCATTTGAGGATCAGGGTGACGCAGGCATCAAATCGGCGCGACAGCGTGCTCAGTGTTTTCATGGTGTGCGGCAAGCTCATTTGAGGGGCATGAACAGATCGGGCAGGAACAGCGAGATCTGCGGCACGAAGGCAATCAACAAGGTAACGGCGAGGATGCCCAGCGCGAACGGCAGGCATTCGCGCGCCAGCAGCCAGACCCCGGTACGTGAATAGCTGTCGACGGCAAACAGGCACATGCCGACGGGAGGGGTGATGTTGCCGATCATGACCAGCAAGGTCATGACGACACCCAGATTGATCAGATCGATGCCGAACAAGTGCGCAATCGGGATGAAGATTGGCAGGGTAATCAGGAAGATGGCGTTGCCTTCGAGAAAGCAACCGAGAATCACCACGATGCCGACGATCATCGACAGCACGCTGGCGGGTGAGGCGCCACTGCTGATCGCCGAGTGGATCAGCAGGTCCGGGATGCGCTGGTGGATCAGCAGCCAGCCGAAAAAGTTGGCCGCTGCCATGATGAACAGCAGTCCAGCGGATTGCTTGATCGAGTCGAAGATGATGTCGGGCAGTTGCGCCAGGCGCAGATCGCCGTAGGCAAAGCCGAGGATCAGGCTGTAGAGCGTCACCAGCACCGCCGCCTCGGTGGGCGTGAACAGGCCGGACAGAATGCCGCCGATGATGATCAGCGGGGCAAGCAGCGGCAGCAGGGCGCCGCGCGTGCTCTCGACCAGTTCCTCGACGCTGGCCCGCTCCGAGCTGGGCAGGCGGCGGAAGCGGGCGACCAGGGCAATGGCCAGCATCATGGTCAGGCCCATCAGCAGGCCGGGGATGAAGCCAGCGAGAAACAGGCGCGACAGCGAGACCGAGGTGACTGCGCTGTAGAGGACGAAGGGAATCGAGGGCGGGATCACCGGCCCGATGCAGTTGGCCGAGGCGACGATAGCCGCCGAGAGCGGCTTCGGGTAACCGTCGTCGGCCATCGACTTGTACTGGACCTGACCCATGCCGACCGCATCGGCCACGGCCGAGCCGGACATGCCGGAGAAGATCATCGAGGACAGGACGCTGACCTGGCCAAGCCCCCCCGCGATGTGGCCAACCAGGGCCTTGGCGAAGCGGAAGATGCGGCGCGTGATGCCGCTGTTGTTCATCAGATTGCCGGCCAGCACGAAATAGGGAATGGCGATCAGGGTGAAGCCGGTGGTGCCCGAGTACATGCGCTGCGGCAGCATCACCAGCAGGCTGGCCTTGTCTTCGAGCAGGAACACGCCGACGGCGGTCAGGCCGATGGCGACCGCAATCGGCACATCGAGCACCAGGAGAATCAGCAGCGCAGCAAAGAGAGCGAAAGTAAGCATGTCGGCCTTTGTTTTTAAGATTCTAGGGCGTGTTCACATTCACCCGGCGGATTGCGTTGAAGTGCAGGGCTTGCCAGACAAGGCGTGCGACACAGTGCAGGGTGGGTCCCCTGCACAAGGAGCGCAACGCAGTATGGCGAGCCCTGCACTTCAACCCTCCGGGCGGGCACTGAATTCGACACAGCACTGCGTTGCAGCTCCTTGCCAGGGGACCACCCTGACAGCGTCGCTGCGCCTTGTTCTGTGCCGAATTCAGTACCCGCGCAACCGTCGCGTGAATGTGAACACGCCCTAGTGAGCCATTAAGCTGCCGCAGGCAGTGATGCTGGGTCTGCGCGTGCGGATTATGCCATTGCGGATCTGCGTGGCGCTGGCAGGCGCCCGGCGCGTCAGTCGCCGTTACGTTTGAGTAAATCCATGAATTCCTCGAAGTTCCGGGTGCCGATCTTGATTCGCATCTTGTCGTAAGCGGGCTTCATGACGGCGCGAAAAGGCGCCGTGTCCGGCTGGTCGATACGCATGCCGAGGCTGCGCAGATCGGCGATCTGGCGCGTCTCCTCCTCGCGCACCAGCTTGCGCATCAGCTTGCCGGCGGCGGCCGACTCCTCGCGCAAGATGGTTTTCTGCTCGGCGCTGAGTTTGTCCCAGGCCTGGCGCGAGATCACGTGGGTCATCGAACTATAGGTGTAGTTGAGCAGCGACATGTATTTCTGCGACTCGTTCAGGCGCAGGTTGTAGATCACCGAGACCGGATTTTCCTGGCCGTCGACCACGCCGGTTTTCATCGCCATCACCAGTTCCGGGAACTGGATGGTCTGCACCGTGGCGCCAATGGCCTCGACAAAGGCCTGATACGCGAAGGCTGGCGGCGTGCGGATCTTCAGGCCGCGTGCGTCTTCCGGCTTGAGGATGGGGCGGCGCGAATTGGTCAGCTGGCGAAAGCCCCATTCCCAGGCCGAGAGATAAACCATGCCCTTGGCTTCCAGATCTTTCTCGACCCATTTGCGGAAGTCACCATCGATCAGCTTGTCGGCCGCGGCGTAATCCTTGAATGCGAAAGGCGTGCTGATGGCATCGAACTTGGGCACGTACTTGCCCAGTTGATCATGGCCGGAGAGGCTCATGTCGACGGCGCCGAGCATCACTTGCTCCAGCACCTCGGGCGGATTGCCGAGCTGGTTGTTGGGATAGATGCGGACCAGAACCTTGCCGCCGCTACGTTGTGCCACGCGCGCGGCCAGCTGCTTGGCGGCGATATTGGCCGGATGCTCGTCCGAACCGAAGTGGCTCAGCTTGAGTTCAAGCTGGGCATGCGCCAGAGGCGTCAAACACATCAGCAACAGGACAAAAAATTGCCTCAAAACGCCTCCTCTAATCAGGCTTGCATGGCCTGTGCGTCAATGCGCGGTGGAATTTATAGGTGCTGATACCTTTGAGGTGTGGAAGCTGACAGTTTGTTTGACAGGGGTCAAGGGGGAAATACCCTGCTGCCTGTGTGCTGCGCTGCAGCTGTTTATGCGCGTCGGCGGGCGGGTGCTGGCGTGCTGCGTTAAAATGGCGAACTTTTGCCGTTCCGGAATCTCCGCTCATGTCACGCAAGCTCTTCGTCACAACCGCACTGCCCTATGCCAACGCCGCGTTTCACATCGGCCACATCATGGAATATACCCAGGCCGATATCTGGGTACGCCTGCAGCGCATGGCGGGGCACGAGGTGGAGTTTGTCTGCGCCGACGATGCGCATGGTGCGCCGATCATGCTCAAGGCCGAGGCCGAGGGCATCACGCCGCAGCAGCTGGTGGCCGGCATTGCCGCCGGACGGCCGCAGTACCTCAATGGTTTCCATATCAGCTTCGATAACTGGCATTCGACCGACTCGGCCGAGAATGTCGAGCTCTCGCAAGACATCTACCGCCGTCTGCGCGATGCCGGCTTCATTGATCGCAAGGTGATCGAGCAGTTCTTCGATCCGGTCAAATCGATGTTCCTGCCCGACCGCTACATCAAGGGCGAGTGCCCCAAGTGCGGCGCCAAGGACCAGAACGGCGACAACTGTGAAGTCTGCGGCGCGGTTTATGCGCCGACCGAGCTGAAGAATCCGGTCTCGGCGCTGACTGGCGCGACGCCGGTGATCCGCGAGTCCGAGCATTTCTTCTTCAAGTTGTCGGACCCGCGCTGTGTCGACTTCCTGCGCGGCTGGACGCAGGACGGCCGCCTGCAGCCGCAGATCGCCAACAAGGCGCGCGAGTGGCTGGATGGCGAAGGCGGCCTGGCCGACTGGGACATCTCGCGTGACGAGCCGTATTTCGGCATCCCGATTCCCGACGCGCCGGGCAAGTATTTCTACGTCTGGCTCGATGCGCCGGTCGGTTACCTCGCCAGCCTGAAGAACTACTTCAGCAAGAAGGGCGTGGATTTCGACGCCTTCATGGCTGACCCGGCGACCGAGCAGATCCACTTCATTGGCAAGGACATCGTCTACTTCCACTGCCTGTTCTGGCCGGCCATGCTGCATTTCGCCGGCACGCCCTACCGTGTGCCGAACAATATCTTCGTGCACGGCTTCCTCACTGTCTCGGGCGAGAAGATGAGCAAGTCGCGCGGCACCGGCATCAGCCCGCTGCGCTATCTGGAGATCGGCATGAATCCGGAATGGCTGCGCTACTACATCGCCGCCAAGCTCAATGCCAATGTCGAAGACCTCGACTTCAACCCCGAGGATTTCGTCGCGCGCATCAATTCCGACCTGGTCGGCAAGTACGTCAATATCGCCAGCCGCTGCGCCGGCTTCATCACCAAGCGCTTCGGCGGCCAGCTCTCGGCGAGCCTGCCGGCGGAAGGCGAAGCGCTGCTGGCTGCATTGCGCGAAGCCAAGGCCAATGTGCGCGTGGCGCTGGACGAACGCGAGTTCTCCAAGGCGATCCGCGAGATCATGGCGCTGGCTGATCGCACCAATGAATACGTCAATGCCCACGCGCCCTGGGAACTGGCCAAGCAGGAGGGCAAGGAGGCCGAGCTGCACCAGGTGTGCACGGTGGCGCTCAATGCCTTCCGCCTGCTCACCACCATGCTCGCGCCGATCATGCCAGCCACCGCGTTGCGCGTCGGCAAGTTCCTCAACTGCAGCTTCGAGCGCTGGGATGACGAATCGCCGCTCACCGCGATCAACACCTACGAGCACCTGATGACACGCGTCGATCCCAAGCTGATGGATCAGCTGTTTGACGCCCCGGTCGCCGAGGCGCCGGCGGCTGCTCCGGCAGCGAAAGCCGAAGCCAAGCCGGCGGCGCCCAGCCCTGCTGCGGCAAGCAGCGAGCAGGACGCGGCTTCGCCGCTGATCAATATTGACGACTTCGGCAAGGTCGATCTGCGCATCGCCAAGATCGTCGCCGCCGAACACGTCGAGGGCGCGGCCAAGCTGATCAAGCTGCAGCTCGATATCGGTGAGGAACGTCCGCGCCAGGTCTTTGCTGGCATCAAGTCGGCCTACGATCCGGCGCTGCTGGTCGGTCGCCTGACGGTGATGGTGGCCAATCTGGCGCCGCGCAAGATGAAGTTCGGCTTGAGCGAAGGCATGGTGCTGGCCGCTTCCGACGAGTCGGGCGAGGTGCCGGGTTTGTTTATCTTGTCGCCGGACGCTGGCGCTCAGCCCGGAATGCGCGTCAAATAGGCGGATCGCCACGCCGAATCGATTCTGGAGTCGTATGCCACTGAGCGCACGCCGCCGCTGGATTGTGATGCACCAACACGCACCGGATGAGACGGGCAAGTCCATTGCCTTGTCTTGTCCAAGTCTTGTCGGGAGTTCACGTGGCTATCAGATTCAGATTCAAATCCTTCCGCCCCAAATTGCTGGAGACCCTGCCGGGCTATAACCGGCAGCAACTGCTCGCCGACGCCTCGGCCGGGCTCACCGTCGGCGTGCTGGCCATTCCGCTGGCGATGGCCTTCGCGATTGCCAGCGGCGCCAGCCCGTCCTCGGGGTTGTGGACGGCGATCATCGCTGGCGCCTGCATTTCGGCCTTCGGTGGCTCGCGCGTGCAGATCGGCGGGCCGACCGGCGCCTTCATCCCGATTCTCTACAGCATCATCGTCGTGTATGGCTTCCACAACATGCTGGCCGCCACTTTCATGGCTGGCGTGCTGTTGCTGGTGATGGGGCTGACCGGCATGGGCAGCCTGATCCGGCTGATTCCGGTGTCGGTGGTCATCGGCTTCACCAACGGCATTGCGGTGGTGATCGCCTTCTCCCAGCTGCGCGACTTTTTCGGGCTGGACGTCGACAAGCTGCCCGCCGAGTTCTTCGCGCGCCTGCGCATCCTTAGCGAAAACGCGCACAGCGTTGATTGGCCGACGACGGCTCTCGGTGTCGGCTGCGTGGCGCTGGTGCTGGTCTGGGGCAAGCTGGCCGAGCGCTGGCCGCGCCTGGGCGTGATCCCGGCGCAGATGGCGGCGCTGCTCTTGGGCACCCTGGTCAGTGTGCTGTTCAGCTTGCCGGTCGAGACCCTCGGCAGCCGTTTCAATGGCATTCCGCAGGAGTTGCCGGGTTTCAGCTTTCCGCTGCCCTCGCTGGAGAGTCTTGGCCGCCTGCTGCCGCCAGCGATCACCATCGCCTTGCTCGGCGCGATCGAATCCCTGCTGTCGGCGCGCGTGGCCGATGCACAGATCGATGATCGCCACGACCCGAATCAGGAATTGCTGGCGCAGGGCATCGCCAATATGGCTTCGCCGTTTTTCGGTGGTATTCCGGCCACTGGCGCGATTGCGCGTACGGCGACCAATGTGCGCGCCGGCGGCCGCACGCCGCTGGCCGGCCTGGTGCATTGCGCGACCTTGCTGGTGGTGGTGCTGGCCGCCGCGCCGCTGGCCGCTTATGTGCCGATCAGCGTGCTGGCGGCCATCGTGCTGATCACCGCCTGGCGCATGGGCGACTGGCACGAGTTCCGCCGCCTGCGCCACTTCTCGTGGAACTACCGCATCATCCTGCTCAGCACCTTCGTGCTGACTGTGTTGTTTGACCTGACCATCGCCGTCGAGATCGGCATGGTCCTGGCCAGCCTGTTCTTCATCTACCGCATGCAGGCGCTGACCTCGGTCGAGCAAGTGACTGATACTGAGCTGGCCGCGGGCGTCAGCCTGTATGCCTTGCAGGGCTCCTTGTTCTTCGGTTCGATAGCCAAGCTCGATGCACAGATCGAGGAACGGCCAGCGCAGACGCGGGTGCTGATTCTCGACATGCGCGAGCTGATCAATGCTGATACCTCGGGCATCGACTGGCTGCACGGCCTGTGGCGCGCCCAGGTGCGGCAAGGCGGACATCTGCTGCTGTGCAGCCTGGGCCGCCAGCCGGCGTCGCTGGTGCAGCGCTCGGGTTTGCTGCACAGTCTGGGCGAGGCCAATATCGTGACCGACCGCCCGGCCGCGCTGGCGCGGGCACACAGCTTGATCGGAGAGAGTCTGCAATGAGTCTTGAGTCTGCCGCGCTCATTGCCCGGCGCGTGCGCATTCGTGGTGTAGTGCAGGGCGTGGGCTTTCGTTGGCACATGCGTCAGCAGGCGCAGGCCTTGGGGCTGGCCGGCTGGGTACGCAATCGCGGCGATGGCAGCGTTGAAGCCCTGATCTGCGGGGCGCCCGAAGCGGTGGCTGCGCTGTTGTGCTGGGCCGGCCGCGGCCCCGAGGCGGCTGCGGTGGAGCATCTGCTGGTCGAAGATTCCGACGAACGGCATGTGCAGTTTGTGCAGCGCCCAACAGAGTTTTAAACACATTATTCATTACAATCCGTGCCGGATTCACCCTGCCGCCTGGCGGCGCCCCCAATGGGGATTCCTGTAGCCCCCGCAATTTCAATGAGAGGATCATCATGGCTGTTCTGGTTGGCAAGAAAGCGCCTGATTTCACGGCAACGGCAGTGCTTGGCAACAACGAGATCACGGACATCACCCTGTCCGAATTCACCAAGGGCAAGTACACGGTGCTGTTCTTCTACCCGCTGGACTTCACCTTCGTGTGTCCCTCGGAGCTGATCGCTTTCGATCACCGCCTGGCCGAGTTCAAGAGCCGTAATGTCGAAGTCATTGGCGTGTCGATCGACTCGCAATTCACGCACCTGGCCTGGAAGAACACCCCGGTCAACAGCGGCGGCATCGGCCAGGTCGGTTATGCGCTGGTGGCGGACATCAAGCACGAGATCGCCAAGGCATACGATGTGGAAGCGGCCGAAGGCGTGGCCTTCCGTGGTTCCTTCCTGATCGACAAGGACGGTGTCGTACAGCATCAGGTGGTCAACAACCTGCCGCTGGGCCGTGATATCGACGAAATGCTGCGCATGGTCGACGCACTGCAATTTACCGAAGCGCATGGCGAAGTCTGCCCGGCAGGCTGGAAGAAGGGTGCCAAGGGCATGACCGCTTCGCCTGAAGGCGTGGCCCAGTATCTGGCCGAAAACGCCGGCGCGCTGTAAGCGCAACCTGTGGCTCAGATGAGCCCGGACAGGTCTCTTCACGCGGCCTGTCCGGGCTTTTTTGCAGCGCGCTGCGCGATGGTGGATGCGCTCGTTGCATGCGTATATTGCTGCGCTGCAGCGTCGTCGCTATGCTTTGTGGATGATGTATGCTCAGCGACCGGATGATTCCGTTACAGGCGCGCAATAGTGGGGAAGCTCCCGTCGTGAGGGGCTACAATTCCCGGCTGCAGCATGCCGGATTCTTTTCAGCCATCAGGAGCTTTGCCAGGCCCATGCAGTCGATGTATTCGCGCCTTTCGTCGTCGAGTGCGGCACGCATGCTGTGGACTCTTGCCTGCGTGCTGATGGCGGGTGACTGTCTGGCGCAGGAAGAGATCGCCGGCGCGGTGTCGCTGCGCGGGGTGTGGACCCTGCTGATGGGCGCCTTCGCGCTGTTGTTCCTGGCCGTGCTGATCTACCGCCGCCAGCTCAGCGAATTGCACACACGCACGCGCGCGCTGGAGGTCTCGGAGCTGCGCTATCGCCTGATCGTCGAAGGCACCCATGTGGTGGCCTGGGAATACGATCTGGGTTCCGACAGCTTCACCTACGTCTCGGCGCCGGGCACGCGCCTGCTCGGTTTCAGCATCGATGACTGGAAGTGTTCCGGCTTCTGGCGCTCGCGCCTGCATCCGGAAGATGTCGAGCGCGCCATGGCCTTCATGCGTTCATACTATCAGGGCGATGCGCCGCATGAGTGTGAATACCGCATGCGCCATGCCGACGGCAGCGAGGTGTGGGTTCGCGATCTGCGCACCAGCATCAATAATCCCAGTGGCCGCGTGATCGGCATGCGCGGCATCCTCATCGACATCTCGGCCTATCGCGCGTCCGAAGCGGCGCTGGAGGACAGCGAGGCGCGCCTGCGCAGCGCTTTCGAGCAAGCGGCGGTGGGCATGGGCCTATGCGCCATCAGCGGTCGTCTGCTGCGCGTGAATCTGCGCTACTGCGAGATCCTCGGTTACACCGAGAGCGAATTGCTGCAAAAAGACTTTCGCGACATTACGCATGCCGATGATGTCGAGAACAATGAGCGCCTGCTCGACCAGCTGGTGCTCGGCAGCGACAAGAACTGCGCGATGGAAAAGCGCTTGCTGCGCGCCGATGGCGAGATTGTCTGGGTCAATCTGACGCTGTCCATCGTCAAGACGCGGCGTCTCGGCTCCAGCCAGTTCATGGAGGTGATCGAAGACATTACCGCGCGCAAACAAGCTGCGGCCGAGCTGCGCGAGAGCGAGGGACGCATGCGCCTGATCCTCTCGGCGATGCGCGAGGGCGTGGTGATGCGTGACGCACAGGGCCAGGTGATCATCGCCAATGCGGCGGCGCGCCGCACCTACGGTCTGGAACCGGGTGAGACCTTCCCGCCGTTGCATGACCCGATGGGCCTGCGCTATTTCCACGAAGATGGCTCGCCTTGCCCGATTGGCGATCTGCCCGGCGCCCGCTCGATGCGCACCGGTCGTTCCAGCTCCGCAGTGGTCGGGTTGGCACGCCGCGATGGCACGCGTGCCTGGTTCATCGCACGGGCCGAGCCGCTGGCGCGTGATGCGAAAACCGGCATGCATCCGGTGGTGTTCACCATGACCGACATCTCGGCGCAGCGCCGCGCCGAAGAAGAGCTGCGCCTGGCTGCCACGGTGTTCGACAACAGCGTCGAAGCAATCATGATCACCGATGCGCAGCGCCACATTCTCTCCGTCAACCGCGCCTTCACCGAGCTCACCGGTTTTGCATCGGAAGAGGTGATCAGCCATTCGCCGGCTCTCTTCTCGGCCAGTCTGGTCGACGAGGAAGACCAGAACAGCCTGTGGCAGATTACCGAACAGCAGGGCTCCTGGCAGGGCGAGGTGTGGCAGAAGCGCAAGAACGGCTCGGAATTCCCCGGCTGGCTGTCGATCAGTGCGGTGCGCGACCGTAGTGGTGCGATGACCAATTTTGTTGCGGTGTTTACCGACATTACCGAGCGCAAGGCGACCGAGGCGCGCATCGCCTTCCTCGCACACCACGACCCGCTCACCAGCCTGCCCAATCGCACCCTGTTCCAGGACCGCCTGGAGCAGTCGCTGACACGTGCCGAGCGCACCGAGCAGCGTGTGGCGCTGTTGTTCCTTGACCTGGACCGCTTCAAGACGATCAATGACTCGCTCGGCCATCTGGCGGGCGACCGCCTGCTGCAGGCGGTCTCCGAGCGTTTGCGCGACTGTGTGCGCGATACCGACACGATCTGCCGTCAGGGCGGCGATGAATTCCTCATCGTGCTCGCCGATCTGGCTGATGCCGATGTGCCGGCGCGCATCGCCGAAAAGATCCTGCGCCGCCTCTCCGAGCCCTTCGATGTCGGCGGGCATTCGCTGGGCACCTCGTTCTCGATCGGTATCGCCGTCTTCCCCGACGATGGCCGCACCGCCGACGCGCTGATGAAGAATGCCGACACGGCGATGTATCACGCCAAGGAAAACGGCCGCAATACCTACCGCTTCTTCACCGAGCAGATGAATGCCAATGCGCTCGAACGCCTGCAGCTGGAAAACCATCTGCGTCAGGCGCTCGAACGTGGCGAGCTGCTGCTCAACTACCAGCCCCAGGTCGACATGGAGACCGGCGTGATCCTCGGCGGCGAGGCGCTGATCCGCTGGCAGTCGGCCGAGCTGGGTTTCGTGCCGCCGGGTCGCTTCATCCCGATTGCCGAGGAATCCGGCCTGATCGTGCCGATTGGCCGCTGGGTGCTGCGTCAGGCCTGTCTGCATGCTAAGGCCTGGCAGGATGCGGGCTTTACCGAGGTGGCCGTGGCGGTCAATATCTCGCCGCTGCAATTCCGCCGCGACGACATCGTGGCCGTGGTCAGCGCTGTGCTGCGCGAGACCGGTCTGGCGCCCGAATATCTTGAGCTGGAAATCACCGAGTCGCTGATCATGCAGCATGCCGAAAGCGTGCTCGACACCATGCAGAACCTCAAGGCGCTCGGCGTGCGCCTGTCCATCGACGACTTCGGCACTGGTTACTCTTCGCTGTCCTATCTCAAGCGCTTCGCGGTGGATCGCCTGAAGATCGATCAGAGCTTCGTGCGTGACATTGCCGACGATCCGGATGACGCCGCCATCGTGCGGGCGATCATCCAGATGGGCAAGAGTCTCAAGCTGGATGTGGTGGCCGAAGGCGCCGAGTCGCGCGCCCAGGTCGATTTCCTGATTCGCGAAGGCTGCCGCGTCGCGCAGGGCTATTTCTTCTGCCCGCCGGTGGCTTACGACGTGTTCACGCGCGTGCTGCAGCAAGGCATCGCGGCGCGCTCCGAGCCACCGCGCCGCGCCTTCCTGCAAGCGGGCTGATCCGCGCAGATCATCCGGCGGGCGGCACGCCGGGATGACTTAGAAGCCCACACTGATGCCCATGGTGGCGAGCGGAAAGCGGCGTTGTTGGTTGAGCACGTCGGCAAGCTTTTCCTGTTCGATCAGCGCATCGGTATTGATGCATGCCAGGCAGGGGCCGAATAGCAGATCCTTGGGGGCGCCGATGCTGCTGCGGCTCAGGCCGAAGCTGAAACGCGGCCCGTCCTGATCGCTGCGCATGTCCAGAATGCCCAGGCAGGGCGAAACGCGTGGGTCTCGCGATTGCCGGCAATGCTCCGCGCCATCCTGCGAATAGTCCGCGGACGCCGCGCTGCGCGCGGGCGCTTTGAGCTCATCGCGCACCACTTGGGGCAGGCTGCTGAGGCTGCGGTAACGCAGCACCACGGTATCGACCGCCGGTGCGCGGGTGCGCGGCAGAGTTTTGCGGGGCGGCGTGGTTTTGGCTGGGCGGGGCTTCTTGTTTGCCGCAGAGGCTTTTTCAGCGGCCGTGCTGGCTGCGCTCAGACCCAGACAGAGCAGGCTGGCACAGAGGAGCAAACAGGTGTTCCGCCACGCCATCAGCCGGCTCAATACTGGTAGCTGGCGCCGATGCTGATGAACGGATTCCAGCGGATACCGTCGCCACCCGATTTGAACTTCAGGCCGAAGCCGGCGGGTGTGGCACAGGAGATTGCCATCGCGCCGCAATCACCCTGGGTGCGGATGCTGGCGCCCAGGTCAGCACTGATACGCCAGCCCGGCGCCGAACTGGCTGCCCGGCTGCTCCAGCCCAGCCCCAGGAAGGCCTGGCTGCGGAAACTGTAGTCGCTGTCGATGGCGCCGTTCTCGCTGCGGTTGGCGGTGTCGCGCCAGGCCAGGCCCAGGCTGGTACGCAAGCCGCTGCCGAAGGGATACCAGTCGGCCCAGGCGGCGTTGGAGCGCATCGAGCTGTTGCTGCCGCTGTCGTGGCGCAGCGTGTTGGCCGGGATGAACGCGGGCGCCGAGATAGCGCTGTCGAGCAGGGAGATGTTGATACGCAGGCGTGCCGGGTTGTCGTCGTCGTTGGCGTCCAGCGCGTAGGCATACGTGCGCGGCGTGATGCGCAGCCCCAGCGTGTCCGCGCTGGCGCAAGGCGTCACCAATGCTGCCGCAAGAGCGGTGCAGAGGATTGGCAGCAGGCGGGCGGGGCGAGACATCACAACATTCCTTAACAATTTGGCGTATCGGGCTTCAGGCGTAGACGACTTCGACACTCTCCGAGGATAACCAGTCGCGCAGCGATTCGAGTAGCTTGTCGTCGATACGCACACACCATCCGTCACCCAGAGGCAGATCGGCCTCCGCCACGCCATTCCTGTATCTTAAACGGACAGGGGACGCGCCGTCCGCAGGTTTTCCCCGATAAACGGCTAAAAGTTGTTGCAGACGGTCGGCCGCTGCACGCGCACCGCCGCTCGCGGCGACTTCGCCGTTGATGCGCAGCGACAGCCCGCGCGCATAGCGGCCGCGTGCATCGGCCAGACTCATCAGCTTGTCGGCGACGATGCGGTAGCCGCCGGAGAAGTCGTCATTGCTGACTTTGGCTTCGACGATCAGCACTTCGTCATTGAGGATCTTGCCCTTGTTCGCTTCGAGGGTTTCGGCATATACCGTGACGTCATACTGTGCGCTGCCGTCATCCAGCGTGACGAAGGTCATCTTGCCGCGCTGGCCGATCTTGGTGCGCTGGGCCGCTACGATGCCGGCCAGCATCTGCGGTTCGCGCTTCGGTTCCAGGCGCGAGAGCGGCATGCGCACAAAGCGCCGCACTTCGTCGCGGAAGCTGTTGAAGGGGTGGCCGGAGAGGAAGAAGCCGATCGCCGTCTTCTCTTCGGTGAGCTGCTGGCGCTCGGTCCAGGGGCGCGCCTCGACGTATTCGGGCGCAATCGCTGAGGGGCCGTCGCCCATGTCGAAGAGGCCGCCCTGGCCGGCGCTGGCCGCCGCCTGATCCGCTGCTTCCATGGCCACGCCGACAGTCGCCAGCAGCTTGGCGCGGTGCGCTTTGCCATCGGGCGTGCGCGGCGCGATCTCGTCGAGCGCACCGGCGCGGATCAGCGCTTCAACTGCGCGGCGATTGACCGCGCGGCGGTCCACGCGCAGGCAGAAGTCGAACAGATCCTTGAAGGCGCCGCCACTCTGACGTGCCGCCAGAATGGACTTGACCGCCGGCTCGCCGACGCCCTTGACGCCGCCGAGGCCGTAGCGGATGGTCTTGGCATCGGTCGGTTCGAAGCGGTACTGCGAGTGATTGACGTCCGGCGGCAGCACCACGATGCCGTTGGCGATGGTGTCTTCGAAGAAGATCTTCACCGTGTCGGTATTGTCCATGTCGGAGGACATGGTCGCCGCCATGAAGGCCGAGCAGTGGTGCGCCTTGAGCCAGGCGGTCTGGTAGGTGACGACGGCGTAGGCGGCGGTGTGCGACTTGTTGAAGCCGTACTCCGCGAACTTGGTCATCAGGTCGAACAGCTGTTCGGCGAGTGCCGGGTCGTAGCCCTTCTTGGCCGCACCTTCGGCAATCGTGGCGCGGTGCTTGGCCATTTCCTCGGGTTTTTTCTTGCCCATCGCCCGGCGCAGCATGTCGGCGCCGCCCAGCGTGTAGCCGCCGATGATCTGCGAGATCTGCATCACCTGCTCTTGATACACGATGACGCCGTAAGTCGGCTCCAGGCAGGCTTTGAGGTCCGGGTGGAAATAGTCGATCGCCTGCTTGCCCTGTTTACGCAGGATGAAGTCGTCCACCATGCCCGAACCCAGCGGGCCCGGACGGTAGAGCGCGAGCACGGCGATGATGTCTTCGAAGCGGTCCGGCCCCAGCTTCTTCAGAAGCTTCTTCATGCCGTCCGATTCAACCTGGAAGATTGCGGTGGTGTTGGCGTCTTTCAGGATCTGGTAGGCGGCCGGGTCTTCGAAGCCCAGCGCCATCAGATTCGGGCGGGCACCGCTGAGGCGTTCGACGTAGTCGAGCGCCAGATCGATAATCGTCAGGTTTCGCAGGCCGAGGAAGTCGAACTTGACGAGGCCGACGGCTTCCACGTCGTCCTTGTCGAACTGCGAGACGGTGGTCGCGTCGGCGCCATCGGCAAGGTAGATCGGGCAGAAGTCGGTGATCTTGCCCGGCGCGATCAGCACGCCCCCGGCGTGCATGCCGACGCCGCGCGTCATGCCTTCGAGCGGCAGGGCCAGCTCCCATAGCTCGGTGATCGATTCGCCGTCGCCTTCCTCGCTCATCATCTGGTTGATGGCGGGCTCCTGCTCGCGCGCCTCTTCGAGGCCCAGCGGCTTGTTCTGCACCACCGGAATCAGCTTGGAGAGCCTGTCGCACAGCCCATAAGGCAGGTCGAGCACGCGGCCGACGTCGCGCACCACGGCTTTCGAAGCCATGGTGCCGAAAGTGGCGATCTGGCTGACGGCGTCTTCGCCGTAGCGCTGGCGCACATAGTCGATGACCATGTAGCGCTTTTCCTGGCAGAAGTCGATGTCGAAGTCAGGCATCGACACCCGTTCCGGGTTGAGGAAGCGCTCAAACAGCAGGGCGTAGGCGGTCGGGTCCAGATCGGTAATATCGAGCGAGTAGGCCACCAGGGAGCCGGCGCCGGAACCCCGGCCGGGGCCGATCGGCACGCCATTGGCCTTGCCCCAGCGAATGAAGTCCGCCACGATCAGGAAGTAGCCGGGGAAGCCCATCTGCACGATGGTGTCAGTCTCGAACTTGAGGCGATCTTCGTAGCGCGGGCGCTCGCGTTCGCGTTCCTCGGCATTCGGGTAGAGCTGGGCGAGGCGGTTCTCCAGGCCTTTCTTCGCCTCGGCGACGAGGAAGTCGTCAAGCGTCATGCCTTCCGGCGTGGGGAACTGCGGCAGGAAGTTCTTGCCCAGAGTGACGGTCAGCGAGCAGCGCTTGGCGATCTCGACCGCGTTCTCCAGCGCTTCGGGGATGTCGGCAAACAGCGCCTGCATCTCGGCCTGGCTCTTGAAGTACTGCTCTTCGGTGAACAGCTTGGGACGGCGGTTGTCCGACAGCACATAGCCCTGGGCGATGCACACGCGCGCCTCGTGGGCCTTGAAATCCTCACGTTTGAGGAACTGGATCGGGTGCGTGGCCACCACCGGCAGTTCCAACTGGCTGGCCAGTTGCAGGGCGTCGCTGATGTAGGCTTCGGTGCCGGCATGGCTGGCGCGCTGCACCTCGATGTAGAAGGATTCCGGGAAGCGTGCCGCCCAGTCGCGCGCCAGCGCTTGTGCCGAACTGTAGTTGCCGGCCGCCAGCGCGCTGCCGATATCGCCCTGCTGCGCGCCGGAAAGGCAGATCAGGCCGCTGACCGCGGCGGCGTCCAGCCATTCCTTCT
Source organism: Uliginosibacterium sediminicola (assembly GCF_039631295.1). NCBI lineage: Bacteria > Pseudomonadati > Pseudomonadota > Betaproteobacteria > Rhodocyclales > Zoogloeaceae > Uliginosibacterium > Uliginosibacterium sediminicola. The sequence goes on along the minus strand of NZ_JBDIVE010000002.1, from coordinate 646,993 downwards.
TCAGTTCGGCGCGGCCGCGGTGCTTGTTCTCCAGAAACGCGCGGCTGAGCAGCTCGCAGAGCTGGCGGTAGCCTTCGCGGTGCTTGACCAGCAGCAGCACGCGGCTGGGCTTGTCGCGCTCGACTTCGTTGCTGATCCAGGCGTCGACGCCGATCACCGGCTTGACGCCGGCACCACGGCAGCCCTTGTAGTGCTTGACCATCCCGAACAGATTGGCCAGATCCGAGATGCCCAGGGCTGGCATGCCGTCCTGCACGGCAGCCGCAATCGCATCATCGACGCGGGTGATACCGTCCTCGATCGAGAACTCGGTGTGCAGGCGCAGATGAACGAAGGCGGGGGAGGGCGGGGGCGTGTCGACAGCGGGGAGCTCGGGATTCATCCCTCAATTTTACCGTTTCACGCTGCGCTGGCGAGCAATTTGTCGAATCGACAGGGGGGCGTTCTGCCTTCTGGCGGATGCTTGGCCTGGATCGACCTTGCGCAAGCCGCATTTGTGCGACCATACGCCGCAACGGCCATCTTGGTGGCATTTTCCGGATCTCTTGTCTTGCTGAGCGAAGTTTCCGCCCATCCGTCCCGCCTGGCCTTGCTGAGCCTGATTCTGGGCGCCATGTGCATCGCCTTCGCGCCGATTTTCGTGCGCCTCGCTGATGTCGGCCCGGTCAGCGTGGTGGCCTGGCGCCTGGGCTTGTCGATTCCTTTTGCGCTGATCTGGTGCTGGCGCATCCGTCACCGCCCGCAGGCACCCCATGCACGGCGCGGCGCGGCGGCCTATGGCCTGCTGGTGCTCTCCGGCGTGTTCCTGGCCATCGATCTGGCGCTGTGGCACATCGCCATCCATTACACCTCGGTCGCCAACTCGACCTTCATCCTCAATCTGGCGCCGATCTTCGTCACCCTGGGCGCCTGGGCCTTGTTCGGCGAAGTGATCGGCGGCGGCTTCCTGTTGGCCTTGCTGGCCGCGATCTGCGGCGCGGGTTTGTTGGTGCGCGCCAGCTTCGATGTCTCGCCGCGCGATCTGATGGGTGACTTCATCGCCCTGGCGGCGGCGATTTTCTATGCCGGCTACCAGCTGACGGTCAAGCATTGCCGTCGCCACTTCGCGACCGCGCATATCCTCGCCGGCACGGCCATCGTGACGCCGCTGGTACTGGCGCCGGTCATCGTGGTGATGAACGAGCAGGTGCTGCCCCGCTCACTGCAAGGCTGGGGCGCGGTGCTGGGCATCGCGCTCATCTGCCAGGTCTTCGGGCAGGGGCTGATCACCTGGGCGGTCGGTCATCTGCGCGCCAATCTGGCTTCGGTTCTGCTGCTGGTGCAGCCGGTCACTGCAGCCTGGCTGGCGATCCTGATCTTCAACGAGCAGATGAGTTTGTCGCGCTTCATCGGTTGCGCGCTGGTGCTGGCCGGACTTGTGCTGGCGCGGCGCGCCAGTCGCTGAATGCCATGTAGATGTGGCACCTGAGTTGAGTTGCGGTTTTGCCGCCTGATTGAGGCTATTTGCCACTCGTCCAGAAGCGCTGGGTAAATGTAAATTTCTGTCTAGAATCCGAGCTCCAAGGCAGAGGGGGCTGGGATGGTGCGCTTTTACAAGTGGTGGGGCGTAGTAACGGTGCTGCTGCTGTCTGCCTGCGGTGGCGGTGGCGGTGGCGGGGGAGGTGGTAGCAGTAGCACGACGACGACGACGACGGTCTCTGGCTGCACCTTCACGGCGACCGCAGAAGTGGATGCCAGCGATAACAACACCCATCCGACGGATGCCGAGGCCGCACGCTTCCTGCAACAAGCGAGTTTCGGCCCGAGCCGCGCGTCGATTGATGCGCTGAAAAAAGGCAGTGCGCTCACCTGGATCACCCGTCAGTTCGAGCAGCCGCGCGCCAGTCATCTGAGTTGTGTGGATCAGGAAGCTGCACGTCTGGCCAGCATCGGCACGGCGACGATTGATCAGAGCCACTTTCTGCAAAGCTGGTGGGGGCAGGCACTGACCGGGCGGGACCAGCTGCGCCAGCGCGTGGCCTTTGCCTTGTCGCAGATTCTGGTGGTGTCCTTCAATGGTGATCTGGGCAGCGATATCCGCGGCGTTTCCTACTATTACGATCTGCTCGAGAAAAATGCCTTTGGCAACTACCGCGATCTGCTCGAAGACGTAACGCTGAGCCCGGCGATGGGCGTCTATCTCTCGCATCTGCGCAACCGCAAGGAAGATACCGCCAGTGGGCGCACGCCGGACGAGAACTATGCGCGCGAGATCATGCAGCTGTTCTCGATCGGCCTCTACCAGCTCAACAATGATGGCAGCCTGAAGCTCAGCGGCGGCAAGCCGATCGATACCTATTCCAATAGCGATATCAGCGGGCTGGCCAAGGTGTTCACGGGCTACAGCTACGGCGGCGCCGATACCGCCGATGCGCGCTTCTGGGGTAACGTCAAGGACGCCAACTACAACGTCATGCCGATGCAGGGCTATCCGCAGTTTCATTCGATCTCGGCCAAGCAGTTCCTCGGTGTGACAATTCCGGCGCAAAGTGCAGCGACGGCGGCGAGCATGGCCAGTGATCTGAAAACGGCGCTCGACACCATCTTCAATCACGCCAATGTCGGCCCCTTCATCGGCAAACAGCTGATCCAGCGACTGGTCAAGAGCAATCCCTCGGCTGCCTATGTTGATCGCGTGGCGACTGCCTTTAATACCGGAGTCACCGCTCTCGCGCCGGGTCTGGGCACAGGCAAGCGCGGCGACATGCGCGCAACGATTGCCGCCATCTTGCTCGATCCGGAAGCACGCCCGGCGACATTGACGGCAGGCGAGGGCAAGATCGTCGAGCCGGTGATCCGCCTGGCCAACTGGGCGCGCGCTTTCAACGTGGTGTCCAACTCCGGCGCCTACAAGGTCGGCAATACCGATAGCGCCTCCGGCAGCTTGAACCAGACGCCGATGCGTGCTTCCTCGGTTTTCAATTTCTATCGCCCCGGCTATGTACCGTCGAACAGTCGCGTGGCAAGTAATTCCCTGGTCGCGCCGGAGATGCAGCTTGCCAGTGAGACCTCGGTGGCGGGCTACATCAATGTCATGCAGGGGATTGTGCAGAATGGTGTTGGCACCAGCACGGCCGGGGTGCGTGATGTGCAGCCCAACTACAGCAGTGAGATTGCGCTGGCTAGCGATTCCGCCGCCTTGCTCAATCGCATTGATGTATTGCTGACGCGCGGTGCGATGAAGGCCCTGACGCGGACCAGCATCAAGACGGCGGTGGATGCTGTCAGCATTCCGACGGGGTCGACCAGCAGCGCTTCCAGCGCGGCAGCTGTGGCGCTCAAACAAAGAGTCTGGCTGGCGGTCTTCCTGACCATGGCTTCCCCTGATTATCTGGTCCAGAAGTGAGGCGCCGAGCATGAGTCACTTGTCCCGTCGTGAATACCTCAAGCGCCTGGCGGCCCTGGCCGGCTTGGGTTCGGCCGCGCCTTTCGCACTCAATCTTGCGGGCCTCGGGGCGGCGAGCGCCCAGAGCGCGCCGGACTATCGCGCCATCGTCTGCTTGTTCATGTTTGGCGGGAATGATCACAACAACATGATCATTCCCTACGATCAGGCCGCCTACGATGCTTACGCTGCTGCGCGCAGCGGCAACCGCACGGCCGGCGGTATCGCTTACGACCGCTCGCAACTGACGGCGACCAAGTTCAGCCCGGCGACGGCGCAGAGTTCCAGTGCGGAATTCGCCTTCTGCCCGCCGATGGCGCCGCTGCAGGCTTTGTTCACGGCGGGCAAGCTGGCCATCCTGCCGAATATCGGTCCGCTGATTGCGCCGACCAATCGCACCAGTTATCTCGCCAACAGCGTTGCCTTGCCGCCCAAGCTGTTCTCGCACAATGACCAGCAGGCGGTGTGGCAGTCGTATGCCGCCGAGGGTGGCAAGGCGGGCTGGGGCGGGCGCATGGGCGATCTGCTGGCGAGCAGCAATTCTTCGACCGTGTTTACCGCCATTTCGGCGAGCAGCAATGCGGTCTTTCTGGCCGGGCAGAACATTTTCCAGTACCAGATCGGTACCAATGGTGCGACACCGGTTACGGCGGTGAACAGCTCGCCCTTCGGGCTCTCCGGCGCGGCCGGTACGGCGGCGCGGACGGCCTTGTCGCAGCTGGTGACGGACAGTGTGGCGGCCGGCACGCTGTACATGGAGTCGGACCACGCCGACCTGGTCAAGCGCTCGATCGATGCCTCGGGGACGGTTAGTTCAGCGCTCGCGACGGTGCCGACCAGCACGGCAGGGATTAGCTTGCCTACCGCGCTGGCCAACAATTCACTGGCCCTGCAGCTGCAAGTGGTGGCCCGCCTGATCGCTTCGCGCAGCAGCCTGGGGGCCAAGCGTCAGGTTTTCTTTGTCAGCATCGGCGGCTTCGACACGCATGACAACGAGATCACCACGCTCGAAGACAACGCCAATACGGGCGCGCTCGGTCTGCATTCGCAGGTGGCGCGTAGCATGGATTATTTCTACAGCGCGATGGGCTCGCTGGGCCTGCAGAACAATGTCACGCTGTTTACCGCCTCGGATTTCGGTCGCACATTGACCTCCAATGGCGACGGCTCGGACCACGGCTGGGGCGCGCATCATTTCGTGCTCGGCGGCGCCGTCAAAGGCGGCGACATGTACGGCACGATGCCCGCCGTGCGCCTGCACACCACGGCCAATCCGAATCTTGCCGACGCGGGTTCCGGGCGCTTCATCCCGACGACTTCGGTCGACTCCCTGGCGGTCACCCTGGGGCGCTGGTTCGGCGTCTCCAGTGCAGACTTCAGCCTGATTGCTCCGAATATCGCCAACTTCAACAATGATCTGGGCTTCCTTGCCTGATCGTCGGAGGCATCACAGATCCGCAGCGTCGTGTGTTGCGTGGTTCTGGACAGGCTTGCCGGGTGGGTAGGCGCGCTATCTGAATGCCACCTGTTTGAAGTGCGCGAATCAGGTTGTTGCCATTGACGTACTCATGTGCTGGCGCTGCGTGTCATCTTGGTGTAACGCACCTCGCATAGTCTTCAGCGGTTTTTCGATCCCGGCTGGAGCCTATAACTATGAGCAAGAACAACTATCTCCCCGACGCCAATGGTGTTGATCCCGATGACATTGGGCACAATGAAAGCAGCAATCCATCGATTCAGGAAATCCTCAATGCGCGCCTGAGCCGCCGCTCCCTGTTGCGTGGCGCGAGCGGCGCTGCCGGGCTGGCTTTGTTCTCGCCGTTTGGGCTGGCAGGCTGTGCCGGTTCAGGCGATGGTGGCGAGTCCTCTTCGTCCGGCAATTCTTCCGAACAGTTGTTGGGGTTCACTCCCGTAGCCAAGAGCTTGGCGGACGTATTCACTGTTCCGGTTGGCTATACTGCTTCGGTGATCTATGCCTGCGGCGATCCGCTGACGGCGGCAACAGCTGCCTACAAGAATGACGGAACCGATACCGATTTCGATAACCGTTCGGGTGACTGTCATGACGGGATGGAGTACTTCGGCTTGTCTGCAGCAGGCACGCCGGATGTCAGTGCCAATGATCGCGCGTTGCTGGCCATCAATCACGAATACATCACACAGGTCTTCCTGCATGCCAATGGCCCGACCTCGGGTACGCGTCCGGCTGCTGAAGTAGACAAGGAAGTGGCAGCACACGGCGTCTCGGTTGTGGAAATTCGCAAGAGCGCTGGGCGCTTTGCGACCGTTCAGAGTTCGTCCTTCAACCGCCGCGTTACTGCGCTGAGCGAAGTCCAGATCGCCGGCCCTGCTGCCGGACATGCCTTGCTGAAGACGAAATACTCCACCAACGGCACCAAGACCCGTGGCACGCTCAACAACTGCGGCACTGGCAAAACGCCTTGGGGCACGCTGCTGACGGGTGAAGAGAACTGGGCCGGTTACTTCAAACGTGCTGCCGGTGATGATGCCAAGCGCGATGCGAAGAGCGTGACCGCACTTAAGCGCTACGGGCGTAGCCAAGGTAGCTCGGGGCGCTACGGCTGGGATACGGCCGGCACAGCTGACCAATATGCACGTTGGGATATCAGTCTGACCGGTAGCTCTACCGATGGGACTGACGACTATCGCAACGAGCTCAATGGTCAGGGCTATATCACCGAGATCGATCCGTACGACAAGACGGCTGCGGTCAAGAAGCGTACCGCCATGGGGCGTTTCAATCACGAAGGCGCGGCCTTTTCCCGTCCGGTGGCAGGCAAGGCGCTGGCGGTGTACATGGGAGATGATGCGCAGAACGAATATGTCTACAAGTTCGTTTCGGCGACGAACTGGGACGCGGCGGACGCCAGTCCGAGCAATCGCATTGCGACCGGGGACAAGTATCTGAACAGCGGCAAGCTGTATGTCGCCAAGTTCAACGCCGATGGTTCGGGTAACTGGCTGGAGCTGAGCATCACCAACTCCACGGTCAGCGGCTATGCAACCTACGCGTTTGCCGATCAGGGCGATGTGGTAATCAATGCACGTCTGGCGGCGGATGCCGTCGGTGCAACCAAGATGGACCGCCCCGAGTGGTGTGCGACCAATCCGAAGACGGGTGAAGTCTATTTCACGATGACCAATAACAGCAGCCGTACCGCTGCGACGGTGGATGCGGCCAATCCGCGCTCATACAGCGACACCAAGGGTACGGCCACGACCCAGAGTGGCAATGTGCACGGTCATATCATCCGTATCGCCGAGACGGGTGACGATGCCGCTGCCACGACCTTCAAGTGGGATGTGTATGTGTTTGGCGCGGAAGAGACCTCCCCGACGGCAACTGTCAATCTGTCCGGTCTGGGCAAGGACAACGACTTTTCCAGCCCCGATGGTCTGGCCTTTACCAGCAGCACGGGAATCTGCTGGATCCAGACGGATGATGGCGCCTATACCGATGTCACCAACTGCATGATGCTGGCTGCTTTGCCGGGCAAAGTGGGTGACGGTGGTGATGTCAGCGTGACCAGTGGTACCTCGACCGTGACCACCAAGATGGGCAAGAAGCCCACGACCGATACGCTCAAACGCTTCCTGGTCGGTCCTTTCGATCAGGAAATCACCGGCGTGTGTGAATCGCCCGATGGCAAGGTTCTGTTTGTCAACGTGCAGCATCCGGGCGAGGGCTCCACGGTCGCCAATCTGTCCGACCCGACGAAATACACCAGTCAGTGGCCCAGCAATGCAGGGTATGGCGCGGGTAAGCGTCCGCGTTCCGCGACGGTCATGATTACCAAGAACGATGGTGGCCGGATTGGTTCCTGAGAGATCAGCGTAGCAAGCAAAAAGGGGCGTCCGGCGGACGCCCCTTTTTTGTTGATCGACCTGCGCTGTTGATGTTCGTGCCGAGAATGCCTATAGCATGTTGTCGTGCGGCTGCCAGCAGAGGCAGCACCGCCAGTATTTCATGCGCGCTGAACGGATGTTTGCTGATTCAGCATTCACGCCGCACGTTGAATGGCGCGGGGGTGGGTCGCGGCCTTAGCGGCCTGTTGTGCACTGTAGTCGGCCCCCAGATGGGCGAGCATTGCGAGGCTGAGGCGCTCCAGTGTGTAGTGCGGCTGCCAGCCCCAGTCCTCGCGCGCGGCGCGGTCATCGAGGCCGGCTGGCCAGGAGGCGGCGATGCGGTCGCGGGCGTCCGGCTGGTAGTCAATCTGGAAGCTGGGGCACTGGCTGCGGATGGCCGCTGCAAAATCCGCTGGCGCAGCCGAGAAGCCGCCCAGGTTGTAGCCGCTGGCACGGCGGATTTGCTCGCGCGGCGCCGCCATGTAGTCGAGGGTGCCACGCACGGCGTCGGCCATCGCCAGCATTGGCAGGGCGCGCTCGGCTGACAAGGGGCAGACGAAAGTCTCGCCCTTGACCGCCGCGTGGAAAATCTCAACGGCATAGTCGGTGGTGCCGCCGCCAGGCGCGCTTTCCCAGCCGATGATGCCCGGGTAACGCAGCACACGCACATCCAGACCATGCTTTTCGCGATACCAGGCGGCGAGGTTTTCGCCGGCCGCCTTGGCGATGCCGTAGATGGTGCTCGGCCGCGTCGGTGCGTCGTCGGGCGTTGCTTCACGCGGCACGTCGGGGCCGTAGACGGCGATGCTGCTGGGGAAGAAGACACGCTCCACGCCTTCGGCCACCGCACCTTCGAGCACATTGAAGTAACCGTTCAGATTGACCTGCCAGGCGCGCACGGGGTCGCGCTCGCCAGTGGCCGAGAGTACCGCAGCCAAGTGGTAGATCTGCGTCGGCCGCAGTTCGCGCAGCAAGGCGAGCAGCGCGGCAGTGTCGGTGACATCGAGCTGGCGGTCGACTGCACCGCGCAGATCGGTGGCGATGACCTGACTGTTGCCGTGGCGCGCACGTAGCGCGGGGACCAATACGCGGCCGATTTGTCCATTGCAGCCGGTGACGAGGATGACTTGCCTGGTGTCCATGTGCTTCTCCCTGAATGCGTACGCGGTTCGCTGGCGATGCTGATGAAACTTCAGCTGCTATTTGAACTGCGCGGCGGTGCAGCATGTGCCTGGAAAAGAGATGGAAAAACCTGACTATCCGGTATCCCTTAGGTTTTCAGGCGGGCAGCCTTGCGGGCGTTTCAGATCAGCACTTCGATGACATCCGGATGGGAGAGGAAGCCGCGCGGGCTGGCGCTGGCACCATAGGCGCCCGATTGCAGGACGACGAACAGATCGCCAATGGCGGCTTGCGGCAGCATCACCTCGCTGCCCAGCACGTCGAGCGGCGTGCACAGCGGGCCGACCACGCTGTAGCGCTGATCGGCGTTCTGGCCGGCCTTGTTGCCCAGGAGCACCGGGTAATTCTTGCGGATCACCTGACCGAAGTTGCCGCTGGCGGCCAGGTGCTGATGCAGGCCGCCATCGGTGATCAGGAACGTGGTGTCGCGGGACTGCTTGATGTCCTGCACGCGGCAGACATAAACGCCTGCTTCGGCCACCAGGTAGCGGCCCAGCTCCAGCGCGAGGCGCGCTTGCGGCTGCGCGCTGAGCAGCTGTGCATCCAGCGCGGCGAGGTGATCGGCAATCGGCGCAAGGTCGAGCCGCGCTTCGCCGGGGAAGTAGGGCACACCAAAGCCGCCACCGAGATTGAGGGTGCGCAGCGGTCCCGGCGCAGCGGCGGCTAGGCGCAGAGCCAGTTCGAAGCTGGCACTTTGCGCTTCGATCAGCGCCTCGGCTCTGAGGCTCTGGCTGCCGGCGTAGAGATGGAAGCCTTCGAATTGCAGCTCCAGCTCTGCCAGCCTGCGCAGCGCGGCGGGAATGGCTTCGGCATCGATGCCAAAGGGTTTGGCGCCGCCGCCCATGCGCATGCCCGAACTCTTCAGCTCGAAATCAGGATTGACGCGCAGCGCGACGCGCGCCGGCAAGCCCAGCGCTTGCGAGGCCTCGTGCAGGCGCTGCAGCTCGGTCAGCGATTCGGCATTGAGGCAGACGCCGGCGGCGACCGCCTGACGCAATTCCTGCGCTCGTTTGCCCGGGCCGGCAAAGCTGATCGCTGCGGCCGCCATACCGGCGTCCAGCGCGACGCGCAGTTCGCCTGCCGAGGCCACATCGAGGCCGTCGACGCGGCTGGCGATATGCGCCACCAGGGCCGGCATGGGATTGGCCTTGATCGCGTAATGCAGCTCCAGGCGCGCGGGCAGCACGGCTTTGAGGCTGTCGATGCGCGCGCTGATGGCCTGCCGGTCATAGGCGTAAAACGGCGTCTGGCCGACGCGTTCAGCCAGGCGCGTGAGGGGCATGCCGCCGACCAGCAGTTCGTCGCCCGCAAGGGGGAACTGGGTCATTGCGGCGTGGCTGAGTGTCGGGCGCGTCATGCGGTTGGCATCCTTGCTTCAGTGCGGCGCGGCAGCGCTGAACAGGCCGGCAAAGGACTGGGCGAGCTGGACGCGGTCGATCTTGCCGTTCGGGTTGCGCGGCAGGGCGGTGCTGCACAGTTCGATATGCGCTGGCAGCATCCAGCCCGGCAACTGCGTACGCAGCGCGGCGAGCAGGCTGGCGGCCGTGCAGTCCCGCCCGCTCGCCGGGCAGGCGACGAGCACGATGGCCTGCCCCAGCGCGGGGTGCTCGACGCCCAGCGCGGCGACTTCGGCGACCAGGCCGGTGGCGTGGCAGGCTTCTTCGACCTCGGTCGGGCTGACGCGGTAGCCCGAGGTCTTGATCATCTCGTCACGCCGGCCGATGAAATAGAGGAAGCCTTCGGCATCACGGCGCACGGTGTCGCCCGAGAACACCGCGATCTCGGCCTGCGTTTGCCCGGCGCGCAGCGGCAGCGGGCGATAGCGCTCGGCGGTTTTGGCGGCGTCGTTCCAGTAGCCCAGGGTCACCAGGGCGCCGCGCTGCACCAGCTCGCCGGGTTCGTCGACGGCGCATTCGCTGCCATCTTCGCGCAGCACCAGTACCTCGGTATTCGGAATGGCGCGGCCGATCGAATCCGGGCGCCGCGCCGCTTCTTCGGGCGGCAGATAGGTGGCGCGGAAAGCTTCGGTGAGACCGTACATGAGGAAGGGCTTGGCTGCCGGCACGCGCTCGCGCAGCGCCTGCAGGGTGGGAATCGGCATGCGCCCGCCGGTGCTGGCGAAATAGCGCAGCGATTGGCTTGCCGCCTCCGGCCAGTTCAGCGTCGCCAGCTGCATCCATAGCGGCGGCACGGCGGTGAGTCCGGTGACCTGTTCACGCGCCATGGCGTTCAGCACGTCACGCGGCATCAGGTAATTGAGCAGCACCACGCGCGCGCCGACGGCAAAGGCTGTGGTGAGCTGCGAGAAGCCGGCATCGAAGGATAGCGGCAGGGCTGCGAGCAGGCAGTCGTCGGCGCGATTGTCCAGATAGCTGGCCACGCTTTGCGCACCGACCACCAGATTGCGCTGCGAGACCATCACGCCCTTGGGGCGCCCGGTGCTGCCCGAGGTGTAGAAGATGCAGGCCAGATCGGCATCGATGATGCGCGGCGGCTGGCCGGTGCCAGCGGCTTGCAGGGCAGCCCAGCTACCATCCGCCGCATCGACGCACAATGCCTCGCGCAGGGCGGGGCAGTCGGCCAGCACCGGCGCGAGCAGGGGCAGGCGCGCCGTGGTGGTGATCAGCAGGCTGACGCCGCAGTCCTGCAGGATGTGGGCGACCTGGGCCGGTTTGAGCTGCGGATTGATCGGCACGAAGACGGCGCCAGCCAGGCTGCTGGCGAACACGCTGCAGACCAGCTCGCTGCGCTTTTCCATCCAGATCGCCACCCGTTCGCCACGCGCCAGGCCGCGCGCCAGCAAGCCGCCGGCCAGCGCTTCGATGCGCGTCGCAAGCGTGGCGTAATCGATCTGTTGCGCGCCCTCGACAAGCGCAATCGCGTGCGGGGTACGCAAGGCTGCCTGCAGGGGCAGCTCGTGCAGCAAGGTAGGTGGGCGCAGCAAAGTCATCGGGCGCTGGAGCGGACAAACGATTGATCGGTGGGCTGGACGGCCTGAGGGGTCCGCCAAGCTTAACGCAACACAAAGCCACACGACGAATCGGGCAGCCGCCTATAATACCGGCCTTGATGACGGCCGGGCGCTTGCCGCCGGCTTTGGCAGGGGATGGGAGCAGGTGTTGGATACTCGCAAGGAACTCGCAAAAGTACTGGATGACGTGCTGGCCCTCGGCGGGCGGGCCGAGACTTTTGACGACAGTACGGCGCTGCTGGGCGCCTTGCCCGAGCTCGATTCGATGGCCGTGGTGGGCATCATTGCCGCGCTCGAAGAGCATTTCGCGATCTATTTCGCTGACGACGAGATCGACGGCAGCAGCTTCGCCAGCTTCGGCAGCCTGCGCCAGCTCATCGGCGACAAGCTGGCGCAGCCGAAGCATTGATACAGCAAGCTTGTGGTTGAAGCTGCCAAGGCGTCAGACATTGTCTTTGACGCGAAGTACGCCAAGCAAAGCGAAGGCTCGCAAAGGTTTGATTTGCAGAGGCTTTCTTGACCGCGTTCCTTGGCGAAACTTGCTTTGTTTTTCTTCGCGTCCTTGCGTCAAAAACAGCGGCGGTTCATATGTTCCACGAGCGCAGAAGATCGTGAACAGTCTCTCAGTCCTCCAGCAGGTGGCAGGCCGCCAGATGCTGTGGCGCCACTTCGCGCAGTGATACGGTGTGCAGCTCGCAGCGCGGCTCGCCATGCGGGCAGCGACCATGAAAGCGGCAGGCGCGCGGGTCCGGGTTGATCGGGCTGCGTGCTTCGCCCTGCATGATCTGCGCAGGCTGCCCCTTGCGATGCGGGTCCGGAATCGCCGCCACCAGCATCTGCGTGTAGGGATGGTGCGGATGTGCAAAGACCTCCTGCGCCGGCCCTTGCTCCACCACCTTGCCCAGATACATCACCACGACGCGGTCGCAGAGCAGGCGCACGACGTTCAGATCGTGCGACACGAAAAGATACGACAGGCCCAGGCGTGCTTTCAGATCAGCGAGCAGCTGCAGCACCGTCGCTTGCACCGACACATCCAGCGCTGCTGTCGGCTCGTCGAGGATCAGCAGGCGCGGCGAGGAGGCCAGCGCGCGCGCAATGCCGACACGTGCCTTCTGCCCGCCCGAGAGCTGGTGCGGATAGCGGCCGAGCAGCTCGGTCGGCAGGCCGACCCAGCCGGCGAGTTCCTCGACGCGCGCCTTGATCGCGGCCGCATCTTTCATGCCGACGAGAAGACGCAGCGGTTCGGCGATGGTGTCCTGCGCGAGGTAGCGCGGGTTGAGGCTGTCGTTGGCATCCTGGAACACCATCTGCACCACGCCGCGTTGCGCATGGCGCGCGAACCTGGCCGCAGGCGAGGCGGCGAGGTCGCTTTCCTGCGCACCATCATGAAAGTGGATATGGCCGCTGTCTGCATCGATCAGGCGGGCGAGCACGCGTGACAGCGTGGACTTGCCGCAGCCCGATTCGCCGACCAGACCCACGCTCTCGCCGGGGGCGATGTCCAGGCTGATGTCGTCGACGGCATGCAGCATCGCATTGCGGCCAACCTTGAAATGCTTGACGAGGCGCTCGACGCGCAAGAGTGGCGTATTCATTCGGCGTTCCAGCAGCGTACGGTGTGATGGGGCGTGATCGCGAATTCCGGCAAGGGCGCGGCATTGCAGGCCGCTTCGAAGCGTTCGCAGCGGCCGGCGTAGCGGCAGGGTGGCAGGTCGCTGCGGCGCAGATCGGGCAGATTGCCGGGAATCGGGCTCATCGCCGCGATGCTGGGCGCGGTGTGCGGCGTCGAGGCGATCAGGCGCCGCGTGTAGGGGTGGTGCGGCGCGTTCAAGACTTCTTCGGCCGGGCCGCATTCGATCAGGTGGCCGGCATGCATCACGGCGATGCGGTCGCAGTACTGCGCGGCCAGCGCCAGATCGTGGGTGATCAGGATGCTGGCCATGTTCTGCTCGGCCGCCAGGCTGCTGAGCAGTTCCATGATCGCCGCCTGGGTGGTGACATCGAGGCCGGTGGTCGGTTCGTCGGCGATCAGCAGCGAGGGCTGGCAAGCCAGGGCGAGGGCGATCAGGATGCGCTGGCACATGCCGCCGGAGAGCTCGAAGGGATAGGCGTCGTAGCGCCGCGCCGGATCGGGGATGCGCACGCGCTTGAGGCAATCGATGGCGCGTTCGCGAAGATCGACACCGCGCACAGCGGCATGCCGTTTGAGTACGTCCTCGATCTGATGACCGACCTTGCGGATCGGATTGAGCGCGGTGCGCGGGCTCTGGAAGATCATCGACACTTCGCGGCCACGGATTTCGCGCAATTCGTGCTCGCTGGCCTTGAGCAGGTCGGCGCCGCCGAACATCGCGGTGCCGGCGGTGACGCGTGCCGCGCCGTCGGAGATGCCGAGCATAGAATAGGCGAGCACGGATTTGCCCGAGCCGCTCTCGCCGACGATGCCCAGCATTTCGCCCTTGTTGAGCGAGAAGGCGATGTTTTCGAGTGCAAACACGGTGCCGCTGCGTGTGCGGAACTCCAGCGACAGGTCGGCCACGTGCAACAGGGGCAGGCTGGCAACAGGTGCGTTCATGTGCGCCTCCGGGGGTCGATGAGGTCACGCAGACCATCGCCGAGCAGGTTGAAACAGAAGACTGCCAGCATCAGCACGGCACCCGGAAACAGCGCCACCCACCACTCGCCGGAGATGATGTAGCTGGCCCCTTCGGCAACCATGATGCCCCACTCGGGCATCGGCGGCCGCACGCCCAGGCCGATGAAAGAGAGCCCCGCCGCATTGAGGATGGCCCAGCCCATGTTGAGCGAGACCTGCACCATCATCGGCGGCAGGATGTTGGGGAAGATGTGCACGGCGAGAATGCGCAAGTCATGATTGCCGGCCAGTCGCGCTGCTTCGACAAAGCCTGCTTCGCGCCGCACGTTCGATTCGGCACGCGCCACGCGCAGGTAGAAGGGCAGGTTGATCAGTGCGGTGGCGTAGATCACATTGCCGACCGTATTGCCCAGCGCGGCGACCACGCCCATCGCCAGCACGAACAGCGGGAAGGCCATGATGGTGTCCGCCAGGCGCGAGGAGATGCGGTCGAACCAGCCACCCCAGAAGCCTGCCGCGCAACCGAAGGCCGAGCCGATTACGAAGGACAGCAGCACGGCCGCCAGGGCGATGCCGAAGTCCAGCCGCGTGGCGACGATGACGCGCGAGAGGATGTCGCGGCCAAACGAATCAGTGCCGAAGGGGTTATGCCAGGTGGGCGGCGACAAGGCAGGGCCGGCGTTCGAGTCGAGCGGGTCGAAGGGTGCGATCAGCGGGCCGAAAATCGCCATCAGCACGAACAGGCTGAAGACGCTGAAGGCGACCGCCGTGATCGGATTTTCCTTGAGCACATAGCGTAGATGTTTGGTGTTCATGGGCTCAGCCATCCAGCGAGACGCGCGGATCGAGCCAGGTGTAGGCAAGGTCGATCAGCAGGTTGAGTACGACATAGAGCAGGGCCATCGACAGCACGAAGCCCTGCACCGGCGCGTAATCCGAAGCGACCAGTGATTCGATCGCGAACGAGCCGATGCCTGGCCAGGCGAAGACTTTCTCGACCAGCACGTTGGAGCCGAGCAGGAAGGAGAACACCATGCCCATCGTCGTCAGCACCGGCAGCAGCGCGTTGCGCAGCGCATAGGTGTAGAGCACGGTGCCGGGCGTCAGGCCGCTGGCGCGCGCAGTACGCACGAAGTCCGACGACAGCACGCCAAGCATCGATGCGCGCGTCATGCGTGCCAGTGGCGCGAGGACGAACAGCGCCATGGTGACGGTGGGCAGGATCAGCTGTTTGAGCGTCGCCCAGAACACAGCGAGATCGCCGATGAGCAGGCTGTCGATGAGATAGAAGCCGGTGACCGTCGGTGGTGAGGTGACGAAGGCATCGAGCCGCCCGTTCGGCGAAGCGGCCCAGCCCAGCTTGTAGTAGAAGATGTACACCAGCAGCAAACCTGTGAAGAAGGTCGGCAGCGAAACGCCCATCGTAGTCAGCACGCGCACGCCGTGATCGGCCCAGGAGTTCGGCCGTGTGGCGGCGAGCACGCCCAGCGGCAGCGCAATCGACACTGCCAGCAGCAAGCCGCATAGCGTCAGTTCCAGCGAGGCAGGCAGGCGGGCGGCGATCTCGGTGGTGACCTTTTGCCCGGTGGCGAGTGAGGAACCCCAGTCGCCATGCGCTAGATCAACGACGTAGTGCAGGAATTGCTCGGGCAGCGGCCGGTCGAGCCCCAGCTTGACGCGCACTTGCTCAACGGCTTCGGGCGTCGCGGCTGCGCCCGCAAAATAAGCCGCCGGATCGCCCGGCAGCGCACGCGTCAGCACGAAGGTGACGATGATGACGCCGATCAGATTGGGGAGCGCGAGCAGCAGGCGCTTGAGGATCATTTTCATGGCGTGGCGTGGCGTGGCTTGGTTCGGGAGTGGGGAGTGGGGAGTGGGGAGTCGGGGAGGTCGGGAGTCGGGGAGTCGGGAGATGGGTGATGGCTTTTTAGGCCTCACGACTCCCGACTCACTACTCTCCACTCACCATCCCCAAAGCAGTCCTTACTTCTTCTCGATCTGCCGGTAATCCGGCTGGATGTGGAACCAGTAGGTGTAGCCGCTGATGTTCTTGTTCATCACCACGTCCATCACCGGCTGGCCGAGCGGCACGCGCGGCAGGTCTTTGTGGGCGAGGTCGATGAAGCTCTTTACCTGGGCTTCGTACTTCTTCTTGTCGGTCTCGAAGCGCGCGGCGTCGATCAGCTTGTCCATCGCCGGATTCTTGTACGAGCTGTCGTTGAACACCGGGTCGGAGCTGTGGAAGTTCCAGTAGAAGAAGTATTCCGGGTAGTTGAGCCAGCCGCCGAAGCGGTTGATGAACAGTGGCATTTCCTTCTTGAGCATCTGCGCGCGCCAGTTGGCGCCGGGCACCTTGTTGATGGTGGTGCGGATGCCGATTTCATTGAGCGACTCCTGCAGCAGCACGGCAATCGGTTCGGAGATGGTGCCGTTACCCAAATCGAATGACAGCGTGGTGTCGAAGCCGTTCGGATAGCCGGCTTCGGCCATCAGCGCCTTGGCTTTGGCGATATCGGTGCTGTAGCCATGTACGGCCGGCCAGTCGGCGCTGGTGACGTTCATGCTCTTGGCGCCCCACAGCTTGATCACGCGGCCGTAGAAGGCACGTGTGTAGATCTTCTCGTAAGGCACGGCCCAGGCCACTGCCTGGCGCACCTTGGGATTATTGAACGGCGGCTTGTTGTAGTTCATGCCGATGAACCATTCGGCGTTTTCAACCGGCGTGCTCTTGACCACCAGATCGCCCTTGGTTTGCGAGAGCAGGGCGAAGTCCTTGGGCGGCATTTCGAAGCTCATGTCGGCGTCGCCCTTTTCGATCAGCGCGCGGCGCGTGCCGGGGTTGGCGACTTCGCGCTGGATCACGCGCTTGAGCTTGGGCAGCGGGCCGTTCTTCCAGTCATCAAAGCGTTCATAGACGATTTCCTGGCCGGGCTTCCAGCTGGCGACCTTGTAGGCGCCGCCGCCGGCTTCGTTGTTCTTCAGCCAGGCTGCGGCCCAGGGATCGTCTGCCGTGGCGTGGGCCTTGGCGAGCTTGGCGTTGTAGATCGAGGCGACCGGCACCGCCATGTCCGGCAGCGAAAGCTTGTCCTTGCGCAGGAACTTGACGCGGAAGGTGCTGGCATCAACCACCTCGAACTGCTCAGGCTTTTCCAGCGAGCCGGCACTCATCTGGAATTGCGGGAAGCCGCCCATGCCCAGGGCGCGGTCATAGCTCCACTTCACGTCTTCCGCGGTAACCGGTGAGCCGTCGTGGAACCTGGCGTCCTTGCGCAGCTTGAAGGTGACCGACATGCCGTCCTTGGCCACCTGCCAGCTCTCGGCCAGCTCGGGTTCGAGCTTGGCGTAGTCGTAGTAGGGCACGCCGTTGACCACCTTCTTGCCGTAGCTCATCAGGCGGTCATAGGCGATCCAGGCTACGCCGTAGGAAGCGCGGTTGGCGCCCACACCGTGGATGTCGAGGCTGTTCGGCCCGTTTTCGTTGACCACCAGCAGGGCATCCTTGCGCGCGTCCTGCGCCTGGGCGGAGACAAGCTGCAAGGCCAGCAAGGCGGCAGCGGTGAAGCGGAACAGTTGCATGTGAACCTCCGTGATCAGATCGGTGAAGTGGGTATTCAGGTCTGGCTTTGCCCGGCGATGTAGGCGCGCCAGCCGCCGTAATGGGTGATGTCCGTCGCGCCGGCCAGGGCGCTGTGCTCGCAGAGGAAGCCCTTGACCTGCTCGCCGTCATCCAGCGTCAGCGTGCCGATGCCCAGCGGCGCGGGAATGCGCGAGACGAAGTCGCCGAACGCGGCTGCCGACATCTCCCAGACCTCCAGGGCGATGGCTGCGCCTTGCTGCGTGTCGCGGATCAGGCCCGGCTTCGGCGGCACGGTGCCGGGCAGGGCGTAGAGGCGGTAGTGCGGCGCGGTATGGCAGGCGCGTACGAAGCTTGCGGCGCGCTCGGCGAGTTCGCGATTGAGCGGCATGCCCGAGAGGTGGGCACCGACCACGGCGATGCGGATATTGCCCGGCTGCGTGGGCCACTGCGCGTCGAGCGGCGGGTTGTCCTGTGCCTGCCCGGTGGCGCCGCAGGGCAGGGCGGCGAGGCGTTGCAGTCGGTCGGCCAGGGTCGCCAGCGCGGCATCGCTCCAGGCCTGGGCGAACAGGGTGATGCCGAAGGGCAGGCCGTCGGCGCGCAGGCTGGAGGGCACGGCGATGGCGGCCAGATCGAGCAGATTGGCGAAATTGGTATAGGTGCCGAGGCGGCTGTTGAGGCGCAGCGGGTCCGCTTCGATCTCGCTGAGCCGGTAGTGCGTCGGCGCTGTCGGCAGGGCGAACAGATCGATCTCCTGCCACATCGGCGCGATCTGCTTGCGCAGCGCTGCTAGCCGCGTGCGGCCTTTGAACGCGGCGGCCGCGCTGTAATCGACGCCCTTGCTGATGATGCTGCGCACGGCCGGATCGAGCGCCTCCGGATGGCGGGCGAACAACTCGGCGCAGGCTTCCATGCGTTCGGCCAGCCAGGGGCCTTCGTAGAGCAGGGCGGCGGTTGCGGCGAGCGGGGCGAAGTCGAATTCGACCAGCTCGCCCAGGGTGGCCAGTCTCTGCAGGGCTTTGTCGTATTCGGCAGCGGCGAGGGTGTCGCCGAAGAATTCACGCTGCGCCGGCCGTGGCACGCCGATGCGCGGGCGCGCCGGCAGACCGCGCGGGCGTGGCGTGGCGGCGAGCACGTCGAGACCATCGTCGCCGCCCGCGATCTGCATCACCGACCAGGTGTCCGCTGCATTCAGCGCAAACACCGAGACGCAGTCGAGCGAGCGACAGGCCGGAACCACGCCGCTGCAGGGCAGGTAGCCGCGCGTCGGCTTGGCGCCGACGATATTGTTGAAGGCGGCCGGAACGCGGCCAGAGCCGGCGGTGTCGGTACCCAGCGCAAAGCTCACCAAGCCGGCCGCCACCACCACGCCCGAGCCCGAGCTGGAACCGCCCGAGATGTAATCGGCATTGAATACGCTGCGCGGCGCACCATAGGGCGAGCGCGTGCCAACCAGGCCGGTGGCGAACTGGTCCAGATTGGTCTTGCCGATCAGGATCGCGCCGGCATCGATGAGGCGCTGCACGACGGTGGCCGAACGCTCCGGCGTGTAGGCAAAAGCCGGGCAGGCCGCCGTGGTGGGCAGGCCGGCCACGTCGATATTGTCTTTGACCGCGAAGGGAATGCCGTAGAGTGGCAGCGCAGCCGGATCTTGCGCAGCCAGCTCGGCGGCACGTGCCCGTGCCTGCTCTTTGGGCTGCAGGTGCAGCCAGGCCGCCGGATCGGCGCCGGGCAGGCGTGCATACAGCATGTCGACCAGATCCAGCGGCGAATAGCCTTGTGCATAGGCTTGCCGCAAGGCACTGATGCTCAGTGAGCTGGGGGCTGGGGAAGCGCTAAGGGGATTGGGCATGATGGGCAATCCTTCTTGTATACAAGTAGGTATCCAGCAAGTCGTATGCCATCCGCACAGTCTTCCTACGGGTTTTGCAAATCGCTGAAAAATATGAACTTTGTCTGCAGCTGGCGATCTCGCGCGCGGTGCGAGGCCTTGCAATGGGGCGCCAGCGGGCGGGTTGCGCCTTTGTGGTGCCGGTTCGCTGGGGCGGCGGCGCCTGGTCCGGCCGCTTTTTTCCTAATGTGGTGAACGCTTCGCTCTGAGCCTCTGCGGGAGCGGAATTTGCATGTCGACCAGCATGTATGCAAGATCGAGGCTCAGGATGCAGGCAAGTCTTCAGAAAAGGAGTTCGCAACGATGACTGGAACGACCGATTGGCGCAGCTACGCGCTGGTGATGGCCGGTGTGCAGGGCTATGCCCTGGATGAGGCGCAGCTCGAACGCGTGGTGGCGCAGCTGGAATTGATCGAAGGCATTGCCGCGCCCCTGCTGGCGCAGCAACTGCCGCCGGAGATCGAGCCTGCACCGGTATTCAAGCCATGAGCCGCCTTGACGCGGGCGCCCTGCATGCCTGGCAGATGGCCGATTGCGTTGCCCATGGCGACATCTCGGCGCGCGAGCTGGTCACCGCTGCGCTGGACAATCTGCGTAACCGCGATGCCAGCATCAATGCCTATACCGACATCACCGAGCAGCGCGCCTTGCTCGAAGCCGATGTCATCGACCAGCGCCGGGTGCGCGGTGAGGCGTTGCCGCCGCTGGCCGGCGTGCCGTATGCGGTGAAGAACCTGTTCGACGTTGCCGGCTTGCCGACCCTTGCCGGCGGCCACCGTGGCCGCGCCGGTGCGGCGCCGAGTGAAGACGCCACCCTGGTCAGTCGCAGCGCCGCGGCCGGCGCCTGCCTGATCGGTGCGCTGAACATGGACGCCTATGCCTACGGCTTCACCACCGAGAATAGCTTTCACGGCGTGACGCGCAATCCGCACGACCCGATGCGCGTGGCGGGCGGCTCGTCCGGTGGCTGCGGTGCGGCGGTTGCGGCGCAGATGTGCGCTTTCGCGCTGGGTTCCGACACCAATGGTTCGATCCGTGTGCCGTCCTCGTTCTGCGGGGTGTTCGGCCTCAAGCCGACTTTCGGCGCGCTGTCGCGTGGCGGCAGCCGGCCCTTCGTGCACAACATCGATCACCTTGGCCCCTTTGCGCGTGGCAGCCGCGATCTGGCGCGGATCTTCGATGCCCTCGTCGGGCTGGACTCGCGCGACCATGCGTGCACGCGTGAAGCCGGCGCGCAGACCGAGGCCGCTGTGTTGCGCGCTCAAAG
The DNA here is from genome assembly GCF_039631295.1 of Uliginosibacterium sediminicola. Taxonomy (NCBI): domain Bacteria; kingdom Pseudomonadati; phylum Pseudomonadota; class Betaproteobacteria; order Rhodocyclales; family Zoogloeaceae; genus Uliginosibacterium; species Uliginosibacterium sediminicola. The sequence continues at coordinate 626,218 of NZ_JBDIVE010000002.1, read as the reverse complement.
CGAGGGCATCGCGGGGCTGCGTGTTGCGCGCTTGACCGGTTATTTCGATCAATGGTCGGGGCCGGATGCGCGCAGTGCCAGCCGCGCGGTGGCGATGGCTTTGGGTGCTCAGGATGAGCTTGATCTGCCGAATGTGCCGGCAGCGCGCGCGGCCGGCTTTGTCATTACCGCCAGCGAATCGGGCCAGCTCTATCGCCCCGAATTGCAGGCGCATTACGACGACATGGAGCCGCTCAATCGTGACCGCATGCTCGCCGGCAGCTTGCTGCCCGCAAGCTGGTACGTGCAGGCGCAGCGCTTCCGCCTGGCCTTTGCACGCCAGCTCAATGCGGTCTTCGAGCGCTTCGATGTGCTGGTCGCACCGGCTACGCCCTGCGTGGCGACCGAGATCGGCCAGGCCTGGATCGATCTGCCTGGCGGACGCGTACCGACGCGGCCCTCGATTGGCCTGATGACCCAGCCGATCTCCTTCATCGGCTTGCCGGTGGTGGCCGTGCCACTGCCCACGGCGGGTGGCTTGCCGATCGGTGTGCAGCTGATCGCCGCCCCCGGGCGCGAAGATCTGGCGCTGGCCGCCGCCGCCGCGCTGGAAGCTGGCGGCAATACCTTCAAATCGGGGAGCCCGAAGTGATGAGTGCGATCAATCAGGCGGCCATGCTGGCCGAGCTGGAGCAGGTGTCGGACCGCTACGAGACCGCGCTGCAAGCCAATGATCTGGAGACCCTGGATGCGCTGTTCTGGCAGGATGAGCGCGTCATGCGCGTGGCAGCCAAGGACGAGCTGACAGGCATCGAGGCGATCCGCCGCTATCGCTCGGCGCGCCCGCTGGCCGAACTGGCGCGCGAACGCCTGGATCGGCATATCGTCAGTTTTGCGGATCACACGGCGGTGGTGAATGTGCTGTTCCGCCGCGTGGCGGATGGAAGAATCGGTCGCCAGAGCCAGACATGGGTGCGTATCGAGGGCTTATGGCGTATCGTGTTCGCTCATATCAGTTTCAGGGAAAATTGACCCGATGACAGTCAGCACGCCACCGGAAGAGCCCGGCGCGCTTGGGTTTGCCGGATCGCGCGTGGATTACGTCTACGCGCGGGTCAAGGAAGATATTTTCGATTTCCGTCTGCTCCCGGGCGACCGCTTCACCGAAAGCCAGATCGCCGAGCGCCTGCAGGTCAGCCGCACGCCGGTGCGTGAAGCCTTGTACCGCCTGGAGCGCGAAGGCTATGTCTTCGTGCATTTTCGCAACGGTTGGAGTGTGCGGCCGTTCGATTTCGCGCTGTTCGAGAGTCTTTACGAATTGCGTCTGGTGCTCGAACTCGCCTCGGTGCGCAAGATTTGCGACAGCGCGGATCTGTCGCGCATCGAGGTGCTCAAGAACACCTGGCTGGTCGCCGAGAGCGAGCGCGTGATGGACTCGCTTGCCGCGGCCGAGCTCGACGAGCGCTTTCATATCACCATCGTCGATGTTGCCGACAATCCCGAGATCGCACGCGTGCATAACGACGTGATCGAGCGCATCCGCATCATCCGCCGGCTCGACTTTACCCAGGGCTATCGCATCGAGCGCACCTACGAAGAGCATGGCCAGATCCTGCAGGCGATGCTGCGGCATCGTGCCGATCAGGCCTGCATGCTACTCAAAAGCCATATCGAGGAAAGCAAGGCGGAGGTGCGCAAGATCACCATCCACCGCCTGCAGGCTGCGCGACAAAGCTGAGGCCTTGTCGCGTGCCTCGCCGTTCAGAGTGAGCGGATCTTGCCCAGCAGGGCCGTCGTCGAGCGCTGGTGCTCGAAGGGGATCGAGTGCACAGTGCCGCCCCAGCCGAGCACTTCGCTATAGCCGACGATCTTTTCCACCGGCCAGTCGCCGCCCTTGACCAGCACATCCGGCTTGCATTGCAGGATGCGTTCGATCGGCGTGTCTTCGTCGAACCAGGTCACCAGATCGACACAGCCCAAGGCGGCCATCACCGCAGCGCGGTCTGCGAGGGTGTTGATCGGTCTATCATCGCCCTTGCCCTGGCGTTTGACCGAGGCGTCGGTATTGAGGGCGACAATCATCGCTGCGCCGAGGGCGCGTGCTTGGCCAAGATAGGTGACATGGCCACGGTGGAGGATGTCGAAACAGCCGTTGGTGAAGACAAGCGGGCGGGGCAGGCTGGCGATGCGGGCGATCAGGTCTTCCGGCGCAACGATCTTGTGTTCAAACTCGGGAGCAGCGTAGGTGGGCATGGCATCAAATGAAAACGCGAACGCGGCACTATACCGCGTTCGCGTTTTTTGTGATTCCCGCGCCGGCTCAGACGCGGAAGCGTGACACCGTGCTGTTGAGCTCGGAGGCCAGGCTGCTCAGCGAGCGGGCCGCACCATCGGCGTTATGCACGGCCTGGTCGGAGTCTTCGACCATGCGTGCAATGCGTTCGATATTGCCGGCAATGCTGTTGCTGGCGGCGGTTTGCTCCGAGGTGGCGTGGGCCACTTCACTGATTTTCTCCAGCGTCTCGTAAGTGCCTTCGAGAATGCTGCGCAGCGCATCGGCCGCTTCGCCGGCGAGATTGACGCCCTTTTCCACCTGCGGTTTGACCGCCTGCATGCTGGTGACCACCATGTCGGTATCGGTCTGGATGGCCGAAATGGTGACGGCGATTTCCTGCGTGGCCTTGGTCGTGCGTTCGGCAAGTTTGCGCACTTCGTCCGCCACCACCGCAAAGCCGCGGCCTTGCTCGCCGGCACGCGCCGCTTCGATGGCGGCATTGAGCGCCAGCAGATTGGTCTGCTCGGCGATTTCCTTGATGGTGCTGGCGATGCCGTCGATCTGGCGGGAACGATCAGCCAGTTCGCCGATGCGACCAGAGGCTTCATCGACCTGGGCGGAGACCGCGTGAATCGCTTGCGAGGCCGCCATCACGCGCTGCTCGCCGGTCTTCGCCAGTTCGGTGGCGCGGCCGGAATTCTGCTGCGTCTCGCGTGCGCTGTCGGCGATCTGGCCGACGCTGACGGTCATCTCCTCAATGGCTGCCGCCGTCGAGGACGTGGCTTCAGACGATTGCGCCGAGGCGTGGCGGATCTCGCCCATGGTCTGCGCAATCGTGCTGGAGGCTTGGTCGAGTGCCGAAGAACTGCGCTGGATGCTGCCGATCATTTGCGTCAGGCTCTGCTGCATATGCTTGAGCGCGGCCATCAGGCTGCCACTCTTGGCGTCCGGCAAATGCTGGGACAGATCGCCGGCGGCGATGGCGCCTGCGGCGCGCATGGCGACTTCGGGCTCGCCGCCGAGCTGGGCGTAGATACGCTTGGAGAACACCACGGCCAGCGTGGCTGTCAGGGCAAGGATGACCAGACCGGCGACGATCAGGGTGAGTGCATAGCGACGGAAGGCCGCATCGATGTCATCGACAAAGAAACCCGTGCCGACGGTCCAGGACCAGGGGCTGAAGCGCGATACGCCATTGAGTTTGTCGAACAGGACTTTCTTGTCGCCACCAGGTTTGGCGGCCTGGATGGTGACAAAGGCCGGGTCATTCTTGGCCAGGCCTTCGCGGTAAAGATCGGCTGGGTACTTGCCCGCAGGCGTCAGCGTGCCCTTGTCCAGCTTGCCCATGCGGGCTTTGTCGGGATGGATGACCAGCACATCTTCATCGTTGCGGGCGAGGATGTAGTTGTTGCCGTGCCTGAAGTGGCCAAGCGCTTCGGCGGCCTTTTCCTGTGCTTCGGCGCGGCTGAGTTTGCCGGCTTGTTCCTGTTCGTACAGATAGTTGAGCTCGCCTTTGGCGAGATCAAGCAAGGTTGCAATCTGGTTTTCGCGTTCGGCCATCATCGTCGAACGGATGCCGACCAGGGCCACACAGCTGATCAGGATGAGGCCAGCCATGCTGGATCCCACGATCAGGGCAAGTCGGGTAGAGAGCTTCATGTTTACTCCAGGGGAAAGTGGGGCGGCCGATTCTTTGTCAACCCTTGAGTAAGTATTCACGACGCAAAAATCGTTTACCTTGAGGATGCTTGCGCAAAAAACAAACAAGCCGGGCTTTGTGGGCCCGGCTTGTTTGTTTTTGCCGTGAAATGCGCTGAACTTCTGCGAAAAGAAGTTCTGCCTGCTGCGTCAGGCGCTGGCAGGAATCTGCTTGCGGAAGCGGTTGAGCTCGCCGACCGTCTCGAAAGTCTGACCGAACAGGCTGGAGAGATTGCGCAGGATGCCGCCGACCACGCGTGCCTCGTGTTCCTTGCCGAACTGGATCTGATTGTCCAGCCAGTGCTCCAGCCACTCGGGGTTGGGCATGCGCGATTGCACGGTGTCGTTGGGGAACAGCGCTTTGTTCACATGCAGATTGGTCGGGTGCAGCGGCTTGGACGAGCGCGAGCTCGATGCCATCAGCACGCCGACCTTGGCGAAGGCGGTGCGGGCGGTGTTGCCTGCACGGTCGATGGCCTGCTTCATGTACTTGAGGTAGGCGCCGCCGTGGCGGGCTTCGTCGCGCGAGAGATGGTCGTAGATCTTCTTGATCACCGGTTCGGTGTGCCAGTCAGAGGCACGGCGGTACCACTGGGTCAGGCGCACTTCACCGCAGAAGTGCAGCATCAGGGTCTCCAGCGGCGGTGCCGGTTCGAACTCGAAGCGCACGGCGTGCAATTCTTCTTCCGTCGGCACGAGGTCGGGGCGGAAGCGGCGCAGATACTCCATCAGCACCAGGGAGTGCTTTTGTTCCTCGTAGAACCAGACCGACATGAAGGCCGAGAAATCGGAGTCATGACGGTTGTCGCGCAGGAACATCTCGGTGGCGGGCAGGGCCGACCACTCGGTGATCGCGTTCATCTTGATGGTGATCGCCTGCTCTTCACTGAGCAGTTCGGGCTGGAAACTGTCCCAGGGCACATCTTCGGCCATGTTCCAGCGAGCAGATTCTAGGGATTTGAACAGTTCCGGATAAAGCATTGTGGTGGTCTCTGTGTGGGGCACTGATTCTACTGTGGGCCTTGCGCTGCTTTGTGACAGCTTTTTTAAGGCGGCACACCTGAATCGGCCATTGTACCTGCTGCAAGAGGGCGACGCGCATCGGCCTGCGTCAGTGCGCCTGACGGCTGCGCCAGTCGGCCAGCACCTGCAGCACGCTGGCGATCTCGCCAAGGATTCGCACGCGCGGGAAAGCCGGCATGCGCGGGCCCAGACCGCGGCCGCCGGCCCAGATTTCAACGTGCTCGGGCAGGCTGGCCGAGAGCTGCTGCAGGCCGCTGCTGGCCAGGCGCTGCGGGAAGGCGGCTGAAAACGAGAGCGCCAGCACATCGAATTGCCCGCTGTCGACGGCGCTGAGGATGTCGGCCAAGGGCGTGCGGGTGCCCAGCGATACGCATTGCGCACCTTCGGAGACCAGCAGGGCTTCGGCCATCAGCAAACCGAGGCCGTGCGGTTCCTCCGGCAAGGTGGTGAGCAGGATGCGCGGTGCGCCTTCGACCGCTGTGCGCTGGGCGATGGCGGCGCGCAGCAGGTTCTGCACGTGTTCGGTGTAGAGATGCTCGTCCGCCACTTCGATGCTGCCGCGCATCCAGGCATTGCCGACCGCGACGTTCAGTGGCGCGAGGGTATCGGTGACAAAGCGTTCAAGACCTTGCTTCATCAGGCGCTGCTGCAGGCTGACGCGCAATGCCTCGCTGTGTGCCAGGCGGACCAGATCAAGGAGTTCGTGGCCGGCTTCCGTCGCTGCGCCAGCGCTGTCGCTGGCCTGCAGCAGGCTGTCGAGCTCGCTGTCGCTGGCGGCGAAGATCTTGCCCGGGCGCATACCCAGGTCCATCAGGCGGCGAATCCGTCGCAGGCGCTCGACCTGCTCGGCCGGGTAGAGCCGCTCTCCATGCTCGTCGCGCAGCGGTTGCGGAAATCCGTAGCGGCGCTCCCATACGCGCAGCGTGTCCTTGCCGATGCCGGTGTCGCGCTCGACGACGGCAATGCTGAACAGGGCCGAGGCCGGGGTGGCGGGGGAGGGTGCTGCAGCTTCGCTCATTTTGTCCAAGACAAAGTTATTGACGCAGAACAAATCAGTTGCTAGTGTAAGCCACGGCCTGGATTTGTCTAGGACAAATTTGGCGCCGCGGCGAAGATTATTACACTTGAGTAAGCGTCTGCGTGTAGTCTGTATGACTGGCGATTGGCGGTCATCCCTTTGATTGGAGTGAGCATGAAAGCAGAAACGCCTCCTTCACGCGCTGATTCAGCTGGCATGCGTGTTGCCGTGATCGGTGGTGGCATCGCCGGTCTGGGCGCCGCCTGGCTGCTCTCGCAGCGCCATCGGGTCACAGTGTTCGAGGCGGCCGCTTATGCCGGCGGCCACGCCAATACGGTGGATGTGTGCGTGGACGGTGTCAGCCATGCGGTCGATACCGGCTTTCTGGTTTTCAACCGCCGCACTTATCCGAATCTTTGTGGACTGTTTGCCGCCCTGGACGTGCCCGTCGCCGACAGTGAAATGAGCTTCTCGGTGAGCCTCGCCGAGCCGGCCATCGAATGGGCGGGCACCGATCTGGGCTCGCTGTTTGCGCAGCGGAGCAATCTGGCGCGGCCGGACTTCTGGCGCATGCTCGCCGACATCCGCCGCTTCAATCGCGACACCACGCGCCTGGCGCGCGAACACGCTGCGCCGGACATGTCGCTGGGCGAATACCTCGATCTGCATGGCTATAGCGAAGCTTTCCGCTACTGGTACCTGGTGCCGATGGCGGCCGCGATCTGGTCCTGCCCGACGCGGCAGATGCTGGCCTATCCGCTGGCCACTTTCCTGGCCTTCTGTCACAACCACGGCTTGCTGCAGATCCTCGATCGCCCGCAGTGGAAGACCGTGGCGGGCGGCTCACGCGAATACATCAAGCGCCTGGTCGCCGCTCTGGCGCAGCGCGGCGCTGCATTGCATCTGGCGTCCCCGGTGCTGGCAGTCGAACGCGACGCGGCCGGGGTGACGATCATCAGCCGCCAGGGGCGCGAACATTTCGATGCGGTGGTGTTTGCCTGTCACAGCGACCAGGCTTTGCGCATTCTCGGCGCGCAGGCGACGGCGCTTGAGCGCAGCTTGCTGGGTGCCGTGCGCTATCAGCACAACCGCGCCTTGCTGCACACCGATACCGCCTTGCTGCCGCGACGCCAGAAGGTGTGGGCCGCGTGGAATTACCGCGCTGGCGCCGGGCGGGCCGATGAGCGTGCGGTCAGCGTTTCCTACCTGATCAATCGTCTGCAGCCGGTGCCTTTCAAGTCGCCGGTGATCGTCTCGCTCAACCCCTTCGATGCGCCGGCCGAGGACAAACTGATCCAGAGCTTTGACTACGAACACCCGGTTTTCGACCAGGCGGCAATTGACGCCCAAGCCCATCTGCCGATGCTGCAGGGACGCAATCGCAGCTGGTTCTGCGGCGCCTGGAGTGGCTATGGCTTTCACGAGGATGGCCTCAAATCGGCCGTCGAGGTCGCCGCCCAGCTCGGCGTCGTGGCGCCCTGGCGGGCGCGGCCGCTGGCGGTGCTCGACGAAGTGAACAATGGATGAGCCGGGCCACATGAAGCATTGCGCCGCCGCGATCAGTTTCGGTTCGGTCATGCACGAGCGCCATGCGCCGGCGCGCAATCGCTTTGCCTATCGCATCTTCACCTTGCGCCTGCCGCTCTCGCAGCTGAATAGCTTGCAGGTAGCGGGGCTGGGCATCAACCGGCGCGGTCTGTTCTCCTTTTACGAGCGCGATCACGGCGCCCGCGACGGCTCGCCCCTGCTGCCGTGGATCCGCGAGCAGCTGCGCAGCCAGGGCCTGGCCGAAATCTGCGATGGCGAAGTGGTGCTGCAGACCTTGCCGCGCTTGTTCGGCTACGTTTTCAATCCGGTCAGTTTCTGGTTCTGCCATGACCGCGCAGGGCAGTTGCGCGCCGTGCTGGCCGAAGTCAGCAACACCTTTGGCGGGCATCATAACTATCTGGTTGCCCACCCCGATGGCGCTGTCATCCAGGCCGATGATGTGCTGCAGGCGCGCAAGCTGCTGCATGTCTCGCCTTTCTTTCCGGTGCGTGGCGAGTATGTGTTCCGCTTTCAGTCGCGCGTGCAGCACGATTTTGTCGCCATCGACTACTACGACAATGGCGTGCGCATGCTCAGCACGCGCATGGGCGGCCAGCGCATTCCACTGAGTGCGCGCAGCCTGTTCGCTGCCTGGTTGCGCTGCCCGATGCTCACCTTTGGCGTCATCGCACGCATTCACTGGCAGGCCTTGCGCCTGCTGCTCAAGCGCGTTCCATTCCTGGGCGCGCATCTCAAACCCGCGGAGCAAGTCGAATGAATCCCCGCCAGCAAGCTTTGACCTTGTCGCAAAAACTGCCCCGTGGTGCCGAGCTCGTCTTGCACATGCTCGATGCGCTGCGCGGCGGCTCGGTGAATATCCAGCTGCCTGACGGCAATGCCGTGCTCTGTGGTGACGCGCATCTGGCGGCGAATCTGCAGGTGCATGACTGGGCGATGTTCGATCGCATCATCAGCAAGGGCTCGATCGGTTTTGCCGAATCCTGGATGGATGGCGAGTGGGACAGCGACCACCTGGCGGATCTGCTGACTCTGATGGGCAACAACCGCGCGGCGCTGACGCGGGCCATTCATGGCGATGCGCTGCGCCTGATCTTCCACCGCTTCTGGCATGCGCTGCGCGCCAATACGCGGGCGGGCTCCAAGCGCAATATCGAAGCGCATTACGATCTGGGCAATGATTTTTACGCGCTGTGGCTCGACGAGACGATGACCTATTCGAGCGCCTGCTACAACACGCCGGAGACGGATCTGGCCGAAGCGCAGCGCGAAAAGTACCGGCGCATCCTGCGCAGCCTCGACGCGCAGCCGGGTCAGCGCATTCTCGAAGTCGGTTGCGGCTGGGGCGGCTTTGCCGAGCTGGCCTGCCTGGAGTTTGGCTGCCATGTGCATGGCATTACCCTGTCGCCCTCGCAGCTGGCCTGGGCCAGGCAGCGCGCCGAAGACAAGGGCTTTGCGCAGCAGGCGGTGTTCGAGCTGCGCGACTATCGCGATCTTGCCGGTCAGTTCGATCATGTGGTGTCGATCGAGATGATCGAGGCGGTCGGCGAGAAATTCTGGCCCAGCTACTTCCGCAAGCTGCAAGCCTGCGTGGCGCCGACCGGGCGCATCGTGATCCAGGGCATCAGCATCGCCAACGAACTGTTCGCGCATTACCGGCGCGATGTGGACTTCATCCAGCGCTACATCTTCCCCGGCGGCATGCTCTTTTCGCCCCAGGTCCTGCAGCGCGAGGCGACTGCAGCCGGGCTGCGCATCGTGCAGTCGAGCGCCTTCGGGCTCGACTACGCGCGCACGCTCGCCGACTGGATGCGTCGCTTCAATGCGCGACGCGACGAGGTTCTGGCGCAAGGTTTCGATGAGCGCTTCATCCGCATGTGGCAGTTCTACCTCGCGTATTGCGAGGCCGGCTTCCGCTCCGGCTCGACCGACGTGCATCACTTCACCCTGGTCCGCGAGTGATGCGCGCGCGCTGGGCGTCCCTGCTGCTCGGTCTGGCGTTGCTGCTGGCGCCCGCCTTGTACGCGGCGCAGGAGCTGCCCGGCGCCCTGCGTGCGCAGGTCGGCAACTGGCGCCTGCAGGGGCAGGGCGAGATGCGCTGGTTCGGCTTCGCGATCTACAGCGCCGAGCTGTGGCTCAGCGGCCCGCGTTTCGACATGAGCCAGCCCTTTGCCCTGCAGCTGACTTATGCGCGGGATCTCTCCGGTGATCGCCTGGTGACGACCAGCATCGACGAGATCGAGCGTCTCGGCACCCGTGATCCAGCCCTGCTGGCCAGCTGGCGGGTACAGCTGGCGCGGGTGTTCCCCGACGTCAAGAGTGGCGAGACCATCACCGGCGTGTACATGCCGGGACGCGGCGCGAGCTTCTATCACGAGGGCAAGCTGCGCGGCGAGATTGTCGACCAGAACCTGGCGCGCAGCTTCTTTGAGATCTGGTTTGACCCGCGCACGCGTGCGCCGGAGCTGCGGCAGCGCCTGCTCGGCGACAACCGGTGAGTGCCATGCTGCGCATGCCGGCCTTGCTTGCCTATGCGCTGCTGGCGGTGCCGCTGGCCTTTGTTGCGCTGCCGATCTACGTGCATGTGCCGCAGCTCTACAGCCTTGCCTATGGCATGCCGCTGGCGCAGCTGGGCAGCATCCTGCTGATCGCGCGTTTATGGGATGCCTTGATCGATCCGCTGATCGGCGTGCTCGGTGACCGCTGGCCGCAGCGCAAGCTCTCCTTGCTGCTCGCCGTGCCGCTGCTGGTGTGCGGCCTGTGGGGCTTGCTGCGGCCCTTGCCGCAGCAGCCCGGCATGCTGTGGCTGGTGAGCATGCTGTGCATCGTCTATCTCGGTTACTCGCTGGCGATGGTCAATTACCAGGCCTGGGGCGCGGAGCTCTCCGCTGATCCGCACGAGCGCACGCGCATCACCGCCGTGCGCGAGAGCTTCGGTCTGGCGGGCGTGGTGCTGGCCTCGCTGGCACCGCGTTTGCTGTCGGCAGATTTGCGTACCGGCATGGCTGATCTGGCTCTGCTGTTCGCCTGCCTACTGGTGTTGACGGCCGCCGTGGCCTTGCTCGGCACGCCCGCGCCGCAGCGCAGTGTGCCGACTGTGCGGCTCGGCATCGATCTGCTGGCGCCGCTGCGCCAGCCGGCGTTCCGTCGCCTGCTCGCGGTGTTTGCCTTGAGCGGCATTGCGGCGGCGATTCCGGCCTCGCTGGTGCTGTTCTTCGTCAGCGATGTGCTGGGCGCCGCTGCGCAGGCCGGGGTCTTTCTGGCGATCTATTTCCTCAGCGCCGGCGCCGGTATGCCGCTGTGGCTGTGGGCAGCGCGGCGCTTCGGCAAATTGCCCGCCTGGTGCGCAGCAATGTGCCTGGCCGTGCTGGTGTTTGCCTGGGCCGGCTTGCTCGGCGCGGGCGACAGCATTGCCTTTGCCGTGATCTGCGCGGCCTCGGGTCTGGCGCTGGGCGCGGACCTGGCCTTGCCACCTTCGGTGCTCGCCGATTTCATTGCGCGCCGTCAGCAAGGCGCGGCAGCCTGCTTCGGCTGGTGGAATTTCGTTGCCAAGCTCAATCTGGCGCTCGCTGCCGGGCTGGCCTTGCCTTTGTTGCAAGTGCTGCACTACGAGGTCGGCACGCGCTCGCCCGAGGGGTTGCACGCCTTGTCACTGATCTACGCCGGCGTGCCGGCAGTTCTCAAGCTGTGCGCCGCTGCCTTGCTGTGGCGCGACCAGCATCTCATCGCGGAGGCATGAATGAGCTCGCTACTCAAGAAAATGTGTGCAGCAGTCTGCTCGGTACTGTGTCTGGCCAGTTGTGCCGGACTTGATGTGACGGCTTACCGTGACGAGAAGCCGGCACTTGATCTGCGCCAGTATTTCAATGGCAAGATCGATGCATGGGGCATGTTCCAGGATCGCTCGGGCAAGGTCATCAAGCGCTTCCATGTCGTCATCGATGCGCGCTGGCAGGGGGACAAGGGCACGCTGGACGAACGCTTCAGCTACAGCGATGGCAGTACCCAGCAGCGCATCTGGACCCTGGTTCGCCAGCCGGACGGCAATTACATCGGCACTGCGGCCGATGTGGTGGGCGAGGCACGCGGCGAACTCTCCGGCAATGCGCTGCGCTGGCGCTACGTGATGGCCTTGCCGGTGGATGGCAAGGTCTATAACGTGGATTTCGATGACTGGATGTATCTCATGGATGACAAAATCATGCTCAACCGCTCGGTGATGAGCAAGTTCGGCGTTCGCCTCGGCGAAGTCACCCTGTCATTCAGCAAACCCTGAGCGCCCCGCGATGAGTCTCAATCCGCCTATTCGTGACTGGTCCGGACGACGCGTCTGGTTGGTCGGCGCCTCGACCGGCATCGGTGCGGCCCTGGCCCAGCAATTGGCGCAGCGCGGCGCACGCCTGATCCTCTCGGCGCGCAATGCGCCGCGTTTGCAGGCGTTCGCCGACAGCGTGCCGGGCAGTGTGGCGGTCGCGTTCGATGTGAGCGTGGCCGAGCAATGGGCAGCAGCCTCGGCCGCGGCGCGTGCAGCCTTTGGCGGCATTGATGTGCTGATTCTCAATGCCGGGACCTATACGCCGATGCGCGCTTGGGAATTATCGCGGCCGGCCGCGCTGGCGCAGGTGCGGGCGACTTTTGAAACCAATCTGATGGGTGTCTACAGTGGGCTGGCGGCCTGCCTGCCGGAATTTCTCGCGCGCGGCAGCGGGCATTTGCTGATCGTGGCCAGTGTCGCCGGTTATGGTGGCTTGCCGCGCGCTCTGTGTTACGGGCCGAGCAAGGCGGCCTTGATCAATCTGGCTGAGAGTCTTTATCTTGATCTGGCGGCTAAGGGAATCGGCGTGAGTATCGTCAATCCCGGTTTTGTCGCGACACCACTGACCGCGCAAAATGATTTTGCGATGCCCGCGCTGATGAGTGCCGAGGCGGCGGCCGGACGTATTGTCCAGGGCATGGCGGCTGGGCGCTTCGAGATTCATTTCCCGCGCCGTTTTTCGTGGTTTTTGAAATGCCTGCAATGCCTGCCACGCGGGCTTTATTTCAGGATTGTTGGCAAGGTGGCCTGATGAGTGCGTCAAGCGAGGAAAACGTCACGCAGCAACTGCAAGCGCTGATTGACTGGTATCAGCGTATTGCGCCAGACAATCTGGACGAGCTCGCACGCTTTTATGCGGAGGGCGCCCGTTTTGTCGATCCTTTTAATGATGTGCGTGGCATTGCGGCGATTGGCAATATTTTCCGCCACATGTTTATTCAGGTCGAAGCGCCGCGCTTTGTTGTGAACGAGCGTTTTATTTCCGGCACCAATGTGGTGCTTGGCTGGCATTTTCTATTTCGCAGCGGCGGGCGCGAAATGTCGATTGACGGGCTTAGCCGGCTGATTTTCAACGCCGAAGGCCTGGTTATCGAGCACCGCGATTATTGGGATGCCAGCAGTCAGTTATATGTGCATCTGCCCATCGTCGGTGGAATATTTCGCTTTCTGGTGAGACGTCTGTCGGCTTCTTAAGCATCTGGACTGTCCAAACTTCTTTTGTTTGGAGTAATCTCCCGTTCTGCGCAAGCGTACAAGATCAATCTGACGCCGCTTGCGCAGCTTGCCGTGAACCCACGTGAGATGCTGGATTGGCGATTAATTCCCCCGGAACATGAACCCTTTCGTCCGCAACATTCTGCTGGTCGACGACCATACGCTTCTCCAGCATGCCCTCTCTTCCATGCTCGAATCGCTGTTGGGCGGCGGTCGCATCATCTGCGCCTCGTCCGCGCAGGACGCCCTGTCGGCGCTGCGCAGCGGTACGCGCTTCAATCTGATCCTGCTCGATCTCAAATTACCTGACAGTGATGGCTTGCGTCTGCTTGGCGTCCTGCGGCGCGAGGCGCCCGGCGTGCCGGTCGCGGTATTTTCCGGCCAGGACGCACCGATTTACCGCCAGCTCGCCCGCGAAGCCGATGTCGATGGCTTCCTCAGCAAATCGCTCAATCCTGCCGCGCTGGTCGATGGTGTGCGTTCCTTGCTGGCCGGACGGCGTTTCTTTGATGAAGCCCAGGTCCGCGTGCCGGGTGAGCCGCGCGTTCAGCTCAAGCTCAGTCCCAAGCAGGAGCGTGTGCTGTGTTGTTTGATGGAGGGACTCTCCAACAAGGAGATCGCCATCAAACTCGATCTTTCCGAACGCACGGTCAAGATGCATCTGACATCGGTCTACCAGGTTCTCGGCGTGAACACCCGCTCGCAGGCCATCCTGGTCGGGCAGTCCCTGAATCTGTCGATGCCTTCCGAAGATGCCTGAGGCGCGCTCGGATCACGGGCCCGGCTGGCAGCGCATTGCGGCACTCGCCGTTTTGTTATGCGCGCTGGGCATCCTGATGTCATCGCAAACCTGGTTGGCCTGCCTGTGGTTCCTGGCGCTCTGCGCCTGTCTGGCATGGGCAAGCCTGCTGCCTGCGCGCGAGAAAATTCCTCCGCATGCCGAGCAAGAGCGGGTGACGATACCTTCATTGGCCGCCGTCAGGCCGCCAGACGCAGGGATGGACGCACTGGCTTTTCTGTCGGTGGCGGGGCACGACCTGCGCCAGCCTCTGCAAGCCATTGCGCTCTACGCGGCGACGCTTGCGACGCATAGTCTGGCGGACAACTCGCGTCAGCTGGTCAACGGTCTGGAGGTGGCGGCAGAAACCTTGTCGCTGCAGTTCGAGGAAGTGATGGCTATTGCCAAGCTTGAATCCGGCCGTATTCCGATGGATTACAAGGTGGTGTCCTTGTCTGCAATCCTCGCAAGCACGGTGGCTATGTGTTTGCCCAGTGCGCATGAAAAGGGGCTGCATCTGCGCCATGTCGGTACGCGTCTGCGCGTTTGGGCCGATGAGCCGCAGCTGGCCCGCGCAGTCGAGCGTCTGGTGATGCATGCCATCCGCACCAGTACCGAGGGAGGTGTGCTGCTCGGTTGTCGCCGGCGTGGTGACAATGTTCTGCTTGAAGTGCGCGACAGCAGCGGCGGCGTTGCACCAGACTTGCTGGCGGGTGTGTTGGAGCCGTTTTCGCGTTACGGCCAGCGCTTGCCTGATCGTGCGCTGGGCCTGATTCTGGCACAGCGTATTGTGTCCGGCCTCGGCGGCAGTCTGAGTCACCGCTCGCGGGCCGGGCAGGGCAGCATCTACACGATCACCCTGCCCATCTACTACTCATCGCGCTGATCAGCGCACGGAAGAAGGATTTGATGTGGGCGGCTGAGTCAGGCGGCGCGCATCTTCTTCGGAGATGATTTCAAACAGATTGACCACCTTCTGCACGCCGGTGGTGGTACGCGCAATGTCGATGGCAATACGCGATTCCGCCTCGGTGAGCATGCCCAGCATGAAGACCGTGCCCGCTTCGGTAACGATCTTCACGTGATGTCCGGAAATACCGCTGAGCTCGGGATCGAAAAGGCGGGTCTTGATCTTCGAGGTGATCAGCCGGTCATTGGCGCCGCTTGAGAATGAAGCGGGCCAGCCCACGGTGACCTCGTTGAAGACCTTGCGCACATTGGGCGTGTCGAGGGCGATTTTCTCGGCCTCGGCACGGAAGGCTTCGGAAGAGGCTTGTCCGCTCAGCACGACCCAGCCGTTATAGGCGGTGGTGGAGATGTCGACCTGGTTGTCAAAGCGGGCATTGATGCCGCGCATGACACGGATCTCGATCTCCTGATCCATGAGCTGCGTGCCATAGGTTCGGCGGTCCAGCGTTGAAGCCACGCCAGTGCCCACGCCGGTCGCGATCAGTGGCACGCAGGCGGGCAGGCCGGCGACGCAGGCTGCAGTGAGTGCGAGGGTGGCGAGTGTGCGGCGAGTCAATTTTCTTCTCCCATCAAAAGGCAGTCGATGCCATCGCAAAGGCAATGGATGGCTAGCACATGAACTTCCTGGATGCGTGCGGGACGTTCATGCGGTACGCAGATATGAACATCTTCTTCGCGCAGAAGTTCCGCCACCCGGCCGCCGTGGCGACCGGTCAGCGCCACGACATGCATGTCGCGCTCTTGCGCGGCCTCGATGGCGTCGAGCACATTGTCCGAGCGGCCGCTGCTTGAGATGACCAGCAGCACATCACCGGGTTGACCGAGTGTGGCTACCTGTTTGGCATAGGCCTGGCGGAACGAATAGGCATTCGACAGCGCGGTGAGCACCGCGTTATCGGCCGACAAGGCGAGCACCGCCAGCTGCGGGCGTTCGCGTTCGAAGCGCGCCATCATCTTGGCGGCGAAGTGCTGCGCGGCAGCGGCCGAGGCGCCATTGCCGCAGACCAGAATCTTGCCGTTACCAAGCAGGCTCTGCACCATCATCTCGGCTGCGCCGGCAATCGGTCCGGCCAGCACTTCGGCGGCCGATTGCAGCAGGCGGGCACTTTCACCGAACTGGCTTTCGATGCGACTGAGCAAATCCACTGAGGCTGCTCCTAGGCCGCGAGGCCGCGTGCTTCGTCAAGGCCGAGCATGATGTTCATGCACTGGATGGCTGCGCCGGAGGCACCCTTGCCGAGATTGTCGAAGCGTGCTGCAAGGAGAATCTGCTCGGCATGCCCGAACACGAAAATCTCGGCGCGATTGGTGTCATTGCAAGTGGTTGCCGGCAGGAAGCCGGCGTCGAGTACGCTGGTCGGGTCAGCCGGCATGAGTTTGACGAAGTGCTCACCACTGTAGTGCTCGGCGTAGGCCGCGTGCAGCTCGGCCGGCGTGACGGCGCGCGGCAGGCTGCCCACTTGCAGCGGAACGGCAACCACCATGCCTTGTGCGAAATTGCCGACGATGGGCGTGAACAGCGGTTTGTGGGCCAAACCCGTTATGTGCTGCATTTCCGGCAGGTGCTTGTGGCTCAGGCCCAGCGCGTAGAAGCGCGGGCTGAGCATACTTTGCGGCAGGCTCGCGGGTTCCTCGTAGCTGGCGATCATTTCCTTGCCACCACCGCTGTAGCCGGTGATCGAGTAGGTCGTCAGGGCTAGTTCGGCAGGGATCAGGCCACGCGCGACCAGCGGTGCGACCAGCATGATGAAGCCGCTGGCATGACAACCGGGTACGGCGACGCGCTGCGAGTGGCGGATGCGTTCGCGCTGGCCGGCATTGAGCTCCGGCAGGCCATAGACCCAGTCCGGATGGGTGCGGTGAGCAGTGCTGGCGTCGAGAAAGCGGGTGCGCGTGTTGCCCGCTTCGAGCAGGGCGACTGACTCGCGTGAGGCGGCGTCGGGCAGGCACAGGAACACCACATCGGCCTCATTGATGTAGCGCGCCTTGACGGCCGGATCCTTGCGCTGATCTTCGGGGATGCTGAGGATCTCGATCTCCTCACGCGCAGCGAGCCGCTCGTCGATCTTGAGACCGGTGGTGCCGTGGCGACCGTCAATGAAAACCTTGTATGTCATGGATGAACCTGCTGGCAGAGAGTTTGGGGCGTCAGCTCTGGGGCTGTCCGGCAATCCGATATTGTCGCGTTTGAGGGAGTGATCGACAAGCATCATCAAGATCGCGACGAGAACGAGCTGAGCGCTGCAGCTTTCCTGTAACACGGGCCGGGGATACTGCGCGGCTTTCGTTCCTTCGTGCCCTGTGCGCCTCTTGCGCACGCGGGTGCCGTTGCACTTTGATTGCCAGGAGTTTCTGATGTCAGCCCCCACGAGTTTGCCCGCCATGCGCTTGCTTGCCCTTGCCTGTCTGAGTGCTTGCGCACTCGCCGCGTGTAGCGGAAACAGTGATACCAGCTCTGACACGACCAGTTCGGCCGTGGTCGTGCCTGCCGAGCCGAGTGGGCTGGGTACGGTTGAGACGGCGGATGTTCCGAGCGTGAGCGCCTACGTTGATACGGGCTACTCCAATCAGCGTAGCAATCCTTGCCTGGTCAGCTTGGAGACCAATGCAGGTGCGCGCGTGCTCAAGGGCTTCCTCGACATCTGGGAACCGCTGACGCGCAAGGTGGATGCAGGCGTCACACTCTCTGCTGACACCACCAATGGCTGCGCCGCAGTGACCGCATCGGCATGGTCGGGCGTGCCCGGCACCAGCCCGGATGGCTCGATCAGTTCCAGCAGCGTGCACAGCGCCAATATCAACTACGTGATCAGCGCCACGGGCAGCCGCACCACGGCGCAGGCGCTGGCCGCCTATCTTGATGATCGTCGTCAGAAGGGTTACAGCGTCAGCGACGGTCTGGGCCCGCTGACCAGCATTTGGCGCAGCGGTGCGCAGCAGACGACGAGCATCACCAATGTCGACCCGAACGTCACCACCACCAGCAGCACCATCGCCAGCGACAGCGGTAATAATCTTGGCGTCGGGAGCGGCAGCAACAGCAATCTGGGCCTGGCGGTCGATTTCATTGGCAGCTTGGACAGCGGTTCGACTGAGCCGGCCAAGCGCTTCTACAAATACGCTCGCCCCTGGCGCTGGAGCAGCAGCGTCAGCGTTGTGCCGGCGCTCGAAGGCGGCAAGAGTACGACGCCTGCAACGGACGGCGGTTTCCCTTCGGGCCACACCGCCGAAGCCTGGCGTGACACTCTGGCGATGGCCTACGTCGTGCCGCAGCGCTTCCAGGAACTGATCACGCGGGCCATGGAAATGGGTGAGAACCGCATCCTCGCCGGCATGCATTCGCCGCTGGACGTGATGGGCGGGCGCATCCAGGCGACCGCCGTGGTGGCCTACAACCTGGCCAGCAACCTCAGCTACAGTGCAACTTCGCCGTTCTTCACCAGCTCGACCAATTACACTGCGGCAAAGATGCAGGCTGCATACGATCAGGCGCAGAACTACCTGATGGCGCAAACCGGCAGCAGCGATCCGCTGGCGCTCAACACCTACGCGCACACGGTCAAGACCAGCGACACCAGCAGCGCCGACTATGATCGTTTTGCCGACTACGCCAGCAACAAGACCTACTACAACACGCGCCTGACCTATGGCTTCAGCAAGATCAGCGCCAATTCGGGCAAGGCTGCCGTGGTGCCGAAGGGCGCAGAGGTTCTGCTGGCGACGCGTCTGCCGTATCTGACGGCCGCGCAGCGTCGTGTCGTGCTCAAAACCACCGAGATCGATTCCGGTTACCCGTTGGCGAGCGATGATGAAGGTTGGGGGCGTCTGAATCTTTATGCCGCGGCCGATGGTTATGGCGCCTTCAATGGCGACGTGGCGGTGAGCATGGACGCCAGCCTGAAGGGCTTCAACGCGCTCGACAAATGGCGTAACGACATCTCCGGCGCTGGCAAGCTCAGCAAGCTGGGCACCGGCACCCTGCGTCTGACCGGCGCCAACACCTACAGCGGCGGCACCATCGTCGCCGCGGGCACGCTGGCAGCCGATAGCACGAGTGCTTTCGGTACGGGCGATGTGTTCATGAAGGGCGGCATCATCGAGTCGGCGGTGGCTGGCGCGCTGCAGATTGGCGGCAAGTACACGCAGACGGCAGGGGTGCTCAAGCTGGTGCTGAGCGGTGCCAGCAAGGGCGTCGTCAAGGTGGCGGGTAACGCAGTGATTGCCGGTGGCGATCTGAATGTCGGTTTCTCGGGCTATACGCCGGCGGTGGGTGACACGCTCACGGTGCTGACGGCGGCCAATCTGGCCGGCACATTCAAGACCATCAGCGTTGCAGGCTTCAGCAAGATCACCACGACCTACACCAGCTCCGGTCTGACGATCCGTATCGACGGCGTTTGATTTTGCCTCCGTTATGAGGCACTCACCAACCCGGCTTCGGCCGGGTTTTTTACGTTAAAGCGCACGCTTCGTGAGTTTGTGTTTGATTCGTACGAATAAGCAGCGCTATGTGCTTATTGTGCTCAGTGGTCGTGCATGGAGATAAGGGTCAAGTTATTTGCCGTCTCGTCGTTATGAACAATTACTGAATTAGTTCTTCACGTCGAAAGGTCGGTAATGTTTGCTCGTATCAGTCTTCGCCAGCGCATGCTCATCATCGGCATCGCGGCCCTGCTTGGCATGCTGGCGGTGGGTTTGGTGTCCGCGATCAATCAGCGCTCACATATGTACGAGGAGCGCCAGGAGATGCTCAAGGCACTGGTGGAGTCGGCCAAGACGCAGGTGGACTTCTACGCCGAGCTGCAGAAGACTGGCCAGCTGCCGGAGAAAGATGCGCAGGACCGCGCGCGTGAAGCCTTGCGCGCCATGCGTTTTCAGGGCGGCAACTATTTTTTCATGTACACCTATGATGGCCTGACTATCCTGCTGCCGCCGACACCGGAGAAGGAAGGCACTTCGCGGATCGACGTCAAGGACGTCAACGGCGTGCCGCTGATCCGCAACCTGATCGATACGGGCAAGAGCGGCGCTGGCTTCACCAGCTATAGCTACCCGCGTCCGGGCCAGACGGAAGCCCTGACCAAGATCGCCTATTCGGTGAATCTCCCGGCCTGGGGCTGGGTGCTTGGCGCCGGCTTGTATGTGGATGATATCGATGCGGCGTTCTGGAAGAACCTGACCTATTCCGGCATTGGCATTCTGCTGCTGGCTGCTGCGGTGTTTGGCGTGATTGCGCTGATCGCCAGTTCGGTGCTCGACCAGCTTGGCGGCGAGCCCGAGCAAGCCATGCGTGCCATGAAGGTGGTGGCAGAAGGCGATCTGAGTATCGAAGTGGTGGCAAGCAAGCCGCAAAGCCTGTTGGCGGAGCTGAACCTGCTGATCCGAGCCCTGCGTACTCTGGTTGGCGAGATCAAGGATGGCGCGCAGCGCATCGGTTCCGCTTCCGAGCATATCCGCCACTCCAGCAACAATGTCGCTGCGGCGGCCAGCAACCAGGCCGGCGCCACGCAGGATATGGCGGCTGCGATGGAGCAATTCACGGTCAGCATTGCACACATCTCGGAAAACGCCTCCGAGACCGAACAGCACGCCAGTCAGGCAGTGAGCAGCGCACAGCTGGGCGAGAGCCAGGTGAATGCCGCCGTCAGCAGCATGCGCAGCTTGTCGGTGGCCATCGATCAGGCCGTTGAACGCATCAATGGTTTGAACTCGCGCGCTCAGGAAGTCGGTTCGATTGCCGCAACCATTAAGGAGATTGCCGACCAGACCAATCTGCTGGCGCTCAATGCGGCCATCGAAGCGGCGCGTGCCGGTGAAACCGGCCGCGGCTTTGCCGTGGTGGCGGACGAAGTTCGCAAGCTTGCCGAGCGCACCTCGCACGCCACTGGGCAGATCGAACGCACCCTGTCGGCAATCCAGGTCGAGACCCGCGGCGCCGTCGAAGCGATGGGCAGTGCCGCCAGCCAGGCCGAGCAGAGTGTTGAGGAAGTCGGCGAATCCGCGCAGGTGTTGGGACGCATCGCCCAGGGGGCTTCGCATTCGCGCGCACTGGTGGCCGACGTGGCGACGGCGGCACGCGAGCAACGCACGGCCAGTACCTCGCTGGCGCAGCGCGTCGAGCAGGTTGCGCAGGCGGCCGAAGAGACCAGCTACAACATGCAAGAAACGGCTAATTCCGCCAGTGAGCTGGAGCAGGTGGCCAAGGTGCTGCGCGAGTCGGTCAGCCGCTTCCGCTGCTGAATCGGCGCCGCGCTTGAGGCGCGGATGATGGATGTAAAACGGGGGCTGAGTCGTACGACTCAGCCCCCGTTCATTTCAAGACCGTCTGATCAGTGATCAGCGTGCTTGCCAGCCGCCATCGACGTTGATGATGGTGCCGTTGAGGTAGCTCGAAGCTTCCGAAGCCAGGAACACGGCGGTGCCGGCCAGGTCTTCCGGTTGGCCCCAGTAGCCCAGGGGAATGCGGTCGAGAATAGCCTTGTTGCGGGCTTCGTCAGCACGGATCGGCGCGGTGTTCGCGGTAGCGATGTAGCCCGGAGCGATACCGTTGCAGTTGATGCCCTTGGTGCCCATTTCGTTGGCGATCAGCTTGGTCAGACCAGCGATGCCGTGCTTGGACGCGGTGTAGCCCGGTACCAGGATGCCACCTTGATACGACAGCATCGAGCAGATGTTGATGATGCGGCCCTTGCCTTCGCGGCCGACAACGTGGCGGCAGAAAGCTTGCGACAGGTACATCGGTGCATACAGGTTGATCTGCATGACGAAGTCGAAGTCTTCTTCGGTATGCTCCAGGAACGGTGCGCGGCGGATCGTGCCAGCAACGTTGCCGAGGATGTCGACTTGACCGGCGATCTTCACGGCTTCAGCAATCACGGCAGCCGGAGCGCCCTTCTCGGTCAGGTTGGCCTTCAGGTACCAGTACTTGGAACCGCTGGCTGCCGTGGCGGCATCCATGGCAGCGGTGGACTCGGCCGCCATCGGTGCGAAGTCGGCACAGATGACAGATGCACCAGCAGCTGCCATCTTGGCAGCGATAGCGGCACCGATGCCTTGTGCAGCGCCGGTGATGAGGGCGATCTTGCCCGTCAGGTCAAAAGGATTGCTCATTACGTTCACTCTCCCGTGAAAATGCAAAATGCGCCAGGGGGCGGCTTTTATTGACGTGTGACCGGCAACCTGCGGCTGTTGCGGCCATTCTGGTCAGAACCCGGGAGTTTAGCCGATTCGCGTGGGGAGAACATGGTGCGCTGCGCAATGGCGCGCGCTTGCGCGGCCTTTGTTGCGCGAGGTCAAGTGGCAAAGGCCGTGCCGCTCGCCCAGCGGCGGCCTGTGCAGGCTTGTACAATCAAGTCAGCATTGCTGCCGGCATTGCATTTTGAGCGGAGAAATTGCCATGACGATCTATCGCAAGATTTATTACGCCACAGCGCCGGATTCGATGATTGGTGCGAGCAATCAACAGCTGCGTGACCGCTACATTTTCAGCAATCTGTTTGTGGCCGATACGGTGAATCTGGATTACTCGCACTTCGAGCGCATGGTCGTGGGTGGCGCTGCGCCGGTGACGGACAAGCTTGCGCTGCCGCTGCAGACGGAGCCGGCTTCGGCTGCGGGCAAGCCTTTTCTGGAGCGCCGCGAGCTGGGCGCGATCAATGTCGGCAGTGGCGCCGGCGCGATTACGGTGGATGGCGTGCGCTACGAGATGGCGCCCAAGGACGGTCTCTACATCGCCATGGGCTCGGCGCATGTCGAGTTCGAGTCCGCCGATGCAGCCAACCCGGCCAGGTTTTACCTGGTGTCGACGACCGCGCATCAGCGCTTTGAAACCAAGCATATTGCCATCGACAAGGCGGTACCGCTGGAGCGCGGCGCGCCCGAGACCTCGAATGAACGCACGATCTATCAGTACATCGTGCCGAGCACGGCACAGTCATGCCAGCTGCTGTTGGGACTGACGATTTTGAAGACCGGCTCGGTGTGGAATACCTGCCCGCCGCATCTGCATGATCGGCGTTCGGAAGTCTATTTCTACTTCGACCTCAAGGATGATCAGCGCGTCATGCACTTCATGGGCGAGCCGGAGGACATGCGCCATCTGGTGCTCGCCCGGGATGAAGCAGTCATGTCGCCGCCGTGGTCGATCCACATGGGCTCAGGCACCAGCAATTACGCATTCATCTGGGCCATGGGTGGCGAGAATCTTGATTACACCGACATGCAGGTACTCGATATTTGCCAGCTCAAATGACTGTCCGTTGATCTCACGGTTGATTTAACCGAAGACATCGCCGCAAAGGCGCGAAGGAAACGCAAAGGGCCGCGAAGAAAAACACAGCGCAAAACTGGATGGCTGTTGCGGGTCTTGGTAGGCAATGCAGTTGGCTTGACGCGTGGTGAGCGTCGTTCACGGGATTGCAGACAGCAAGGCTAATGACAGGGTCGCAATGGGAACGCCAAACAGGTTCCTTTGCGGCCCTTTGCGTTTTCTTTGCGCCTTTGCGGTGAAGGCTTTTACGGCGTCTGCAGTTCGACAAATACCTCGATGAGGATGCGCTCACGCGGATTGGGGTGTTCGCGTAGCTGGGCGATGCGTGCCGTCAGGCGCCTGCCGTGGTCCAGCGCCGCCGCAATGGGGGCGCTTTGTTCGCGTGGCAGATAGCCCAGCGTGCGGCCTTGCCAGTCCACGCGCACCGCCCAGGCGTCGTGCGCATTGTCGGCCTCATGGACCAGGCTCAGTGCGTCGCCGATTTTCAGCTGCGACCAGACCGCCGCGCCCTGGTGATAGGCGAGGCCAGCCACGGTGACGCTCTGCACACGCACCCGCGTGGCCGCCTCGGTGGGCAGGGCCAGCAAGGCGATCAGGCATAGAACACGGCTTGCAACCATTCGATGGCGTCTTCCTGCAAGGCGTCGAGCACGATGGCGTCGAAACGCATGGGTCGCTGGGCGTAAGCGCGGCCGGCGCGCAGCAACCACAGGCGTGCGGCCAGCGCGATGCGCAGCTGCTTTTGCGCGGTGATGCTGCCGGCCGCGCCGCCAAAGGCGGTGGCCTGCTGGCGCAGGCGCACTTCGACGAAGACCAGATGCTGCTGATGCAGCGCGATGAGATCGATTTCGCCACCCTTGAAGCGCACATTGCGCGCCAGTATCCGTGCGCCTTGCGCGAGCAGGAAGCGCTCGGCCAGGGCCTCGGCGCGTGCACCGTCGTGCAGCGCAGGCGCGGATCGGTCTTGCCCGGGGCGCAGGCGCAGCAGACAATGCCGGATTGTTTGCTCGCAGGTTCTGAGAATGTCCATGTCGTCACTCCCTGAAGAGAATCCCTTGCACGCCTCGCCGGCGCTGTATGTGGTGGCCACGCCGCTGGGCAATCGCCATGACATCGGCTTGCGCGCACTGGCCGTGCTGCGCGCGGTCGATCTGGTGGCCTGCGAGGACACGCGGCACAGCCAGCGCCTGTTCGACAGCTTCGGCCTTTCGCCGCGCTGCTTTGCCTTGCATGAACACAACGAGCAGGAGGGGGCGAGCCGCATCATCGAGCGCCTGCAGCAGGGGCAGCACGTGGCCTTCATCAGCGATGCGGGCACGCCGGCCGTATCTGACCCCGGCGCGCGCCTGGTCGCGCGCGTGCAGGAAGCCGGTTTTGCGGTGATTCCGGTGCCCGGCGCTTGCGCGGCGATTGCCGCCTTGTCGGCGTCCGGGCTGGCGGCCGCGCATTTCCATTTCTATGGCTTCCTGCCGCCCAAGGCCGCTGCGCGCCGGAGTGCAATCGAATCCCTGCGCGGGCTCGATGCCGCGCTGGTGTTCTACGAGGCGCCGCATCGTGTGCGCGAATGCGTCGAAGATCTGGTGGCGGTGCTGGAACCCGAGCGCGAGATCGTCATCTGCCGCGAGCTCACCAAGCTGTTCGAACAGATCGCCCGTATGCCGCTGTCCGCCGCGCTGGACTGGCTCAGTGCCGACGCCAACCGCCTGCGGGGCGAATTCGTGCTGCTGGTCGGCCCGGCGCCGCGCGAGGAGGCGCTGCCTGCTGAAGCACGTCGCGTGATGAGCTTGTTGCATGCTGAACTCCCGATCAAGACGGCGGCCAAGCTGGCGGCGGCAATTACCGGCGCGTCGAAAAACGAACTCTACGCCTTCGCCCTGGCCAGCAAGGCCGATTGATTATCTGCGCTGCAAGGCCGTCGCTTGTGCCGGCGCGGGCGTCGGCGAGGCGACCACGCCGCCGCGCACGGCACGGCTGTTTTCATAGTCGAGCCGCCGCGCTTCGTTGACCACGCGCTGGCGTTCGGCCTGGGCGCGGCGCAGCTCTTCCTGCTTGCGGTATTCGTCTTCGCGGCTTTTGCGTTCCGCCTCGCGACGCTGTGTTTCTTCGGCAGAACGCAGCTTGTAGGACACCCGGTCGGCTTCGGCAATCGCGCGTTCGCGCTCAATCCGTGCCTGGTACTGGCGGCTGTCTTCCATGGCCCGCGCCTGCGCCTGGGCGCGGCGTGCTTCCTCTTCGGCGAGCAGAGCAGCTCTCTGGGCTTCCAGCTTCAAGGCAGCCGCTTGCTCAGCCTGGATACGAGCCTGCTTGGCGAGCGAGTCCTGATGTGATTGATAGCCGTAGGCGCCAACGGCGGCGACCACCAGGCCAATCAGCAGCTTGCTGCGCAGGGAAAGTCCCATTTCCTCAAATGCAGGATCGATGCCCAGCGATACGCTGCTCTGGAATTTACGGTCGTATTCGGCCCGCCGCAGCGGATTGCCGAGCACAAAATAGGCGTCCTTGATGAGGCTGAAAAAAGCTTCGGCAGACAAACTCTCGGGCGCTTTCAGGCGTCCCTGGGTGTGCTGTGCGCTGAGGCGTGCAAAGGCGGCCTCAATGGCTTCGGCGCTGGCGGTACGACTGACTTCGAGCATGTCGTACAGCGATTTTTTGTCGCTCATGGATTCCCCGTAAAGTGTCTTGTGCGCAGAGATCGTTTTTGCTTTTGGGTCTTGCGATTGGCATATTAGCGGTTCCGTGAGGCGCCGGAATTGCCCAAAAGTACCGTTCGAGGCCTGTTTGGCTGACAAGCTGAGTTCTCTTGCGCCAACGCAAACCCGGCTAAACTTGCGCTCCTGATCCACGCTGAACGACGAGACGCACGCATGACGCAACTGACCCTGACCCGCCCCGATGACTGGCATCTTCACCTGCGCGATGGCGCTTCGCTGGCCGTGACCGTGCCGGATGCAGCACGCCGTTTTGGCCGCGCCATCGTGATGCCCAACCTGCGTCCGCCGGTGACCAGTGTCGCGCTGGCCGAGCAATACCGTGCGCGCATCCTCGCCGCCGTACCGTCTGGCCTCAAGTTCGAACCGCTGATGACGTTGTATCTGACAGACAACACGCCGCCTGAGGAGATTGACCGGGCCAAGGCCAGTGGTTTCGTGCATGCCGTCAAGCTCTATCCGGCAGGGGCGACGACCAATTCCGACGCTGGTGTGACGTCGCTGGACAAGGTGTCGGCCGTGCTTGAACGCATGCAGGCCCTTGGTGTGCCCTTACTTGTACATGGCGAGGTGACCCATGCTGATGTGGATATCTTTGATCGCGAGCGCGTCTTTATTGATCGCGTATTCACACCTTTACAGCAGCGCTTCCCGGCGCTTAGAACGGTCTTCGAGCACATCACGACCGCCGACGCAGCGCAATTCGTGAGCGAGGCGGGCAGCAATGTGGCTGCGACCATCACGGCGCACCACTTGCTGATGAACCGCAACGCGATCTTTAGCGGCGGCATCCGCCCGCATCACTATTGCCTGCCGGTTCTGAAGCGCGAAACGCACCGCGAGGCGCTGGTCGCGGCGGCCATTTCGGGCAATCCGCGTTTCTTCCTTGGGACCGATTCGGCGCCGCACGCCAAAAGTACCAAGGAAGCGGCCTGTGGCTGCGCGGGTTGCTACACGGCCAATGCCGGCATCGAGCTTTACGCCGAGGCGTTTGCTGCGGCGGGCGCGCTGGACAAGCTGGAAGCCTTTGCCAGCCACAATGGTCCGGACTGGTACGGCCTGCCGCGCAACGCAGACACGATCACCCTGAGTGATGAAGCCTGGACGGTGCCGGCGACGATTGATTATCTGCCGGGCGATCCGCTGGTGCCCCTGCGCGCTGGCGAGACGATTGCCTGGCGCTTGGTGGATTGAAATGAAACGAGCCTGTCTGATCCCTCTCTTCCTGCTGCTGTCGGCCTGTGAAAACAATGGCGCCTCTTACATGATCGGCGGCAGCAAGGATCACTCAATCAGTTTGTTGCGTGAGCAAAAGCTGATCTGGAGTGATGAGGTGGGGCAGAAGGTGGTGGTGGCACGCTTCCCGCAATGCCAGCATCGCTTCGACATCGCGCCGGGGCGTACCGGCAAGGCGGCGCTCGAGTTGTATCAAGCCAACGAGATGCTCTTCGTGTTGCATCAGGGCAAGCAGTGGTGGGCGGTCGGCACCGAAGACTGCGATCTGCAGGCCTTCAAGACGCCGCCAGCCGATCCGGGCATCTTGCTTGGCAGCTTCCAGAACAAGGAAGACGCCCTGGTTTTCGTTGAGCAGAAATAGTCTGCAGGCCGATCGGGCTTGAACCGCTATAATCCGGGCGGGAAGTTCGCCAGGCAGTCGCGGTGTGCTGGAGGAAATCGGTACATCGAGGAAAGTCCGGGCCCCGTAGAGCAGGATGCCGGCTAACGGCCGGGCGTTATAAGTCGGGTGGCGCAAGCTGTCCGACCCAAGGCGACGGAAAGTGGAACAGAAAACATACCGCCGATGGCTCGCAAGAGCACAGGTAAGGTTGAAATGGTGGGGTAAGAGCCCACCGCAGGCGTGGTGACATGTCCTGGCATGCTAAACCCCATCCGGGGCAAGGCCAAATAGGGGAGCGTTGATGCGGCTCGCAGAGCTCCCGGGTAGGCTGCTAGAGCCCTGTGGTAACACAGGGACCAGAGGAATGACTGCCCCGTCTTCGCAAGAGGGCGCGACAGAACCCGGCTTATCGGCGAGCTTCCCACTTTTACCGAAGAGTCTTGCTGCGCCCCAGCCATGTATCGCCAGCGCAGAACACCGCAATCGACAGCCAGCTGAGCGCAGCATGCTGGATACGCGTTGCGCTGACGTCAGTGTGCCGTGTCGTCAGCGCCCAGACGATGGGGCCGATGACAAAGGCGATCATCACCATCGCAGCAAAGAAGTAGATCAGCGCGCTGCCATTACGCCTTTGCATCCATAGACCCAGCCCCGGGATCAGTAGCGATGCTATGACCTGTTGCGCGGGGGGACCGTATTCGCGCGGCGAGCTGCTGTGAGGGCTGGTGTGCGGAATTTCTGCGATGCTCGGAGCTGACGGTTGAGGGTTGTTTTTCTCCGTATTCAGTCGCTCAACCATTCGACGCGCGACCACCACATGAGATAGGCGGAGCGTACTTATGGCGCTTCCTTCTTCGTAGAGAACTACTTGCGTGCCCAGATAGCGCTGCAACCGTTTGCGCCAACCCCGGAGCTGTTCCGGGTCTTCAATTCCGGCTGTCGTGATCTCGGTTCGTGGCCAGCCTGCGTCAAAACTACCGGCACGAACTCCCTGCCGGTAAAACAGTACTCGCTGGTTTGTGAGCATAAGGAAGCCGCGTCGCGGGCGAACAACTACCGCAATTTCTTGCGGGACTTCGTCTATCAGCATGTCATTCCGCCATCGCATGGAGGCGTTTAGCCAATTGAGGGCAGCGTAGTTAAACAAAGCTTCGTATGCGGGGTCCTTGATGGCTCGCCTGACGAGCGTGTATTGCTTTACGGCTAGCAGGAGTCCGAGCACAAGCATCGCCGGAAAGATAGCGAGTGGTAGCAGGTTTTCTTGTTCAAGTTGCTCATTGATGGCGGTATTGAAAGCGTTGGTGACCGGCGGTATCTCCAGCGTGGCCAGAATAATCAGCGGAACCAGGATGGGCCAGAAAACTGACAGTGCAAGCTTTCGGATGGCGCGCTTGTCTGGCATCGGCAGTGCGGGCTGCACTACGCCTGGTGTTTGTCCCCGCCTTTGCTGGACCAGCAGCAGGAGTAATCCGAATGTTAGTAAAACGCCTGCCAGCACCAGCCAGATTGTGTGCATCTGCTCGCTTAATGCGCGCGCTTTGGCTGATGCTTTGAAGCGCGCTTGCAAGGCTGGGGCGCCAAAGTCGCCTAGTCGTTGGCGTTGGGCGTTGAAGCGCGCAACGCGATGCGTGGCACCGTCAATCGCCAGTAGTTCTCCGCCTTTCCAGGCAATATCCATTGGCTCCGCTTCGTTGGGGAGCGGATATGCGGCCTCGGAAGCGTCCGCAAACACATCGACGATTCGGCCAATCGTCATGCCGCTCTGCAAGCGGATCAGCGTGGCGAACGGCGCTTGTCCCGCTGCATTTGCGGTGCCGTGAGAGGCGATACCGGCACCCAGATAGCGCTGTCTGCCGAGCCCTGACAGAGACAGTTCTTCGCGTTGCGTCAGCGTCTCCGGATCGAGTTTGCGCAGCACATAGCGGTTGGTGTCGGTGGTCCACAGACTCCCCTGGTCGAACCAGATGCCATTGGTGAAACGGTAAAGCCCTTCTTTCGTGCGGGCCAGGAAACGCCCGTCGTGCGCAAAGCGCACGACAGTATGGTTGCCCCCGGTGGCGACGGCGAGATCGAAATGCCCGTTCGCGCCTGTCGGGCGAACTGCGAGCCACAGCGCCGTATGGGCAGGATCTTGCAAGTCGCTTGGAAACGCCAGCTTGATCTCGCGGATGGATTGGGCCTGCCGGGCATCGAGTAGCTTGAGGCTCGTGCTGCCCCGACTGGCCACCAGCACGCCAGCCTCTCCTGCTGGAACGATGCTTGAGATGTTGTTTATCCCGAGTGCAGCAAAACCTTTCTCTTCCTCAAGTCGGCCTGCTTCATCGGTTATCAGCAGGCTGCGCTCGTCCGCGAGCCAGACCCTGTTTCCTACAACTGCGATGGCCTGCGGCCCGTAACTATCCGCCGCATTGGAGCTGGCACGCAGGGCCAGCACCACGCACAGGATGGCCAGCGCCAGCAGGAGGATCGCTGCAATCTGCAGCGGGCCGGGCTTTTGGGTGCTGCGGAGGCGGGCGCTCATCGGGGCTTTTTACCCAAGTGCGATATGAAGGCGCGATCTTGCCACGAGGTGTGTGCGCTAAGCCTCTGTCCCTAAGGGTGTTTCTGCCGAACGTTGCTTGACCGGGTATTTCTTTTTCACTAAAGTGGAGCAAAGTGGTAAAAAGTAGGTTGAAGTGGGTTAATTGGGTGGCTGTGTGGGCGATTCTGGAAGTCGCGACGGGCTGCGAAAGGGAGCGTGAAACGGATGTTTCAGGGGGCAGCAGCGCTGAGTCTGGATGCAAAGGGACGCCTTGGCGTGCCCGCACGGCATCGCGATGCGCTGACGGCTGCCTGCGGCGGTCATCTGGTGGTGACGGCGCATCCGCATCAGTGTCTGGTGATCTATCCCGAGCCGGCCTGGCAGCCGATCCGCGCCCAGGTGCTGGCGGCGCCCAGCCTCGACCCGCGTTCAGCGGCGATCAAGCGTTTGCTGGTCGGTAATGCGCGTGATGAAGACATGGATAGCGCCGGCCGCGTGCTGATCGCGCCGGAGTTGCGTGAATGGGCAGGGCTGGAAAAGCAGGTGTGGCTGGTGGGGCAGGGGACGCATTTCGAGTTGTGGTCTGACGCGGGCTGGAAGCAGCAGCAAGCGGCGATGCTGGCCATTTTCAAGGCGGCTGAACTGCCGCCGGGGCTTGAAAGCTTGAGCCTGTGAGCGCGCCCTTGCAGCACGTGACGGTGCTGTTGAACGAAGCAGTCGATGCGCTGGCGGTGCGTCCGGATGGCGTTTATGTCGATGCCACCTTTGGTCGTGGCGGACATAGCCGGGCGATCCTGGCACAGCTGGGCGAGCGTGGGCGACTGATCGCCTTTGACCGCGACCCGATGGCGGTGGCGGCCAGCGAGGCTCTGGCTGATGCGCGCTTCACCCTGGTGCACGAGGCTTTCTCGTCACTGGCCGAGGAGCTTGATGCACTCGGTGTGGCGCAGGTGGATGGGGTGTTGATGGATATTGGCGTGTCGTCGCCGCAGCTGGACGATCCGTCGCGTGGCATGAGTTTTCGTTTCGATGCGCCGCTGGATATGCGCATGGATACAACAAGGGGCGAGAGTGTCTCGCAGTGGCTGGCACGGGCAACCGTCGCCGAAATCACGACAGTAGTGAGGGATTACGGTGAAGAACGGTTTGCTTATGCGATTGCAAAGGCGATTGATGCTGCTCGGGCGGGGAGCCCTATTGCAACCACAGGACAGCTTGCCGCGCTCGTGGCGGCGACCGTCCGCACGCGCGAGCCGGGCCAGCACCCTGCGACGCGCACCTTCCAGGCTTTACGGATTTTCATCAACCGCGAGCTTGAAGAGCTTTCGCTGACACTGCCGCAAGCGGTGAGCAAGCTGGCAACAGGGGGACGACTGGTGGTGATTGCCTTCCATTCGCTGGAAGACCGCATTGTGAAGCGCTTCATGCGCGATCACTCGCGTCCGCCTGCCTTGCCGCGTGGCCTGCCGATTCGCGAGGTCGATCGCCCGCGTCCGGCGCTGAATCTGGTTGGTGATGCGCAGCGTCCTTCGGCCGAGGAGGTGGCGGCCAATCCGCGTTCGCGCAGCGCCATCATGCGTGTGGCCGAGCGCACCGATGCCGCGTTCGTCGCCAGTGAGGTGCGCTGATGCGACTCGCACTCGTCCTGCTTGCCGTGGTGGTGCTCAGCGCGCTGGGCGTGGTCAAGCTGCAGTACCAGTCGCGCAAGCTGGTGACCGCGCAGGAGCGCGAGCAGTCGCACACCCATGCGCTGGAGACCGAATGGACGCAATTGCAACTTGAAAACAGCACCTGGGCTGCGCCGGCGCGTGTCGAGAAGATCGCCCACGAACGCCTGGGCATGGTGACGCCGGCCCGCGACAACCTGGTGTCGCTGGATTCGGCGAGTCCGGAGCCTGCGCGATGAAGAAGTCCTACACCTTCAATCACAATCCCTTGCTCTCCGAGCGGCTGCCGCTGTGGCGCTCGCGCTTCGTGCTTGGTGTGTTGCTGTTCTCGATGCTCGGCCTGGTTGGGCGTGCGGCTTGGTTGCAGGGCGTCAATCGTGACTTCCTGCAGGCCAAGGGCGAATCGCGCTATGGCCGCACCCTGACCCTGACCGCTACGCGCGGCCGCATTCTCGATCGTCACGGCGAACCGCTGGCGCTGAGCACGCCGGTCAAGTCGGTGACGGCGATTCCTGATATGGCCTCGCTGACGCCGGGGCAGGTGGCGCAGCTGGCGCGCACCCTGGGGGTGCCGATTGAAGACATCAATCGCAAACTGGCCAGCAGCAAGGATTTCGTCTTCCTCAAGCGCGAAGTGCCGCCGGATGTGGCCGCCCAGATTGCTGCGCTGAAACTGCCTGGCATTCATAGTGAGGCGGAATACCGCCGC
The DNA here is from genome assembly GCF_039631295.1 of Uliginosibacterium sediminicola. NCBI lineage: Bacteria > Pseudomonadati > Pseudomonadota > Betaproteobacteria > Rhodocyclales > Zoogloeaceae > Uliginosibacterium > Uliginosibacterium sediminicola. The sequence goes on along the minus strand of NZ_JBDIVE010000002.1, from coordinate 593,911 downwards.
TACTACCCGGTGGGCGAAGTGGCGTCGCACATGGTTGGCTTTACCGATGTCGATGACAAGGGGCAGGAGGGCATCGAACTGTCCATGCAGTCTCGCCTGGAAGGCAAGCCGGGCTCGCGTCGCGTGATCAAGGATCTGTACGGCTCCATCGTCGAGGACGTGGAATCGATCCGTCGTCCGCAAAATGGTGAGGATGTGATCTTGTCGATTGACTCGAAGATCCAGTACCTCGCCTACAGCGCGCTCAAGCAGGCGGTGCAGGCGGCCAATGCCAAGGCGGGTGCGGCGGTGGTGCTCGATGCACGCACGGGCGAGATTCTGGCGCTGGTCAATAACCCGACCTACAACCCGAACAATCGCGTCAAGCTCACCGGTAACCAGCTGCGCAATCGCGTGCTGACCGATACCTATGAGCCGGGCTCGACCATGAAGCCCTTTGTGGCGGCGATGGCGCTGGAGTCCAACAAGTTCCGCCCGGATACCGTCATCGACACCAATGGCGGCACGCTGACCATCGATGGCGCCACCATCCACGATGATACGCGCCACCCGGCCTTCACCGTGTCGCAGGTGATCCAGAAGTCATCGAACGTCGGCGCCGCGAAAATGGCGCTGAGCTTCCCGCCCGAGCACATGTGGAAGCTCTACGACAGCCTGGGCTTTGGTCAGCCGACGCGCATCGGCTTTCCGGGTGAAGTGTCGGGTCGTCTGCGCCCCTGGAAAACCTGGCGGCCCATCGAGCAGGCCACCATGTCCTTCGGCCACGGCGTCTCGGTGACTTTGATGCAGATGGCGCATGCCTATATGGCGCTGGCCCGCAGCGGTGATCTGATTCCGCTGTCGCTGACCCGCCTGGACACGCCGCCGACACATGGACAGCGTATTTTCAGCGTGGATGTGATGCACCAGCTGCGCGACATGATGGAAATGGTGACCGCCAACGGCGGGACGGCGCCGACCGCGCGGATTCCCGGCTACCGCGTGGCGGGCAAGACCGGTACGGCCCACAAGCTTGAAGGCGGGCGCTACGTGAACAAATATGTGGCGTCCTTCATCGGCTTTGCGCCGGCCAGTGATCCGCGTCTGGTGGTGGCGGTGATGGTCGATGAGCCCTCGGCGGGCGGTTACTTCGGTGGTGAGATCGCTGCGCCGGTGTTTGCGCAGATCATGAGCGGTTCGCTGCGGACCCTGGGCGTGCGGCCCGATGCGCCGATTGTGCCGACCCAGATCGCACGTCAGAACGTGACGGTTGTACCGGAGGATATGTGAGCCAAGCGCTGGCCGCCGCCCTGCTCGCGCTGCTGAAGGCCGAGGGCATCGTGCCGCAGCGTTTGTGTGCCGATTCGCGGCAGGTGCAGGCCGGCGATCTGTTCCTGGCCTATCCCGGCCATGCCAGCGATGGCCGCAAGTACATCGCTGATGCGCTCGCGCGCGGCGCCCGTGGCGTGGTGTGGGAACGCGAGGGTTATGCCTGGCAGCATGACCCCGCCATCCCGAATGTGCCAATCGACCAGCTGCGCTGGCTGGCGGGTGATCTGGCCGATCAGGTCTACGGCCAGCCGTCACAGGCGTTGTGGATGGTCGGCATCACCGGCACCAATGGCAAGACCTCGGTATCGCAATGGCTGGCACGCGCGCTCAATGACCTGGGGCGCCGCTGTGCGGTGGTAGGCACTTTGGGCATGGGCTTCCCAGGCCGTCTCGACCCGAGCGCCAATACCACGCCGGATGCCCTCGTGTTGCATGAGAAGCTGGCACAGCTGCGCGACCAGGGCGCCCAGGCGATGGCCATGGAGGTCTCGTCCATCGGTCTTGATCAAGGGCGCATCAATGGCTGCAAGCTCGATGTGGGCGTGTTCACCAACCTGACGCGTGACCATCTTGATTACCACCACACCATGGAAGCCTACGCCAATGCCAAGGCGCGCATGTTCGAGCACGCCGGGATGTCTGCTGCGGTGCTCAATTTCGATGATCTGATGGGCGTCGCCCAGGCGCGGCGCCTGGAGCAGAGCCACATCGATGTGATCGGTTACACCCTGATTCCCGACAATGCCAATGCCGCGCCGGCACGCAGCCTGCTGATCGCCGAGCACCTGCGCAGTACGCCCAATGGCCTGCGCTTCATCGTCAGCCATGAAGGCGTGCGCGAGGAGATGAAGGTCGGCTTGGTGGGCAATTTCAATGTTTCTAACCTGCTGGCGGTGATGGCGACCTTGATGGTTTCCGGCTACAGCTTTGCCGAAGCCGCTGCCGCCGCCCGCCGCCTGACGCCGCCCGAGGGGCGCATGCAAACCCTGGGTGGAGTGGGGGAGCCGATGGTCGTCGTCGATTACGCCCACACGCCCGATGGCCTGGAGCAGGCGCTGATGGCGCTGCGCCCGATATCGTTATCGCGCAATGGACGCATCATCTGTGTGTTCGGTTGTGGGGGAGATCGCGATAAAGGCAAGCGCGCGCTGATGGGTGAAGTGGCGACGCGCTTGGCCCATCAGGTGATCCTCACCAGCGACAATCCGCGCAGCGAAGTGCCGCAGCAGATCATTGACGAGATCGCCAGCGCTGCGCCGCAGGCAATTCAGGCAGTCGACCGCGCCGAGGCGATCCGCCAGGCGCTGAATCTCGCCGAGGCCGATGACATTGTGCTCATCGCCGGCAAAGGACATGAAACCTATCAGGAGAGCGGCGGCCAGCGCGTGCATTTCAGCGATGCCGAAGAGGCGCGCGCGGGCTTGCAGCAATGGGTGATGAGCAAGGGAAGGCAAGCATGATGCGACTGAGCGAAGTAGCGGCAGCGTGCGGCGGCGTATTGACGGGCGAAGACCTCAGTGTCGAGCGCGTTGGAACCGATACCCGTGCTGATCTGAATGGCGCGCTGTATGTTGCCCTGCGCGGCGAGAACTTCGATGGCAATGCTTTTCTCGCCGAAGCCAAGAAGGCCGGCGCCGTGGCGGCCCTGATCGACCGCCGTGGTCTGGGCGTGGTGCCCGCTGACCTGCCGGTGATTGGCGTGGCGGATACGCGTCTTGCACTGGGGCAGCTTGGCGGCTGGTGGCGGCAGAAGTTCGACATCCCGGTGATTGGCGTCACCGGCAGCAATGGCAAGACCAGCGTCAAGGAGATGTGCGCGGTCATCCTCGGCGCCTGGGCGCGTGCGCGCGGGCTGGATGCCGGCACGGCGGTGCTCGCCACCCAGGGCAATCTGAATAACGATCTGGGGCTGCCGCAAATGCTGCTGCGCCTGCGTCCAAGCCATGTCGCGGCGGTGTTCGAGATGGGCATGAACCATCCCGGCGAAATCGCCTATCTGGCGCGCCTGAGCCAGCCCAATGTCGCTGTGGTCAACAACGCGCAACGCGCCCACCTCGAAGGCATGGGCGAGGTGATGGCGGTGGCGCGCGAGAAGGGCGCCATCTACAGCGTGCTGGGCGATGAGGGCGTGGCGATCATCAATGCCGACGATGCGCATGCCGACTACTGGCGTGAAATCAACGTCGGCCGCCCGATGCTCAGCTTCGGGCTGGCACACAATGCCGATGTCACCGCCAGCTACCAGATGCTCGCCTTTGGCAGCCGTGTGCAGCTGAAGCTGCGTGGCGAGCAGCGTGACTTCACGCTCGGCGTGCCCGGACAACACAATGTGCGCAACGCGCTGGCCGCCGCCGCCGCCTGCCTGGCGGCGGGCGTGCCGCTGGACCTGGTGGCGCAGGGCTTGAGCGAATACAGCGGCACCAAGGGGCGTTTGCAGGTCAAGCACAGCGCCGCAGGTGCAGTTGTGCTCGACGACACGTACAATGCCAACCCCGATTCGGTCCGCGCCGGCATTGACGTGCTGGCCGCCACTCCCGGGCGCAAGGTGCTGGTGCTCGGTGACATGGGCGAAATCGGCGACATGAGCGCGCAGTGCCACGACGAAATTGGCGGTTACGCCAAGAGCCAGGGCATTGATCGACTGCTCGCGCTGGGCGAGCACAGTGCGGTCGCCGTGCGCAACTTCGGCAGCGGCGCCGAGCACTTCGAAAGCCTCGCCGACCTGCTGGCTGCCTTGCGACCGATGCTGGCGGCCGATGTGGTCGTGCTGGTCAAGGGATCGCGTTTCATGAAGATGGAGCGCGTCGTGGCGGCGATCACCGAGGACCCCAAATGACGATGCCCCGATTGACCTCTCAAACAGGCGTATATCACTGATGCTGCTCGAACTTGCCCGCTGGCTTGGCCACGATATCCGCATGTTCAACGTGTTCAACTACATCACGTTGCGGACCATGCTGGCCGCGCTGACGGCGCTGCTGATCTCCTTCATCTTCGGCCCCGGCGTGATCCGTTGGCTGGCGGCCAAAAAAATCGGCCAGGCGGTGCGTGACGATGGCCCGCAAACCCACCTCATCAAGGCCGGCACGCCGACCATGGGCGGCGCACTGATCCTCATCGCAATTGCCGCCACCATGCTGCTGTGGGGCGACCTGAAGAACCGCTACCTGTGGGTGGTGATGTTCGTCACCCTGGGTTTTGGCATCGTCGGCTGGGTCGATGACTGGCGCAAGGTTGTGCATCGCGATCCGAAAGGGCTGGCGAGCCGCTGGAAGTATCTGTGGACCTCGTTGATCGCCGGCAGCGCGGCCGCTTATCTGGCCGCCACCAGCGGCGGTGTGCAGACCGAGCTGATCGTGCCTTTCTTCAAGACCATTGCCTACCCGCTGGGCATGTTCGGCTTCCTCGCGCTGAGTTATTTCGTCATCAATGGCACCAGCCACGCAGTCAACCTCACCGATGGCCTGGACGGGCTGGCGATCATGCCGGCGGTTCTGGTCTCGGCGGCGCTGGCGATCTTCGCCTATGTCGCCGGCCATATCGGCTTCTCCAAGTACCTGGGCCTGCCCTATGTGCCGGGCGCCGGCGAGCTGGCGGTGTTCTGTGGCGCGATGGCGGGCGCCGGGCTGGGCTTCCTGTGGTTCAACGCCTATCCGGCCGAAGTGTTCATGGGCGATGTCGGCGCGCTGGCGCTGGGCGCGGCGATGGGCACCGTGGCGGTGATCGTGCGTCAGGAAATCGTGCTCTTCATCATGGGCGGCGTGTTCGTCGCTGAGACCGTGTCGGTGATGCTGCAGGTGGCGTATTTCAAGTGGAGTGGCGGCAAGCGCATCTTCCGCATGGCGCCGCTGCATCACCACTACGAATTGAGTGGCTGGAAAGAGACCAAGGTGGTGGTGCGTTTCTGGATCATCACCATCATGTTGGTGCTGTTGGGCCTGTCCACCCTCAAGCTGCGCTGAGCGCGGTGTGTTGATGACAGAGTGAGCGAGCGCGGCGCAAGGCATCCTGGGGCAGAGCTCAGGGGCATGGCGTCCCGGAGTGCAGGATGAGCAGTTTGCGTGGCGGAAAATGAGCTTGTACAGCGATAGACATTGTCTCGTTCTGGGGCTGGGTGAAAGCGGCTTGGCCGCTGCGCAGTGGCTGGCGCGCCAGGGGGCGCGACTGCGCATTGCCGACTCACGCACCGTGCCGCCCGGTCGCGAAGCCATCCACAGCATTGCGCCGCAGGCCGAACTGATCTGCGCCCCCTTTTCGCCCCAGCTGCTCGAAGGCATCGAACTCCTGGTGATCAGCCCGGGGCTCGATCCGCGTGAGCCCGTGGTGCAGCTGGCGCGCAGCCGTGGCATCGAGATCACCGGCGAGATCGAGCTGTTCGCGCAGGCCTTGCGCGAGATCGGTTGGCGCGCCGAGAGCAAGCTGATCGCCATCACCGGTACCAATGGCAAGACCACCACCACCGCGCTGTGCGGCGAGCTGTGCCGCGCCGCCGGGCTGGATGCGGCGGTGGCCGGTAATATCTCGCCGGCTGCGCTGTCCGAACTGATGCTGCGCCTCGATGCCGGCCAGCGCCCGGATGTGTGGGTGCTGGAGCTGTCGAGCTTCCAGCTGGAAACCACGCGCAGTCTGGATGCGGATGCCGCTGTCATCCTCAATGTAAGCGACGATCACCTCGACCGTCACGGCGACATGCAGTCCTACGCGCAGGCCAAGGCCGCCGTGTTTGCCGGCAGCGGCGTGCAGGTGCTCAACCGCGAGGATGTCTGGGTCGCCGGTCTGGGCCTGGCCGGGCGCCGGGTCGTGGATTTCGGCCTGTCGGCGCCGCAGGGCGAGGCGCAGTACGGCATTCGCCAGATTGAGGGCGAACACTATTTGTGTCGGGGCAGCGAAGTGTTGCTGGCACACAGCGCGCTGCAGCTGGCCGGCATGCACAACCTGGCCAATGCCCTGGCGGCGCTGGCGCTGTGCGAGGCCATCGGCCTGCCGCGCGAGGCTTTGCTGGCGGGCCTGCGCGCCTTCCGTGGCCTGCCGCATCGCGTCGAGCGCGTAGCACGGCGCGAAGACGGTGTCGATTTCTACGATGATTCCAAGGGCACCAATGTCGGTGCCACGCTCGCCGCGCTGCAGGGCCTCGGGCGCCGCGTCGTGCTGATCGCCGGTGGCGATGGCAAGGGGCAGGATTTCCGCCCGCTGTCGCCGGCCCTGCAGACCCACGCACGCAGCATGGTGCTGATCGGTCGCGATGCCGCCCGACTGGCTGCCGAGACGGCTGACAGCGCGGTGCCGACGCAGTTTGCACCGAGCATGGAAGAGGCCGTGCTGGTCGCCAATTTTCTGGCGCAGGCCGGTGACGCGGTGCTGCTCTCGCCGGCCTGCGCCAGCCTCGATATGTTCCGCAACTACGCGCATCGCGCCCAGGTGTTCTGCGATGCGGTGCTGCAACTGCCGGGTGTGCGCCGCGTATGAAGCTCTCCAGCCTCTTCTCTGCGCTGTGGCCGGCGACCGGCGACAAGTCCGGCATCAAGCGCATCCTCAATCCGGCGCGGCAGCGTTTCAGCGGGCGGTTCGATTACGCGCAGCCGCAGCGTGAGCTGGATCCTTTCTTCATCTGGTCGGCCATCGCCTTGCTGGTGTTCGGCCTGGTCATGGTCTATTCCTCGTCGATTGCCTATGCCGAAGGCAGCAAGGTCTCCGGCCACAGCACCACCTTCTTCCTGATGCGCCACGCGGTGTTCCTGGTCGTCGGTCTGGTGGCGGGCCTGGTCGCGGTGCAGATTCCGCTGGCGACCTGGCAGCGCCTCTCGCCCTATCTCTTCGCGATTGGCGTGGTCTTGCTGATCGTGGTGCTGATTCCCCACGTCGGGCGTGAAGTCAATGGCTCGCGGCGCTGGTTGCCGCTGGGCATCATCAATCTGCAGCCGTCCGAATTGATGAAGCTCTTTGCCGTGCTCTATGCCGCCGACTACACGGTGCGCAAGCTGCCGGACATGGGTAGCTTCAAGCGCGCCTTCCTGCCGATGGCGACGGTGATTCTGTTCGTCGGCTTCCTGCTGCTGCGCGAGCCGGACTTCGGCGCCTTCGTGGTGATCTGCACGATCGCTTTCGGCATCCTCTTTCTGGGCGGTCTCAATGCGCGCATCTTCGCGCTGCTCTTCGTGGTTGCCCTGGTTGGCTTCGTGCTGCTGATCTGGTTGTCGCCGTACCGCCGCGAGCGCCTGTTCAACTTCGTCGATCCCTGGCGCGATGCCTATGGCAGCGGCTACCAGCTCTCGCACGCGCTGATCGCTTTCGGGCGCGGCGAGTGGTTTGGCGTAGGTCTGGGGGCCAGCGTCGAAAAGCTGTTCTACCTGCCGGAAGCGCATACCGACTTCCTACTCGCAGTGATTGCCGAAGAGCTGGGTTTTGCCGGCGTGCTGACCGTCGTCGTGCTGTTCGCCGTGCTGGTACAGCGCGCTTTTGCGATGGGGCGCCGCGCCTTGTTGCTGGAACGCTACTACGGCGGCCTGGTGGCGCAGGGCATCGGCCTGTGGTTCGGCTTCCAGGGCTTCATCAACATGGGTGTGAACATGGGCCTGTTGCCGACCAAGGGCCTGACCTTGCCGCTGATGAGTTTCGGCGGTTCCGGCATCGTCGCCAACTGCATGGCGCTGGCGGTGTTGATGCGGATCGACTGGGAGAATCGTCATGTCTCGCGCGTCTGAGGGCCGTGCGCCGCGTCTGATGGTGATGGCCGGCGGCACCGGCGGTCACATCTATCCGGGCATTGCGGTGGCCGAGGCCTTGCGTGCGCGCGGCTGGCAGATCATCTGGCTGGGCAACCCGAACGGCATGGAGGCGCGCCTGGTGCCCGAGCGTGGCTATGAGATGGCCTGGCTGGATTTTGCCGCCTTGCGCGGCAAGGGCTTGCTGCGCAAGCTGCTGCTGCCGCTCAATCTGCTGCGTGGCTTCTGGCAGGCGCTGCGCCTGCTGCGCGCGACGCGTCCCGATGTGGTGATCGGCATGGGCGGCTATGTCAGCTTTCCGGGCGGCATGATGGCCAGCTTGCTCGGCCGGCCATTCGTGGTGCATGAGCAGAATTCGATTGCCGGCCTCTCCAACAAGGTGCTCGCCGGAGTCGCCGATTGCGTGCTGAGCGGTTTTCCGGATGTGATCAAGTCGGCGCAGTGGATCGGTAATCCGGTGCGTGCCGACATCGAGGCGATTGCGCCGCCGGCTGAGCGCTTTGCCGGCCGCAGCGGCCCGCTGAAAGTGCTGGTGGTCGGCGGTTCGCTGGGCGCCCAGGCGCTCAATGATGCGGTGCCGCAGGCGCTGGCCCTGCTGCCGGCCGAGCAGCGTCCGCAGGTGGTGCATCAGTCCGGTGCCAAGCAGATCGATGCCTTGCGCGAGGCCTATGCGCGCGCCGGGGTGAGCGGCGAGCTGCTGCCCTTCATCGAGGACATGGCGGCGCGCTATGCCGAGGCGGATCTGGTGATCTGCCGTGCCGGCGCGCTGACCATTGCTGAACTGGCGGCGGTCGGCGTGGGCGGCGTGCTGGTGCCGTATCCGCATGCTGTCGATGATCACCAGACCGGCAATGCGCGCTTCCTCGCCGAGCGCGATGCCGCCGAGCTGATCGCCCAGCACGCACTGAGCCCGCAATGGCTGGCCGACTTTCTGGCCAGGCTCGACCGCCAGCGTTTGCTGGAGATGGCCGAAGCAGCACGTGCCGCCTCGCGGCCGCGTGTCGCTGATGCTGTGGCGAATGTCTGCGAAGGCCTGCTCAAGCCATGAAACAGCTGACTTTGCCCCGCAACGCGCATTCTGTCGTGCGCCCGGCCTTGCCAGTCAGCGCTGAAGCGCTGGAGAGCCTTGTGCACTGCAAGTCAAGACGTGTGCGCATTCAACAAATCTGTAAAACTGCGCGCTTCGCTGCGTGCCGGGCTGTGCTTGAGGGCGCGGCGCGGCAGGCTCATCGTTCCGGAATTCCTCTTCACTCCATGCGCGTCTCTTCTTCCCGCCCCGCGATCCAGGTCACGAGGGCCTCGTCATGAAGCACAAGGTCAAGAACATCCACTTCGTCGGCATCGGCGGTGCCGGCATGAGCGGCATCGCCGAAGTGCTGTGCAATCTGGGCTTCACCGTCAGCGGTTCGGATCTGGCGGCCAGCGCTACTACCCAGCGCCTGGAAGCGCAGGGCGTGCGTGTCGCCATCGGCCATGCGGCGGAAAACCTCGGGGCGGCCGACGCCATCGTCACCTCGACGGCGGTGCACGGCGATAACCCTGAAGTGCTGGCGGCGCGGGCGCGGCAGATTCCGGTGGTGCCGCGCGCACAGATGCTCGCCGAGCTGATGCGCCTGAAGCAGGGCGTGGCGATTGCCGGCACGCATGGCAAGACGACGACGACCAGCCTGGTCGCCAGTCTGCTGGCCGAGGGCGGGCTCGACCCGACCTTCGTCATCGGCGGCAAGCTCAACTCTGCCGGCGCCAATGCGCGTCTGGGCAGTGGCGACTTCCTGGTCGCCGAGGCCGATGAGTCGGACGCCTCGTTCCTGCTGCTCACGCCAGTGCTGTCGGTGGTCACCAATATCGACGCCGACCACATGGAGACCTACGGCCACGACTTTGCGCGCCTGCGCCAGGCCTTTGTCGAATTCCTGCAGCGCCTGCCGTTCTACGGCGTGGCGGTGCTGTGCGTCGATGATCCGCATGTGCGCGAGATTATTCCCTTTGTTTCCAAGCAGATCGTGCGCTACGGCACCGATGCCTCCGCCCAGGTGCGCGCCGAGAACGTGCGTGCGGTGGGCGCACAGATGCACTTCGATTGTGTGCGTACCATCGACGGCGAATCGCGCTTGCCGATCGTGCTCAATCTGCCCGGCCGCCATAACGTACTCAATGCCCTGGCGGCGATTGCCGTGGCGACCGAGCTGGGTGTGGACGATGCCGCAATCCAGCGCGCGCTGGGCGAATTCCGTGGTGTCGGGCGGCGCTTCCAGCGCTATGGCGAAGTGCCGCTGCCCGCCGGTGGCAGCTTCACCCTGATCGATGACTACGGCCATCACCCGGTCGAGATGGCGGCCACGCTGGCGGCTGCACGCGGTGCATTTCCGGGCCGCCGGCTGGTGCTGGCCTTCCAGCCGCATCGCTATACACGTACCCGCGATTGCTTCGAGGACTTCGTGCGTGTGCTCGGCAGCGTCGATGTGCTCTTGCTGGCCGAAGTCTATGCCGCCGGCGAGGCGCCGCTGGTGGCGGCCGACGGGCGCAGCCTGGCGCGCGCGCTGCGTGTGGCCGGCCAGATCGAACCGCAGTTCGTTGAACAGATTGCCGACCTGCCGCAGCGCGTGTGGGCCACGGTGCAGGACGGCGATGTGGTGCTGACCATGGGCGCCGGCTCGATTGGCGCGGTGCCGGGCAAGATTGTTTCTGCAGCAGAGCTTTGAGGATTGACGCGTGACGACGACAACACAAGATTTTGGCAAGGTTGCAGTGCTGATGGGCGGCGCGTCGGCCGAACGCGAGATTTCCTTGCTGTCAGGCAATGCGGTGTTGGCTGCGTTGCGCGCGCGCGGCGTCGATGCGCATGCCTTCGATCCGGCCGAGCAGCCCTTGTGGGCGTTGCATGACGAGGGTTTCACGCGCGCCTTCATCGCCCTGCATGGGCGCTTTGGTGAAGACGGCACGGTGCAGGGCGCGCTGGAAGCGCTGGGCATTGCCTACACCGGCTGCGGCGTGCTCGCCTCGGCGATCGGCATGGACAAATGGCGCACCAAGCTGCTGTGGCAGGCCGCCGGCTTGCCGGTGCCGGATTTTCGCATGCTTGATGAAGACAGCGACTTCGAGCAGATCGCCCAGGCGCTGGGCTTCCCGCTCTTCGTCAAACCCGCCTGCGAAGGCTCCAGCCTGGGCGTCACCAAGGTGCGCAGCCTGGCCGAATTCCGTCCGGCCTTCGACGCGGCACGCAAGCTCGACAAGCTGGTGATGGCCGAGCGTTTCGTCGGCGGCGGCGAGTACACCTGCGCGATTCTCGGTACGCGCGCACTGCCCTCGATCAAGATCGAACCGGCCGGCGACTTTTACGATTACGAGGCCAAGTACTTCCGTGACGACACGGTCTATCGCTGCCCCTCGGGCTTGTCGCCGGAGCTGGAAGCGCAGGTCGGCGCCTACGCGTTGCGCGCTTTCGAGGTGCTGGGCGGCAAGGGCTGGGGGCGCATCGACTTCCTCATGGACGAGGCCGGCGCCCCGTATCTGCTCGAAGCCAATACGGCGCCGGGCATGACCAGTCATTCCCTGGTGCCGATGGCGGCGCGTGCCGTCGGCATCAGCTTTGAAGATCTGTGCATCGACGTGCTGGCGAGGGCTTCTCTTGGCTAAAGGCGTACCAGCCTTTCGTGGTGGTGCTGCGACGGCGGGTGACAAACCCGCTGCGCGCAATGCTGCGCAAAAGGAAGGTGGCGTCGGCTTCTGGAACAGCCCGGAGTGGATGAATCTGGTCTCCGATATCTTGTTGCTGCTGGTCTCGATTGCGATTGGCTACGCCGCCGTCAAGAGCGTGCTGCGCATGCCGCTGTTCGAGATCCGCCAGGTCATGGTGCTCACGCCGCTGGGCCAGGTCACCGGCGCGCAGCTGGAGTACGCGGCGATCTCCTCGATGCGCGGCAATTTCTTTACCGTCGATCTCGATCAGGCGCGCGCCGCCTTCGAGAAGTTACCTTGGGTGCGCCAGGCGCAGCTGCGCCGGCGTTGGCCGGGCACGGTGGAAGTCAGCCTCGAAGAGCAGGCCGCGGTGGCTTACTGGAAAGTGGCGGAAACCGGCGACACCCGCCTGGTCAACACCCATGGCGAGATTTTCGACGCTGCCAGCAATGCCACCATGCCGGTATTCAGCGGCCCGCCTGAGCGGGTGGCCGACATGCTTGCCGCACGGGCGCGCATGGACCAGATGCTGGAAGGCATCGGCCGCCACATCGTGGCGCTCAATCTCTCACCGCGCAGCGCCTGGCAGCTGCAGCTCGACGACGGCTTGCTCGTCGAAATGGGCCGCGATCAGGCCAAGGCACCGCTTGACGAACGCCTCAAGCGCTTCGTCGCCGCCTGGCCCGACGCACATCGTAAATTGGCGCAGCCGTGGCAAGTCGCGGATCTGCGCTACCCCGCCGGATTCGCTGTACGGCTGGGCAAACCAATCCTTACCAGTGAAGTAGAACACAAGGGCACACCATGAGCAGGGACAACAAGAACCTAATAGTCGGCCTCGATATTGGCACGTCCAAGATCACCGCAATGGTTGCCGAGTTACGGCCCGATGGCCGCCTTGAAGTGATCGGCATCGGCACCCAGCCGTCCAACGGCCTCAAGAAGGGTGTGGTGGTCAATATCGAAGCGACGGTAGACGCCATTTCCCGCGTGGTGCAGGAAGTCGAGCTGATGGCCGACTGCAAGATCCGCGAGGTTTATACCGGCATTGCCGGCAGCCATATCCGCAGCTTCAACTCCAACGGCATGGTGGCGATCAAGGACAAGGAAGTCTCGCCGCTGGATGTCGAGCGCGTCATCGATGTGGCCCGCGCGATGCCGATTCCGGCCGATCAGCAGATCCTGCACATCCTCACCCAGGAATTCATCATCGATGGTCAGGACGGCGTGCGCGAGCCGATCGGCATGAGCGGCGTGAAGCTTGAAGTGAAGGTGCACATCATCACCGGCGCCGTCTCTGCCGCGCAGAACCTGATCAAGTGCATGCGCCGCTGCGGCCTGGAAGTGGCCGACCTGGTGCTGCAGCCCTTGGCATCGAGTTTTGCGACCCTCTCGGAAGACGAGAAAGAGCTGGGCGTCTGCCTGGTCGACATTGGCGGTGGCACTACCGATCTGGCCATTTTCACGCAGGGCGCGATTCGCCACACGGCGGTGATCCCCATCGCGGGCGACCAGGTCACCAACGATATCGCCATGGCCCTGCGTACGCCGACGGCCGAGGCCGAGGAAATCAAGCTCAGCCAGGGCGTTGCGCTGCACAGTCTGGTGGATCCGGCGGACATGATCGAAGTGCCCAGCGTCGGCGATCGCCCGCCGCGCCGCCTGTCGCGCTCTTCGCTGGCCGATGTGATCGAGCCGCGCGTGACTGAACTCTTCGAGCTGGTGCAGGGCGAGCTGCGGCGCAGCGGTTACGAGGAACTGCTGTCCTCCGGTCTGGTGCTGACCGGCGGCTCGGCGACCCTGACCGGTATCTGCGAGCTGGGTGAGGAAGTCTTCCATCTGCCGGTACGCATGGGCGTGCCGCAGTATCAGGGCAGCCTTGCGGATGTCATTTGTCATCCGCAGTACGCCAATGTGATGGGGCTCGTTCTGGAAGGGGCAGCCCAGCGCCGGCGTGGCATGCAGGCGCGTGAAGGGCAGAATTTCAAACAGGTTTTCCAGCGCATGAAATCCTGGTTTGAAAAAAATCTGTGATGCGTCAACGACTTGGCTAAAAAGCCGGTTCGGGCGATGAACGGCATGCAGGAAAAATGTTAAGCAAGATGTGCTAATGCGCTATTTAGTAGTAGACTTCGCACTTGATACCATATTTAGGTGCCTGAATTTGAGACCCTCGGGCACATCAGGCGCATCTTCAAAGGAGTGCACGCATGATCGAGATCGTTGAGAAGGAAACCAGCGGGACCGTGATCAAGGTGGTTGGCGTGGGCGGGGCCGGCGGCAACGCAGTTGATCACATGATCCGCGAGGGTGTGCAAGGCGTTGAGTTTGTCTGCGCCAATACTGATGCCCAGGCGCTCAAGCGTTCCCTTGCTGCGACCAAGATCCAGCTCGGCGGCACCGGCCTTGGCGCAGGTGCCAAGCCTGAAGCTGGCCGCGCCGCCGCACTTGAGTTCCGCGAGCGCATTGCCGAAGCTCTGGCTGGCGCACACATGGTGTTCATCACTGCCGGCATGGGCGGCGGCACGGGTACGGGTGCTGCGCCCGTGGTGGCTGAAGTCGCCCGCGAACTGGGCATCCTGACGGTTGCCGTGGTGACCAAGCCCTTCGACTTCGAGAACCGCATCCGCGTTGCTGACAGCGGTGTTGAAGAGCTGTCCAAGCATGTCGATTCGCTGATCGTCGTGCTTAATGACAAGCTCATGGAAGTCTATGGCGAGGAAGCCAGCTTCGTTGATTGTTTCCGCAATGCAGACGAAGTGCTGCGCAAGGCGGTCGGCGGCATCGCCGAAATCATCAATGTGCCGGGTCTGGTGAACGTCGACTTCCAGGACGTGCGCACGCTGATGGCCGAGATGGGCCGCGCCATGATGGGCTCGGCCGAAGCCGCTGGTCTGGATCGCGCACGCATCGCCGCCGAGCAGGCTGCCAACAGCCCGCTGCTGGAAGGTGTCGAGCTTGAAGGCGCGCGTGGCGTGCTGATCAACATCACCGCCAGCCGCTCGCTGAAAATGGCTGAAGTGCGCGAAGCCGTGCAGACCGTGCGCGCCTTTGCGATGGAAGACGCCAGCGTGTTCTATGGCACCGTGTTCGACGAGAACATGGAAGACCGCATCCGCATCACCGTGCTCGCCACCGGCCTCGGCACGCGTCGCGCAGTGGCCCGTCAGCCGGTCATGCAAGTGATCAAGACCGGTACCGACAATGTCGGCATGGAAGTCAATTACGGCGATCTGGAGCTGCCCGCCGTGATTCGCCGCCCCGAGCGCCGCACGGTCGAGGCGATGAGCGCCAATGGTTTTGGCACCTACGATATCCCGGCCTTCCTGCGCAAGCAGGCTGACTGAGTTTCAACGCAAGGTTCAAAGCTGTAAAGATCACGGGCAGATGACGCGAGTCATCTGCCCGTTTTGTTTCTATCGGCTTCATAGTGGCTGGGCATGCGGCGGCCAGCATATACTTGGGACTACTTTCAGGAGCCACAATGATTCGCCAACGCACGCTCAAATCCATCGTCAAGGCAACCGGTGTCGGCTTGCACAGCGGCGCGCGCGTGGAGCTGTGTTTGCGCCCGGCGGCGCCGGATACGGGCATCGTCTTCCGTCGCGTCGATCTCACGCCGCCCGTTGATTTGCCGAGTGATCCGTATTCGGTCCTTGAGACGCGCCTGTGTTCGGGCTTGCAGCAAGGTACGGCCAAGGTCGGCACGGTCGAGCACCTGATGTCGGCCCTCGCTGGTCTGGGTATCGACAACTGCTATGTCGATATCGATGCCGCCGAAATTCCGATTCTCGATGGCAGCGCCGCGCCTTTTGTATTCCTCTTGCAGTCCGCTGGCATCGAGGTGCAGAACGCACCCAAGCGCTTCCTCAAGGTCAAGAAGGAGGTCGAGATCCGCGAGGGCGACAAGTGGGTCAAGCTCTCGCCTTACGACGGCTTCAAGCTCGATTTCTCGATCCACTTCAATCACCCGGCCATCGATGCCACGCCGACCACGGTGAATGTCGATTTCGCGCGCGATGTCTATGCGCGTGATGTCGCCCGGGCGCGCACCTTTGGCCAGATGCAGGACCTGGAAACCATGCTGAACGCCGGGCTGGCCATGGGCGGCAGTCTGGACAATGCCATCGTGGTGGACGAATACCGCGTGCTCAACAGTGACGGCCTGCGCTACGCCGATGAATTCGTCAAACACAAGGTGCTCGACGCGATTGGCGACCTCTATATCGTCGGCAAGCCGCTGCTGGCTGCCTACAGTGCCTTCAAGTCGGGGCATGCACTGAACAATCGCTTGCTGCGCGCCTTGCTGGAAGACGAGGAGGCCTGGGACATCGTCAGCTTCGAGTCGGATGAGAGCGTCCCCGCCGGCTTGCGCGAGCAGTTCGCGCTGCAGCTGGCCGCAGCAGAGGTCTGAGTTGTGCTGATCTTTCGCGCGCTGGGCCTTTTGTTGCTGCTGAGCATCGCCTTGTGTTGTGCGGCGGGATTGCTCACCGGGCGGCGCCATTACTGGCGCTGGGCGCGGCTCTTGTTGCGTGTCGGCGTAGCGGTGGCGGTGGTGTTCGCCGCGGTGTTCCTGCTCGAACGCCTGCTGGCGCCCATGCTCTGAGCCGGGCCTCTAGCGCGTATCCTTGAGCAGCTTGCGCAGCGCCTGCGCCAGCGGGCTGCCGGCATCGAGCGCGTCGCCCAGCGCCGCCAGCGCCGCCTTGCCTTGCGCGCCGATCTGCCGCTGCGTCGGCGGTATTTCGCGAGTGCTGCTATGGACGACACGAACCTTGACGCGGATGCCGAGGATCGCCTCGTGGTTCTGCATCAGCTGCGCCCGCAGGCTTTCCAGGCTCATTTTCAGACGCGTGGCCAGGGCTGGCGTGCTGACGTGCAGGCTGAGAATGCCGTCCTGGCAGTTGGCGACGCTTACCGCGCCGCGCATATTGTCGGGCAGGTAGCGCTCGACCGCATTCTGCAGGCGAACCAGGCGCGCCGCGTGGTCGTGCAGGCGGGCGAGCGCTTCGGTCGAGCCGAGCAGGTTGTGGATGGGAGTAGCGGCCATGGGTCTGAATTACGGGCGGTAGCTTGAATTCGCAGGATTTGACCCTATCGTACAGGACGGCAATGCGGTCCTGCAAAATGGCCGACTTGGCTGGCGTGCTAGAATTGCGCGCTTCGCTTCGACCCACTCTCAGCTCAGTCGACAAAAAATGATCCAAGGTCTGCTCAAGAAGTTTTTCGGAAGTCGTAACGACCGCCTCGTGCGTCAGTACGCACACAAGGTGCGCGCCATCAATGCGCTGGAGGCGCAAATGGAGGCGCTGTCTGACGAGGCACTACGCGCCAAGACCGATGAGTTCCGTGCGCGCATTAACAAGGGTGAGTCGCTCGACGACCTGCTGACCGAGGCGTTTGCGGTGGTTCGCGAAGCGGGCAAGCGGGTGCACGGCATGCGCCACTTCGATATGCAGATGGTCGGCGGCATGGTGCTGCACGATGGCAAGATTGCCGAAATGCGCACCGGTGAGGGCAAGACCCTGACCGCTACGCTGCCGGTTTATCTCAATGCCTTGTCCGGCAAGGGCGTGCATGTGGTGACCGTCAATGATTATCTGGCCTCGCGCGATGCGGACTGGATGGGGCGTATTTACCGTTTCCTCGGTCTTTCCACTGGCGTCAATCTCTCGCACATGGCGCACGAGGAAAAACAGCAAGCCTACGCGGCTGATATCACCTACGGCACCAATAACGAATTCGGTTTCGACTACCTGCGCGACAACATGGTGTTCGAGGGCAACCAGCGCGTGCAGCGCGGCCTCAATTACGCCATCGTCGACGAAGTGGACTCGATCCTGATCGACGAGGCGCGCACGCCGCTGATCATCTCCGGCCAGGCCGAAGACCACACCGATCTCTACGTCAAGATGAACGCCGTGCCGGCGCTGCTGAGCCAGCAGATCGGCGAGGATGACAAGGTCGAGCAGCCGGGTGACTACACCGTCGATCTCAAGCAACACCAAGTGCAGCTGACCGAGCAGGGCTACGAGCATGCTGAGGAAATCCTCAGCCGTCTGGGCATTCTGGCCGAAGGCGCCAGCCTGTATGACGCCAGCAACATCCTGCTGATCCACCACCTGTTCGCGGCACTGCGCGCGCATACGCTTTACCACCGCGATCAGCAGTACGTGGTGCAGGATGGCGAGATCATCATCGTTGACGAATTCACCGGCCGCCTGATGGCCGGGCGCCGCTGGTCCGAAGGCCTGCACCAGGCGGTGGAAGCGAAGGAAGGCGTCAATATCCGCGCCGAAAACCAGACCCTGGCGTCGATCACCTTCCAGAACTACTTCCGCATGTACGGCAAGCTCTCCGGCATGACCGGGACGGCGGACACCGAAGCCTACGAATTCCATCAGATCTACAACCTCGAAACCGTGGTGATCCCGACCAATCGGCCGATGATCCGCAAGGACGAAAATGATCTGGTGTTCCGCACGGCAGACGAGAAGCACGCGGCCATCATCGCCGACATCAAGACCTGCCATGAGCGCGGTCAGCCGGTGCTGGTGGGTACGACCTCGATTGAAAGCTCCGAGCTGCTGTCGGGCCTGCTGACGCGCCAGAATCTGCCGCATCGCGTGCTCAATGCCAAGCAGCATGCCAGCGAAGCCGAGATCGTGGCGCAAGCGGGTCGTCCCGGCGCGATCACCATCGCCACCAATATGGCCGGTCGTGGGACCGACATCGTGCTCGGCGGCAATGTCGAGAAGCAGATTGCCAGCTTGCATGACGACGCGGGCATGGACGAGGCGGCACGTGAGGCGCGCATCCTTGAACTGCGCGCCGAGTGGAAGAACCTGCATCAGCAAGTGCTCGAAGCCGGCGGTTTGAAGATCATCGGTACCGAGCGTCACGAATCGCGCCGCATCGATAACCAGCTGCGCGGACGTTCGGGCCGCCAGGGTGATCCGGGTGCCAGCCGCTTCTATCTGTCGCTCGAAGATCCGCTGATGAAGATCTTTGGTGGTGATCGCCTCAATGCCATCATGCAGCGTCTCAAAATGCCTGAGGGCGAGGCCATTGAACACGTCATGGTGACGCGTTCGCTGGAGTCCGCACAGCGCAAGGTCGAACAGCGCAACTTCGATATCCGCAAGCAATTGCTTGAATACGATGATGTCGCCAATGATCAGCGCCGCGTGATCTATCAGCAGCGCAACGAGTTGCTGGAGACGGTTGATATCTCCGAGACCATCGACGCGATGCGCCGTGCCGTGGTGACCGAGCTGTTCCGCAGCTTCGTGCCCGCTGAATCGGTTGAAGAGCAGTGGGATATGGCTGGTTTGCAGGCTGCGCTGGAGTCGGAATACCGCATCAGCCTGCCGCTGGTGGAGTGGTCGCAGAGCGATACCACCCTGTCGGACGAAGACATCCTCACGCGCGTGGTCGAGGCGGTCGATGCCAACTATGCCGCCAAGATCGCCGAAGTGGATCCGGAGGCCTGGCACAGTTTTGAGCGCAACGTCATGCTCAATAGCCTGGACTCGCACTGGCGCGAACATCTGGCATCGCTCGATCACCTGCGTCAGGGCATCCATCTGCGTGGCTATGCGCAGAAAAACCCCAAGCAGGAATACAAGCGCGAGGCTTTCGAACTGTTCGAAGCGCTGCTCGATTCGGTGCGTATCGATGTCACGCGCCTCTTGCTGACCGTGCAGGTGCGCTCGGAAGAGCAGATCGAAGCGGCGGTTGAAGCGCATCCTGGGGTGGAGAACGTCCAGTATCACCACGCTGACTATGACGAAGTGCTGGCTGATGCCGCCACCAGCAAGCCCGAGCCGGTGCAAAGTCCGCTGGCGCGGGTCGGTCGCAATGATCCTTGTCCTTGTGGTTCGGGCAAGAAATACAAGCATTGCCACGGCCAGCTGGTCTGATCTCATCGCGGAGTACATCGGGCGCTTTGTTGCGCGGATCAAACAAGGGTCGCTTCGGGCGGCCCTTTTTGACATCTAGGCCGCAAGCTTCTTTGCGCACAGCACAAAAATTGTCTGTAATACGGCTGTGGGTATGCGTGCAGTTGCCGCCGGAAGGTCGCAGCGCGCTGCAGCCCGTTTGCGGAGTCTTGAATGAGTCAATCCGGGCACGAGCAACAAGGCCTGCCGGCACTTACCCTTGCAGCGTTGGGGGTGGTATTCGGCGATATCGGTACCAGTCCTCTTTACGCTTTCAAGGAAGCGTTCATCAGCGTTCATCATCCCATGGCCGTCACGCAGGGCAATGTCCTCGGCCTGTTGTCGATGATTCTGTGGACCTTGCTGGTGGTGGTGACTTTCAAATACGTGGTCATTGTGCTGCGCGCCGACAACCACGGCGAGGGCGGCGTGGTGGCGCTGATGGCGCGTGTCGTCGAGCATGCCAAGGAGCGCCCGACCAAGCGGCGCGTTGCCATCATGCTGGGTTTGTTCGGAGCGGCGCTGTTCTACAGCGATGGGGTGATCACGCCAGCCATCTCGGTGCTCTCCGCCGTTGAGGGTTTGGGCGTCGTGACGCCGGCTTTCGACCCCTACATCGTGCCGATCACCCTGGTGATCCTGATCGGCCTGTTTCTCGTTCAGCACTATGGCACGGCCAAGGTCGGCGGATTTTTCGGCCCTGTCGTCACACTATGGTTCCTCGCCATCGGTCTGGTCGGCATTTACAACATTGCTCGATTCCCCATGGTGCTGCAGGCCTTGTCGCCCAGCCATGCAATCAGTTTCGCGATCGATCATGGGCATCTGGCGTACTACTCGCTCGGCGCGGTATTCCTGACCGTGACCGGGGGCGAGGCGCTGTATGCCGACATGGGGCATTTCGGCAAGAAGCCGATCCGCCTGGCCTGGTTATTCCTGGTGCTGCCCTGTCTGGTGCTCAATTATTTCGGCCAGGGCGCTCTGGTACTGATCAATCCGGCGGCGGTCGAAAACCCCTTCTTCATGTCCACGCCGACCTGGGCCCTGGTGCCAATGGTGATCCTGGCGACGGCGGCGACGGTCATTGCCTCGCAGGCCTTGATTACCGGCGCGTTCTCGATAACGCGTGAGCTGATCCAGCTGGGCTTCTGCCCGCGGCTGACCATTCGCCACACCTCGGGCGCGCAGATCGGCCAGATCTATCTGCCCTTCATCAACTGGTTTCTGTTGGCGTTGGTGATTGCCGTGGTGCTGGGTTTTGGCTCATCTTCACGTCTGGCGGCGGCCTACGGTATTGCGGTGACGATCACCATGCTGGTGACCACCGTGCTGGCGTTCTCCTTTGCGCGCCGCGAGTGGAAGTGGCGCAACAGCCTGGCCGTGCTGGTGTTTGGCCCGCTGGCCCTGCTCGAGCTGGCCTTCTTCTCCTCCAATGTGATCAAGGTGGCCGACGGCGGCTGGTTCACCCTGCTGTTTGGCGCCATCATCATGCTTTTGCTGACCACCTGGCGCACCGGCCGGGCGCAGCTGTCTGATCGTCTGAAGAATGACGAGATCGAGCTGCTGCCTTTCGTCAGCATGCTTGCCAACGATACGAGCATGCCCCGCGTGCCGCATACGGCGGTGTTCCTCTCGCCGCGCCCGGACAGTGTGCCCAGTGCGCTGCTGCACAATCTCAAGCATAACTTCGTGTTGCACGAGACCAATGTGATCGTCTCGGTGACCTTCCTGCCGATGCCGCGCGTCACCGATTCGCAGCGTGTGCTGGTCGAGCGCATCGGCGCGCACTTCTATCGCGTCAAGGTGTTTTTCGGCTTCATGGAAGAGCCGGATGTGCCGGCAGCGCTGGAGTGGTGTGAGGAGCAAGGCCTGGCGCTCGAACCGATGATGGTCTCCTACTTCCTCAGTCGCGAAATCCTCTTGCCGGCGCCGGGCGAAGGCATGCCGCTGTGGCGTGAGCGCATTTTCGAGTTCATGTTCCGCAACGCCTCCAGTGCGGCCAACTTCTTCAAGCTGCCGCCCAATCGCGTGGTTGAACTGGGTAGTCGCATCGTCATCTGAGCGCGCCATGTGCCGCGCGCGGCACATGGCTTGCAACACGGCGGTGATAAAATCCCGCGCTCACTTCCTTCTGTCGAGAATCTTCATGCCAGTCAATCTTCTGCCGCCGCTTGCCGATCAACTCCTGCCCGTGCCGGGCGTGCGTCTGGGTGTGGCAGAAGCAGGCATTCGCAAAGCCAATCGGCGCGACCTGACGCTCATCGAGCTGGCCGAGGGTAGCCGCGCTGCCGGCGTGTTCACGCAAAACCGTTTCTGTGCGGCGCCGGTGCAGGTCTGCAAGACCCATCTGGCCGCTGCGGCCACGCGTGCGCTGGTGATCAATACCGGCATCGCCAATGCCGGCACCGGCGAGCAGGGCGTCGCCAATGCGCTGGCCAGTTGCCGCGCCGTCGCTGAGGCCTTGGGTGTTGCTGCGGAGGCCGTGCTGCCGTTTTCGACCGGTGTGATCCTCGAACATCTGCCGGTCGAGCGTCTGGTCGCCGGCTTGCCCGCAGCGCAGGCGAACCTGCGCGCTGACGGCTGGTTTGATGCCTGCCACGCGATCATGACCACCGACACGCTGCCCAAGTGTGCCTCGCGCCAGGTGCTGATCGATGGCCAGACCATCACCTTGACCGGGATGAGCAAGGGCGCCGGCATGATCCGTCCGAACATGGCGACCATGCTGGGCTTCCTCGCCACCGACGCCAAGCTCTCGCAAGCGCTGCTGGAGCAACTTGTCCGTGAGGCGGCCGATCTCTCCTTCAACAGCATCACCGTGGATGGCGATACCTCGACCAACGACAGCTTCATCCTGATTGCCACGGGGCAGACCGGCAGTGAGATCAGCGCTGCGGACTCGGCTGCTTACCAGACCTTGCGCGCAGCCGTGATCGAGCTCTCGCAGTGGCTGGCGCAGGCCATCGTGCGCGATGGAGAAGGGGCAACCAAGTTCATGAGCATCGCCGTGCAAGGCGGGCGCAGTGTGGGCGAGTGCCGTCAGGTGGCCTACGCCGTCGCGCATTCACCCCTGGTCAAGACCGCTTTCTTCGCCTCCGATCCCAATCTCGGCCGCATCCTCGCCGCCATCGGTTATGCCGGCGTCAATGATCTCGATGTGGCCCAGCTGCGTGTCTGGCTGGCGGCGGGCGGCGAACAGGTGCTGGTGGCCGAGCAGGGCGGTCGCGCGGCCAGTTACGTCGAAGAGGCGGGCGCGCGCATCATGACTGAGGCCGAGATCACGGTGCAGATCGATCTGGCGCGCGGTGAGGCGGCGGCCACGGTGTGGACCTGCGATTTCTCCTACGACTACGTCAAGATCAATGCCGATTATCGTTCTTGAATATTGAGAGTCGGGAGTCGGGGGTAGTTGCTGCTGGCTTGTAGCAGGATGTTCTTCCGACTCCCGACTCCCGACTCCCGACTCCCCATTCCCATGTTTCACGACCTCTTTGCGATTCCCCAGCTTTTCGGCTATCTCGCCTTCATCTTTGGTGTCGGCTGTTTTCTGCAGAAGAGTGATCTGCGCTTCAAGGCTTTCATGAGCATTGAGTGCATCAGCTATGTGATCCACTTCTGGCTGCTCGGTAATCCTACGGCAGCGGCCAGTTCGGCGGTGTCGGTGGGGCGCTCCCTGGCTTCGATGCGCAGCCGCTCACCCTGGGTGGCGCTGTTCTTCGTGCTGCTGTCGCTGGGCATGGGGGTGTGGCTTGCTTCGGGCTGGTTGTCCCTGTTGCCGATCATTGCCTCGTGCGTGGGCACCACAGCGCTGTTCCTGCTCAAGGGCATCCGCATGCGCGCGCTGATGCTGCTCGGCACCTTGCTGTGGCTGATCAACAACATCGTCTCCGGTTCTTACGGCGGAACCTTGCTGGAGCTGGTAATCCTGTCGACCAATAGCTGGACGATCTGGCGCTTGTGGCTGGATGGTCAGCAGCGCCTGGCCTGAAGTTCAGCGCGCGCGGAGCTTCAGTGCAGCACGCGCGGGCCGGCGAGCAGGAACTCGGGAATCTCCGCGTCGAATTCGAAATCGTCGGCGCCAAGCATCTGGTAAGCGCCACGCATGGTGCCCACCGCAGTGTTCAGCGAGCAGCCGCTGCTGTATTCGTAAGTTTCGCCCGGCGCGATCAGCGGTTGTTCGCCGATCACGCCATCGCCGCGCACTTCCTGCACTGCGCCGTTGGCATCAGTGATGATCCAGTGACGGCTGATCAGGCGTGCCGGCGTCGGGCCGGCATTGTGGATACGGATGCGATACGAGAAGACGTAGCGTTCCTCGTCCGGATCCGATTGCTCGGCGATGAACTCGGAACTCGCTTCGATTTCGATGCGGTATGCGGGCCCGTCATCCGGGCGGGTCTTGTGCTGTGTCATGGTCCTGGCTACTCGGGTTTGCAGCGGCTTGCCGTCAATGGCCGGCTGCGTCACACTGCGGGCTTCGCGTTGCCCGGCATGCTCGCACAATCTGCGCATGCCGTGGCTGATTTCCGCTGGCAGAACCGTTCGTCGCCGTCATGTTGCTGAGCTGGCCGGGCACTTGTCGGCCAGCGTGCGGTCCATCCTTCTTTCTTGTTGTGTGAGTCTTTCCCATGTCTGCATCCAGTTTCCGCATTGCCCCCAGTCTCTTGTCCGCTGATTTCGCCCGTCTGGGCGAGGAGGTGGATCACGTCATCGCCAGCGGCGCGGACTGGCTGCACTTCGATGTGATGGACAACCATTACGTACCCAATCTCACCATCGGCCCACTGGTCTGTCAGGCGATCCGGCCGCTGACCAAGGCGCCGATTGATGTGCACCTGATGGTCGAGCCGGTCGATGCCCTGGTGCCGATGTTTGCCAAAGCCGGTGCCAATCTCATCACTTTTCACCCCGAGGCTTCGCGGCATGTTGACCGGACCCTGCAATTGATCCGCGACAACGGCTGTCAGGCGGGCCTGGTGTTCAATCCGACGACGCCGCTCGACTACATGGATTATGTGATGGACAAGCTGGATATGGTCCTGCTGATGTCGATCAACCCGGGCTTTGGTGGGCAGAGCTTCCTGCCCTCGACCTATCCCAAATTGCGGGCTGCGCGGGCGCGCCTTGACGCTTATGAGCGCGACAGCGGCCGGCGCATTCTGCTGGAAGTCGATGGCGGCGTAAAAGTGGACAATATTGCGGAGATCGCCCGCGCGGGTGCAGACACCTTTGTCGCCGGTTCGGCGGTGTTCGGCGCCGCCAAGGCGGAAGATGCACACCGTTACGACAGCGTGATCGCGGCCATGCGCAGCCAACTCGAGACGATTTGATGTCCCTGCAGAAACTGCCTTCGCCGGCAAAAGCCGTGCTGTTCGATCTGGACGGTACCCTGGTTGATGCTAATCCCGATCTGGCCGCCGCCGTGCGGGCCATGCTCGCCGAACTCGGTGAGCCGACGCGCAGCGATGCCGAGGTCGGGCGCTTTGTCGGCAAGGGCATTGGTGTGCTCGTCGAGCGCGCGCTCAACGAAGGGCGGCGTACCCATGACGCCGCCGAATGCGCCGCTGCACTGGCCGTTTTCCGGCGTCATTACGCGATCCTCAATGGCGCGCAGAGCGTGGTCTATCCGGGCGTGGTCGAAACCCTGCGCACCTTGAATAAGCGTGGCCTGCCCTGTGCGCTGGTGACCAACAAGGCGGCGGAATTCACCTTGCCGCTGCTCAAGATGCTGGGCCTCGCCGAGTACTTCCAGTGTGTGGTCAGCGGCGACACCCTGCCACAGAGCAAGCCGGCGCCCGAGCCCCTGTGGCACGCCTGCGCGCAGTTTGGCGTCGCACCCGAGGAAGCGCTGATGATCGGTGACTCGGCCAATGACGCGCTGGCTGCGCGCCGTGCCGGCGTCCCGGTGCTGTTGCTGACCGGCGGCTACAGCGAGGGCGTGGCGGTGGACACGCTCGATTGCGACGGGTTAATATCGAATCTCGCCGAGCTGATTCCTTTGCTGCCCGGCCACCACACGACCCAATCATGAACACCCAGAGCCGCAACTTCGATATGGAGAACTGCCCGCGCTGTGCTGCCAAGGCGACCTGGCTGCGCAACGGGAGTTCGTGGCGAGCTCATTCCTGAGCCGCTGCAGGTCCGCTGACCTGCACCCTGATTGATCGAAGAACGCATTGCACATCTGTTGCACCTGGAGTCATCATGACCGAAGCCGAATTCCTGGCACTGGCCGAGCAGGGTTACAACCGTATCCCGCTGACGCTCGAAACCTTTGCCGACCTCGACACGCCGCTGTCGATTTATCTCAAGCTCGCTAACGAAGCCAATACCTACCTGCTCGAATCGGTGCAGGGCGGCGAGCGCTTCGGGCGCTATTCCATCATCGGCCTGAAGGCCAATACGCGCATCGAAGTGCGTGGCCGCAGTGTGCTGCTGCTGTCGAACGATCGCATCATCGAGCGCCGCGATTATGGCGATCCGCTGGCCTATGTCGGTGAGTTCATGCAGCGTATCAAGGTGCCGCCGCGTACCAATCTACCGCGTTACTGTGGTGGCCTGGTCGGCTGCTTCGGTTACGACACGGTGCGCTACATCGAGCCCAAGCTGGCCAAGCACAGTGCGGCCGATCCGATTGAAGCGCCGGACATCCTGCTGCTGCTCTCGGAAGAGATTGCCATCGTCGACAATCTCTCCGGCAAGCTGACCCTGGTGGTGTATGCCGAGCCCGAAGTGCCGGGCGCCTATCGTCACGCCCAGCGCCGCCTCAAGGAGCTGGTCGCCAAGCTGCGCGAGCCGGTGGCGATTCCGGCTGACACCCGCGCTGTGCCGGCGCCGGCGGTGTCGAGCTTTGGCGAGCAGGCGTTCAAGGATGCGGTGCTGCGCGCCAAGCAGTACATCATTGATGGCGACATCATGCAGGTGGTGCTCTCGCAGCGCATGAGCAAACCCTTTGCCGCGAGCCCGCTGGCGCTTTATCGCAGCCTGCGCGCGCTGAATCCTTCGCCCTACATGTTCCTCTTCAACTTCGAGGAATTCCAGGTTGTCGGCTCTTCGCCGGAGATCCTCGTCAAACTCGAAGAGCATGCGGGCGAGCAGATCGTCACCGTGCGTCCCATCGCAGGCACTCGCAAGCGTGGCGCGACGCCGGAAGAAGATCTGGCGCTGGAGAAAGAGTTGCTCGCCGACCAGAAGGAACTGGCCGAGCATCTGCAGCTCCTCGATCTGGGCCGCAATGATGTGGGCCGTGTCGCAGCGACCGGTACGGTCAAGGTGACCGAGCGCTTCACTGTTGAGCGCTACTCGCACGTCATGCATATCGTATCGAACGTCGAAGGCGTGCTGCCCAAGGATGCGGATCGCCGCGCGGCTGCGCTGAGCGTGCTGCGCGCCACCTTCCCGGCCGGCACCGTGTCGGGCGCGCCGAAAGTGCGGGCGATGCAGATCATCGACGAGCTGGAACCGGTCAAGCGCGGCATCTACGCCGGTGCCGTGGGCTATGTGGGGTTTGATGGCGATGTCGATGTCGCCATCGCGATCCGCACGGCAGTGATCAAGAATGGCGAGCTGCATGTGCAGGCCGGAGCGGGCATCGTGGCCGACTCCAATCCCGATTCCGAATGGCAAGAGACCCTCAACAAGGCGCGCGCGGTGATCCGTGCCGCCGAGCTTGCTGAGTCTGGTCTTGATACGCCAATCGAATAAGGGAGAGTGCCATGCTGCTGATGATCGACAACTACGACAGTTTCACCTACAACCTCGTGCAGTATTTCGGCGAGCTGGGCGCCGATGTGCGCGTCTATCGCAACGATGCGATCTCGCTGGAGCAGATGGAAGCGCTGCAGCCCGAGCGCATCGTCATCTCGCCGGGACCGTGTTCGCCTGCCGAAGCCGGCATCTCGGTGGCGGCAATCAAGCACTTCGCCGGCAAGCTGCCGATTCTTGGCGTTTGCCTGGGCCACCAGAGCATCGGTGCAGCCTTTGGCGGCAAGATCGTGCACGCCAAGCAGCTGATGCATGGCAAGACTTCGCAGATCGAGCATCTCGATGCGGGTGTCTTCCACGGCCTGCCGCAGCCCTTCACTGCGACGCGTTACCACTCGCTGGCGATTGAACGCGAGAGCTGCCCGGACTGCCTGGAAGTGACGGCCTGGACGGCCGACGGCGAGATCATGGGCGTGCGTCACAAAACGCTGGCGATTGAGGGCGTGCAGTTCCATCCGGAGTCGATCATGACCGAGGGCGGACACCGCTTGCTGCAGAACTTCCTCGAACTCGCCAATCGCTAGGGGCACGCCATGGCGGCGAAGCTGGCCCTGATCAGTGGTGGCTCGCGCGGTCTCGGTGAGGCGCTGTGCCAATGCTGTGCGGCGCAGGACTACACGCTGATCGAGTTCTCGCGCTCTGCCCGCGCCAGTTATTCGGTGGCGGTAGATTGCGCCGTGCCCGCGCAGGCGGCGCGCGTGTTTGCCGACACGCTGGCGCCCCTGGCGGCGCAGTCTTGGGATGAGATCCTGGTCGTCCAGAACACCGCGACACTGAAGCCTATCGGCGCGGTGCAGGACAAGTCGGCCGTCCAGGTCTGCGCCAATCTGGATACCAATATCAGCTCGGCGATCCTGTTCATGCGCGAGGTCTTGCTGCAGTTCCAGGCGCAGCCTTGCCGCAAGAGCCTGCTCAATGTCAGCTCCGGTGCGGCGCTCAAGGCCTACGCTGGCTGGTCGCTGTACAGCGCCGGCAAGGCAGCGACCGAGGCCTTCGTGCGTGCGCTGGCGCTGGAACAGGCGCAGCAGGAACACCCGTTCCTGGTGCTCAATGTTGATCCGGGTGTCATGGATACGCAGATGCAGGCGGAGATTCGCCAGAGCGGGGCGGATGACTTTCCCGAGGTGGCGCGCTTCATCCAGCGTCAGGCGGCGGGGGAGTTGCGCGCCGCTGCCGATGTGGCAGCTGCGTTGCTGCGTGTGGTGGCGGCCCGGCCGCCATCGGGCAGCCGCGTCGCGGCAGCGGATTTTCTGCCCTGAGGCGCGTTATGCTTGTGAGCACCAACAGAATTCGTTTGCGCAGCTGTGGCGCAGGTATTGATCAAGAACTTTTCCAGGAGCTGCCGAAATGAGCCCTCAAGACGCTTTGCAACGCGTGATCGAGCATCGCGAGATCTTCCATGACGAGATGGTGTCGCTGATGCGCCAGATCATGTCGGGCGAAGTGTCGCCGGTGCTGATCGCGGCGATCCTGACCGGTCTGCGCGTGAAGAAGGAAACCATCGGCGAGATCGCCGCCGCCGCCAGTGTGATGCGCGAGCTGTCGACCAAGGTGCCGGTGCAGTCCGATGTGACGAGCCTGGTGGATACCTGTGGCACTGGCGGTGACGGCTCGCACACCTTCAATATCTCGACCGCCTCGATGTTTGTTGCAGCCGCGGCTGGCGCGCGGGTGGCCAAGCATGGTGGCCGCTCGGCCTCGTCCTTGTCGGGTTCGGCCGATGTGCTCGAAGCGCTGGGCGCCAAGATCATGCTGACGCCGGAACACGTCGCGCAGTGCGTGGACGAGGTCGGCATCGGCTTCATGTTCGCGCCCAATCACCATAGCTCGATGAAGCATGCAGCGCCGGTGCGCAAGGAGCTGGGCGTGCGCACCATCTTCAATATCCTGGGGCCGCTGACCAATCCGGCTGGCGCCGCCAATCAGCTGATGGGCGTGTTCCACCCCGACCTGGTGGGAATCCAGGTGCGTGTGCTCGAACGCCTGGGCAGCCGCAATGTGCTGATCGTGCACGGCATGGACGGGCTCGATGAGCTCTCGGTCTCGGCGCCGACCCTGGTGGGCGAACTGCGCGATGGCAAGGTGCGTGAATACCGCATCAGCCCGGAAGACGTCGGCTTGTCGATGCATGGCATCTCGGCCCTGCGCGTGGCTAGCGTCGCCGAGTCGCGCGAGACCGTGCTGGCCGCGCTGGAGGGCCGACATGCGGCTGCCCGCGATATCGTCGCGTTCAATGCCGGCGCCAGCCTTTATGTCGGCGGCCAGGCTGACTCGCTCAAGGACGGCGTCGCACTGGCGCTGCAGACCATTGCCAGCGGCGCGGCGCGTGCTCGCGTCGATGCCTTCGTTGCGATGACGCAGCGCCTGGCCGCCTGATCAACCGAATCCGGAGTGCCCATGTCGGACATCCTGCAGAAAATCCTCGCCACCAAGCGTGAGGAAATTGAAATTGCCGAACGTAGTGTGTCGCGTGAGGAGATCGTCGAAGCCGCCCGTGACGGTTCGCCGACGCGTGATTTTGTGGCGGCGATCCGCGCCAAGATTGCTGCTGGAGACGCTGCGGTGATCGCCGAGGTGAAGAAGGCGAGTCCTTCCAAAGGCATTCTGCGCGAGCATTTCGTGCCTGCCGAGATCGCCCGCTCCTACGAGCGTGGCGGTGCCGCCTGTTTGTCGGTGCTGACTGACCGCCAGTATTTCCAGGGCGCCACCGAATATCTGCAGCAAGCGCGTGAAGCCTGCGCGTTGCCGGTGTTGCGCAAGGACTTCATCATCGATGCCTATCAGGTGTTTGAAGCGCGGGCGATGGGGGCCGATTGCATCCTGCTGATCGTCGCCGCCTTCCTGCCGCCGGATGGCTGCGTCAATAGTTCGACGACGCGCGCTGCGCTCAGCCAGCTGCTGGAGCTGGAGCAGCTGGCCCATGACTTGGGCATGGCCGTGCTGGTCGAAGTGCACAGCGCGGACGAGCTCGACATTGCGCTGCAGATGAGCACGCCGCTGCTGGGCATCAATAATCGCAACCTGCGTAGCTTCGAGGTGACGCTGGAGACGACCTTGTCGCAGCTGGGGCGCATTCCGCCCACGCGGGTGGTGGTGACCGAGAGCGGCATCCTGGCGCAGGCCGATGTGCAGCGCATGCGCGCCTCGGCGGTCCATGCCTTCCTGGTGGGCGAAGCCTTCATGCGCGCTCCGGACCCGGGCGCGCAACTGGCCAGTCTGTTCGCCTGAGTCGGCTTATTTGCTATCGAAGAATTGCGATTCCTCTGCCGCCTTGGGGAGCTGACTGCGGCGGCTGATGCGCTTGTCGATGTCGTTGGACCACACGACATTGTTGTCGACCGCATACAGCCAGCAGGATTTACTCCCCATGCGCTCGCAGTAGCTCAGTGCATTGTCCAGCGCATTGGCGCCCAGCCAGTAACGGCCACGGCCCTCCTGAGTGATGATGAAGCTGCGTGGCGATGGCTTCTCCAGAAAAGCCGTGTAGGCCGACATTGAATGCATGGGTAAAGGCACGGCCTGAGTGTTCAGGATGTCGGCGTAGCCGCTGGCTGGCGGCGGGCGCAAGGAGGTGCTCTGCTGCGGCAGCTCTTTTGGCGAAGGCGCCGGGCCGATGTTGGATGTGTGCAGGTTCCACACCACACGGTCGTCGAGTGCGTAGAGATAGCAGGGCGTCTTGCCCAGTAATGAGCACAGATCAAGCGCATCCGCCGCGGCATTGGGGCCGAACTTCACCGACCAGCCGCCTTTGGGGCCAATGGCGAAGGCGCGCGGACGCAGCGGGGAGTCGAGAAAACGCTGGTAGCCGCTACGACCATCGGACTCGACGAAGGGCACGTCCTCAACTTTGTTCAAACGCGGGTCTTCGCCTGTATTGTCTTTCTGTGCAGCTTTGTCACTGTCCGAGCTTGTTGGCAGGGCCGCGGCGGGGCGGCGCCCTTGCTGGATGGCGTTGAGCATCTCACGGGTTTGATCCTGCAGCCACAACAGCCGCTTGGCGCTGAGCGGGCGGCGCGCCATCAGCGTGTTCGGCGCCGGGTGTGGACTGATACTGGCGAGATTGAGCCAGACGCGCTCCTGCTCGGTTGCGTCATAGCCGGCCAAGGTGGTGATCTTGGCAGCCAGCGCATCGGCAGCGCGCGCCTTGCTGTCTGAGTGTTTGACGCCTTGTGCGCCCGGCGGGACAAGAAGATTGTGTGCCAGTTCGTTGGACAGGATCAGGGCCAGGGCATCGTCGCTGCGTGCAAAGCGCAGCAGGCCCGTGCTGAGTTTGATGGTCCTGCTATCGACGCTGGCCAGCAGCTGTTCGCTGCGGATCAATTCCAGCTGCCGTTTGCAGACCAGCAGCGGTTGCAGCGATAGATTAAGGCGTTGCCCTGTGCGCTCGATGTCCAGTTGCCAGAGGGTGTTGCTCGGGCGTGTCACCTGGTGACGCATCCAGTTCCGCGGCAGGGCTTTACGTGTGCCGGAGTCGAGCAAGGAGACGAGTCGGTCCCCGCGCTTGATTTCACTGGCGGCTATCGCGCTCTTCTCCGCGATGAACATGAACTGCGGATCGTCGTTTGCTTCGCTGTCCAGCGCTTGCATGCCCGCCCGCAGATCTGCGGGCAGATCCTTTGTGCTGATGGGAGGAATGCCAAGACTGTAGCCACGTGAAGTGCTGCAATAAGGGGCCGCTGCCTGCATCACCGCGTAGCTCACCAGATGTGCACGTTCGAGCTGGAGCAGATAGTTTTGCGTGGCATGGCTGCGCAGCGAAGAGTGGGCGGCTGCCAGCGAGGCCGGTGATTGGGCACTGGCTTGCGCGCTGACCAAGACGCAGGCGGCCGCCAGCCATGCGCGCAGGGCTGGGGCGCGCACGGCGTGCGTAGCTGGTGAAGTCCGCATCAAATGCATGGTCGACTGGGTTCCGTGGCAGCCAATGTCTGCGCTGTTTTCTTGAAGCGGGCCGATCTTGTCATGGGTTGCACGGTGTCACAAGCCGGCCTCTCGGGCACTCAGCTGCTGGCTGTTTCGCCGCGAGCGTGGAGAACCGATTGCACCAGTTCAGCCAGTGAGTCAGCGCTCATTTTCTCCATGACGCGGGCGCGGTGCACTTCAACAGTCTTGATTGAAATGCCCAGGTCATCGGCAATCTGCTTGTTGAGACGGCCAGCGACGATCAGCTCCAGCACTTCGCGTTCACGCGGCGTCAGCTGATCGATGCGGCGTTGCGCCTCGGCGCCTTGGCGGCGCTGATCCTGCTCAGCGCGGTCACGCTCCAGGCACTGTTCGATGAGATTGAGCATGTCCTGGTCGTGGAAAGGCTTTTCGATGAAATCGAAAGCGCCTTTCTTGAGCGCAGTGACTGCCATCGGCACATCGCCGTGGCCGGTGATGAAGATCACCGGCAGGGTCGAGTGCATGCTGTTGAGCTTTTCATGCAGTTCCAGACCGCTCATGCCGGGCATGCGGATATCGAGTACCAGGCAGCCGCGCAGTTGCGGTGTCCAGACTTTCAGGAAGGCTTCCGCTGAAGGATAGGAGGCGACCTTGAGGCCGGTGGATTCCAGTAACCAGACCAGCGAGTCACGTAGCGCTTCGTCATCATCGATGATGTGCACCGGTTGTTCAAAGGCGGCTGCTTCAATGTTTCGCGACGGATTCAGGCTCAAGATGATTCTCCAGCGGCAAAGTAAACTTGAAGATACTCCCGCCCGCCGGGTTTGGGTCAACCCAGAGACGGCCATTGTGGAATTCAATGATCGAACGGCAAATATTCAGGCCCATGCCCATGCCTTCTGCCTTGGTGGTGAAGAAGGCAGAGAACAGGCGTTCCTGGTCTGCAACATCGACGCCGTGGCCCTGGTCCGTGACGGCGATTTCGATGAAATCGTTCTGCAAGGTGGCGGTGACGAGTACGTGACGGCGTTCCGGCGGCTGGTCAATTTCGGCTTCGGCGGCATTCTTGACGAGGTTGAGCAGCACTTGTTCAACCATGATGCGGTCAGCATAGACGGCGGGTAGCGCTGGGTCGATGCGCGATTCGATACGTACGCCGAGGCGTTGCGCTTCGATTTCGGCAATGCCCAGCGCATCTTCGGCAATGCCGATGAGCGAGACGGCACTGCGCTTGGGTTCGCTCTTGCGCACGAAGTCGCGCACGCGGCGCACGATGTGGCCGGCGCGCGCGGCCTGTGCGTTGGCTTTTTCCATCGCACCGAGGATGTCCTCGTGCTTGTAGCTGCCGCTGTTGAGGCGGTTGACGCAGCCCTTGGCGTAGTTGGCGATCGCCGCCAGCGGCTGGTTCAGCTCGTGCGCCAGGGTTGAGGCCATTTCACCCATGGTGATCAGGCGCGAGGTGCGTGCCAGGCGCGCTTCCTGTTCGCGGTTGAGCGCCTCGATGCGCTTGAGCTCGGAGATGTCGGTGGCCACCGCCAGGCGCACGATGCGGCCGTCCACCCAGAGTGTGGCGCGCTCGCGCAAGTGGAACCAGTGTCCGGTGACCGGATGCTGCAGCTCGCCATCGAAGAGTTCGCGCGGCAATTGTTCGTGGCTCAGGTTGCGCGGATCGATCAGATAGTCGCCGAGCTCCGGGCGCGGGATGGCCAGGCCGTCGTGGCCGAGGATTTCGCTATCGTCCTTGCGGCGCAGGAAGGCACGGTTGGCATACAGCACCTCGTTGCTGGCTACGTCTACCACATAGACAGCAGCGTCCAGACCGTCGAGCACGGCGGTGAAACGTTCGTACGAGGCTTCGAGGTGGCCGCGGGCGCGGCGCGATTCGGTGATGTCGGTCATCGCCGACATCCAGCCGGTCTGCACGCCCTTGGCGTCGACCAGCGGGGATTCGTGCAGGCGCACGTCCAGGGTTTCGCCATTGGCGCGGCGGATGCGGCTTTCGAAGCCTTCGCGCGGCGCCTTGCCCGACAGGCATAGGGCGAGCTTGTGCCAGTTCTCCTTGTGTTCTTCTTCTGGCCAGTAGGCAAAAGGTGGCGAGGAGTTGATCAGCTCGTCGGCGCTGCGTCCAGTCAGCTCGCAGAAGGCGCGATTGACGTAGATGATGCGCCCGCTCAGATCGATCGCACGCAAGCCCGTCGACACCGATTCCTCCATGGCTTTGCGGAAGGCGGTCTCGGCACGCAGGGCGTCTTCGGTCACGCGGCGTGCCGAGACATCGTGCGCCACTGCGTAGATGCGCCCTTCGCCACGTACCGGGTTGGCGCTCCATGACAGCCATTTGTAGCTGCCATCACCGCAGCGGCAACGCACTTCGAAGTTGCTGGCGCGGCCACTGGACAGCTGGTGCAGGGCGGCCAGCACGATCTGCGCATCGTCCGGATGGACCAGGCTGAGCAGTGATTTTTCGGGGAGATGGTCGGGCCGCTGTCCCAGCACGTTGAGAAACGCCGGATTGGCGCGGCGTACGCGTCCGTCGAGGCCCAGCACGCAGAGAAGGTCCAGTGACAAGGCGAATATCTGGTCGCGCTCATCGGCGATGGAGGCCAGGCGGCGTTGCTGTTCGCGCGCCGTCCATAGGCTCCAGCCCGCTACCGCCAGCAGCGAGAGGATCAGCAGCAGCGAAAGTGCGTCGTTATGTGCGTCGCCTGCGGTGCTGAGCGAACGGTTGGTGATCCAGATCAGGCCGATCAGGATGGCGATGCCGATGATCACCAGTGACAGAGCGGGCGCGCGGATTTCGCGAGCGTTACTGGTCTGCTCTTCCAGCGGCAAGATCCGTTCTGCAGGTTTGCTCTGCGATCTGGGAGTAGGCATTCGAAGCGCGCCACGTGGCTGTCGGTAAGTGATTAGTCCGCGATTTTATGCCTGAGTGCGCAACTTCGTGTGTTTGCTGTGTTTTTGTTGTTTGCTGCGGGGCTGTTTGCAGCATCCAATTTTCATGTTGCGCCGCAACATATTGTTTCGTAAAAGAAAGTTCTCTTCTTTCGAGTCAAAAGCCTGTTGCATAGCGTGGATTAGTGTTTTATATTGTGAAATCGACGAGCGTCGGCAGTACCGGGAATTGCGTTATTTTGCGGCTTGGGTCGCGGCGCGGCCCGTTTTGGCGAGCGCGCAGTATCACCGGTCACCCAACCGTTGTCATGATGATGACATGGTTTCTTGACGTGCAGCACATGCTTGGTCAGCGGATTGGCCGCTGGATGAAACGTAACGTCCGTTCATGGGCTTCCCCCGGCCCGGTCGGATAATCAACGCCCACAGAGGAGAAGCAAGATGGCAGAGATGCCTCACGTGCTCCTGCAGTCCGATCCGGATGCGCAAGAGACGAAGGAATGGCTGGATGCACTCGGTGCAGTGATTTCGCATGAAGGTCCCGAGCGGGCGCATTACCTGATCGAACGCCTCGTTGACGCCGCGCGCGAGGAAGGCATCGACACCCCTTACAGCGCCACGACGGCTTACCTCAATACCATTCCGACCAGCCAGCAGCCCAAGTACCCGGGCGATCTGGCCATCGAAGAACGCATCCAGGCCTACCTGCGCTGGAACGCCATGGCCATGGTGGTGCGTGCCAACAAGCACACCAATGTTGGCGGCCACATCGCTTCCTACGCCTCATCGGCTTCGCTCTACGACGTGGGCTTCAACTGGTTCTGGAATGCACCGCACGGCGAACACGGTGGCGATCTGGTCTTCTTCCAGGGCCATTCGATTCCCGGTATCTACGCGCGCGCCTTCCTGCTCGGTCGCCTGACCGAAGAGCAGCTCGACAACTTCCGTCAGGAAGCCGGCGGCAAGGGCTTGTCGTCCTATCCGCACCCCTGGCTGATGCCTGACTTCTGGCAATTCCCGACCGTGTCGATGGGTCTGGGCCCGCTGCAGGCGATCTACCAAGCGCGTTTCATGAAGTATCTGGACTCGCGTGGCGTGGCCAAGACGGCCGGCCGCAAGGTCTGGGCCTTCATGGGCGACGGCGAAATGGACGAAGTCGAGTCGCTCGGCGCCATTGGCGTGGCCGGTCGCGAGAAGCTCGACAACCTGATCTTCATCATCAACTGTAACCTGCAGCGCCTCGACGGTCCGGTGCGCGGCAACGGCAAGATCATCCAGGAACTCGAAGCCGAATTCCGCGGCGCGGGCTGGAATGTCGTCAAGCTGATCTGGGGCACCCACTGGGACGCGCTGTTTGCACGCGACACCAAGGGCATCCTCAAGGCGCGCATGCTCGAAGTGGTCGACGGCGAATACCAGACCTACAAGTCGAAGAACGGCGCCTATGTGCGCGAGAACTTCTTCAACACGCCTGAGCTGAAGGCTCTCGTTGCGGACTGGACCGACGACGATATCTGGCGCCTGAACCGCGGCGGCCATGACATGTTCAAGATCTTCACCGCCTACAAGGCAGCCGTCGAGCACAAGGGTCAGCCGACCCTGATCCTCGCCAAGACCATCAAGGGCTTCGGCATGGGCGAGTCGGGTGAAGCGCAGAACACCAGTCACCAGACCAAGAAGATGACCTCGGATTCGCTGCGCGCCTTCCGTGATCGCTTCAACATCCCGGTGGCCGATGCCGACCTCGATTCGATGCCCTATATCAAGTTCGAGGAAGGTTCGCCCGAACTCGAATACATGCGCGCCCGCCGCCAGGAACTCGGTGGCTATCTGCCGGCACGCCGCGCCAAGAGCGCTGCGCTGCCGGTGCCCGAGCTGCCGGCCTTCGACGCGCTGCTCAAGGCGTCTGGCGCAGGCCGCGAAATCTCGACCACGCAGTCGATCGCACGCATCTTCAACATGCTGCTCAAGGACAAGCAGATCGGCAAGAACGTGGTGCCCATCGTCGTGGATGAGTCGCGCACCTTCGGTATCGAAGGCATGTTCCGCCAGTACGGCATCTGGAACCAGCAAGGTCAGCAATACGTGCCGCAAGACCATGACCAGCTGATGTTCTACAAGGAAACGGTGGACGGTCAGGTGCTGCAGGACGGCATCAACGAAGCCGGCGCCATGGCTGACTGGATCGCCGCCGCAACGGCCTACTCGGTGCACGGCGTGCCGATGATCCCGTTCTACATCTTCTACTCGATGTTCGGTCTGCAGCGCACCATGGACCTGTGCTGGGCGGCTGGCGACTCGCGCGCACGCGGCTTCCTGATCGGTGGTACGGCTGGCCGCACCACGCTCAACGGCGAAGGTCTGCAGCACGAAGACGGCCACTCGCATGTGCTGGCGCACACCATCCCGAACTGCAAGAGCTACGACCCGACCTTCTCCTACGAAGTCGCGGTGATCTTCCAGGACGGCCTGCGCCGCATGTATGCCGAGCAGGAAGATGTGTACTACTACATCACCGTCATGAACGAGAACTACGAGCATCCCGAGATGCCGGCCGGTGTTGAGGCCGACATCATCAAGGGTCTCTACAAGTTCAAGGACGGCGCCAAGAGCAAGGGCCCGCGCGTTCAGCTGCTGGGTTCGGGCACGATCTTCCGCGAAGTCATCGCCGCCGCCGAGCTGCTCAAGAACGACTGGGGTGTCGAAGCCGACATCTGGGGCGCACCGAGCTTCAACGAGCTGGCGCGTGACGGTCAGGACGCTGCGCGCTGGAACATGTTGCACCCGCTCGAAGAGAAGCGCGTCTCGCATGTCGAAGCCAAGCTCAAGGATGCACAAGGTCCGGTCATCGTGGCCACCGACTACATCCGCCTCTACGCCGAGCAGATTCGTCCCTACGTGCCGGGCAAGTATGTGGTGCTGGGTACTGACGGCTTTGGCCGCTCCGATACGCGTGAGGCGCTGCGTAACCACTTCGAAGTGGATCGTCGCTGGGTCGCCCTGGCGGCACTGACCGCACTGGCGGATGAAGGCAAGATCGAGCGCGCCAAGCTCGCCGAGGCCATCGCCAAGTACGAACTGGACGCCAACAAGCCGAACCCCATGACCGTGTGATGAGCGAGGCGCCTGCGCTGTGCATGCGTCTCGGCCTGACCGAGCGCATGCCAGGCTTCTCGCGCCTCACTCCTCGCTCCTCGCTAGGAAAAAGATATGAGTCAACTCATCGAAGTCAAAATCCCCGACATCGGGGATTTGAAGGATGTGCCTGTCATCGAGATCTTCGTCAAGGTCGGCGATACCGTGAAGGCGGACGACGCCCTGCTGACCCTCGAGTCCGACAAGGCCACCATGGATGTGCCCAGCCCGGCTGCCGGCGTGGTCAAGGAGCTGCGCGTCAAGCTTGGTGATCGCGTCGGCGAAGGTGCACTGGTGATGCTCCTCGAAGCGGCGGCGGCCGCCGCTGCTCCTGCACCGGCTGCTGCTGCGCCGGCGCCCAGCGCGCCCGCTCCGGTGGCTGCAGCGCCTGCACCTGCTCCGGTGGCAGCGCCGGCAGCGGCAAGCGCGGGTGGTCTGGTTGAACTGAAGGTGCCGGACATCGGTGACTTCAAGGACGTTCCGGTCATCGAGATTTTCGTCAAGGTCGGCGACAGCATTGCGGCGGATGCACCGCTGGTGGCGCTGGAATCCGACAAGGCGACGATGGAAGTGCCGGCGTCCAGCGGCGGTATCGTCAAGGAAATCAAGGTCAAGGTCGGTGATCGCGTCGGCGAAGGCGCCGTCGTGGTGGTGGTCGAAGCGGCGGGTGCTGCACCGGCAGCTGCCGCGCCTGCGCCTGCTCCGGTCGCAGCGCCTGCTGCGGCACCTGCTGCGGTGGCCGCGCCTGCACCCGCTCCGGTGGCGGCTCCTGTCGCCGCGCCGGCAGTGGCCACTGCGCCGGCCGGCAAGGCACACGCCAGCCCCTCGGTGCGCCAGTTCGCGCGTGAGTTGGGCGTTGATGTCAGCCGCGTGCCGGGTACGGGTCCGAAGGGCCGCATCCTGCAATCGGACGTGCAGAACTTCGTCAAGGGCGTGATGGCCCAGGTCGCGTCCGGTGCCGTCAGCGCCGCACCGGCCGCCGCCAGCGGTGGTGGCGAGCTCAACCTGCTGCCCTGGCCGAAGGTTGATTTCAGCAAGTTCGGCGCCATCGAAACCAAGCCGCTGTCGCGCATCAAGAAGATTTCCGGCGCCAATCTGCACCGCAACTGGGTGGTCATCCCGCACGTCACCAATCATGACGACGCGGACATTACCGATCTGGAAGCCTTCCGTGTGCAGATGAACAAGGAGCTGGAGAAGAGCGGTACCAAGCTCACCATGCTGGCCTTCATGATCAAGGCTGCCGTGGCTGCGCTGAAGAAATTCCCCAGCTTCAATGCCTCGCTCGATGGCGACAACCTGATCTTCAAGCAGTACTACAACATCGGCTTCGCGGCAGATACGCCGAATGGCCTGATGGTGCCGGTGATCAAGGACGCGGACAAGAAGGGCGTGGTCGAGATCGCCAAGGAAATGGGCGAGCTGGCCAAGCTGGCGCGCGACGGCAAGCTCAAGCCGGACCAGATGCAGGGCGGTTGCTTCTCGATCAGCTCGCTGGGCGGCATTGGCGGCACCTACTTCACGCCGATCATCAACGCGCCGGAAGTGGCGATCATGGGCGTCTGCAAGTCGGCGACGCGTCCGGTGTGGGACGGCAAGCAGTTCGTGCCGCGCCTGATCCTGCCGCTGTCGCTGTCCTGGGATCACCGCGTCATCGATGGGGCCGAAGCCGCACGCTTCAATGCCTACTTCGCGGGCGTGCTGCAGGACTTCCGTCGCGTACTGCTGTAAGGACGAAGGAAACGGGGCGCGAGCCAGGATGCCGGCGCTGTGTTTGACGCCGCCGCGATCCCCGCGCGTTCCCCGTTCCTCAAAATTGATGAGCTAGGCGTCAAGGCGCCGCCGGTGATGTGCAGCAAGCTAGCGCACGCCCGACGCGGTGCTGGCCTTGGCCCCAGGAGAAAAGATGAGCCAACTCGTTGAAGTGAAAGTCCCCGATATCGGCGACTTCAAGGATGTCCCCGTCATTGAGGTTTTCGTCAAGCCTGGCGATACCATCAGTGTCGATGATCCGATCGCATCGCTCGAGTCCGACAAGGCGACGATGGAAGTGCCGTCGACCACGGCAGGCGTGATCAAGCAGATCGTCGTCAAGGTCGGTGACCGTGTGGCCGAAGGTTCGGTGCTGCTGATCGTCGACGCCGTCGCGGGCGCACCGGCTGAAGCGCCCAAGCCTGCAGCGCCCGCTGCGGCACCGGCCGCTCCGGCTGCTGCCGCACCTGCCAGCGCGCCCGGCGCGGCGGGCAGCTACAGTGGCAAGGTGGATATCGAAACCGACATGCTGGTACTCGGCG
Source organism: Uliginosibacterium sediminicola (assembly GCF_039631295.1). Classification (NCBI taxonomy): domain Bacteria; kingdom Pseudomonadati; phylum Pseudomonadota; class Betaproteobacteria; order Rhodocyclales; family Zoogloeaceae; genus Uliginosibacterium; species Uliginosibacterium sediminicola. Next base: position 553,297 of record NZ_JBDIVE010000002.1, on the reverse strand, counting down.
CCGGCCCTGGCGGCTATTCGGCCGCCTTCCGCTCGGCCGACCTGGGCATGAAGACGGTGCTGGTGGAGCGCTACGCAACGCTCGGCGGCGTGTGTCTGAATGTCGGTTGTATTCCTTCCAAGGCGCTGCTGCACGTGGCCAATGTCATCGACGAGGCTTCGCACTTTGCAGACGTCGGCGTGACCTTCGACTCGCCCAAGGTCGACATCGACCGCCTGCGTGCCCACAAGGAAAAGGTCATCACCAAGATGAGCACGGGCCTGGCTGGCATGGCCAAGGCACGCAAGGTTGAAGTTGTGCGTGGCTACGGCAACTTCCTCGATGCCTACCATCTGGAGGTCGAGGCGACGGCTGGCGAAGGCCAGACGCGCACTGGCGAGAAGAAGGTGATCAAGTTCCAGAAGTGCATCATCGCGGCGGGCTCCTCGGTCGTGAAGCTGCCCTTCGTGCCCGAAGATCCGCGCATCGTGGACTCCACCGGCGCACTCGAATTGCGCCAGATTCCCAAGCGCATGCTGGTCATCGGCGGTGGCATCATCGGCCTGGAAATGGCCACGGTGTATTCCACCCTGGGCGCACGTATCGACGTCGTCGAAATGGCTGACGGTCTGATGGCCGGCCCGGATCGCGACCTCGTCAAGGTCTGGGAAAAGCAGAACCTGCACCGCTTTGACAAGATCATGCTGAAGACGCGCACGGTCGGCGTCACGGTTCGCCCGGATGGCATCCTCGTCAAGTTCGAAGGTGAGCAGGCGCCGGCCGACGAGCAGAAGTACGACCTCGTGCTGGTGGCCGTGGGCCGTAGCCCGAATGGCAAGAAGATCAGCGCCGAGAAGGCTGGCGTGCTGGTGACCGACCGTGGCTTCATCCCGGTCGACAAGCAGCAGCGCACCAATGTGCCGCACATCTTCGCCATCGGCGACATCGTCGGTCAGCCGATGCTGGCGCACAAGGGCGTGCATGAAGCCCACGTGGCGGCAGAAGTCGCAGCGGGACAGAAGCGCTTCTTCGATGCCTCGGTCATTCCGGGCGTGGCCTACACCGAGCCGGAAGTGGCCTGGGTGGGCGTGACGGAAGCCGAAGCCAAGGCCGCAGGCCGCAAGATTGGCGTTGGCAAGTTCCCGTGGGCGGCTTCTGGTCGCGCCGTGGCAAATGGTTGCGATTATGGTTTTACCAAGCTGATCTTCGATGAAGAGACGCATCGCGTGATCGGCGGCGGCATCGTCGGCCCCAACGCAGGCGACATGATCGGTGAAGTGGCGCTGGCGATCGAAATGGGTGCCGACCCGGTCGATATCGCCAAGACCATCCACCCGCACCCCACCTTGGGTGAGTCGATCGGCATGGCGGCGGAGGTGTTTGAAGGGACTTGTACCGACTTGCCGCCGATGCGAAAGAAGTAATCGGCGAAGTTACTTGGCAAACAAAAGGCTGCTCTCGGGCAGCCTTTTGTTTGAGCGTTCTACTAAAAGTAGGTGTCTCGTTGCGAGGGCATTATGGGAAATGCAACCCAGATGTGTTTGTTCGAGGGAGCTTTAATTTCTATTGAGCGAGCCATCGAAATACGAGATATGCGAAAAGAGGCCGGGTCGGCCAGCGCATTATTTTTTTGTGTCGAATGTGGCGAGCCGGTAAGACCTCTTCGAGCGCGTGCTTCGGGTGGTGTGGCGGCACACTTTCAGCATGTGCGAAGAAGCCGTCTATGCAAATTAAGTCCTGAAAATTATCGAGCGACTTTTAAAGATATAGAGGCTGTCAAGTCTTCCGGTGACTTGCGTCCCGGTCGTGCTGTTGTTCCGCAGCCATTAGCAGAGAGGCTTGAAGGGCGGAGTGCTCAATTCCTAGAAGGAGCTACTCGTGTTCTCGTGCTTAATGAATACGAGCGTAATCCAGACGCACGCTTAGCTTGTTTGCGTCATCATGGTTATGCATGCAGTGTTTGTGGATTTGATTTTGAGGCGGTGTACGGTGAGTGCGCGCGCGGATTTATACATGTGCATCACCTCGTTCCCTTATCACTTATTGGATCAGCCTACTTGGTTGATCCAATAGCCGACTTGATTCCCGTTTGTCCGAACTGCCACGCTGTTATGCATCTAGGTGGACAGTTGCGAACGGTGGAGGAAGTGAAAAGCTTGATGCGTGAGGCGCGCGCAGGCTGACATTTCAGGATTAATCCGGTTTTACATGCTTAGTCGGGCTTCAGCTCACCGCGCGAGGCGGCGCGCAGCACGCTTTCGAATTCGCTAATGACGGCCTCCCAAGTGATCGGCTCGACGCGCGCGCGCGCAGCGATGCGAGCCGTGTGGCGCAGGGCACTGTCGTCAGCCATCTGCACGGCAGCAGCGACGAAGGCCTGCTCGTCACCGGCAGCTACGGTGAGGCCGTGGACGCCGGAGCTGATCAATTCGGCCGCTGCTGCGTCGTGGTACGACACCACTGCCAGGCCGCTGGCCATCGCCTCGGGCACGACATTGCCATAAGTTTCGGTGAGGCTTGGGAAGAGAAAGATGTCGGCGCTGGCGTAATGCGTAGCCAGCTCTTCACCACGCTTGGCGCCGGTGAACACATGCGCGGGGAACTGTTTGGCCAGCGTTGCACGCGAAGGGCCGTCACCGACCCACACCATTTTTGCGCGCGGATGCTTGGCAAGAATCGCTTCGAAGGCGCGGGCTGCGAGTTTGAGATTCTTTTCTGCGGCCAGGCGTCCGACGTTGAGCACCACCAGGTCCTCATCGCCCGCGCCCCAGCGCTCGCGCAGTGCCTGGCTACGACGGGCGGGCTGGAACAGTTCGACATCGACCCCACGGCCGAGCAGGCGCGCACCGGGCACCTTGGCGCGGCTGAGGCTGTCGACGAGCACGCGGGTCGGTGCCATGGTCGATAGAGTGCGGCGGTGAAAGCGGCGCAGTACCGCGCCAATCACCGGGCCGATGATGCCAGCGCCATAGTGCTTGCTGTAGCCATCGAAATGCGTGTGGTAGCTCGATGTGATCGGCAGGCGCAGTGCGCGTGCCTGGCTGAGTGCCGACCAGCCCAGCGGGCCTTCGGTGACGGCATGTACGACATCCGGCCGATCACTTTCCCACAGCCGGCGCAAGCTGCGCCCGGCGGGCAGGCCGAATTGCAAGCCGTTGTAGCCGGGTAGCGGCAGGCCGGGCATCAACACATCCGGCCGCTGCGTGTCCGGCTGCGTTGCGCCGTCGCTGCGTTGGCGTGGGCGCACCACCTGGACTTGATGCCCGCGCTCGCGCAATCCCTCGACCAGCCGCGAGACCGTCATCGCAACGCCGTTGACTTCGGGGGGCCAGGTTTCGGTGACGAGGGAGATGCGCAGAGGACGGTTCATCTGATGAGTTCTCCAAAAATCACACAGCTCCATACCGCGATGACATTGACGAGGGCGACCAGCACGGCCGCGCTGCCGATGTCCTTGGCGCGTTTGGAGAGACGGTGGTGTTCCAGGCCGACGCGGTCGACGGTGGCTTCGACGGCCGAGTTGATCAGTTCGACGATCAGCACCAGCAGCACGCTGCCGATCATCAGCGCATGGGCGACGCCGGAGACCGGCAGGCAGATCGCCAGCGGGATGAGGATGATGGCCAGCAGGACCTCTTGCCGGAAGGCGTCTTCAAGGCGATAGGCATCGCGCAAACCATCAATCGAGTAGTGCAGGGCATTGAACAGGCGGGTCAGGCCTGTCTTGCCTTTGAACGGGCTTTCCATGTGTTCTCCGTAGGGGACGCCTGTTGATCAGGCATGTGCTGCGCGTTTGGCCAAGTCTGGCTCGTTTATTCTCTGGGACAGCAGCGAGCGGTACAAGTCCGCCAGCTTTTCTGTCAGTGCAGCATCGGACCACTGTGCCGCCCACTGGCGCCCTTTCTCGCGCATCTCGGTTTGCAAGGCGGGATCGCCGATCACGCGCACCAGCGCTTGTGCGAAGGCTTCTTCCTGCGCCACCGGTGCGATGGCGCCCGATGCGGCGGTGAGGATGTCGCAGGTGCCCATCTCGGCCAGGGCGATCACCGGCAAGCCAGCGGCCATCGCTTCGAGCAGCACCAAGCCTTGGGTTTCGGTGCGTGAGGCGAAGACAAAGACGTCTGCCGCCGCGTAGCAGTCGGGCAGTTCGCTGTCGCGATCAAGGTAGCCGACAAAGCGTATCGAATCGTTCAGGCCCAGGGTCTGCGCTTTGTCGCGCAAGTGTTCGAGGGCCGGGCCTTCGCCGGCGATGAGCAGCAGCAGGCGGGGTTTTTTCTGCAAGGCATGGCGCAGCGCTTCGATCAGGAAGTCGATGTTCTTCTCGTGGGCGGCGCGACCGACATACAGCGCAACCGGGCGATCCGCTTCGATCTGGTAATGCGCGCGGAAGCGCTCCCGCATGCCACCGGCAAAGCTGCGCAGCGGGATGCCGGTGGGCAGGATATGCATCGGCCGTGCGACGCCGTAGGACTGCAGGCGTTGCAGCATCGGCGAGGAGGGAACGATGACGGCATCCAGCGCATTGCATTGCTGGCGCGAGATCATGCGCGCCAGGCCACGCAGCCATGACGCAGGAACGGCTGGCGCGTAGTGGTGCAGGTATTCCTCGAACAGCGTGTGGTAGCTGGCCAGCACCGGCCGATTCAGCGTGCGTGCGGCCTTGATGCCGGCGCCATGCGCGCAGAACGGCGTCTGGATATGGATGATGTCGCAATCGCGTGCGGCTTCCAGTGCTGCCGCCTTGAAGTGATCGGGGCGCACGAAGCGGTCTTCGCGGTCCATCGGCACGCTCCACGAGGGCAGGCGATGGACATCGGCTTCCGCCGCTTCGTTACCGTAATGCGGGGCGACCAGTACGCTGTCGATGCCAATCCGCGAGAGCTGGCGGCGATAGGTCTGGATTGCGGTCGATACGCCATTGACGCGTGGGAAGTACACATCGGACAACATCAGTACGCGCATTCAGGATTCTCCAGCGAGCGCTTCTTCGAGTGAGTGTTCCGCTACGGTGGCCGAGATCCAGCTCACCAGTTCGAGACGGCCGTCCAGATGCTCGACGATGCCGGTACAGCTATCGACCCAGTCGCCACAATTGACGTAGGTGAGCCCATTCATTTCGCGGATCGCCGCCCAGTGGATGTGGCCACAGATGACGCCGTCAAGTCCGCGTGCGCGTGCGCTGTGCACGACGCTTTCCTCGAAGTCGAAGATGAACTGCAGTGCTGTTTTGACCTTGCGCTTGGCATAGCCGGCCAGCGACCAGTAACCCGACAGACCGAGTTGCCGCCGCAGCCAGGATAGCCAGATATTGATGCGCACCAGCAGGTTGTAGGCAATGTCGCCAAGGATGGCGACCCACTTGTGGTAGCGCGTGACCTGATCGTATTCGTCGCCATGCACCAACAGGAAGCGCTTGCCATCGGCCAGCTGGTGCACCCATTCGCGTTCGACACGGATGCCGCCGAAGTCAGTGCCGCAGTAAGCGCGCAAGGCTTCGTCGTGATTGCCCGGGATGAAGGTCACCGCTTCGCCGTGACGCGCGCGCCGCAGCAGCTTTTGCACCACGGTGTTTTGCGCGGTGCTCCAGCTGATCGAGCGCTTCATGGCCCAGAAATCGATGATGTCGCCGATCAGGAAAACATGATCAGCGGGGTGTTCGCGGAGAAAGTCCAGCAAGCGCTCGGCCTGACAAGCGCGAGTGCCGAGATGGATGTCCGACAGGAAAACGGTCCGTACGCGAGGCATGGCGGCATTTTCTGGACCGATTGTTGCAGTGTCATGACGTGTCATCTGCGCGACATACTGGAAATCCCCTCGCTGCGCGCATGCAATGGCTTGGGTTAAGATGCTTGCAGGCTTAAGTCCGATCAGGAGAGATCATGGAAAACGTTGTTATTGTTGGTGCAGCACGAACAGCAGTAGGCAAATTTGGTGGATCTCTGGCCAAGGTGCCCGCGGCTGAGCTGGGCGCGACGGTCATTCGCGCCTTGTTGGCGCGTACCGGCGTGGCGCCGGAGCAGGTGAGCGATGTGCTGCTGGGGCAGGTGCTGACGGCCGGTGTCGGGCAAAACCCTGCGCGCCAGGCGGTGATTCGCGCTGGTCTGCCCGAAGGTGTGCCGGGGATGACCATCAATATGGTCTGCGGCTCGGGTTTGCGCGCCGTGATGCTGGCCGCGCAGGCGATCAAGAGCGGTGATGCCGAGATCGTCATCGCCGGTGGTCAGGAAAACATGTCGGCCAGTCCGCATGTGCTCAATGGCTCGCGTGATGGCTTCCGCATGGGCGACGCAAAGCTCGTCGACACCATGGTGCACGATGGGCTGTGGGACATCTATAACCAGTATCACATGGGTGTGACGGCTGAAAATCTGGCCAAGAAATACGGTCTGACGCGCGAAGAGCAGGATGCTTTTTCGGCTGGCTCGCAACAGAAGGCTGAGGCTGCGCAGAAGGCTGGCAAGTTCAAGGACGAGATCGTGCCGGTGGTGATCCCCGGCAAGAAAGGCGATACCGTTTTTGACAGCGACGAGTACATCAAGGCGGGGACCACGGTCGAATCGCTGGCCGCCTTGCGCCCGGCTTTCGACAAGGCCGGGACGGTGACAGCAGGGAATGCCTCAGGTATCAACGACGGCGCAGCTGCCGTGATGGTGATGACTGAGTCGAAGGCGCGTGCGCTGGGTCTGCCGATCCTCGGCGTGATCGCCAGCTACGCCACGGCAGGTGTCGACCCTGCGATCATGGGCATCGGCCCGGCTCCGGCTTCGCGTCGCGCGCTGCAAAAAGCTGGCTGGACCATCGATACGCCCGACCTGATCGAGGGCAATGAAGCCTTCGCCGCGCAGGCGCTGGCGGTCAACAAGGAGCTGGGCTGGAATCCCGAAAAGATCAACGTCAATGGCGGGGCGATTGCGCTGGGTCACCCGATTGGTGCTTCAGGCTGCCGCATCCTGGTCACCTTGTTGCACGAAATGCAGCGTCGTGATGTCAAGAAGGGTTTTGCAACGCTGTGCATTGGTGGTGGCATGGGCGTGGCAATGGCCATCGAGCGCTGAGGCGTTTGTTTCACGTAGTATGAGAAACGGCGCGGGTAACCGCGCCGTTTTTTTGCCTGCTATGTTCAGGCTGTTTTGCCGAGCAGCCCGCCGAGCAGGCTGAGCCCTTGCTGGATCAGCGCTTCCGAGCCCTCGGTGCTGCCGTTCGGGGTGACTTTGTCGATCAGCTTGGGCAGCAGCTGCGCCAGTCCGCCCGAGACCTGATCGGCCGGCAGGCCAAACTGGCCTGCCAGATCGGCAAGTGTGCCTTGACCCAGGGCCTGGCTCAGCTGGCTGGCGTCGATGGGCAGATTCTCTCCTGTGCTGACCCAGGACGCAGCTTGTTCGCCCAGACCTGCAGCATTGAATTTTTGCAACAGGCCACCGAGGCCGCCCTGGCTCTCCAGCAGGCTTGCTGCGATCTGCAGCAAGGGGCTGGCGCCTTGCTGGGCGCCGCCGCCGAGGGCGCTGTTGAGTAATTGACCTGCCAGTTGTCCGAACAAGCTCATGAAGTCCTCCGCATCGGTTTTGGGGTTGCTGTTGTTGTCTCGTCGCGCTGCCTGCGTTCGCGCATGCGGCGCTTCCACTACAATGCGAGCATCGCATAGTTGATGTAGGTCGTGTATGAATCAGGATGATCTGAAACGCTCTGTTGCAAACGCTGCCCTGGCTTATGTGCCGGAGGGCCAGATCATCGGCGTGGGCACTGGCTCAACCGCCAATTTCTTCATCGATGGTCTGGCCCAGATGAAGGATCGCATCCGTGGTGCGGTCGCCAGTTCCGAAACCAGCGCAGCCCGTTTGCGCGCACACGGTATTGCGCTGTTCGATCTCAATGATGTCAGCGAGCTGTCGGTCTATATCGATGGCGCTGATGAAGTGGACGGACGCCTGTGCATGGTCAAGGGCGGCGGGGCGGCGCTGACGCGCGAGAAAATTGTCGCGGCGGTGGCGCAGCGCTTCGTCTGTATTTGCGACGGCAGCAAGCTGGTGGACACGCTGGGCGCCTTTCCGCTGCCGATTGAAGTGATCCCGATGGCTACGGCCCAGGTCTTGCGCGCGCTGACTGCGCTGGGCGGTACGCCGAGCGTGCGCGCCGGCGTGGTGACCGACAATGGCAATGCCATCGTCGATGTGCGCGGACTGCGCATCACCGAGCCGGAAGCCTTCGAGGCGCAGCTCAACAATATCGTCGGTGTCGTCACCAACGGCATCTTTGCCCAGCGTCCCGCCGATGTGCTGTTGCTGGCGACGGCGCAGGGCGTGCGCACAATGTTACGGAACTGAAATATTGCGGTCATGCGGATGATGCACACTGGGCTGCTTTGTGCTCCCGTGTGGAGCCGTTACGCCACATCAAGGAGAGATCAACATGTCTGATCACACAGTTCGCCAGTACGACGTCGAGCTTGAGAGCATTCGTACGCGTGTGCTGCAGATGGGCGGTTACGTGGAGCTGCAGGTCGTCAAGGCGCTCGAAGGTATGCTGACCGGCGACCAGGCGACGATTGACCGGGTGATCGAGAATGATCGCCGCGTCAATGAACTGGAAGTGGACCTAGACGAGGCTTGCGCCAACATCATCGCCAAGCGTCAGCCGGCGGCCAATGATCTGCGCTCTATCCTCGCCGTGTCACGCGTGGTGACCGATCTGGAGCGCGTGGGCGATGAAGCCAAGAAGATCGCCAAGGTGGCCCGCGCCATCCACACGCCGGATGCCATCGCCACGACGCCGCGTGTTCAATTGCAGCATCTGGGTAATCTGGCCATCGAACTGCTGCGCAAGGGGCTCGATTCGATGGCGCGCCTCGATGTGATTGCTGCCGCCGAAGTGGTGTCGCAGGACAAGGATGTCGATGGCGAATTCAAGGGTGTGATGCGTCAGCTGATCACCTACATGATGGAAGATCCGCGCACCATTTCGCGCAGTATCGACATCCTGTTCGCCGCCAAGGCACTCGAGCGCATCGGCGATCACGCCAAGAACGTGGCGCAGCATGTGGTGTTTCTGGTGCGCGGCCGCGATGTTCGCCACCTCGGTGTTGACGAGATCCGTCAGGCGGCCGAAGGTCTCTGAGGCGCTTAGCGGCTGGCCGCCTGGGACTGCTCAAGCTCTAGTTCAAGCTTGAGTTGGCCCATTTCGGCCAGCAGTTGCTGGCTCAGTTCCAGAGCGTCAGCGGGCTGGCTGCCGCCCTTGGCGGCAAGCTCCAGCTGCAAGGCAGCTGCCACGGCTGCATGCGCGCCGAAGTTACTCACTGCGCCCTTGATGGCATGCGCTGCCTCGCGCAGTGCTTGGGCATTGCTGGCGCGTGTGAGCTGGCCTTCCAGCTCCTCGTAGCTGCCCAGGAAAATGCCGATCACCTCATGCATCAGCTCTTCGTCCTGACCGATCTGTTCGAGCATCCAGGCGCGGTCGAAAGCCGGGCCTGCATCCGGTGCGGTGGTATCGGGTATCGGTGTCATGTGAGTGGTCGCCGTAGCAGTTGAATGTCCGAGTACCCGCGTCAGCTCGGCGCGCAAGGCGTCGCGCAGCACGGGTTTGGTGATGAAGCCGTCCATGCCGGCCGCAATGCAGCGTTCCTGATCAGCCTGGGTAGCGTGCGCGGTCATCGCAATCACCGGTAGGCGTGCGCGACCGGCGCGGCGCGCTTCCTCGCGCAGCGTGCGGCAGGCCGTGAGGCCGTCCATGAGTGGCATTTGCAGGTCCATCAGTACCGCATCGAAGTGGTGCTCGCCACGCAAACGCTCGACGCACTCCAGACCATTGTGGGCGCAACTGACGCGGTGGCCTAGGCTCTCGAGCATGTGCGTGGCGACCGTGCGATTGACCGGGTTGTCTTCGGTCAGCAGCAGGTTCAGGTGCTGTTCGGGCTTGGCGTCGCCCAGGTCCAGCACGTCCAGATGTGTGCTGAGTACATCTTCAATGCCCAACTGCGCGGTGAAGAAAAATGTGCTGCCCTGGCCCGCCTGGCTGTCGACCCAGATACGTCCGCCCATGCCGCTGACCAGGCGCTTGCAGATCGCCAGGCCGAGCCCGGTGCCGCCATAGCGCCGCGTGGTTGAGCTGTCGGCCTGGAAGAAGCTGTCGAAAATGTAGTCAGCCTTGTCGGCGGGGATGCCGATGCCGGTGTCACTCACCGCAAAGCGCAGCTGGATCTGCGTTTCACTGTGCGATTCGATGCTCACGCTGACCGCGACGCTGCCTTGCGCGGTGAACTTGACCGCGTTGGAGAGCAGGTTGAGCAGTACCTGGCGCAGCCGGTGCGGATCGCCACGCAGGGTGTCGGGGATGTCCTCGGCGACGGTGCTGCTCAGCTGCAGTCCCTGGCTATTGGCGCGCTGGCGCAGCGTAGCTACCGTGCTGTCGACGTATTCACGCAGGCTGAACGGCGTATGCTCGAATTGCATGTGGCCGGATTCGACCTTGGAGAAATCCAGCACATCGTCAATGATGCTCAGTAGTGAGTCGGCCGAGTTCTGGATCAGCTCCATGAATTCGCGTTGCTGGGCGTCCAGTTCGGTGTCCAGCATCAGCTGGGTCATGCCAATGACGGCGTTCATCGGCGTGCGGATTTCATGGCTCATATTGGCCAGGAAATCGCTCTTGGCCTGGTTGGCGTTTTCAGCGGCTTCCTTGGCGCTCAGGATGGCCAGCTCGACAGCCTTGCGGTCCGAGATGTCGGTAATCGAGCCGGAATAGCCCAGAAAGTTGCCGAGTTCATCGCGCCGGGCCCGCGCAAAGACTTCCATGGTGCGCTCGCTGCCATCCTTGGCAAGGTAGCGGAATTGATCGCGCAGCGTGGTGATGTGTCCCTCGCGTAGCGGTTTGAAGCAGGCCGAGATGCGTGGTTTTTCGTCTGCGGGAATGAAGTCGAGTACCGGATGGCCAAGGCCTTCGCTCAGGCTGTAGCAGGTGATCTCGGTCCAGGCCGGGTTCAGGTAGGTCCAGTTGAGGTCCGTATCGGTTTCGAACACCAGCTCGGAAAGGCCTTCGACGACGTTGCGGAACTGCTTTTCGCTGCGGCGTAATTCCTGCTGCTGTTCGAACAGCCGGGTCGAGGCGCGGTTGAGGGTTTCGAGCAGGCGGTCGATGTCGTCGACGCCGGAATCGGCATTGACTACGGCGCCGCGCGCTTCGTCCAGGGTGGCGGCAAATCCGGTCGCCGCCTTGAGTTGCTGCATCGGGCGGCGCAGGAGCAGCACAAAGGCGCCGCTGGCCAGGATCAGCGCACTGAGGCCGATCCACAGACTGTCTTCGTACAGATGCTCGCGTGCTTCGTCGGCGACGGACAGGCTGAAGCGGGTATGCAGCCAGCCCAGGTTGGATTCGCCGCCGATCGGGATCCAGATGTCGATGCCGTGGCGACGCCCTTCTTCATGCTGTATCGATTCGCTACGTTGTGCCGGGATTTGCAGGCGCAGCCTCGGTTTGGCGGCGGCGCCCGGGTTGTTTGGCGAGCTTTGGCTGGACAGGATGATGCCGTCCGGATCAGTCAGATCGATGTGCTCCAGGCCGGGGTAGTGGCTGGCCTGCTTGAGGATCGTCTGTAGTTGCCACACCTCGCCGGTGGCCAGCGCTTGTTCGGATGACGCGGCCAGGCCACGGCTCAGCGAGTTCGCCTGGGCGATCAGGGTTCGCTCCAGCATGACGTATTGATCATGCGTGGTGTAGAGGATGCAGCCGAGCGTGAAACTGGCGAACAGCAGTGTGAAGATCAGGATCAGCTGCAATTGCAGCGTGCGGGGCAGTAGGGCGCGAAGTCTGCTCATGGCCTGTGCGGCGAGGCTCAGTCGGCGTTGCGCGAATGAATACGCAGCACTTCTTCCCAGGCGCCGAGGAATTCATCGACACAGCGCGGATCGAAGTGCGAACCACGCCCCTGCAGCAGGAAGTCCCGCGCGTGCTCCAGACTCCAGGCAGGCTTGTAGGGACGTTGCGAGGTAAGGGCATCGAAGACGTCGGCGACGGCGACGATGCGCCCGATCAGGGGAATGTCTTCGCCCGCCAGGCCGAAGGGGTAACCACTGCCATCGAACTTCTCGTGATGCGAGGCGGCGATCTGGGCGGCCATGCGCAGCACCGGCGAAGTGGAGTCCTTGAGGATCTCGTAGCCGATCATGGCGTGTTCGCGCATCACCAGCAGCTCTTCGGGCGTCAGCCGGCCGCTTTTGAGCAGGATGTGGTCGGGCGTGCCCAGCTTGCCGACATCGTGCATGGGCGCGGCGATCAGCAGCATCTCCCGTTCCGCGTCGGGCATGCCGAGGCATCGTGCGATCAGCTCCGAGTATTGCGCCATGCGCACGATGTGCGAGCCCGTCTCCGGATCACGGAATTCCGCGGCGCGGGCCAGGCGCACGACGGTCTCGTGTTCGCGCGCGTGAATCGCCTCGACAGCTTTCTTGACTTCCTGGTCAAGTTCGTCAGCCCGACGTGAAACGGCCGACATGCTGGCGCGCAGGCGCAACATGTTGCGCACGCGGGGATTGAATTCGTATTTGTCGATGGGTTTGATCAGGAAGTCGGTCGCGCCGGCTTCGAGTGCCGCATAGCGCACTTCGCGCTCCGACGCGGCGGTGACCATCAGGATCGGCTGGTCGCGCAGGCGCTCTTCATTGCGACAGCGCCGGATGAACTCCAGGCCATCGATGCCGGGCATCATGTAATCGACGATGATCAGGTCGGGACTGTTCTGCAAACACCAGTCCAGGGCGGGCAAGGGCTCGTCAAAGGTCACGCATTGGTGCTCGCCCAGGCGTAGCACCAGGCTTTTCATCACGATGAGATTGACGGGGGTGTCGTCAACAATGGCGATGAGCATGGGCGCTTCCTTTTTCAGCAAATCCCGCCCGACCTCAGCCGGGTCCGGCACGCGGGTGCGCGGGCTGTCTGCGGGCTTTGCAGCGAGCATGGTCATGTAAGCACCTGTCAGGTGTGACGATCCGGTCGCAATGTGAACCGTACTGCATATGTATCGGCAGCCTCTGACCCTTCTGAAGGAATTCTAGGCTTTCGCAGGTGTTAGTGAAAACGAGCTTGCCTGGAGGGCTTAAGTCTGGTCTGCCCACCTGCGCAATGTTCAAAGGCATCAATTTGTGCACTGCACATCGCATTTTCCTGTGAATTAGGGAAAACTCGTACGAAGTTGGTGCGAAATTCAGTCTGAGTTGATGTTTCGCAAACGCTCTAAGAGAGCCGCGCTGCAGAGTAGTCAGCAGATCGGCAAAACGGCCAGAAGTGTTGCAGTGCAAGGCATTGCGCGGCTTGTCTGACCTTCCCGAGCACTTGTATGATCCGCCCGCTGAGTGTAGTAGCATTCGCCCGGCTGCACAGACATACAAGTGGCGTCGGCAGGGGCTGACAGGCCGCGAGCGAAGCCTGATTTTAACCTTAGGAGGATACGATGAAATTCCATTCATCCCGACCGCTGGGAATGACCGCCGCAATTGTGGCAGTCCTCTCCATGCCGGTTATTGCGAGTGCTGCGTTTACGCAGGCACCGATGCTGGACAAGCTGGTGGCAGACAAGAAGTTGCCGCCGGTTGCCGAGCGTCTGCCGGTAGCACCCGAAGTTCTGAAGATCGATCCGAAGATCGGCCAGTTCAAGATTGGTACCTACGGCGGCACTCTGCGCACCGCTCTGCGCGGCAATGGTGACTACAACGCGATCCTGCGTCTGGTCGGCAATCAGGGCCTGGTTCGCTGGAGAATGGACTTCAACGGTGTGGAGCCGAATCTGGCTGAAAGCTGGACGACCAGCGCCGATGCCTCTGAATACACCTTCAAGCTGCGCAAGGGCGCCAAGTGGTCGGATGGCACGCCTTTCACGGCGGATGACGTGCTGTTCAACATGAACGATCTGGTCGCCAACAAGCAGTTCTTCACGGCTCTGCCGGTGATGTTCTCGCTGAAGGACACCGCGCCTGAAGTGACGAAGATTGACGATTACACCGTCAAGTTCAAGTTCGCTGGCCCCTACATCTCCTTCCTTGAGCAGCTGGCAACCCCGGTCGCTCAGCATCCGACGATGTGGCAGAAGAAGTACTGCGGTCAGTTCCATCCGAAGTACAACCCGCAGATCAACGAATTGGTTGCCAAGGAAAAGGCCAAGGACTGGGGCACGCTGTTCCGTCTGAAGTGTGGTGATCTGGAGTCCTCGGCTCGCTGGAACAACCCCGAGCGCCCCACGCTGGATCCGTGGATCGTGAAGGAAGGCTATGGCGGCAGCGCCACCAAGGTCGTGCTGGAACGTAACCCGTACTTCTGGCAAGTCGATGCTGCGGGCAAGCAACTGCCCTACATTGATCGCCTGCAGCTGCAAGTGATCTCGGAGCCGGAAACCATCGTGCTGGCAGCCATCAACGGCCAGCTCGACTTCCAGCTGCGTAACATTTCGGGTATCCAGAACCGTCCGGTGCTGGCTGAAAATCAAGCCAAGGGTGGCTACAAGATTTTCAACTCGGAAAACGTGAACGCCAATGCTGTCGGTCTGTGGCTGAATCATTCGACCAAGAACGAAAAGCTGCGCAAGCTGATCCGCAACCATGACTTCCGTGAGGCGCTGTCGCTCTCGACCGACCGCAAGGAAATCAACGACATCGTGTTCCTCGGTCAGGCAACGCCCTGGCAGAGCGGCCCGCTGCCGCAATCGAAGTGGTACAACGAGAAGCTCGGCAAGCAATACCTGAACCACGATCTGAAGCGTGCCAACGAACTGTTCGACAAGCTTGGCCTGACCAAGAAGGATAGCGACGGTTTCCGTCTGTATCCGGATGGCGGTCGCGTGTCCCTGGGCGCCATCGCACAGATCGCTCAATCGACGATGATCGACACCCTGGACCTGGTGCGCAAGCAATGGGCCAAGGCAGGTATCGAGCTGGTGATCCAGTCTTCCGAACGCACGCTGTTCTATGACCGTGCCGCTCAGAACAACTATGACATCAGCACCGACGTCTTCCCGGGCGGTATGGACGCAACCTTCAATCCGCGTGCTTACCTTGCATGGCACCCGCAAGAGTCGCGCATGAGCCTCGAATGGACCAAGTACTACCTGTCTGGCGGCAAGCAAGGTGAAAAGCCCTCGGAGAGCATGGAAAAGCGTCTGAAGTGGTTCGACCAATGGCAAGTTGCCAAGACGCAAACCGAAGCTGACACCCTGTTCAAGCAGATTCTGCAAGAAGCTGCCAACGAGTTCGAAGTGATCGGTACCGTGCGTCCTGCAGTTGAAACCGCTGTGCGCAATGCCAAGCTGCAGAACGTGTATGAAAAGATGCCGTCGGGCTGGACCTACCCGACGCCGGGCCCCACCCTGTTGCAACAATGGTTCTACGCTGGCGGCAAGTAAGCTGCTGGAGTGAGTAGCATTGCCCGGAGGGAGACCTCCCTCCGGGTATTCCCCCTGTAGCGGTTTTTCAAGCGAGATTCACCGTGCTTTCCTACATATTCCGACGTCTCCTGTCGGCGATACCCTTCATGTTCCTGGTGTCGCTCACAGTCTTTATTCTCATCCAGTTGCCCCCGGGCGATTTCGTTGATAGCTGGGCTGCCATGAAGGCATCGTCCGGTGAAGTGGTCGATCCGGCACAGATGGCTGACATGCGCCATCGTTACGGTCTCGATCAAAACATCATGATTCAGTATTTCCAATGGATCATCGGTGTGTTGCAAGGTGACTTCGGCTACTCCTTCGAGTGGAATAGCCCCGTGTCGGCCCTGATCGGTGAGCGCATGAACCTCACCCTGATCCTGTCGGTCGGTACCCTGTTTGTGACCTGGGCCATCGCGCTGCCGATCGGTATCTACTCCGCTGTGCGCCGTTACTCGGTGGGTGACTATTTCTTCACCTTCATCGGCTTCATCGGTCTTGCCGTGCCGCACTTCCTGATTGCACTGGTGCTGATGTTCCTGGCTGTGAAGTACTGGAGCCTCGACGTGACCGGTCTGTTCTCGGCCGAGTTCGCCAATGCCGAATGGTCCTGGGCGCGTTTCGTCGATCTGCTGCATCACCTGTGGATTCCGATGATCATTCTCGGCCTGGGTTCGACGGCCAGCCTGATCCGCATCATGCGCGCCAACCTGATTGACCAGCTCTACATGCCTTACGTTGTGACGGCGCGTGCCAAGGGTCTGACTGAAGTGCGTCTGCTGATGAAGTATCCGGTGCGTATCGCCCTGAATCCCTTCGTCAGTACCATCGGTATGATCCTGCCGCACCTTGTGTCCGGCGCCGTGATCACCTCGATCGTGCTGAACCTGCCGACGGCCGGTCCGCTGCTCTACACCTCGCTGCTGTCACAAGACATCTACCTGTCGGGCGCATTCCTGCTCCTGCTGTGCATGATGACTGTGGTGGGTACGCTGATTTCGGACATCCTGCTGGTTATTCTCGATCCCCGCATCAGACTTGAGCAATGAGTGGAACAATGAGCGAAACAAAGACAACACCTGAGGCACCGGCCCAGGTCAATATGGCCAACCTGCGGGGCGGCATCGAGTACGCCTCGCAGTGGACGCTGATGTGGCACCGCTTCCGTAAGCACAAGCTCGCCCTGGTGAGCATGTATGTGGTGTTTGCCCTGTATCTGATGGCGGTATTTGCCGAGTTCCTCGCGCCTTTCAATCCGGAAGATGCGCTGCGGATGCCCGGTGAATACAAAGCGAAGACCTACCATCCGCCGCAGATGATTCATTTCATCGACAACAGCGACGGTGGCTTTGCAATCCGTCCTTACATCCAGAGCTTCAAGGAAACGCGTGATCCGAACACTCTGAAGATGACCTATGTCGAAGATGAGGGCAAGAAGATCTACCTGACCTTGTTTGCACGTGGTTTCGAGTACAAGTTCCTCGGCCTGGTGCGCAGCGACATCCACCTTTTCGGGCCGAAGAATCCGGGCGAGGTGTTCTACCTCTTCGGTTCGGACCGCAACGGCCGTGACATGTTCAGCCGCGTGGTCTATGGCGGTCGCTTCACGCTGTCGCTGGGTCTGATCGGTGTGATGCTGTCGGTGGTGCTGGGTCTGATCCTCGGTGGTATTTCCGGCTACTACGGCGGCAAGATCGACTGGTTCATCCAGCGCGTCATCGAGTTCATCATCTCGCTGCCGACCATCCCAATCTGGCTGGCCATGGCTGCTGTGTTGCCAAAGAACTGGCCGCCGCAATTCCAGTACATGGCCGTGACGGTGATCATCTCGCTGATCGGCTGGACCTCGCTGGCGCGTGTTGTGCGTGGTCGTCTGCTGGCCATGCGTAGCGAAGTGTTCGTGGTGGCAGCTCAGCTTGACGGCTGTAGTGAAGGTCGCGTGATTTTCCGTCACATGCTGCCCTCGCTGGCTTCGCACATCATTGCTGCGGTGACGCTGGCCATCCCGATGATGGTGCTGGCCGAGACCTCGCTGTCCTTCCTCGGCCTGGGCCTGCAACCGCCTGCCATCAGCTGGGGTGTGCTGCTCAAGGAAGCGCAAAACATCCGCTCGATCTCCGCTGCACCGTGGCTGTTCATGCCGGGGGCTGCGGTGGTGCTGGCTGTTCTGGCCCTGAACTTCATGGGTGACGGTCTGCGCGACGCTGCTGACCCTTACACGCACTGAACCTGACAGGTGTTTGAGAAAATGGTTGATAACGTGAATACCCAATCCAGCGACATCATTCTTGATGTTCGCAACCTGAAGACGTACTTCGGCACGGGCGAGAAGGCTGTGCGTGCGGTTGATGACGTCAGTTTCCAGATTCAGCGCGGCAAGACGCTTTGTATCGTGGGCGAATCGGGCTCCGGCAAGACCGTGGCGGCCCGCTCGGTGATGCAGATCGTCGATCACCCGGGTCGTATCGAGGGTGGTGAGATCCTCTATTACGGTGGTGAAGGCGGCAAGGGCGTTGACTTGGCCAAGCTGCATCCGCGTGGCAAAGAGATCCGTCACATCCGTGGTCATGAAATTGCGATGATCTTCCAGGAGCCGATGACCTCGCTGTCGCCGATCCACACCATCGGCAATCAGATCTGCGAGTCCATCCTCCTGCACCAGAATGTGGATAAGGAAGAGGCGCGCTCGCGCGCCATCGAGTTGCTGCGTCGGGTTGAAATCCCCAACCCGGCCGTCGCGATCGACAAGTACACCTTTGAGTACTCGGGTGGTATGCGTCAGCGTGCCATGATCGCTATGGCGCTCGCCTGCAATCCGAAGATCCTGATTGCTGACGAACCGACGACTGCACTGGACGTGACCACCCAGGCCGAAATCCTGGCGCTGATCAAGGAACTGCAGAATTCCTACGGCATGGCTGTGCTGTTCATCACGCACGACATGGGCGTGGTGGCAGAAATTGCAGACGAGATCGGCGTGATGCTCAACGGCAAGATGCTGGAATTCGGCACGGCCGAGCAGATCTTCTACTCGTCCAAGCATGAGTACACCGGCAAGCTGATCGATTCGGTGCGCAAGCTCGAAACTTCGGCACGCCGTGCGCGTGCGACCACGGTCTCGGATCGCAAGCTGCTCGAAGTGCGTGGCGTGTCCAAGATCTATCCGGGTCGCAAGAGCTTCCTCGGCGGCAGCAAGGCCAGCGCACCGTTCAAGGCGCTGGACAATGTTTCCATCGACCTCTACGAAGGTGAGAACCTCGGTATCGTGGGCGAATCGGGCTCCGGCAAGACCACGCTGGGCAACTGCCTGATCCGTGTGCTGAGTCTGACTGACGGTGAAGTGCTCTACCGCATGGGCAACGGCTCGATCGTCGATCTGGCAAAGACCGGCAAGCATGACCTGCGTGCAGTACACCGCGAGGTGCGCATGGTCTTCCAGGATCCGTTCGCCTCGCTCAATCCGCGTATGACCATCGGTCAGATCGTCGGTGAGCCGCTGCTGGTCAACGGCGTGGCAACGGGTGATGCCCTGCGCGAGAAGGTTGCCGAGACCCTGGCCATGGTCGGCATGCCGCCGGCTGCGATGGAGCGCTATCCGCATGCATTCTCGGGCGGTCAGCGTCAACGTATCGGTATCGCACGTGCGCTGGCACTCAACCCCCGCCTGATCATTGCTGACGAAGCCACCTCGGCGCTGGACGTGACCCTGCGTTCGCAGATTCTCGATCTGCTGCTGGATCTGCAGGACAAGCTGAACCTTAGCTTCATCCTCATCTCGCATGACATCGGCGTGATTCGTTACTTCTGTGACCGCGTTGCCGTGATGTACAAGGGTCAGGTTGTGGAGACCGGTCCTGCTGACAAGATCTGCGGCGCACCGGAGCATCCCTACACCAAGGCCCTCATCTCGGCCGTGCCGGGGACGCACCCGAATGACAAGCGCATCGTCAATCGTCACCGCTATACGGGTGAGAACACGCCGGGCAAGGCTGCTTAATCGCTGTTTGTTTTTTTTACAAAAGCCGCAGATTCTCTGCGGCTTTTTTTATTGCCGCAGTCGTTCTGCAATGCGCCACTGAGAGCAGGGTTATACTTGGGAAAATCGTGCGCACGCTGGCGCATAAAAAATACAATCACACAGGGTAACTGAAATGGCAAAAGCGATGATCCTGGCCGCCGGCCAGGGAACGCGGGTCCGCCCGCTGACCAAAGATATTCCGAAACCGATGATTCCGATCCTCGGCAAGCCGGTCATGGAATACATCATCGAGCATCTGGCGCGCCACGGCGTGCGTCAGATCATGATCAACGTGGCCTTCATGCACCGCAAGATCGAAGAGTATTTCGGTGATGGTCATCGCTGGGGTGTGGAAATCGGCTACTCCTACGAAGGCGCTTACGACCACGGCGACATGATTCCGAAGCCGCGCGGTTCGGCTGGCGGCATGAAGCACATCCAGGACAATAGCGGCTTCTTCGACGAGACCACGCTGGTCTTGTGCGGTGATGCAATCATCGACCTCGACATCAAGGCCGCACTGTTCGAGCACCGTGAGAAGAAGGCGATTGCCAGCGTGGTGGCGCTCGACGTCCCGCTTGAAGAGGTCAAGAACTACGGCATCGTGGTGGCTGACAAGGCTGGCAAGGTGCTCTCGTTCCAGGAAAAACCCAAGCCTGAAGAAGCCAAGTCAACCCTGGCCTCAACCGGTATCTATATCTTCGAACCGGAAGTGATCGATCTGGTGCCTTCGGGCAAGGTCTATGACATCGGCAGCGAACTGTTCCCCTCGCTGGTGGAGAAGGGCCTGCCCTTCTTCGCGCAGAAGCGTTTTTTCAACTGGATCGACATCGGTCGCGTCACCGATTACTGGACGGTCCTGCAGCGCGTGCTGCGCGGTGAGGTCGCCGAAATGTACATGCCTGGCACCGAAGTGCGTCCGGGCGTCTGGGTGGGGCTCAACACGCATATCGACTGGGATAACGTGCACATCGATGGCCCCGTCTACATCGGCTCCAGCGTGCGTATCGATCCGGGCGCACGCATCATCGGCCCGAGCTGGATCGGTCATGGCAGCCATCTGCGCGAGGGCGCCGTGGTCGAGCGCAGCGTTCTGTTTGAGTACACGCGCATCGGTGCCGACATGCGCTTCAGCGAGATGATTGTCTCGCCACGTTACTGCGTGGGTCGCAATGGCGACACCATGTATGTGGGCGATGACCGCTGCGCGCTGCGCTGGGGCGATGCCCGCGGCTGAGCACCGAGAGTCCGTCTGGCTTGCCAAGCGGACATGGTCGGATCAAGAAGCAGGCCCGGCGGCCTGCTTCTTGCTGTATGAAGCGCCAATGATTGTTCAAGGAGTTCTGCATGTCCGATAATCCTCTCGCCGGCAAGCCTGCCCCCTACGCCTTGCTGGTGGATTTGCCCAAGCTGCTGACGGCGTATTACAGCCAGCAGCCCGATGTGGCGATCAGCACGCAGCGCGTGGCCTTCGGCACCTCGGGCCACCGTGGTTCGGCGTTACACGCCAGCTTCAATGAATGGCACGTACTGGCCATCTCGCAGGCCATCTGTGACTACCGCAAGCTCAAGGGCATCGACGGCCCCTTGTTCCTCGGTATCGACACCCATGCGCTGTCGACGCCGGCGCGTGCCAGCGCGCTGGAAGTGCTGGCCGCCAATGGCGTCGAGGTGATGCTTGATGTGCATGACGATTACACGCCGACGCCGGTTGTCTCGCATGCCATCCTGAGCTACAACCGCGGCCGCAGCGAGCATCTGGCCGATGGCATCCTGATCACGCCCTCACACAATCCGCCGGAAGATGGCGGCTTCAAGTACAACCCCACGAATGGTGGCCCGGCCGACACCGATGTTACCAAGTGGATCGAAAACGCCGCCAACGACTATCTGAAAGCCGGCCTCAAGGGCGTTGCCCGTGTCACCCTGGCCCAGGCGCTGCAGGCGGCGACCACCCATCGTCACGACTACATCACGACGTATGTCGAAGATCTGCAGCAGGTCATCGATTTCGAGGCGATCCGCGCCGGCGGTGTGCGCATGGGCGCCGATCCCCTCGGTGGTGCAGGTGTGCATTACTGGGGCCGCATTGCAGAGCGTTATGGCATCGACCTCACCGTGGTCAATGCCGAGGTCGACGCGACTTTCCGCTTCATGCCGGTCGATTGGGATGGCCGCATCCGCATGGACCCGTCCTCGCGCTATGTGATGCAGAACCTCATCGGCTTGCGCGAGCGCTTCGATGTGGCTTTCGGCTGCGATGCCGACCATGACCGCCATGGCATCGTCACGCGTAGCAGCGGCCTGCTGCCGCCCAATCATTACCTCGCTGTGGCGATCCATTATCTGTTCCAGCATCGTCCGCAGTGGGGCGCCAATGCGGCAGTGGGCAAGACCGTGGTCAGCAGCCAGATGATTGATCGCGTGGCGGCCAGCCTTGGTCGTCGTCTCTACGAGGTGCCGGTGGGTTTCAAATGGTTTGTCGATGGCCTGCTCGATGGCAGCCTGGGCTTTGGCGGCGAAGAGAGCGCGGGCGCGTCCTTCCTGCGCCGCGATGGCAGCGTCTGGAGTACCGACAAGGACGGCCTGATTCCGTCGCTGCTGTCGGCTGAAATCACCGCCAAGCTCGGTCGCGATCCCGGTGAGGTGTATCGCGAGCTGACCAGCAAGTTTGGCGAGTCTGCCTATGACCGCGTCGATGCGCCGGCCACGCCGGAGCAGAAAGCGCGTCTGGGCAAGCTGGCGCCGGAACAGGTGCATAGCACCGAACTGGCTGGCGAGAAGATCACCCAGATCCTTAGCCACGCGCCGGGCAATGGCAAGGCCATTGGCGGGCTCAAGGTGATGACTGAAAACGGCTGGTTTGCCGCGCGCCCCTCGGGCACCGAGAACATCTACAAGATCTACGCCGAGAGTATGAACAGCCCGGACCACCTGCAGCGCATCCTGGCTGAAGCGCAGTCTCTCGTGGATGCAGCGCTCAGCGCGGCATCCTGAGCGCGCCCGTCTGAAGCACCTCAGCCCGGCCATGGCCGGGCTTTTTCATGCGCGTGAATGTCAGCGGCGGGCCTGTTTGCCCAGCTTGCGCCACAGCGTGGTGCGGCTGATTCCCAGCGCGCGTGCGGCTTCCTGCACATTGCCCTGGGAGGCGCGCAGTGCGGCCTCAAGCTGCTGGCGCTCGGCTGTCTGGCGTGCCACGTGCAGCTCGCCGGGAGCCGTTTTGTCGAGCTTGGGCGACCATTCGGGGTAGAGCAGGGCGAACAGTTCTGCGTCCGCCGCCGCCGGCAGATCCTGCGCGATGGCCAGCAGGCGTTCGAGCAGGTTTTCCAGTTCGCGCACATTGCCCGGCCAGGCGTAGCCGCGTGCTGCGTGCAGGAACTGCTGCTGCAACTGGGCACTGACTGCTACGCGGCCAGGCTTGCGCTGCAAGAGCTGGGCGATCAGCGCCGGCAGGTCTTCGCGCCGCTCGCGCAGCGGCGGAATGCTCAGATGCAGGCCATTGATGCGGTAGTAGAGATCCTGGCGGAAGCGGCCGGCGCGAATCTCCTCGGCCAGCACACGATGCGTGGCTGCGATGATGCGCACATCGATGGGAATCGGCTCACGGCCGCCGACGCGCAGCACCTCGCGTTCCTGCAGTACGCGCAGCAGGCGCACCTGCAATGCCGGAGACATATCGCCGATCTCGTCGAGAAACACCGTGCCGTGCTGTGCGGCTTCGAGCAAGCCGGCCTTGCCTCCCTTGGCCGCGCCGGTGAACGCGCCTTCCTCGTAGCCGAATAGTTCGGATTCGAGCAGGTTCTCCGGCATCGCCGCGCAATTGATGGCGATGAAGGCCTCGGCGGCGCGCGGGCTGGCGCGGTGAATGCCTTGCGCAACCAGCTCCTTGCCGGTGCCCGATTCGCCGTGGATCAGCACCGTCAGGTCCAGGCTTGCGTAGCGCGCGGCCAGCTTGCGCAGAGATTGCATCGCCGCCGAATCGCCGATCAGATCGTCCAGCGTGTGCCGCGCCCGTGCCGTCGTGCTGCGCGCATGGCGCTGCAGGTCGCGGCCGGCGCGTTCGATGCTGCTGGCCGCCTGCACGGTGAGCACGGCGCCGCTGCGTACCCCGCCTTCGTCGAGCGGAATCAGCTTGCCGACCATGCGCTGCCGCCCGAGTTTGAACACGCGCCCCAGCGCGGCGTCAGCGCCGGCTTGCAGCACTTCGCCCGCATCGAGTTCGGGGATCAGCTGAGCCAGGCTTTGCCCGCGTAGATGCGTTTCGGGAATGCCCAGCATCTCGCACATCGCCTGGTTGGCCAGCCACACCTGCTGCTGGGTGTCGATCGCCAGCACGCCGTCATGCAGCTGGCTGATGATCGCAGAGAGCTGGCGGCGACGCCCTTGTTCGATGGCGCGCACGCGGGCGGCGGCCAGCGCTTCGTCGAGTGCGCGCCGTGCCGCATCGGCGGTGTACAGAAATACGCTGGCCATGCCCGCTTGTTCGGCCGCCTCGGTGACCAGGCTGGGGCCGATCAGCACGTCCACGCCCTGGCTGCGTAGCGCCGTGCTCAGTTCGCGCACATGTGCAGCGTCGCGATAGCGCGCCAGATGCAGGTCGATGCGCAGCAAGCTGCTCAGCTCATCGAGCTCGGCGCTGACCGTCTCGTAAGTGATCAGGCCGATGCGCGGCGGATTCTGCCGTGACAGGCGCGCTGCCTGCACGAGCGCGGCCATGATGTCGAAACCGCTGACCTGCACCAGGGCGACCGGGTGTTCCAGCTGGCGGCGCAACTGTGCGCCGTTGGCGCCCGCGCTGATGAAGGCATCGACATCGCCACGCGCGATCAGCGCCTGTGCCTGGGCGATGGCATCGCTGAAGCGGCGGTGCTCGACGATCAGCTCCAGCTGCTCGCTCAGTTCAGCCGCCGCCTGTTCGACCAGGCGCGCCAGGCGCGGAAAGGCGAGTACGCAGATGCGTGGGCGTTGCAGGTTTGAGGGTGTGTTCATGTTTCGAGAATGAAACACGCGTTCCTTACATGAAACTGAAGCCCTGCGGCGTGCCTGCGCCCGCAGCGCCAGAGCAGGCACTTCGGCGGGCACAGGGTTTTTCGCCCGTCGGCCTGTAAACCGCGCCATTGCGCGCTGTGCAGCGTGCTGCGCGCTGTTGCATCACGCGCTGCATGCGCTTCGCCTAAGGACATTCCCGCACCCGCTACGCCGCTGGTATGTGCTTTGCGCTAATGGCTCACACCAACAAGAAGGATCTGCCATGAGCCAGCCTGTCACCCTCAGCCCCGGCCAGCGCTTTCGCCAAGCGCTGGCCACAGAGAAGCCTTTGCAGATCCCCGGCGCGATCAATGCCAACCATGCGCTGCTGGCTCAGCAGGCGGGCTACCGCGCCATCTACCTCTCCGGCGGCGGGGTCGCGGCCGGTTCGCTGGGCTTGCCCGATCTGGGCATCACCGGTCTCGAAGATGTGCTCATCGATGTGCGGCGCATCACCGATGTCTGCGAGCTGCCGCTGCTGGTCGATGTCGATACCGGCTTCGGCGCCTCGGCCTTCAATGTGGCGCGCACGACCAAGAGTCTGATCAAGGCCGGCGCAGCCGCCATGCATATTGAGGACCAGGTCGGTGCCAAGCGCTGCGGGCATCGCCC
The DNA here is from genome assembly GCF_039631295.1 of Uliginosibacterium sediminicola. Taxonomy (NCBI): domain Bacteria; kingdom Pseudomonadati; phylum Pseudomonadota; class Betaproteobacteria; order Rhodocyclales; family Zoogloeaceae; genus Uliginosibacterium; species Uliginosibacterium sediminicola. The sequence continues at coordinate 528,263 of NZ_JBDIVE010000002.1, read as the reverse complement.
GAATAAGGAAATCGTCAGCAAGCAGGAGATGGTCGACCGCATCAAGGCAGCTGTCGATGCGCGCACGGACGAGAGTTTTTTCATCATGGCGCGGACCGACGCGCTGGCCGTGGAAGGTATGGAGTCGGCCATCGAGCGCGCCGTGGCCTGCGTGGAAGCGGGGGCCGACGGCATCTTTCCCGAGGCGATGATCGAGCTTGCGCAGTACGCGCGCTTTGTCGATGCCGTACGCGTGCCGGTGCTGGCCAATATCACCGAATTCGGCGCCACACCGCTGTTCAATCGCGAGGAGCTGGGCGCTGTCGGCGTGGCGATGGCGCTTTACCCGCTGTCCGCCTTCCGCGCCATGAACAAGGCCGCGCAAACGGTGTATGGCGCGCTGCGCAGCGAGGGTACGCAGCGCACCGTGCTGCCACTGATGCAGACGCGCAAGGAGCTCTACGACGCAATTGGCTACTGGGACTACGAGGCGCGACTCGATGCGCTGTTCAAGGGTAAGTCCTGATCTACCGTGTAAGCCGAACGTCATACAGCGCAGAACACAATCCAGGCAGCCTCAAGCGCAGTGCGAGGCAACATAAAACCAGAGAGGAGATGATTGATGAGTGTCCAGACAATTGCTGAAGCCAGCACGGCCAGCGCACCCAAGCCCAAGAAATCGGTGGCTCTGTCCGGCGTTGCCGCCGGCAATACCGCACTGTGTACGGTCGGCCGCACGGGGAATGATCTGCATTACCGTGGCTACGACATCCTCGATATTTCCGAAGCGACGGAGTTCGAGGAAATCGCCTTCCTGCTCATCCACGGCAAGTTGCCGACCGCCGCCGAACTCTCTGCCTACAAGAACAAGCTGATGATGCTGCGCGGCTTGCCCTCGGCGATCCGCACGGTGCTGGAGCAATTGCCCGCCTCGACGCATCCGATGGACGTGATGCGCACCGGCGTCTCCACGCTCGGCTGCCTGCTGCCGGAAAAAGATGATCACCACGCCTCCGGTGCGCGCGACATCGCTGACCGCCTGATCGCCAGCCTGGGCTCGATGCTCTTGTACTGGTATCACTTCAGCCATGCCGGCCGCCGCATCGAGACCGAGACCGACGACGACACCATCGCCGGCCACTTCCTGCATCTCTTGCATGGCAAGGAGCCCAGCGGCTTGTGGAAGCGCTCGATGCACACTTCGCTGAATCTCTACGCCGAGCACGAATTCAATGCTTCGACCTTTGCCGCACGCGTGATTGCCGGCACCGGGTCGGACATGTATTCGGCGGTGGCTGGCGCCATCGGTGCGCTGCGCGGCCCCAAGCACGGCGGCGCCAACGAAGTGGCCTTCGAGATCCAGAAGCGCTTCGATTCGCCTGACGAAGCCGAGGCTGACATCCGTCGCCGCATCGAGAACAAGGAAGTGGTGATCGGCTTTGGTCACCCGGTCTACACGATTGCCGATCCGCGCAACAAGGTGATCAAGGAAGTGGCGCGTCGCCTGTCGATTGCCGCGCATGACATGAAGATGTTCAACATCGCCGAGCGCATCGAATCGACGATGTGGGATGCCAAGAAAATGTTCCCCAACCTCGACTGGTTCAGCGCCGTGAGCTACCACATGATGGGCGTGCCGACCGAGATGTTTACGCCGCTTTTCGTCATCGCGCGCACCACCGGTTGGGCCGCGCACGTGATCGAGCAGCGCATCGACAACAAGATCATCCGTCCGAGCGCGAACTACGTCGGGCCCGAGGATCTGAAGTTCGTGCCGATCGAAGAACGCCGCTGAAAAACTGGGGAGTCGGGAGTGGCGAGTCGAAGCCTCGTCCTGCCAGCCGACTCCCCACTCTCGACTCTCAACTCCCGATTTCAGAGGAATCCATGTCCGCACACATCTCAAACATCCGCCCCGAGCCCGATCAGGTCCTCAGCGACATCGTCGATTACGTCCTGAACTATCAGATCCAGAGCCCGCTGGCCTACGAGACCGCGCGCAACTGTCTGATCGATACGCTCGGCTGTGGTCTCGAAGCGCTGGAGTACCCAGCCTGCACCAAGCTGCTCGGTCCCGTGGTGCCGGGCACGGTGGTGCCGAACGGCGCCAAGGTGCCGGGCACGCAGTTCCAGCTCGATCCGATCCAGGCCGCCTTCAACATCGGCACCATGATTCGCTGGCTGGACTTCAATGACACCTGGCTGGCGGCGGAGTGGGGCCATCCTTCCGATAATCTCGGCGGTATTCTCGCCACCGCCGACTGGCTCAGCCGCAATGCGGTCGCCGCCGGCAAGAAACCGCTGACCATGCGCGACGTGCTCACCGGCATGATCAAGGCGCATGAGATCCAGGGCTGCATCGCACTGGAGAACAGCTTCAACAAGGTGGGCCTCGATCACGTGGTGCTGGTGAAAGTGGCGTCTACGGCGGTCGTGTCGCAGATGCTGGGCCTGACGCGGGACGAAACCATCAACGCCGTCTCGCTCGCCTGGGTCGATGGCCAGAGCTTGCGCACCTACCGCCACGCGCCCAACACCGGCTCACGTAAAAGCTGGGCGGCGGGCGATGCGACCAGCCGCGCCGTGCGCCTGGCGCTGATCGCCAAAACCGGCGAGATGGGCTATCCCTCGGTGCTGAGCGCCAAGACCTGGGGCTTCTACGATGTCTTGTTCAAGGGCCAGCCCTTCAAGTTCCAGCGCCCTTATGGCAGCTATGTGATGGAGAACGTGCTGTTCAAGATCAGCTTCCCGGCCGAGTTCCACAGCCAGACGGCGGTGGAGGCGGCGATGACCATTCACGGCGCGCTCGCGCAGCGCGGCAGGCGTGCCGAGGACATCAAGAAGATCACTATCCGCACCCACGAGGCCTGCATCCGCATCATCGACAAGAAGGGTCCGCTCAACAACCCGGCCGACCGCGATCACTGCGTGCAGTACATGGTTGCCGTGCCGATCCTGTTCGGCCGCCTCACCGCCGGCGACTATGAAGACAGCATCGCGCACGATCCGCGCATCGACGCGCTGCGCGAGAAGATGGTCTGTGTCGAAGACCCGCAATTCACCCGGGACTACCACGACCCCGAAAAGCGCAGCATCGCCAATGCGCTGACGGTCGAGTTCAATGATGGCAGCCAGCTCGAAGAAATCGTGGTCGAGTATCCCATCGGCCACAAGCGCCGGCGCGGCGATGGCATCCCGCTGCTCGAAGCCAAGTTCCGCACCAACCTCGCACGCCAGTTTCCGAAGAAGCAGCAGGACGCGATCCTCGCCGTCTCGCTCGATCAGGCGAAGCTGGAGGCGATGGCGGTCAATGAGTATGTGGATTTGTATGTGATTTGAACGCCAGACCTCAAGTCCTTGAGGCCGGCATTGATGACGCGAAGGACGCAAAGAACAAACAAGACAAGGTACGCAAAGGAAAGACTGAATGCGGGTCTCTTTCCTCTCTCTGCGCACCTTCGCTTTTCTTTGCGACCTTCGCGTCAAGATCAGTGGCTTGAGAGGTCGTGAAAAGCCGCCGCGAAATCAGTCAATAAAAGGGATGCCACCGGCAAGCCCCCACAGCAGGAGACAAGCATGAAAGCCATCGACAGCTTGAGCGCATTCCACCAGTGGTCGATTGATGACCGTGAGGGCTTCTGGGGCGAGCAGGCCAGCCTTATCCACTGGCACAAGCCCTTCACCAAGGTGCTCGACTACAGCAAGCCGCCGTTCGCGCGCTGGTTTGTCGGTGGCGAAACCAATCTCTGCTACAACTGCATCGACCGCCACCTCGCCACCCAGGCCGATAAGCCTGCGCTGATCCACGTGTCGAGCGAGACCAATTCCGAACGCATACTCAGCTTCCGTGAGCTGCACAAGGAAGTGATGCGCATGGCGGCGATCATGCAGCAGCTGGGCGTTGGTCGTGGCGACCGCGTGCTGCTCTACATGCCGATGATTCCCGAAGCTGCGATCGCCATGTACGCCTGTGCGCGCATCGGCGCGATCCACTCCGTGGTGTTCGGCGGCTTTGCCGCGCTGAGCCTTGCCAGCCGCATCGACGACGCGTCGCCCAAGCTGATCATCTCGGCCGATGCCGGTTCGCGCGGCGGCAAGGTGGTGCCCTACAAGCCGGCGCTCGATGAAGCGATTGAGCGCAGCGAGCACAAGCCCACGCATGTGCTGATGGTCGACCGCAAGCTCGCCGAATTCACACGCATCGAGGGGCGCGACGTGGATTACGCCGCGATGCGCCTGAAACACATCAATGCCGAAGTGCCGGTGACCTGGCTGGAGTCCAACGAAGTCAGCTACACGCTTTACACCTCGGGCACCACAGGCAAGCCGAAGGGCGTGCAGCGCGATGTCGGCGGCTATGCCGTAGCGCTCGCCGCCTCGATGAAATACATCTACTGCGGCAAGGCCGGCGAGACCTATTTCTCCAGTAGCGACATCGGCTGGGTCGTGGGCCACAGCTACATCATCTACGGCCCCTTGCTTGCCGGCATGGCGACCCTGATGTACGAGGGCCTGCCGATCTGCCCCGATGCCGGCATCCTGTGGCAGCTGGTCGAGCGTTTCAAGGTCACGGTGATGTTCTCCGCGCCGACCGCCATCCGCGTGCTCAAGAAGCAGGACCCGGCCTGGCTTACCAAGTACGACACCTCCAGCTTGCGCGCGCTGTTCCTCGCTGGCGAGCCGCTCGATGAGCCGACTGCCAAGTGGATCAGCGAAGGACTCGGCCGGCCGATCATCGACAATTACTGGCAGACCGAAACCGGCTGGCCCATTCTCACCGTCGCACATGGCGTCGAGAAAACGCCCAGCAAATTCGGCAGCCCCGGCATGCCGATGTACGGTTATGACGTTCGCCTGCTCGACATCGAGACCGGCGAAGAAGTCGGCACCAACCAGAAAGGCGTCGTCGCCATCGTGCCGCCGCTGCCGCCCGGCTGTCTGCAAACCGTGTGGGGAGACGACAAGCGCTTTGTTAGCACCTACTTCAGCTCGGTGCCCGGCAAGCTGGTTTATTCCACGTTCGACTGGGGCATTCGCGACGAAGAGGGCTACACCTTCATCCTCGGCCGCACCGACGACGTCATCAACGTCGCCGGCCATCGACTCGGCACGCGCGAAATCGAAGAGTCCGTGAGTAGCCACCCGGCCGTCGCCGAGTGCGCCGTGGTCGGCGTCGCCGATCAGCTCAAGGGCCAGGTCGCCATCGCCTTCGCCGTACTCAAGGACACCGCCAAGGGCGAGAGCAGGGCGGAGCGCGAAGCGCTCGAAAAAGAAATGCTCGCCCTCGTCGACAAGCAGCTCGGCGCCGTCGCCCGCCCGGCCCGCGTGTACATCATCACCGCGCTACCCAAAACGCGTTCCGGCAAGGTGCTGCGCCGCTCGATCCAGGCGCTGTGCGAAGGCCGCGACCTCGGCGACCTCACCACCATCGAAGACCCGCAAGTCCTCCGCCAGATCGAAGCCGCCATGCGCCCCTGACCGTTTTCTCTCGCATCTCTCCGAGTTAGCCCCGCATGCCTTGGCATTGCGGGGCTTTTTTTGGCGGCTGATTTCGTGAGGCAGAAAGCGTAGAAATTGTAGCGAGCAATAACCGAAGTGCATTGCACCGAATGCTTGCGGAGCACAACCTTGCTTACAGCTTGGTACGCCAAAAATCGGTGCAATGCGCTGACGCTTATTGCATCCTACATGTTGTAGGATGACATTCGGTTGGGGGTTTGTGATGTTGGGGTGGGCCGCTTATATGCGGGGTATGGCTTACAACAGGATACTAAGGGAGGGAGAAAATGGCACTGGTACGACGCGAGCGTATTCTTATTCTTGCGAAGACTTACCCATCGCCGAGTGCAAAGCATGTAGAAACCTCTTGTGTTGCAGGTATCAATCAGGATGGGGCGATGCGTCGTTTGTATCCCGTTCCGTTTCGAATGATCGAACAGAGTCAGCAGTTCAAAAAATGGCAATGGATCGACGTTGGTGTTGAGAAAGCCCCCGCTGACCATCGACCAGAAAGCCACAAGATTGATATTGGCTCCTTGCGGGTCGAAGAGGAAATAGCTCCCAAGAAGGAGTGGGCTGAACGTCGGGGATGGATTGACAAGATCCCTTCATTCAACAGTTTCGATGAGCTCGGGAAGGCCAGCCTGAACGAGGGCGTGTCATTAGCATTGCTGCGGCCTAAAAAGGTTGTGCGTCTAGAGATTAAGGATGCGCGCAACAAAGACTGGACAGACGAGGAGAGGGAAAAGCTGATGCGTGCTCAGATGCAAGGCGATCTTTTCTCAGAAGCTCAGGCTAAGCAGCAGGTCAGGGATTTGCGCAAAGTACCGTTCGATTTTTACTACGCCTACTTGTATGACACGCCAGATGGAGAGATAGAGCACAGGCACAAGGTAGTCGACTGGGAAGTTGGCGCATTATTTTGGAAGACATATCAAGACCACGGTCCTCTAGGTTGGAAAGATAAGTTCCGCGCCAAGCTTGAGGGCGATCTGATCGGTAGGGATTTGATGTTCCTGATGGGAAATCAGCACCGTTTCCAGGACCAGTGGCTGATCATCAGTTTGTTCTATCCACCTAAGCTGCGGCCAATGGAAGTGACACAGGGTTCCTTGTTCTAAGGTCTGTGGCCTTGATGTGTTTTACATCCAGACCGCAGAAGTCGCGCACAGCATTGGCTACCATCGAGCGGTGGCAGAAATTGAAGTCCGCTTCATAACACAGCAGCACGCAGTTAGTTGCGCTCGCCAAATCGGACAGTTCGGTAACCGCAGTTCCTTGTGCTTTGAGGTGTTTCAGGAAACCGTCTGTGTAATGTTTCCAGTTGCCATCTACCCGGTAACGATCACGTACCGGCTTCGGGCAACCCAGTTCGACCATGTGGACGTATTCCAAGCCAGACAGATTAAGAGCATTTGCCAATGCCTTCTTTGAGAATCCGGGCTTTCGTGAGAGCGGAAGTTCTCGTATATCCACCACGGTTTCTACGCCGTGTTCTACTAGCAGAGACATGAATGTGTCAATGTCTAAACCTTCGTAGCCGATGGTGAGTATGGTCATTTTAGTGCTCCTTCTGTTACTCGGATGGTAGCGAAGGCTTGTGGTGTTTGCGACCGTTATGTGATGAGCTACGGTCGAATTTACTCTGCTTCTTCGATGCTATTTTCGAGCAAGAAAAGAGCCTGGCCGTTCGGCCAGGCTCTTTTGTTTGGTGGGCCCCCTGGGAGTCGAACCCAGCACCAACGGATTCCGGTTTGTGTGGCTTTCGCCACTCCCTGGACTATGCCTTCACCCTGGCTTTCGCTGTAGGTGGGCGCCGTCTAGTCTCTACACCTTCAACGGAGCTTTCGCACCGAAGCTTGGCTCGGCGTTGCCGTATGCCTTGCGGCACCTTAGGTTTCGCCGAATTTGACGCCATCCCGTACGCAGTTTCCAGACGTACGGCACAAATTTTATGAGTCCGCTGCTCTAACCAGGCATGAGCTAGAGGCCCGAAACTGTTGCGCCAACATGTTTATGGCATGTTGGCGCGGGTTTGGATCAGCCTTCGCCGTCGAGGAAGCTGCGCAGCTTCTCGGAGCGGCTGGGGTGACGCAGCTTGCGCAGCGCCTTGGCTTCGATCTGGCGGATGCGCTCGCGGGTGACATCGAACTGCTTGCCGACTTCTTCCAGCGTGTGGTCGGTATTCATTTCGATGCCGAAGCGCATGCGCAGAACCTTGGCTTCGCGCGGCGTGAGCGAGTCGAGGATTTCCTTCGTCGTGTCTTTCAGCGAGGAGTACAGCGCGGCGTCGCTGGGCGACAGCGTGGCGGTATCTTCGATGAAGTCACCCAGATGGGAGTCGTCGTCGTCACCGATCGGCGTTTCCATCGAGATCGGCTCTTTGCTGATCTTGAGGATCTTGCGGATCTTGTCTTCCGGCATTTCCATCTTGATCGCCAGGGTTGCGGGATCGGGTTCGGCACCGGTTTCCTGCAGGATCTGGCGCGAGATGCGGTTCATCTTGTTGATCGTTTCGATCATGTGCACCGGGATGCGGATGGTGCGCGCCTGGTCGGCAATCGAACGCGTAATCGCCTGACGGATCCACCACGTGGCGTAGGTGGAGAACTTGTAGCCGCGACGGTATTCGAACTTGTCGACCGCCTTCATCAGGCCGATATTGCCTTCCTGGATCAGGTCGAGGAACTGCAGGCCGCGGTTGGTGTACTTCTTGGCAATCGAGATCACCAGACGCAGGTTGGCCTCGGTCATCTCGCGCTTGGCGCGGCGCATCTTGGCTTCACCCGTGGACATCTGCTTGTTGATGTCCTTGAGGTCCTTGAGGCTGATCTGGATGCGCTCTTGCAAGTCGATGAGCTTTTGTTGCTCTTCGAGGATGTTCGGCTGCATGCGCATCAGCGTGACGCCGTAGCTGGCGCCCGAGGAGATTTCGTTCTTCAGCCAGTCCAGGTCGGTCTCATGGCCGGGGAAGGCCTTGATGAAGTGCGGACGCGGCATGCCCGAGCGATCCACGCACAGTTCGAGGATCTTGCGCTCGTGCTTGCGCACGTTCTCGACCATGTGGCGCACGGTGTCGCAGAGGTTTTCGGTGACGCGCGCGGTGAAGCGGATGTTCAGCAGCTCGGCGCAGATCTGCTCGTGCAGCTTCTGGTAGGTCTTGTCCTGCGGACCCTTCTTGGTCAGCGCCGGGATCATCTTGGCGTAGAGGGCCTTGATGGTCTCGAACTTTTCCAGGGCGTCGGCCTTGAGCTGCAGCAGCGAGGCCGAGACGGCGCCGGCGGCAGCGCCTTCTTCGTCTTCTTCCTCTTCTTCTTCAGCCAGTTCTTCGTCTTCGTCAGGAATCGCGGCAGCGGCGGCTTCTTCGTTCTCGACCGCATTGGGGTCGATCAGGCCGTCGATCAGCTCGTCGATGCGCAGCTCGTCCTTGGCGACGCGCTCGGCCATGGCGAGGATTTCGGCAATCGTCGTCGGGCAGGCGGAGATCGCCATCACCATGTGCTTCAAGCCATCTTCGATGCGCTTGGCGATTTCGATTTCGCCTTCGCGCGTCAGCAGCTCGACGGTGCCCATTTCGCGCATGTACATGCGCACCGGGTCGGTCGTGCGGCCGAATTCGGAGTCGACGGTCGACAGCGCCTGTTCAGCTTCTTCTTCGACCTCTTCGTCGACCACGGCGGTCGGCACGCTGTCGGAGAGCAGCAGGTCTTCGGCGGCGGGTGCCACGTCGAAGATCTTGATGCCCATGTCGTTGAAGGTCGAGATGATCGACTCGATCTGCTCGGCGTCCACCATCTCGTCGGGCAGGTGGTCATTGACCTCGGCATAGGTCAGGTAGCCGCGCTCCTTGCCCAGGGCAATCAGGGACTTGAGGCGCGTGCGGCGCACTTCGGCGTTTTCACCCGGGGCGACCAGCTCGGCAGGCAGGTTGCGCAGATCCTTCTTGTCTTTAGCCTTGGCCGACTTGGCCTTGGGAGCGTCTTTTGCCTTGGGTGCGGGAATGACTTGCTCGACTTCGGTGGCGGAGGGTTTTGCCTTGGCCATAAGTTCCTCTGGGCGGCATTTCTGTGATCGAGCCTCGGCAGTCATGCGGATTCCGGTCCGTGATTCAAGACCTTCGCATCTGCGGGCAGGGAAACAGATAAGTATATGTTAGACAGAGGGTTTCTGTCCAGTTTTGAGTTGCTGTTTCTGCTGTAAAAGGCTTGTGTAACGCTGTATTTCCTCGCTGCTCAGGGCGACATTGCTGGCGCGCTGGGTGATGGCTGCAATCTCGCGCTCGACGGCATTGCGCTGCAGGGTGCGCAGCGTGTCGGCCAGGAATTCGCCAGCTTCTTCGTCGCTGACCAGCTCTTCGTCCGAGGCGGTCAGCAGGTCGGCCAGCAGGTTGCGCAGACCGGCGTCGCTCTGGCTTTCGAACAGGGCGTTGAGCGATACGCCTTGGACCATGCGTTCGCAGATCAGTTGCAGGGCATCGCGCTCGCTTTCGTCTTCGAGCAGGCTGCCGGCCTGAGCGGGCACTTCGGCGCACAGGGCCGGGCGCGCGCAGAGCAGGCGCAGCAGCTGGCGCGCCGGCGTGATGACGCGCTGGCGTTCGAGACGGCGTGGCGTCGGGCGCGGCTTTTTGCCGGGCTCCAGACCCAGGGCACGCTCGACTTCGGCGGTGTCCATGCCGGCGTGTTCGGCCAGCAGGCGCAGGGTCTGGCTGCGCAGGATCGGCGCCGACATGCGCGGAATCCAGTCCTTGGCTTCGTGCACCAGGCGTGCGCGGCCTTCGGCGGTGTCCAGATTGAGCTCGCCACGCAGCTCGCGCAGCATGAAGTCGCTCAGTGGCATGGCGTTGTCCAGCGCGCGCTGGAAGGCGACCAGGCCTTGCTCGCGGATGTAGCTGTCCGGATCGTGTTCGGCGGGCAGGAACAGGAAGCGCACGGCGCGGTCGTCCGCCAGGTGTTCCAGGCTGTTCTCCAGCGCGCGCCGCGCAGCCTTGCGGCCGGCCTTGTCGCCGTCGAAGCAGAACACCACGCGCTCGGCCTGGCGAAACAGCTTCTGGATGTGGGTGGCGGTGGTGGCGGTGCCCAGCGTAGCGACTGCGGCGCCGAAGCCGAACTGGGCGAGGGCGACCACGTCCATGTAGCCCTCGGTCACCACGACCGTATTGCTCTCGCGGATGGCCTGGCGCGCCTGATGCAGGCCGTAGAGTTCGCGGCCTTTTTCGAACAGCGGCGTTTCCGGCGAGTTGAGGTATTTTGGTGTGTCCGGGCCAAGCACGCGGCCGCCAAAGCCGATGATATTGCCGCGTTGGTCGCAGATCGGGAACATCACGCGGTCGCGGAAGCGGTCGTAGCGGCGTCCGGTGTCGTTGGTGATGACCAAGCCGGCCTCGACCAGGGCGGCATTCTCGTACTGGCCGCCGAAAACCGCGCGCAGGCCTTGCCAGCCTTCCGGCGCATAGCCGATGCCGTAGCGGGCGGCGATCTCGCCGGTCAGCCCGCGTCCCTTGAGGTAGTTGATGGCCTTGTGGGACTTCTTCAGCTCATCGCGGTAGAACTTTGCCGCGCGCGCCATGATTTCTAGCAGGGACTGGCTCTGCGCCTGCTTTTGCGGATCGGGTCGGTCTTCTTCCGGCACCGTCAGGCCGACTTGCTGGGCCAGCTCCTTGATCGCGTCCGGAAAGGACAGACCGGCGTATTCCATGAGGAAGCCGATTGCCGTGCCGTGCGCGCCGCAGCCGAAGCAGTGATAGAACTGCTTGCTCGGGCTGACCGTGAAGCTCGGCGATTTTTCGTTGTGGAAAGGGCAGCAGGCGGCGTAGTTGGCGCCGCCTTTCTTGAGCGGCACGTGGCGCTCGATCAGGTCGACGATGTCGACCCGGGCCAGCACTTCCTGGACGAAGGACTCCGGAATCATGCCGCGCGCCCGTTGCGCTTAGCGGGCGAGTGCGGTCTTGATCTTGGCGGAGACCACCGACATGTCGGCGCGGCCGGCCAGGCGCGGCTTGAGCAGGGCCATCAGCTTGCCCATGTCGGCCGGGCCGCTGGCGCCGGTTTCGGCAATGGCGGCGCTGACCGCGGCGTCGATCTCGGCCTCGGAGAGGCCAGCCGGCATGTAGGCGCTGAGCACTTCGATTTCAAAACGCTCGGCGCTGGCCAGATCTTCGCGCTTGGCGGCTTCGTACTGATTGACCGAATCGCGGCGTTGTTTGAGCTGTTTTTCGATGATCGCGAGCAGGGCGTCGTCGTCCAGCACGATGCGCTCATCGACTTCCTTTTGCTTGATGGCAGCCAGCAGCAGACGAATCGCGGACAGGCGGGCCGTATCCTTGGCGCGCATGGCGGTCTTCATGTCTTCGGTGATGCGTTCTTTCAGCGACATGGGTGTTCTCCGGCAAATGGGCGGGTTCTGCGGGCGTGGCGCGCTAGTGAGGTCTGACTAGCAAACTATGCGGCACGCAGGCAGGCATCAAACAACAAAACCCGGCTACCCTGAGGGCGCCGGGTTTGTCCAGCAACGTAAGCTTGATGCGTGGCGGTGAGGGGCGAGAACCGGTCTGGCCCTGACCGCCGCCGATCAGAACAGCTTCGGCGGCAGGGTTTGGCTGCGCAGACGCTTATGCAGGCGCTTGACGGCTGCTGCTTTCTTGCGCTTGCGCTCGGAAGTCGGCTTTTCGTAGAACTCGCGAGCGCGCAGATCGGTCAGCACGCCAGCTTTTTCAATGGTGCGCTTGAAGCGGCGGATGGCAACTTCAAACGGCTCGTTTTCCTTGACACGTACACCAGGCATTCTTGGCTTCCTTGGCTTGCAATGTGCACTCGATTAAGGTGCGAAATTGCATTGTTTGTTCGGGAGGCTGCGTACTCGGCAGCGCAGACAGTCGGCGACTATACTACGGCGCCGCGCGTTTTCCAAGTCCACAGTGCGCAGTCGTGTAAACTGGCGGCATGAATACGCCTCAACTTGCGCCGCAACTTGTTCTCGGTGTCGAAACCTCGTGTGACGAGACCGGCATCGGCCTTTACGATCCGCGCCAGGGGCGCCTGCTGGCGCATCGCGTGTTTTCGCAGATCGACATGCACGCTGCCTACGGCGGCGTGGTGCCTGAGCTGGCTTCGCGCGATCACATCCGCCGCCTCGTTCCCCTGCTGCGCGAGACGCTGGCTGCGGCCGATGCCCGTTTGCAGGATGTCGCCGTGATCGGCTACACCACTGGCCCCGGGCTGGCGGGCGCCTTGCTGGTCGGCGCGAGTTTCGCCGAAGCGCTGGCGCTGTCCCTCGGCGTGCCGGCGATTCCGGTGCATCACCTGGAAGGGCACTTGCTCTCGCCGCTGCTGGCCAGCGATCCGCCCGAATTCCCCTTTGTCGCCTTGCTGGTCTCAGGCGGCCATACGCAGCTGATGCAGGTCACCGGGGTTGGCGAATACGCCTTGCTCGGCGAGAGCGTCGATGATGCAGCCGGCGAGGCTTTTGACAAGACCGCCAAGTTGCTCGGCCTGCCGTATCCCGGCGGGCCGGCGCTGGCGCGCCTGGCTGCGCAGGGGCAGGCGGGGCGCTTCAAGCTGCCGCGTCCGATGCTGCATTCGGGTGATCTGCAGTTCTCGTTCAGCGGTCTGAAAACAGCTGTGCTCACCGCCACCCAGCAAGAGGGCTATGGCGCCGAGCAGGCGGCGGATCTGGCGGCCGAGTTCCAGCAGGCGGTGGTCGATGTGCTGTGTGCCAAGGCGCTGGCCGCACTCAAGCAAAGCGGGCTGAAAAGCCTGGTCGTCGCCGGCGGCGTGGGTGCCAATCAATGCCTGCGCGCCCAGCTGGGCCAGGCGCTGGCGCGCCGTGGCGGCCGGGTGTATTTCCCGGAGCTGGAGTTCTGTTCGGACAATGGCGCCATGATCGCTCTGGCTACTGCCATGCGCTGGCAGCGCGGGCTGGCCAGTTCGACGCCGGGCGGTGCTTTCGCCATCCGCCCGCGCTGGCCGCTGGATCAGGCGGCCGGCTGAGTCAGGCTTTCTTGCCGATGCGGCTTTCCTGACCGGCCAGCAGCTTGCGGATATTGCCCGCGTGGCGCCAGATCAGGATCGCCGACATGATCGTGCAGGCACCCGCCCAGGTATTGCCGGCGCCCAGCGCGTAGGCGATGGCCGGTGCAGCGACGGCCGCGCAGATGGCAGCCAGCGAGGAATAGCGCGTGACAAAGGCGACCAGCAGCCACACCGCGAGGGTGGCCAGGCCGAGGCGGCCATCAATGCCGAGCAGCACGCCGGCAGCCGTGGCGACACCCTTGCCGCCCTTGAAGCGCAGAAACACCGAGAACACATGGCCGAGGAATACGCCCAGCGCGACCAGGGCCAGTGTGCTTGCGCTCAGGCCCAGTTGCGGCGCCAGCGCCTTGGCCAGCGCCACGGCAAACAGTCCTTTGACGGAATCACCCAGCAGGGTCAGCACGGCAGCGGTTTTGTTGCCCGAGCGCAGCACATTGGTGGCGCCGGGGTTGCCCGAGCCGTATTTGCGCGGATCTTCCAGGCGCATCAGGCGCGAGACGATGACGGCAAAGGGAATCGAACCGAGCAGGAAGGCAGCGATGAAGGCGAGGGCGGGGGCTAGAATGGCGGGCATCAGGTTTTGCTTACGATGTGGACGGGCGAGGGATGGATTTTATCTTTGTTGAGGGCTTGCAGCTGCAAGCCTGGGTGGGAATTTATCCGCGTGAGCAAGCCGCGCCGCAGTCGGTCGAGATCAATCTGACCTTCGGCGTGCCCGACGCCGCTGCTGAGCACGACGATATCGCCGACACCATCGATTACGACAAGGTGGTGTGCCGCATCCGCGAGCTGCTTGCCGAACAGCATTTCAATCTGCTTGAAACCCTGGGCGAATTCCTCATCGGCATCATGTTCGAGGAATTCGGTGCGCCCTGGGTGCGCCTGTCGATCGCCAAGCTTGGTGTGCTGCGTGGCGTGCACCGCGTGGGGGTTTATATCGAGCGTGGCCGTGATGGGGTGTCGGTGCCACCACGGGTATAAACGCGGGTGCCACGGGGTGTCCGCTGAATTGAGCGCCTTGATTGTTTTGGTAGCCAGAACGAATCTTCGTCTCAAGGTAACTCAGGCCTCGTTAGGCTTGCGGTATTTTTCCGGGCATTGCGCGGCGCCAGGAGGCTGAGGCCGTCTCTCCGCTTGCATGTCGGCATAAGCCGTTTGCGTGTTGTTTTATTACCCGCAAACGTATGCGCATTATTTGTTTGGGTTTTATTCTGAAGCCATACAAACTCGCGCCGAATTCGCTTTATTGCCTGCAAGCTTATCTGTTGCGCGTCGTCGCGCGTGAGGCTCGTTGTTCAATCTCGCGAATCATGGCGGCACAATGAAAAACCGCCGCTCCCCTGGCGGGTTGAGCGGCGGTCTATGCGGAGCCGGAAAAGCCGGCGCTGCGGGGTATTACAGGATCAGCAGGCTGTCGAGGGTATTGCCTGCGGCAACGTGGGCGGCCACCCAGGCCGGTTGGCGACCACGGCCGGTCCAGGTTTGGCTGGCATCGGCGGGATTGCTGTATTTCGGGGCAACCTTCTGACCCTTGCGAGCGCCCGGTTTCTTGGCTGCTTTGGGCGCAGCCTTGGCAGCCGTCTTGCCGGCGGCCTTGGCGGGAGCCTGGCCCAGCAGGTCGTCCAGCGACACGCCAGCATCGGCGGCGAGCTTTTGGACCTTTTTCAGCAGGTCACGTTTGGAGGTGTCGGCACGGCGTGCAATTTCTGCCTCAACGCGGGATTTAAGGCGGTTGAGCTCAGTGAGGGAAAGCTTGTTCAATTCCATGGTTTTATTCTCCGGGTGTTGTTGATTATCCAGTGAGGTTCTGCACACCGGGCTACAGGCGCAATTGTGTTCTAATAATACATAAAATGCAAAACCCACCCGATCAAATTCTGTTAATTTTCTTGTATACAACAAAATTAATCAGCCGCGCGGGTGGTGTTTGCTGTGCAATTGTTTGAGGCGCTCGCGTGCTACGTGGGTATAAATCTGTGTGGTGGATATATCGGCATGCCCGAGCAGCAGCTGCACCACGCGTAAGTCCGCGCCGTGATTGAGCAAATGCGTGGCAAAGGCGTGGCGCAAGGTGTGCGGTGATATTGCCGCCTGCGAAATGCCTGCACTCAGTGCGTGGCGTTTGACGATTTGCCAGAACATTTGCCGCGTCATGGCAGTGCCGAAGCGGCTTAAAAATACCGCGTCATCGGGTTTTTTCTGCAGCACGGGGCGGGCTTGTGCCATGTAGCGACGCAGCCATTCAATCGCCCATTCGCCGAGTGGCACCAGCCTTTCTTTGCTGCCCTTGCCGGTAATACGCATCAGGCCCGAGGAAAGATCAAGCTGCAGTATTTTGAGGCTGACCAGTTCCGAAACGCGTAGACCGCTGGCATACAGGGTTTCGAGCATGGCGCGATCGCGCAAGCCTTGCGGGTTTTCAATATCCGGTGCGGCGAGCAGGCTTTCGACCTGCTGTTCGCTGAGGGTTTTCGGGAAGCGTTGCGGCGTGATGGGCGCGTCGCTTTGCAGCGTGGGATCACTGCTGATGCGGTTTTCCGCAAGCAGCCAGCGATAAAACCGGCGCAGCGCGGCGAGCATGCGGCGTTGCGTGGTGGCGCGGCGCGACTGGCTGAGGCTGGCGAGATATTGCCCAAAATCAGCGCTCGATACATTCAATAATGTCCGCTGTGAAGACTGCAGCCATTGGGCGAACAGCAGTAAATCCGAGCGATAGGCGTCCAGCGTGTTTTTGGCCAGACCGTCTTGTAGCCATAACTGATCGATGAATTCAGCGATCAGGATGTTTTCTTCCAGCGCCAGACCAGGTGTGCTCATGCCTTTATTTCGTGTTGCAGCAGCCAGCGCTTGGTTTCAAGCAACCAGCCGTCGCGGGCATGGGCGAAGCCGCCGAGGCCGGATTTGGCCAGCACGCGGTGGCAGGGCACGATGATCGGAAAAGGATTGGCGCCGCAGGCCTGGCCGACGGCGCGCGCGGTGCCGCCATGCAGGGCGCTCAGTTCGCCGTAGTGGCGAGTCTCACCCAGCGGGATGGCGCTGATCGCTTGCCAGATGCGGCGCTGGAAAGGCGTGCCGCGTGTCTGCAGGGGCAGATCGAAGCGCTGCTGCGGGTTATTCAGCCAGCGCGCGATCAATTCAGCGAGTGCTTGCGCCAAGGGCTGCTGCCCGGCGTAGAGCGGGGTGTCGGGCGGCAGAAATACCAGCTCGCTCAGCGCCTGATGCGTGCTGCGCACGCCCAGGCGGCAGCTGGGCAGGGCGAGGACGGCATCGAAGGGCGGGCTGCTCATGCGCGGGTACGGTGGTCGGCAGCGCGACAAGTCCGGTTCAGCGTGCCGCCCAAGTCTCGAAAATGCCCAGCAGCAGCACGGCAATGCCGATCCACCAGATCAGGCCACCAGGCTGGCGCATGTAGCGATGGGCTTCGTTGAAGGGCACCATGGTGAAGAACTTGTGCTCTTCGCGTCGGAACACTGCCCAGGCACCCACGCAGGCGATGACGCCGATCAGCACCAGCAGCAGGCCGTTCACGCGCGGACCTCGCCATTGCCGAAGACCACCCATTTCTGCGAAGTGAGGCCTTCCAGGCCGACCGGGCCACGGGCGTGGATCTTGTCGGTGGAGATGCCGATTTCAGCGCCCAGGCCGTATTCAAAGCCGTCGGCAAAGCGCGTCGAGGCATTGATCATCACCGAGGCCGAATCAACCTCGCGCAGGAAGCGCATGGCCTTGCTGTAGTTCTCGCTGATGATTGCATCGGTGTGCTGCGAGCTGTAGGTGTTGATGTGGGCGATGGCTTCATCGACATCGGCCACCACCTTGATGGCGATGATCGGTGCGAGGTATTCCTCGAACCAGTCTTGCTCGGTGGCTTCGACAAATTTGGCGTTGGGGATGTCCGCTTCGCGCAAGATCGCTAGCGACTCGGCGCAGCCGCGCATCTCGTTGTTCTTGCTGGCCAGCATGCGGCCGATGTCCGGCAGGAAGCGCTTGGCCACGCTGCGCGCGATGAGCAGGGATTCGGCCGTGTTGCAGGTGCCGTAGCGCTGCGTCTTGCTGTTCTCGACGATGGGCAGCACCTTGGCTGCGTCGGCTTCGTCGTCGATGTAGACATGGCAATTGCCGTCCAGATGCTTGATCACCGGCACCCGTGCGTCGCGGCTGATGCGCTCGATCAGGCCCTTGCCGCCACGCGGCACGATCACATCGACAAACTGCGGCATGGTGATCAGCTCACCCACCGCGGCGCGGTCCGTGGTCTCGATGACTTGCACGCCGTTTTCCGGCAAGCCTGCCGCCAGCAGGCCTTCGCGCACGCAGGCAGCAATTGCCTGATTGCAGTGCAGGGCTTCCTTGCCGCCGCGCAGGATGCTGGCATTGCCGCTCTTGATGCACAGACCGGCGGCATCCGCAGTGACGTTCGGGCGGGCTTCGTAGATGATGCCGATGACGCCCAGCGGCACACGCATATGACCAACCTGGATGCCCGAGGGGCGACGCTTGACGTTGCTGATCTCGCCAATCGGATCGGGGAGGGATGCGACCTGCTCCAGGCCCGCCGCCATCTGCTCGATGCCCTTGGTGCTGAGCGTGAGGCGGTCGATCATCGCCGCTTCGAGGCCATCGGCGCGCGCCTGCTCCAGATCGCGCGCATTGGCAGCAAGCAGCTGCGGCGCACGCGCACGGATCAGGCGGGCGATTTCGTTCAGGGCCAGATTCTTGGCTGCCGTCGAGGCCGCTGCCATTGCGCGCGAGGCGCTACGCGCCTCCTGGCCGACGCGCTGCATGTATTGCTGGATATCCATCTTGTCTCTGATGCACGCTGTGCAGAATTGGTTCCTGCATTGTAACAAGGCACCAGGGCCTGCTTACACTCATCCGGCGGATTGCGTTGAAGTGCTGGGCTTGCCAGACAAGGCGCACGACGCGGTGCGGGGTGGGTCCCCGCACAAGGAGCGCAACGCAGTATGGCAAGCCCAGCACTTCAACCGTGCAGGCGCTCACTCAATTGAGCGCAGTACGGCCTTGCCGCGCCTTGTTCTGCACTCCATTGTGTGGCCGCGCAACCGTCGGATGAGTGTAAGCAGGCCCTAGATCAGGCCTGACGCGATATTGATCGCCAGCGCCAGCACGGTGGTATTGAAAACATAGGCCAGCACGCAATGCAAAAGACCCCAGCGGCGCATGGCTGAGGAGCTGAAGGCGACATCGGCGGTCTGGCCGGAGGTGCCGATGACGGCGGCGAAATAGAGGAAGTCGATGTAATCGGGCTGCGGCGTGTTCGGGAAAATCAGTCCACCATCACCGCCACGCCCTTGGGCGAGATAGAAGTCGTGCGCGTAGTGGAGGGCAAACATCAGATGGATGAAGCACCAGGATGAGAGCACGGTGGCCAGGGTCAGCGCGATGTGCTCGGCCTTGAGCAGCCCGTGCAGTTCGCGCACGCTGGCCAGTTCGACGAAGATCGCCGCCAGACATGCAAAGCTGGCGAGGATCACCGCACTCAACACGGCCAGGCGCCCCTCGTCCTGCAAGCGGGCGCGCCAGCACAGGCGTTCGTGGGTGCTGCGCAGGATCATTACCGCCGCCATCAGCAGATAGGCCCAGACGCCCGCGTTCCAGCTCAGCAGCAGGCGCGTGACCGGATGTACGCCAAGCAGTGCGGGACTGAGCGCGAACACGATCAGGGCGAGCAGGCTGGCGGCGAACAGGCGCGGGCGGATGCGGATCTGCCGCAGCAACAGGTTGCGGTGCAGGCGTGGGGCGGGAATGTTCATGGGGGCACGTCGGGCATCGTCGAAGCTTTGCATTATGGGCGCATGCTTGACCGCGTCGTGCATGCGGGCGAGACTCGCGGCCTCTTTGTGTAGGCCCGCTTGCCTTGAATCATCCCCTTCCCGCGTCCGCCACGGCTGTTCCCGGCTCTTTGTGGCGTGATCGCAACTTCCTGCTGCTGTTCGCCGCCAATACCCTGTCGGTGCTGGGCTCGGCCGTCACCCAGATGGCTTTGCCGCTCACCGCAGTCCAGCTCCTGCGCGCCAGCGCGACCGAAATGGGCGTGCTGATCGCCTGCCAGCTGCTGCCCTTTGTGATTCTCGGTCTGCCGGCCGGGGTGTGGATCGACCGTTCGCGCAAGCGGCATCTCGCCGTGGCCTTTGATCTCTGCGCGGCGCTGGGCCTGCTGCTGGTGCCGCTGGCCTGGTTCGGCGGCTTTCTGAGCATGCCCTTGCTGTGCGGCGTCGGCTTCCTGGTCAAGACGCAGGAGGCGATTGGCGGTTCGGCCATGCAGGCGTTCATCACGCAGCTGGTCGGCCGCGAGCGTCTGGTGCTGGCCAATAGCAAGCTCTCCGGCGCTGCCTCGGTGGCCCAGGTGGTGGGGCCGGCGCTGGCGGCGCTGCTGGTCGCCCTGCTCGGCGCGCCGCTGGCGATCATCGCGGATGCGGCGAGTTTCCTGCTCTCGGCGCTGCTGGTGGCACGCATCCGCTTCCAGGAAGTCCGGGGCGTGGCGAGCCCGCTGCGCCTGTGGCCGCAGATTCGCGAAGGTCTGCAACTGGTCTGGCAGACACCGATGCTGCGCCACCTGGTCTGGGTGGTTTGTCTGTGGATCGGCCTCAATGACGGTTTTGCCGCGCTGTACGTGCTGTTCGCCGCACGCGAGCTGGGTCTGGACGCCAGCGGCATCGCCCTGATCAATACCTTGGGCGCCCTCGGCGGGCTGGGCGGCGCGCTCGTCGCCCACTGGCTGGAGCGGCGCATCGGCATCCGCAATACCCTGGTGGCGGGCGTGTTGATCGCGGCTTTCGGCTATCTGGCCTATGCCTTGCCGACGCGGCAGATGGCGCATGTCGCCTGGCTGGCCGGCGCAGCGCTGTGCCTGTTGAATGTCGGCGGCACCATCTATGTCGTCAATTACCTGAGCCTGCGCCAGGCCGTTTCGCCCGATGCCTTGCTGGGCCGCGTGGTGACCAGCATGCGCTTCCTGAGCATTCTGCCGACGCCTTTGATGACGGTGCTGATCGGTCGCGCGGGCGACGGTTTCGGCCTGGTGCCGGTGTTCATCGGTCTCGGTCTGGCCTGTTTGCTGATGGGGCTGGCGGCCGCGCGTTACCTGCCGCGGGATTGAGCGCTGCGCTCAGCGCCCCGGCGGTGGCCGGGTGCCGGCGCGCAGGCGTTCCCAGTAATAGGCGCGCTGCGTGGCATCCTCGACTGGTTCGAGCCAGATGATTTTGTCCTTGTCGCGCAAGGCCGTGTTCTGCGTCTCGCGCAAGGTATTGGAGAGACCTTGCTGGCTGCTCAGCTGCTGGGCGACGGCCGGGGTCAGCATGTGATTGATCCAGGCCTCGGCCAGACGCGGATTACTGGCCCCCTGCAACATCGCCCAGCAGTCGAGCCAGGCCAGCGCGCCCTCACGCGGCATGATCTGCGCGACATCGAGCCCGGCCTGACGCAACAGGCGCACCTGCTGGTCGCCGTAGTTGCCGAAGAGCAGGGCAATGTCTTGCGCGCGCATGATTTCGACTGCTTCTTCCGGTGTGCTGTAGAACAGCGGCAGATTGTCGCGCAGGGCGAGCAGGCGCTTGAGGCTGCTGTTGAACTGCGTCTGATCAAGCTGGAAGGGCGTGCGGATGCCGAGGCTCAGCGCGGTCAGGCTGAAGTTGTGTGAAGCGCTGTCGTGCAGCAGGATGCGACCGCGGAAGGCCGGATCCCACAGCGCGCTCATCGAGTCTGGCGCCTTGGCGAGTAGTTTGCGGTTGTAGATCAGGCCCATCGCAGAATAGGTGAAGGGCACCGCCCATTGCTTGCCGCCGCTGACCAAGCCGGGAATGCGTGCCGCATGCCGGAAGCGTGCGATCTGATTGCGTGCGTTGGGAATGCGCGCCATGTTGAGCGGCTGGACCAGATTCGCCTCGATGTAGCGCTTGAGTTCGGCGGTATTGAGCGCGATAAGGTCGAAATTGCGTCCTTCGTTGAGACTGGCGCGTTTCCATAGTTCCTCGTCCGAGCTGATGATCACCAGTTCGACATTGACGCCGTATTGTTGTTCGAAGGCGTGCGTCGCTTCGTTGGTGACATAGCCGGGCCAGCTCAGCACGCGCAGGACTTCAGCCTGTGTCAGGGTGGGCAGCAGCAGGGCCAGGAGCAAACAGAGACGGAATATCGGCATGGGACGCGGCAAATGTGGTCAGCCTCAGGTGCTGCGCCACCCTGCCAGGAGGTCCGGCGTTCGGGCTAGGCGCGCAAGCGCAGGCTCAGTTGCAGGAATTCGTCCCACACATCGCCTTGACTGAGGCCCTTGATCATACGGTCAATGCGTGCCGCATGCATCAGTGATGCCCGCAAGAGCGGGGCGCGCAGGCGTTGCACGGCGCGCTTCATGGCCTGCTGGCGCGGGCCGAAAATGCGTTCATTGCGCATCGCGGTATCCAGCGGCTGGCCGCTGTCGAGGGCGCTGCGCAGATTGGCCAGGGCGCGGATCTCGTTGGCCAGGGTCCACAGCAGCAACGGCGGTGCGGCGCCTTCGCCCTGCAGGCCTTCGAGCAGGCGCGCGCAGCGTGCGGCATCGCCGTCGAGAAAGGCGGCGCGCAGCTTTTCGGTGTCATAGCGGGCGACATGCAGCACGGCGTCTTCAACCTGGGCCAGGCTCAATTCACCGGGTCCATGCAAGAGGCTCAGTTTCTGGATTTCCTGGTGCGCCGCGAGCAGATTGCCTTCGACGTGTTCGGCGATGAATTGCAGCGCCTCACGCGATGCACTTTGTTGCTGGCGTGACAGGCGGGCGGCGATCCATTGCGGCAGGGCGGCCATCTCCGGCGCATTGCATTCGAGCGTGACGGCGACCTCGCTGAGGGCGACGAACCAGCTGGTCTTGCGCGCAGCCCAATCCATCAGCGGCAGGGTGATCAGGGTGACGACACCGCCTTGCAGGCCGGCGCGCGGATCGATGCCCTCGGCAAAGCGCTTGAGCGCCTCGCCGCCTTCGCGGCCGGGTTTGCCGCTGGGAATGCGCAGATCGACCAGCTTGAGGTCGCCGAACAGCGACATATTGCCGCCGGCCAGATCGAACTGGTTCCATTTGAAATGCTGGGTGACGACCAGTACCTCGCGCTCGCTGACGCCCTGAGCACGCGCGGCGGCACGGATGGCGTCGCCCGCTTCGATGCTCAGCAGCGGCTCGTCGCCGTGGATCAGGTAGAGCGGCGAGAGCCCGGCTTGCAGATGCGCGGCAAGTTGCTCGGGGCGCAGATTAGGCATGCGTGCGCGGCAGCGGCTTCAGGGCGCGCTGGGGCGGATCGCGGCCAGGCGGCGCATGATCTGCTGCACCAGATCGTCTTCCATGTCGCGGTACAGCTGGGTTTCTTCCTGGTCCTTGGCGAGGCGCACGTTGTCGCTGAAGGTCATGTCGCGCGTCAGATTGATCTGCGCCAGCGACAGCACTTCGCGGCCCTTGCGGTCCTGCACGCGGAAACTGAAGCTGCGGCGCAGCTGGTATTCGCGCACCGTACCGTCGGTCGCCAGCGAGAGGATCACCTTTTCCTGGCTGTCATTGGCCACCTGCAGCATGACTTCAGCTTCGGTCGCCGCTGCAACAGCCTCGGTGGTGCCGCTGGTGTGGATCTGGCGCTTGAGCGCAGCATTC
Source organism: Uliginosibacterium sediminicola (assembly GCF_039631295.1). Classification (NCBI taxonomy): domain Bacteria; kingdom Pseudomonadati; phylum Pseudomonadota; class Betaproteobacteria; order Rhodocyclales; family Zoogloeaceae; genus Uliginosibacterium; species Uliginosibacterium sediminicola. The sequence continues at coordinate 505,124 of NZ_JBDIVE010000002.1, read as the reverse complement.
AACTCGCTGTAGGGGTTGATGCCCAGATAAATGGTCTTGAACGCCAGCGGCTTCGGGCCGCGCAGCTGGAAGCCGCACGCCGTGAGGCTGGCGATGCAAAGGCAGGCGGCAAGGCGGAGCAGGAAGGTTCGGGCAGTCATGGGCGTCGTGAGCGGCTGGGAGTCGGTTAGCGCTGGCGATTGTACCCCGCGGCTGGCCTGCGCGGCGCGACCGGCCGCAGCGCCTTACAGCACCGGGATGTGGATATCCACTTCCGAGGCAGGGTCCAGCGGGCCCTTGAAGCGCTCGTCGTGCAGTTCGAACTGCGGGCCAAGGCTGTGTCTGAGTTGCCACACAGGCTCAAGCGACTCCCAGATCTGGCGATAGGTGTCGACCGCCGTGCTGACCGGGCCGAGGTGCGTAAAAGCGCGCGTGGAATGCCTGCCACCGCGCGGGAACAGATCGATCTGCTCGTAATGCCGCAGGGTCCGGCTGGTCACGCCCAGCAGGCGGGCCAGTTCGCCGATCAGGATCATGCCATGCTCCACACAGTTCGTTTGCTCGCAGCCAGTTTCAGGTTTGACGCAGCGTCAAGGTCAAGCGATGAAATGAAAAAGGCTCCGCACACCCTAATGCAGTTCAGCTAAGACATATTCAGCTTTGGGGCGACGGATTTTCGACGCAAAGGGCGCGAAGAAAGACAGAAGGCCCACAAAGGAAACCAAAAATCGTTTTCCTTTGCGGGCCTTTGCTTTTCCTTTGCGTCCTTTGCGTCCAAAACCAGCACATCAAACATGCACATAGCCTAACTGAACGGTATTGGCCGCAAGGACTCCTCTTTTATTTTTTCAGCGCTTCGTTCAAACCACGATATTCACCAGGCGGCCCGGCACCACGATGACTTTCTTGGCGGGTTTGCCTTCCATGAACTTCTGCGCCGCTTCCGATGCAATCGCCAGCGCTTCGATGGCCTTGTTGTCGGCGCCGGCCGGCACCTTCACCGAGCCACGCGTCTTGCCCAGCACCTGCAGCACCAGCTCGATCTCGTCCTGCACCAGTGCAGCTTCCAGCGGTTCCGGCCACGGCGCCGACAGAATGTCATCGCCCTCGTTTTTCACGTATCCCAGGTCGGCCCACAGCGTGTGAGTGATGTGCGGTGTGATCGGCGAGAGCACGCGCAGCAGGATGCCGAAGCATTCTTCGATGACTTCGGCGGCAATACCCGAATCGCGTGGTGCCTTTTCAAGCGCGTTGAGCATCTTCATGCACGAGGACGCCACGGTGTTGAACTGCTGCTTGCCCAGGTCGTAATTGGCCTGCTTGAGCAGCAGGTGGATTTCGCGACGCAGGCTGCCGAGCTTGTCATTGAGTTTGGCCGAGGCCAGCGTGCGGCTGGCCGGCAGCTGCGGTTTGATCTGGCTGGCGAAGACATGGCCGAACGCCCACACACGCTTGAGGAAGCGGTAAGAGCCTTCGATGCCGGCATCGCTCCACTCCAGCGTCTGCTCCGGCGGTGCGGTGAACATCATGAAGAAGCGCGAGGTGTCGGCACCGTACTGCTCGATCATCGCGTTCGGGTCGACGCCGTTGCGCTTGCTCTTGGACATGGTGCCGTAGCCGCCGTAATCGACCGGATTGCCGTCGCGCTTGGCGGTGGCACCGGTGACGCGGCCGGCTTCGTCCTTCACCAGATCGATCTCTTCGGGGGCAAACCACTCGATGCCGGTCTTGTCCGAGCGGCGCGAGAACAGGTGATTGAGCACCATGCCTTGCGTGAGCAGGCGCTTGAAGGGCTCGCGGTAATTGACGAGGCCGAGATCGCCCATCACCTTGGTCCAGAAGCGCGAGTAGAGCAGGTGAAGAATCGCGTGCTCGATGCCGCCGATGTACTGGTCGACCGGCAGCCAGTAATTGACGCGCTCGTCGACCATGGCCGTGTCATTGCCCGGCGTGGCAAAGCGCGCGTAGTACCAGGACGAATCGACGAAGGTGTCCATGGTGTCCGTCTCGCGACGTGCAGGCTTGCCGCACTTGGGGCAGGCGCAGTTGAGGAAGTCCGGACGCTTGTGCAGCGGGTTGCCGGAGCCATCCGGCACGCAGTCTTCGGGCAGCACGACCGGCAGTTGATCGTCGGGCACTGGCACCGAGCCGCAGTCATCGCAGTGGATGATGGGAATCGGGCAGCCCCAGTAGCGCTGGCGCGAGACGCCCCAGTCTCGCAGGCGCCATTGCAGCTTCTTGTCGCCGAGGCCGAGGGCCTTGATGTCGCTGGCGATGGCATCGATGGCGGCGCTATAGCTCAAGCCGTCGTACTTGCCGGAATTGATGCAGACGCCGTTTTCCTTGTCGCCATACCATTCCTGCCACGCTTCGGTGGAGAATTCCTTGCCGGCCACCGCGATGACCTGCTTGATCGTCAGGCCGTATTTCTTGGCAAACGCGAAATCGCGCTCGTCATGCGAGGGCACGCCCATCACCGCACCATCGCCGTAGCTCATCAGCACGTAGTTGCCGACCCAGACTTCAACCTGTTCGCCGGTCAGCGGATGGGTGACGAAGAGGCCGGTGGGCAGGCCTTCCTTCTCCATGGTTGCCATGTCGGCTTCCATGACCGAACCGCTCTTGCACTTCTGGATGAAGGCGGCGAGTTCGGGATTGTTCTTGGCGGCATGCGTGGCCAGCGGGTGCTCGGCGGCGACGGCGCAGAAGGTGACGCCCATGATGGTGTCGGCACGGGTGGTGAACACCCACAGCTTGCCGTCGTTGATCAGCGTGCCCGTCTCGTCCTTGATCTCGTGCGGGAAGGCAAAGCGTACGCCGGTGCTCTTGCCGATCCAGTTGGCCTGCATCAGGCGCACGCGCTCTGGCCATTGGTCCAAGGTGTCGAGGTCGTTCAGCAGTTCGTCGGCATATTGCGTGATGGCGAGGTAGTAGCCGGGGATCTCGCGCTTCTCGACCACCGCACCGGTGCGCCAGCCGCGGCCATCAATCACTTGCTCGTTGGCGAGCACGGTCTGGTCGACCGGGTCCCAGTTCACGACTTGCGTCTTCTTGTAGGCGATGCCTTTTTCGAGCATGCGCAGGAACAGCCACTGGTTCCACTTGTAGTACTCGGGCTTGCAGGTCGCCAGCTCGCGGCTCCAGTCAATCGCGAAACCCAGCGACTTGAGCTGGCCCTTCATGTACTCGATATTGTCGTAGGTCCACTTGGCCGGCGGTACCTTGTTGGCAATCGCCGCGTTCTCGGCGGGCAGGCCGAAGGCGTCCCAGCCCATCGGCTGCATGACGTTGTAGCCACGCATCTTGTGGAAGCGCGTCAGCACATCGCCGATGGTGTAGTTGCGCACATGGCCCATGTGCAGCTTGCCCGAGGGGTACGGGAACATCGACAGGCAGTAGTACTTGGGCTTGGTGGCGTCTTCCACCGCCTTGAAAGCAGCGCTGCGCTCCCAGAAGGCCTGGGCGGTTTTTTCGGTGGCGGTGTGATCGTACTTCTCGGGCAACGACGACATGGTGGCTTAGGGCTTGAATTCGGGAATCCGCCATTTTAGCAGGCCGCGCCGCTTCTTCCGCTATGCATGCGGCCGGCTCAGTCTGGCCGGACGGTCTGCAAGGCCTGCAGCGCGGCGCGGAAAGCTGGCCAGTCGCGGGCCAGCGCCTCGCCTTGGGCGGACGCTGCCTGCGCTTCAAGCGTGGCCGCTTGCGCCGTCAGGGCCGGATCGCCCGCAAAGCCGATATTGCCTTTGAAGCCATGGAAGAGCCGCGTCAGGGTCTCCAAGTCGGCCGCCGCCAAGGCTTGCTCGACTTCGGCAATGCGCGCGGGCAGGGAGGCGATGACTTTGGCGCGGATGCGCTCATTGAGCGCGGGTTTGGCCGCTGGGCTTGCAGCGGGCGCGGTCGGCGCGGGCGGAATCTGCCGGCTCAGGCGGGCGAGCAGGCGCGCAAGCTGTTGCTCATCGATGGGCTTGGCGAGGAATTCGTCAGCGCCCGCGGCACGGAACTCCGTCATGTCGATCTCGGAGACATTGGCGGTGAGCGCGACCAGCTTGATCTGCGGGTTGCGGATGCGCAGGCCGGCATATTCGCCGGCGCGGATCGCACGCGTGGTGGCATGGCCGTCGAGTTTGGGCATGCGCCCATCCATCAGCACCAGGTCGAAGTCGTGCGCAGCGAGTTGTTCCAGCGCTTCGAGCCCGTCGCTGGCCATGCTGACGCGATGGCCGAGGGCGTCGAGCAGGGCTTCGATGATGATCTGGTTGGTCGGCGAGTCTTCCGCGCAAAGGATGGACAGGCTGCGTAGCGCCTGCTGCTCGCTGGCGTCGGCGCTTTCGGTCGGCGCTGTGCCGGCTTTGAGCGCGATGCTGAAGCTGAACACCGACCCCACGCCCTCGGTGCTGCGCACCGTGATCTCGCCGCCCATGGCTTCGACCAGCTGCTTGCAAATGGCCAGCCCGAGGCCGGTGCCGCCGAAGACGCGCGTGGTCGAACTGTCCGCTTGCTGAAAGCGCTGGAAGATGCGCGGCAGGGCCTCGGCGGCGATGCCGATGCCGGTGTCTTCGACCTCGACCTGCAGGCCGGCGGGATGTTCGCGCAGGCGCACGGTGATGCTGCCGCGCCGCGTGAATTTGAGCGAATTACCGGTCAGGTTGATGAGTACCTGGCGTAGTCGCGTCGGGTCGCCGCGCACGTAGCGCGGCAAGCGCTCGTCGATATCCACCACCAGGGCAATGCTGCGCTCCTGGGCGCTGAGGCGGAAGCTCTGCAGGGCGTCGGCGATGGTTTGCCGCAGTTCGAAATCGATTTCTTCCAGCTGCAGATGGCCGGCCTCGATCTTCGAGAAGTCGAGGATGTCATTGATGATGGTCAGCAGCGATTCGGCGCTGCGCAGGCTCACCCCCAGCTGTTCGCGGGTGGCCTTGTCGAGCGGGCGCTTGAGGGCCAGGCGCAGCATGCCGATGACGCCATTGAGCGGGGTGCGGATCTCGTGGCTCATGGTGGCGAGGAACAGCGATTTGGCCTCGCTGGCGCGGGCGGCGGAGCGCTCGGCTTCGCGCAGCGGCGTGATGTCGAAGTTGGCGCCGACGATCACGGCACGGCCCTCGGCGTCCAGGCAGCTGCGTTTGGAGATGATGCGATGCACCGCCTTGCCGCTGGACGGGTGGGTGATGTGCTCTTCCTTATAGACGATCTCGCCGAGCGCGATGCGCTGGTCTTCAGCCACGATGTGAGCGGCGTAGTCGGCGCTCCAGCCCAGTTCGCTAGGGGTCTTGTCGAGCAGCTCGGCCGGGCTGCTTTTGCACATGTCTTCGAGCATCGCCTTGTTGGCCATGATGTAGCAGCTGGCGGCGTTCTTCACGTACACCGGCTGCGGAATCACATCGATCAGACGCTGCATGAAAGCCTGCACGCGTTCGCGCAAGGTCTTTTCGCGAGCCAGGGCTTGCTGGTTCTCACGTTCGGCAAGGCGCCAGGGGGTCAGGTCGAAATTGACGCCGACGATGATCGGCCGGCCATCGGCGTCCTGGCAGCGTTCCTTGCCCAGCCAGCGGAAAATCGACTCTCCGGTGACCGGGTGACGCGATTCCTCTTCCTTGGAGACGCTCCCACCGGCCAGCACGGTGGCGTCTTCGGCGACTACCATCGCCGCGTGTGCGGGGTCCTTGGCCAGATCGAAAGGGCTTTTGCCGATCAGCTCGCCGGCCGACAGCATGCGGTAGCGGCAGAAGGCGGCATTGACCAGCAGGTAGCGTGAGTGTGCGTCCTTGATGTAGACCGGCTGCGGGATCACATCGATCAGGCGCTGGGTGAAGTCGGCAATGTGCTCGCGGGTGAGGACTTCGCGCGCCAGCGCTTCCTCGGCACGGCGCTGGCTGAGCCGTTGCTCGCTGATATCGAACAGCGAACAGACCACCAGTGGCTGACCCTGCAGGCTTTGCGTGCGGCGCTTGACGACGATCTGGCTGATCTCCCGCCCGTTGTGGCTGAAGCTGGGCGGCAGGCGTTCCTCCTTGCGCACTGGTCGGCCGGCCAGCACTTGCTGATCTTCTGCCAGGCGCTGGCGGTGGAAGTCCTCGCTCTCTGCGGGGCAGCGCCCCAGGCTGCCGATCAGCGCATCACGGCTGAGATTCTTGTAGTCGAGCATGGCGCGATTGACCAGCAGCAGGCGGCTGTCGGCATCCTTGATCGCCACGGGATAGGGAATCTCGTCGAGCACCCGCTCGCAGAAGCTGTGCGCGGCCTGCGCTTGCAGGGCGCGCAGGGCCGGCCACAGCAGCAGGCTGCCGGCCAGTGCGCCGAGCGGGAGGGCGATCAGTGGCGGCAGCGGCAACAGCACGGCCAGCCCACTGGCCAGAAGCGGCGCAACACAGCAGGTCGTGAGCAGCACGGTGCGTGGTCTGTGCATCAGCGATGGCGCCTTCACTCTGAACGAAAACCGAACGAATCTATCGGCAATCCGACAGCTAACGTCATGCCAGGCCGCGGGCTTGAGCGGCATCGGCGGGCAAGTGCCAGACAAATGCCGGAAAAGTCACGCTGCAACGTAAAATGCGGGTTCTTCTTTGGCCGTGCCTTTCAATGTCCCGTCTGCTCGAAAACCTCAATCCAGAACAACTGGCGGCTGTCACGCTGCCGGCGCAGTCCGGCCTGATCCTCGCGGGGGCCGGTTCCGGCAAGACCCGCGTGCTGACCACGCGCATCGCTTGGCTGCTGCAAACCGGCCAGGTCAGCCAGGCCGGCATTCTTGCCGTGACCTTTACCAACAAGGCGGCCAAGGAGATGCTCACGCGTCTGGGCGCGATGCTGCCGATCAATACGCGCGGCATGTGGATCGGCACGTTCCACGGGCTGTGCAACCGCTTCCTGCGCGCGCATTACCGCGAGGCGGCGCTGCCGCAGACCTTCCAGATTCTCGATACGGCGGACCAGCTCGCGGCGATCAAGCGCCTGCTCAAGGTGCTCAATGTCGATGACGAGAAATTCCCGCCGCGCGAGCTGCAGCACTTCATCAATGGCAATAAGGAAGCCGGCTTCCGCCCGCATGCGGTCGAGGCCTGGGATGACTACACGCGGCGCCGCGTCGAGCTGTATGCCGAATACGATGCGCAATGCCAGCGCGAAGGCGTCTGCGATTTCCCCGAGCTGCTGCTGCGTGCTTATGAGCTGCTCGAACGCAATGAGCCGATCCGCCGCCATTACCAGGCGCGCTTCCGCCATCTGCTGGTCGATGAGTTCCAGGACACCAATCGCCTGCAATACCTGTGGCTCAAGCTGATTGCCGGCCACGCCACGCCGACGCCGGCGGCGGTGTTCGCGGTCGGTGACGATGACCAGAGCATCTACGGCTTTCGCGGTGCCGAGGTCGGCAATATGCGCGACTTCGAGCGCGAGTTCCAGGTACCGGCGGTGATCCGCCTGGAGCAGAACTACCGCTCGCACGGCAATATCCTCGATGCAGCCAATGCCATCATCGCCAACAACAGCAAGCGCCTGGGCAAGAATCTGTGGACCGACCAGGGCAGTGGCGAGCCGATCCGCGTTTATGAAGCGGTGGCCGATCTGGACGAGGCGCGCTGGATCGTCGAAGAGATCCAGCAACTGGTACGCGAGGGCGCCGCGCGTAGCGACATCGCCTTGCTCTACCGCAGCAATGCGCAATCCCGCGTGCTCGAACACCAGCTGTTCTCGCTGGGCATTCCGTATCGTGTGTATGGCGGCCTGCGCTTTTTCGAGCGCCAGGAAATCAAGCACGCGCTGGCCTATCTGCGCCTGATGGCCAATCCCGATGACGATACGGCCTTCGTGCGTGTGGTCAATTTCCCGACGCGCGGCATCGGCGCGCGTTCGCTCGAACAGCTGCAGGACGCGGCGCGCACCTACAACACCAGCTTGTACGCGGCGGTCTCGCAGCTTGCCGGCAAGCCGGCGCAGGCGATCGGAGCCTTCATCCGCCTGATCGAAGAAATGCGCCTGACGACGCGCGAGCTGCGCCTGCCCGAGATGGTCGACCACATCCTCGATGCCTCCGGTCTGCGTGCGCATTACAAGGCCGAGCGCGAGGGCGAGGAGCGCCTCGCCAACCTCGACGAACTGATCAACGCGGCGACCAATTTCATCAGCGAAGACAGCACGCCAGCCGAGGGCGAGGAAGTCGTCGCCGGCGATCCGCTCTCGCGTTTCCTGGCCCACGCCTCGCTGGAAGCCGGCGAGCACCAGGCCGACGCTGGTCAGGAAGCCGTGCAGCTGATGAGCGTGCACGCCGCCAAGGGTCTCGAATTCGATGTGGTGTTCATCACCGGCCTGGAAGACGGCTTGTTCCCGCACGAGAACAGCATCACCGAACTGGATGGTCTGGAGGAAGAGCGGCGCCTGATGTACGTGGCGGTGACGCGCGCGCGCAAGCGCTTGTACATGTCGCTGGCGCAAAGCCGCATGCTGCACGGGCAGACGCGGTTTGCGATCAAGTCGCGCTTTTTCGAGGAGATTCCTGCTGAACTGCTCAAGTGGCTGACGCCGCGCGTGCAGCAAGGCTTCGGCGCCGTGCATACGCCGACGCGCAACGAGGCTTACGCCGGCTCACGCGCCAATGCGCCGCGGCAGGCCAATCGCGATCTGGGCGGCTTCCGCATCGGCCAGTCGGTGCGCCATGCCAAGTTCGGCTCCGGCGTCATCGTCTCCGCCGAGGGCAGCGGCGCCGATGCGCGGGTGCAGGTCAATTTCGGCGCTGGCGTCGGCATGAAGCTGCTGGCGCTGGGCGTGGCCAAGCTGGAGGCGGAGTAGGCGACAAGCGCCGGGGCTTTTACAGCCCGGCCATGCAGAGGTATTTGAGGTCGACGTATTCGTCGATGCCGTAGCGTGAGCCCTCGCGGCCGAAGCCCGATTGCTTGACGCCGCCAAACGGCATGCTGGCGTAGGAGATGGCGCCGGTATTGATGCCGACCATGCCGCATTCCAGCGCTTCGGCCATGCGCCACACGCGGCTGATGTCGCGGGTGTAGAAATACGCGGCGAGGCCGGATTCGCTGGCATTGGCGAGCGCGATGGCTTCTTCCTCATCGCTGAATTTCATCACCGCGCTGAGCGGGCCGAAGGTCTCTTCGCGGGCGACCAGCATGTCGGTATTCACCTGGCTGAGCACCGTCGGCGCGACGAAGCGGCCCTTCGGCGCCACGCCACCGACATGCAGGCGCGCGCCCTTGCGGCGGGCATCGTCCAGGTGATGCATGAACTTGGCGACCGCTACGTCATCGATCAGCGGGCCTTGCTGCACGCCTTCCTCGAAACCATGGCCGACGCGAATCTGTGCGCTGCGCTCGGCGAGGCGGGCGACAAATTCATCATGCACGCCGGCTTGTACGATGAAGCGATTGGCGCAGACGCAGGTTTGCCCGGCATTGCGGTACTTGGCGAAGAGCGCGCCGTCCACGGCCGCGTCGATGTCGGCATCGTCAAACACGATGAAGGGCGCATTGCCGCCCAGTTCCAGCGACATGCGCTTGAGCGTCGGCGCACATTGCGCCATCAACAGGCGGCCGACTTCGGTCGAACCGGTAAATGAGAGATGGCGCACCTGCGGGTGCTCGCACAAGCGTTTGCCGATGGCGACCGAGTTGCGGCCATCCGCAGTCAGCACATTGAAGACGCCCGCCGGCATGCCGGCCTGCATGGCCAGATCGGCCAGCGCCAGCGCGGTCAGCGGTGTTTGTTCGGCAGGCTTGAGCAGGATCGTGCAGCCGGCGGCCAGCGCGGGGGCGATCTTGCGGGTCAGCATCGCGGCCGGGAAATTCCACGGCGTGATCGCCGCACATACGCCGATCGCCTGGCGCAGGACCAGCGCGCGCCGGTCATTGCTCGGGCTGGGGATGATGTCGCCATAGATGCGGCGCGCTTCTTCGGCGAACCATTCGACGAAGGAGGCGGCATACACCACTTCACCGCGCGCTTCCGCCAGCGGCTTGCCTTGCTCGGCGGTGATCAGCACGGCCAGCGTTTCGCGGTGTTCGAGAATCAGTTCGTACCAGCGCCGCAGGATCGCCGAGCGCTCGTTGGCCGTGCTATTGCGCCACACCGGCAGCGCATTGGCGGCGATATTGATGGCGCGATCCGCCTCATGCGCGTCGAGATTGCTGACCTCGGCCAGCAACTGGCCATTGGCCGGGTCGCGCACTTCAAAGCGCGTGGCGTGGGCCAGCCAGTGGCCGCCGACCAGGGCGGAGGTTTTCAACAGGGCGCCGACGCGCGCGATGGCGGGATGGGTCATGAATGGTTTCCTTTGCGCACAGGTTTGCTGTCGACGACATCGGCCGGCATGCCCTGGCTGAGTCGCTGCAGGCTGTTGGCCAGGTGCAAATGCATGGCGGCGGCGGCCGAGTCCGCGTCGCCACGTGCAATGGCGAGGAAGATCTGCTCATGCTCGGCGCGTACTTGCTGCATGTGTGCCTTGCGTGCGGCCTCGCTGCTGAACTGGCGTTGCGTGCGCTCCGGGCGCAGCTGGACCAGGCTGGAGAGCGTGTCGGCGAAATACGGATTTTGCGTGCCGCGGGCGATGGCCGCATGAAATTCGCGGTCCTTGCGGCTGACGTTGCTGCCGCCGCCTTCGAGCACGATGGACAGCGACTGCCAGGCATGCTCGATGGCGAGCAGGCTTTCGGGCGTGCGTCGCCGGGCGGCGAGTGAAGCGGCCTGGACTTCGAGGCCAAGCCGTACTTCGAGTAATTCAATCGGCGTGCGCTGCGAGGTCGCGCGCGCAGGAGCGTCGCTCAATGGGCGGGAACTGGGCCCGGCCTTGGCCAGTACGAAGGCGCCGCGACCTTGCTGGGTGCTGACACGGCCGGCCGAGCGCAGGCTGGAGGTCGCTTCGCGCACCACCGAGCGGCTGACGCCATAGCTGGCCATCAGCTCGCGTTCGCTCGGCAGCTTGCTGCCGGGATTCAATTCGCCGCGTTCGATGCGCTGCATCAGATCACCGGCCAGCGAACTGGCCAGGCTTTCATGCGGATGACGTGCTTTGAGACGGCTGGTGCCGGGCATGTCTTGGTCTCCGGATGCTTGTTAAGCGCGCACAAAACGAAAAAGCCGGCCAATGGCCGGCTTTTACGACTACCAAGAAAACTTACTTGGCAGCGGACTGATCAGCCGGAGCAGAAGCGTCAGCCGGAGCCGAAGCGTCAGCAGCAGGCGATTGCTCAACGGGAGCTGCAGCCGGTGCCGATTGCTCGACGGGAGCCGGTGCTTCTTCCTTCTTGCTGCAACCAGCAGCAGCGAGAGCGATCAGGGCAGCAACGAGGAGAGACTGTTTCATTGTTGAATTCCCTTGCGAAAAATGCAGTGAGTGCAGTAAGCCAAAATATTAATCGGCTTCAGCAGCCGATTCCGAATTCTAACATTCAATTCCACTGAATGGAAGTTTGCTTCTGTGGATCAGTTAAGCGGACGCAAGTGGAGGAAACCCTCTTCGTACCACTCGTGCAGCAAGCGCCAACTTGCCGAGGACAGTGTAGCCGGTGTACTGAGGGTTCGTTCGTTCGCTAGGCGACGGAACAGGCGCGCATCTTCCGCCGGCGCAACCACGACTTCGCCATTGAGGAAGAACTTGCTGCCGGTGTAGAGCATCTGGCTGCGCAGATCCAGCTTGAGTCCTTGTTTGAGCGAGGCGCGGCGGAACGCGGCGAGGCCCAGCTCTTCATTGGGCGGGTCGAAATAGACATTCGCCTTGGGTTCGGAGAGGTACTGGCCAAGGAATTCGCTGACGTCCTTCTGCGCCCAGCGGATGCGCGAGAGCATGCTGCCAACGCGGGCACTCATCTGCGCCGGCAGTTTGGCCGGGCTGTCCGTCGCTTGCAGGTCGGGGTCGGCATACATTTCCTCGCGCGCGAGTTTTTCTTCCAGATAGCCCAGAAAGGCCGAAGTCAGCTCGCGTGCCGAGGGCGCCCGGAAGCCGATTGAATAGGTCATGCATTCGCCCAGCGCCACGCCGTCGTGCGCGTACTTGGGCGGCAGGTAGAGCATGTCGCCCGGATTGAGCACCCATTCGCGCTTGGCCTTGAAGTTCTGCAGGATGCGCAGCGGCGCGTCTTCGATCAGGGTCAGATCGGTCTGTGCGCTGATCTGCCAGCGGCGCTGGCCCATGCCTTGCAGCAGGAAGACGTCGTAGGAATCGAAATGCGGGCCGACGCCGCCGCCATCGGTGGCGTAGGACACCATCAGGTCGTCCAGGCGGGCGTAGGGAATGAAGTTGAACTGGCGCAGCAGGCTATCGGCTTCCGGCAACAAAGTGTTGAGACCTTGGACCAGCACCGTCCAGGGCCCGCTTTTCGGGTAGTCGCGTGGCTTGAGCGGCCCGTAGTGCAGCGCCCAGTCGCCGTCCTTGCGGTAGGCTAGACGTGCTTCGACATCTTCTTGCGCGGCCAGCTTGCGTGCTTCGCCAGGGGACAGCAGACCATTGAAGCCAGGCACGGCATTGCGTACCAGCAGCGGCTTCTTCTGCCAGTATTCGTCGAGGAATTGTTGCGGCGAGAGGCCGCCCAGGAGTTTTGTAATCATCTGCGGATTGTAGCTGCGCGTTGTAAAATTCGCGCCTTTTGCGTGGAGACTGGCATGCCCGTCGCGATTATCGAGTCGTTGGACCATGAAGGGCGCGGCGTTGCACATGTCGACGGCAAGGTCATTTTTGTTGAAGGCGCCTTGCCGCGTGAAAAGGTCGAGTTCTCCAGCTACCGCAAACGCAGCAGCTTCGAGCAGGCCAGCCTGAGCCGCGTGCTGCGCGCCAGCGCCCAGCGCGCCGAGCCGGCCTGCAAGTTCTACGGCATCTGCGGTGGTTGCAGCATGCAGCACGCCGAGCTGGGCGCCCAGGTCGCGACCAAGCAGCGCGTACTCGAAGATGCTTTGAAGCGCATCGCCAAGGTCACGGTCGGCAGCATTTACCCGGCGATCTACGGACCTGCTTGGGGCTATCGCTCGCGTGCGCGCATCGGTGTGCGCTCGATTCCCAAGAAAGGTGGCGTGCTGGTCGGCTTTCACGAAAAGAAGAGCAGTTATATTGCCGACATGAGCAGCTGCGAGATCCTGCCGCCCAAGGTCTCGGCCTTGCTGCCGGCCCTGCGTGTGCTCATTGCTCAGTTATCGGCGCCGGATCGCATCCCGCAGGTGGAGCTGGCGATGGGCGATCGCATCGTGTTGGCGCTGCGCAATCTCTTGCCGTTCACGAAAAAGGATATTGCGCTCCTGCTGGCCTTTGGCGAGCAGCATGGCGTCTGCATGTGGCAGCAGCCCGGAGGTCCCGAGACGGTGATGCCGCTGCGCGCCGATGAATCGCGTTTTCTTGAATACACCTTGCCGGAGTTCGATCTGCGCCTGCAGTTCCGGCCGACCGATTTCACCCAGGTCAATGTCGACATCAACCGCTTGCTGATTCGCCGCGCCATGCAATTGCTCGATCCGCAGCCGGGTGAGCGGATTGCCGATCTGTTCTGCGGCCTGGGCAATTTCAGCTTGCCGATTGCGCGTCTGGGCGCCCAGGTCGTCGGCGTCGAGGGCAGCCAGGCGCTGGTTGCCCGTGCAGCCGACAATGCAGCGCTCAATGGTTTGAGCGCACGCAGCAGGTTTGAGGTCGCCAACCTGTTCGACGCCACCCCACACAGCCTGCGCGCGCTGGGGCCGCTCGACAAGATGCTGATCGATCCGCCGCGCGAAGGTGCGGTGTCGGTGGTCAAGGCGCTCGACGCGCAGTCGCCGCGGCGCATCGTCTATGTCTCCTGCAATCCGGCCACGCTGGCGCGCGACGCGGCCATCCTGGTGCACGACAAAGGCTATGTGATGCGCGGCGCTGGCGTGGCCAATATGTTCCCGCACACCTCACATGTCGAGTCGATTGCGCTGTTCGAGCGCGTCTGATCAGACGGCGAAAATGAATACGCCACGCGTCTCGCAGCGTACCTGCAGGCGCGTACCAGGCGGCCAGGCCGGCGCGCCCGGAACCTCGGCCTGCAGGCTCAGCGCCGCGGCGTCATCGACGCGCAGATCGATACGGCTGTAGGCGCCCAGATGATGGCAGGCCTGGACGATCACCGTCCGGCTGTCGGCGCTGGCTTGGCTGCTCAGTTGCAGCGCTTCGGGACGGATCATGATCTGCACCGCTTGTCCTTCACCGAGCGATGGCGCAGCAAAGCGCCCCAGCGCAGTGTCTACGGTGTGTTGCCTGAGCTCGCCATGCAGGATGTTTACGTCGCCGAAAAATTCGGTGGCGAAAGGGCTTTGCGGGGCGAAATAGAGTGAGGCCGGGCTGCCGATCTGGATGATCCGCCCATCACGCAGCAGCGCGATGCGATCTGCCATGTACATGGCCTCTTCCGGATCATGCGTGACCAGAATGCTGGCGCAGCGCATGTCGCGCAGCAATTGCTGGGTCTCCTGGCGCAGGCGGTGGCGCAGGCGCACGTCCAGATTCGAGAAAGGTTCGTCGAGCAGCAGCAGGCGCGGTTGCGGGGCCAGCGCGCGGGCCAGGGCGACGCGTTGTTGTTGTCCGCCGGAGAGCATGTGTGGGGCATCCGCGGCGCGCTCGGCGAGGCCGACGCGCGCCAGCATGGCCAGCGCCTGCGTGCGCCGCTGGGCGGCGGGGAGCTTGCCCAGGCCGAAGGCGACATTGTCGAGCAGGCTCAGGTGGGGAAACAGCGCGAAGTCCTGGAACACCATGCCGATCTGGCGCTGCTCCGCAGCTCGCTGGCGATAGGGGGCGGCCACCACCTCGCCGTCGAGGCGGATTTCGCCCGTCTGCAGTTCCTCCAGGCCTGCGATCAGCCGGAGCAGGGTGCTCTTGCCACAGCCTGAGGGGCCCACCAGGGCGAGGATCTCGCCCGCCATGAGCTCGATCTGGATCGCGTCGAGCACTTGCTTGCTACCGTAATGATGGCTGAGCTCGCGGATCTGTAGCTGGATGCTGGGGGCTTGCACACTCATGGTGAGGAACCGTGGCTGTCGCGGCGCTCGGCCAGGCGTGACAGCGCAATGATGGGTAATAGTCCGGCCAGTACGATCAGCAAGGCGGCAATGGCGCCGCTTTCATAGGTGCCGCGCGCAGCTTCGCCATACAGGTGGGTGGCCAGGGTTTCGAAATTCATCGGACGCAGGAGCAGGGTCGCGGGCAGTTCTTTCATGCTGTCGACGAAGACCAACAGCATGGCGCTGAGCAAGGCGGGGCGGCACAGCGGCAGGTGGATGCGCCAGGCCAGGCGTGTCGGCGAGCTGCCCAGTGTGCGTGCCGCGTCGTCGAGCGAAGTGGGTAATTGGCTGAAGCCCGCTTCCAGACTGCCATTGGCGATGGCCAGGAAGCGCACCAGATAGGCGTAGATCAGGGCGACGCTGGAGCCCGACAGAAGCAAGCCGATGGGCGCGTGGCCAGATAATTCGAACAGTCTGTTGATCCAGGCATCGAACTGGGCCAGCGGGCCGAGCAGGCCGATGGCGAGCACGGTTCCGGGGATGGCATAACCCAGACTGGCACAGCGCAGGATCTGGCGGTTCAGCGGCGTGCGCGCCATGCGCTGGGCAAAGCTCAGCAGAAAGGCCAGCAGGGCCGCCAGTAGCGTGGTGGCGGTCGCCAGCTGCAGCGTGTTCAGCAGTTCGCTGAGCAGACTCGATTCGAGACCGCTGAACCTCAAGCGCTTGTAGGTTTCACCCACCAGGTAGCCTGCGGGCATGACAAAGCCCAGCGTGATCGGCAGGCTGCAATACGTCAATGCGAGGACGCCGCGCCAGCCAGTCAGGCGGCGACGTGCGAGCGGCTGCATGCGGCGTGTCGCCAGGGTGTAGCGTTGATGACGGCGCGCCCAGCGCTCGATGCTGATCAGCGCCAGTACGATGCACAGCATGAGCAGCGCAATCTGCGCGGCGCCGGGCAGATTGGAGCGATTCAGCCAGGTTGAATAGATCGATACCGTGAGGGTCCGC
This sequence comes from Uliginosibacterium sediminicola, assembly GCF_039631295.1. Taxonomy (NCBI): domain Bacteria; kingdom Pseudomonadati; phylum Pseudomonadota; class Betaproteobacteria; order Rhodocyclales; family Zoogloeaceae; genus Uliginosibacterium; species Uliginosibacterium sediminicola. Next base: position 489,203 of record NZ_JBDIVE010000002.1, on the reverse strand, counting down.
ACGCCCAGGAATTCGCTGGCGCCCAGGTCATTGAGCGCTTCCATCAGCGCCAGACTGGTGCCGACCGCGATGGCGGGCCGCGCGAGTGGCAAGGCCAGCCCGAAAAATATCCGCTGCGGCCCCGCCTGCAAGGTGCGTGCAGCTTCGATGAGGTTGCCCGCCTGCATGCTGAACACCGCACGCACGGGCAGATAGACGTATGGATAGAGCACCAGACCCAGCAGCAGGATGCAGCCCCACATGCTGCGGATATCCGGGAGCTTGAAATCGCGCGGGCTGTCGAAACCCAAGAGCGTGCGTAGACTGCTTTGCAGGATGCCGACCGGATGCCAGAGATCCAGATAGGCGAAGGCGATGATGTAGCTCGGAATTGCCAGGGGCAGGAGCAGGGCCCAGGAGAGTTCGCGGCGGCCGACAAAATCGTAGGCGCTGACCAGCCAGGCGAGGCTGCTGCCCAGTGCGATGACCAGCACGCCGACCCCCAGCAGCAGCAAGGCGCTATCCTGCAGCGCCTGCGGCAAGACATAGCTCAGCAGATGCGGCCACAGTTCGCCCGAGCCCCGCATGGCGTGACCGAGCAAGGATTGCAGCGGCACCAACACGGCGAGGACCAGCGCCAGGCTGGCGACTTGCCAGCCGACACCCAGATGCCGGGCGCTGAAGTACTGGCGCAGACGCAGCACGCCCCAGGGATGAGGCGTGCGCGCCAGTGCGAGTGACTCAGTTGTCAAAGCCGACCTTGTCAACGAGCAGGCTTGCTGCCTTGCGGTACTTGGCGATGTCGCCCAGTTGCAGGCTATCGATGTTGAGGGTGCCCAGTTTGGCGATGATCGGATCCAGCGCCGCACCCTTCTTGACCGGGTATTCGAAGTTGGCTTTGGCGTACAGCGCCTGAGCTTCATCGGACACCAGGAATTCAAGCAGCTTGACCGCATTGTCCTTGTTGGGGGCGTATTTGGCGACGGCAGCGCCCGACACATTCACATGCGTGCCACCCTTGGCGAAGCTTGGCAGCACGACATTGATGGCGTCACCCCATTTCTGTTGTTCCGGGCCGCCCGCGCCACTGCGCATCAGGCCAACGTAATAGGAGTTGCCCAGGCCGATATCGCAGATGCCCGCCATGATGTCGCGTGCCACATCACGGTCACCGCCACCGGGCTTGCGTGCCAGATTGGCCTTGAGCCCGCGCAGCCATTGCTCGGCTTTGGCTTCGCCGTCCTTGGCGATGATGTGGGCGATCAGGGCGGTGTTGTAGGCATGCTGACCTGCGCGGATACAGATCTTGCCCTTGTATTTCGGATCAGCAAGGTCTTCATACGTGAAGCTGCTGAGCGTGATGTTCTTGGCGGTGTAGAGCGTGCGTGCGCGGACCGACAGTGCAAACCAGTGGCCACCTGCATCGCGCAGATTGGCGGGAATGGCTGCTTCCAGCGCCGGGGACTTGATTGCCTGGGTGACGTTCTTTTCGCTCAGTTCGACCAGCGCATTGACGTCAACGGCCATCAGCAGATCGGCAGGCGATTGCTTGCCTTCGGCCGCCACACGTTCGGGCAGGCCATCCTTCATGAACACCGTATTGACCTTGATACCGGTCTTGCTGGTGTAGGCATCAAGCAAGGGTTTGATCAGGCCGGCCTCCCGGGTCGTGTAAAGATTGACCTCACTGGCCTGGACCGCGCCAAGCAGCAAAAGCCCCAGGCTGCTGAGCGTCAGGCGGCGAAATAGGGTGGTGCGTGTCATACAGACTCCTGTTTTGTTTGATTGTAAATCCATGCAAACAATACCGAGTGAAGTCTATTTTGTAAATGAGATCTATTCTTATTGTCGTCCGTGAACGAGCAACAAAAAGCCCGCCCGACTTGCGTCGGACGGGCTTTCAGGCATACGCAATGCTGATCAGTCGCGGTTGCCGCCGAAGATGCCGAGGATCTGCAGCAGACTCGTGAAGATGTTGTAGAGGTCCAGATAGACGCGCAGCGTAGCCGACACGTAGCTGGTCTCACCGCCCTTGACGACATCGTTCAGGTCATACAGCAGCCAGGCCGAGAAGATGCCGCAGCTGATCACCGCGATGGTCAGGTGCAGGGCCGGGATGTGCAGGAAGATGTTGGCGATGCTGGCCGCCAACAGCAACAGCGTGCCGATGAACAGGAACTTGCCCATGCCCGACAGGTCACGCTTGATGGTATGCGCCAGCACCGACATGCCGAAGAAGACGATCGAGGTGCCGCCAGCGGCCAGCGCAATCAGCGAGGCGCCGTTCGAGAAGCGCAGCGTCCAGGCCAGGGTGCTCGACAGCATCAGCCCCATCACGAAGGTGAAGCCCAGCAGCAGGACCACGCCGGTGCTGCTGTTGCGATTGGCCTGGATGGCGTAGATCAGCCCCCACATGACGGCCAGCATCAGCAGCGGCCCCATGATCGGGCTGCCAGCGAACAGCATGGAGAAGTTGAACTGGAGGCCAGCCCAGGCGCCAGCGATGGTCGGCAGCATCGACAGGGCCAACAGGTTGTAAGTGTTGCGCAGCACATTATTGCGCACGCCACCCGCAGTACTGCTCGTGTTGACGGTGTATAGACGGTTTTCCATGGCTCTTTCTTTCCTTTGAACCGCGCAAAATTTGCGCACGTGAATAAGACACGCGAATCATGCTTGTGGTTCCCGTCGATTGCAAGCGCTTGCGCTGGTCGATCTACCCGACGTACACTCGCGCCCGGTTTGCTGCTTGAGATGCGGCGCGGCAGGTTTTCATGCCGTCGGGCGTAGCGTCGAGTGGCCGGCTAAAAAGTCCGGAGGTTTGGGTGAGTGGTTTAAACCAGCAGTCTTGAAAACTGCCGACGCGCAAGCGTCCGTGAGTTCGAATCTCACAGCCTCCGCCAATAAAAAACAAGCACTTACGAAGCATGGGCCAGCATGCAAAGTGCTTGCAGTAGTAGCAAAAAAGCCCCGCCAGCCGGGGCTTTGCTGTGTAGAAAAATCAGCCCGTAAGCACAGCATAAGCAGGTTATACCCTCTCAACCGTCGGGACCTATTTACCTTTCGTCTAGCGCCCCCATATAAAATGGGGTTATTACACATCAATAGGCTGACGGGGAGGTCGAATGCATCAGGCGCTGGAAGCGATTCAGGAGCAACTGACACAAGTCATTGCACAGCTAAGGGCATCTGTCGGGAGTGACGAGCCTTTTGGGAACGCGCACAATAATTGGTCTTTCCCTGGGCTAACGAGATCTGAGCTAGTTGAAGATGCCCAATCGATCATTGATATGATCGACTCCAATGAGGTTGATGAGCTTGGGGACTCGGAAGCACGGATCAAAGATTACGCACGCCGCTTGAGTTATTTGCGGGAGAGCACCATTCCCAACTTGTGGGGCAATGCTGGGCGGGCGGTTCCTACATATGTGCTCACTCTTGATGGATTACGCAAGGCGCTCACACCTGTTTTGGTTCGAGATGACCGAGCGGAAGCTGTCGCTGCACTAAGGAAAATCACCCGCCAACTTCGGGGAATGGAAGCCTCCCTGAACGGACTGGAACCTCGCACCGCCTCGCTTGCCACAATGGTTGAGCGGATTGAGCACGCTTACACCGCGGCAGACCAACTTCCTGCAGACTTGGAAACGCTGTCTGAGGCACGGCAGAAGATTGCTGATCTCGCGAAAGATGCGACGCGAGATCAAAGTGACGTATCCCGCATCCGAGAGGCTGCAAACGAGCTTGATAAGCAGCTGAACAAGAGTGCTGACGACGCAAAGGCGGTGCTTGAGCGTTGCGAGACAGCATACTCTGCCGCAACCAGCGTGGGGTTGGCCGCAGCATTCAACGAACGCTCGGACGCATTGTCAAAGTCAATGTGGATATGGGTCGCAGGCCTTGTTATCGCCCTTGCTGCGGGAAGCTACTTTGGCTCGGCACAGTTGAATGCACTCTCCGAACTGTTCAAGGTGCCGAATGCCCCCTCATCAGTGATTGTTCTTAACCTCGTGCTTTCAGTACTGTCAGTTGGTGCCCCGGTGTGGTTTGCATGGTTATCGACAAAACAGATCGGCCAACGTTTCCGGCTTGCGGAGGACTACGCATTCAAAGCGTCAATCTCGCGTGCTTATGAAGGGTTCCGGCGCGAGGCTGCCCGGTTCGACAAGGACATGGAGGCCAAACTGCTTACATCCGCACTGACCCGCCTTGATGAACTTCCTCTCCGACTGGTGGAAACAGCTAGTCACGGTAGCCCATGGCACGAGCTAGCATCATCGGACGTTGTAAAGCAGGCGATGAAAGCGGTGCCCGGTTTCGCGGAACAAGTGAAAGATTTGGCAGGAAAAGCGATTGTCGCTGTAACTCCAGCAAAAGCCCGATCCGCAGCAAAAGCCAAACCAGCGCCCGCGCAAGAGGACGACGAGTAAGCGAAGCCGGTCTTACGCTGTGCTTACGTCGCTCATGCGCTACCAGTCTAACCGCAAGGGCTCCAAGCCTTTAGCGGGCAAGCCCGCCTAATCCTGTGTTTGGCGTTCCATAGAGGCGAAGTTGAATTATGCGTCCATGCCCCCATATGCAGGAAACGGCAACTTGCCCACCGTCGGCGTTACAACTTCCAAGGAGACTCAATGCCTTTCTCAATCGAACAAATCAGCCCCTTAGTGCTCATCATTGAAGATGGCAAAGACCAAGAGATTATTGAGGTTCAGCCGGGAGAGTTAAAGGAGGTCGGCGACCACGAGGTCGTTAGCAAGCCCCAATTCAAGGAAGACCGAGAGGAAAGGTCGGTAGTATTTCGGGGCGAGATAGACCAAGGGGTGGTCGAAGCACATGTAACCTATTCGCTAGGCATGGATGGTCACCAAGTTGAGAGTGTTGAAGTAGTAACCGTCCCTGATGGCTTGACGGTTCATAGCGAACCTGAGTTCGAAACACAAGATTGCGAAGACGACGACTCAGGTTTTGACGAGTGATGCCGCTACAGGCCGCGTGCCGTGCTCGCCAGTAAAGCACCTGATTGTTAGCCCCGCGCACCACGTCGATTCGGTATTGGAACTGAGCCATGCGGAGCATGTCATCTACATCCTTCCAGCGGCGACCATTCGCCACTCGATTCAGCACGCTATGCACCATGTCGCGGGTCACGTCTTGGCCTGCATGCGTCACATGAACTGCCTGCACCAGTGCCTCTATCACCTGTGACACTGTGGTCATCTTCTGGTCGAGCGCACGCCCGGCATCTTCTTCCGTGTCCTTGACGCGCTGCGCAGCCTCCTTCTTGGCAACGGCGCGCGGGTCGATGCCCATGCGCATGCTGCGCAAATGCTCGCGGGCGACCTCGCGGGCTTGATCCACAGTGAAGACACCATGCGGGCCAATGCTAATGCGGGGTGAACTGCCATTGACGCGCCCTTGCACGATGTAGGTGATCTTGCTGGTAGGGGTAACGCGCAGACCAAAGCCTTTGATCTCGGTGTCCCAGTGGAACGCCTCTTTATCCGCGGGTGCAGTGAGCTTGTCTATATAGGTCTTCGTCAGCTTAGGCATGCTGCACCTCGCTGACTTTGGCGGTTGTGGTTACTATCTTCACGTCGGCTTCCTTTGTAAGCAAGGGAGTTGGCCACGCGGTCGGGACTGTTAGCGCAGTCGCCGGCCGCATCCATTCTGGCACTCATAAGCGGCTCGTAAGCACGCGGCATAAAGCTACGACAAGTTACGAAAAATGGAAAACGCCGCTAAGTGTTTGACCTGAAAAGGGTCTTACGGCTTACAATGGCAATTCAAAGTGGCGTAAAGCGCGGCTCCGGGAAACTTGAAAACTGCCGACGCGCAAGCGTCCGTGAGTTCGAATCTCACAGCCTCCGCCAGGATTTATTGTCTGACGCTGGCCTTTCAAGGCCACGACCGTTGCGTTGCAGGCAATCCGCGAACAAGCCCGTCACTGCTTTGCCAGGACGGGCTTTTTCTTGGGCTGCGCTGGCGCGCTCGCAAGCTGTTTCTACGCAGCTGTTTGAACGCGATCCCAAGCTTCTGCGTGTAGCCTGATCGTCCGCCTGCTGCAAGGTGGGACCGTGCAGCGGGCGCGTCAGCCGATGTAGCGTTTTCAGCGCGGCGCGGTTTTTTCCGTGGTGCCGCCGCCGAGTGCCTTGAACAGGGTGATGCGATTGTTCTGCTCGGATAGTTGCAGGGTGATCAGGCTTTGCTGCGCGGTGTACAAAGTGCGTTGTGCATCCAGCACAGCAAGGTAGGTGCCGCGTCCTTCCTTGTAGCTGGCGGTGGCGAAGGCCAGGCTTTGCGTGCCGGCGGCAACCACGCCACGCACGGCGTCGATCTGCTCGCTGAGGTTTTTGCGTACGGCCAGTGCATTGGCCACTTCGGAGAAGGCCGTCTGGATGGTTTTCTCGTAGGTGGCGATGTCGGCCGTTTGCTGCGCCTTGCGGCTATCGAGGGTGGCGCGGTTGGCGCCGCCGTCGAAGATCGGCAGGGTGATGCTCGGTGCAAAGCTCCAGGCGCCGCTGCCGGAAGCGAACAGATCATCCAGGCTGCGGCTGGTGCTGCCGCCGCTGGCGGTCAGCGTGATCTTCGGGAAGAAGGCTGCGCGTGCGGCACCGATATTGGCGTTGTCGGCGATCAGGGTGTGTTCGGCGGCCAGCACATCCGGGCGATTGAGGAGGATGCTGGAATCCAGATCGCTGGGGATGTCGACCAGCAGCGCCGCCGGCTTCTCGCTGCCGAGCAGGTCCAGTGGCGGGAGCAGTGCATCAGGCAATTTCTTGCCGACCAGCAGCTCCAGTGCATTGCGATCCTGTTCGACGACACTGCTGTAGCTGGCGACGCTGGCGCGTGCCGAATCGCGACTGCCGCGTGCGGTGGCGACGTCGGCTGCGGCCAGACCGCCCAGGGCGCGCGCCTGATCGGTCACACTGAGGGTCCGTTCGCGGCTCTCCAGCGTATTGCGCGCCAGCTGCAGTTGTTGCTGATCGGCGGCCAGGGTCAGCCAGGCGATGGCGGTCTGGGCCACCAGGGACAGGCGCACGCTGCGCTGCGTTTCCGCCAGCTGGAAGTAGCTTTGCAAGCCCGCTTCACTGAGATTGGCGAGGCGATCGAAGAGATCGATTTCGAAGCTGCTCACGCCCAGCTGCGCTTTCCATGAACTGCTGGTCGAGCCGACGCCCGAGCTGCTGGCGCGGTTCGAGGTGTGCTCGCGGGACTCGCTGGCGCTGGCATTGAGGGTCGGCAGTTCGGCCGCGTGCGTCACCCGGTAGGCAGCGCGGGCTTTGTCGACATTGGCAATGGCCACGCGCAGGTCGCGGTTCTCGGCCAGGCTCAGGCGGATGACTTCGCGCAGGCGTGGATCGACCAGGATCTCTTCCCAGTCACGCGCCGGGGCTTCCTTGGCTGCGAGCTTGGCGTCGCCTGCCTGGCTTGTCGTCTGCCAGCTGGCGGCGACGGGCGCCTGCGGGCGTTCATAGGTCGGTGCCAGATTGACGCAGGCCGAGAGCAGCAGGCAGGCCAGGATGGCCGTGTGTTTGAGTGGCAGGGGAGGGGTATTCATCATTCATTCTCCACAGCGGAGCTGGTGGCCTTGCGCGGGCCGGAGATGCTGCGCACAAGGACGTAAAAGAGGGGCACGAAGAGCACGCCGAGCAGCGTTGCCGAGATCATGCCGCCGAGTACGCCGACACCGATTGCGCGACGGCTCATCGAGCCGGCGCCGGTGGACAATGCCAGCGGCAGCACGCCGAACATGAAGGCCAGCGAGGTCATGATGATCGGGCGCAGACGCAGGCGTACCGCTTCCAGCGTCGCCTCGACCAGGCGCATGCCTTGCTCCTCCAGGGTCTTGGCGAATTCAACAATGAGGATCGCGTTCTTGGCCGACAGACCGACCGTGGTCAGCAGGCCGACCTGGAAGTACACATCGTTGCTCTGTGCCGCCAACCAGGTGGCCAGCACGGCGCCGAGCACGCCCAGTGGCACCACCAGCACCACCGAGAAAGGCACCGACCAGCTCTCATAGAGCGCGGCCAGGCAGAGGAACACGAACAGCACCGACACTGCGTAGAGCAGCGGCGCTTGTTGGCCGGACAGGCGTTCCTGATAGGAGGCGCCGGTCCATTCATAGCCGATGCCGGCGGGCAGCTGCTTGATGAGGCGCTCCACTTCAGCCATGGCCGTGCCCGAGCTGACGCCCTTGGCCGGTTCGCCCACCATTTCATAGGAGGACAGGCCGTTGTAGCGGATCAGCTGCGGCGAGCCATAGCTCCACTTGGCGCTGGCAAAGGCCGAGAAGGGCACCATATCGTCATTGGCGTTGCGCACGTACCAGTTCTTGAAGCTGTCGGGCGACATGCGGAAGGGCGCGTCACCCTGGATGTAGACCTTCTTGACGCGTCCGCCATAGATGAAGTCATTGACGTATTTGCCACCCATTGCGTAGGACATCGTGCTGTTGATGTCGCTGGCCGACACACGCAGCGCCGTGGCCTTGGCGTCGTCGATGCTGATCTCCAGCTGCGGCGTGTCATCCAGATTATTGGTGCGCACCTGGGTGAGCAGCTTGCTCTGCCGTGCCAGGCGCAGGAACTGGTCGCGTGCGGCGCTCAGTGCCTGGTGACCCAGGCCGCCCACATCCTCGATCTGCACATCAAAGCCGGAGTTCGAGCCCAGACCGCGCACGGCCGGTGGCTGCATGACGAACACCGTGGCATCGCGCAGCTGGCCAGAGAGCTCCTTGGAGAAGCGATGAACCAGGCTTTCAGCATCCTGTTCCGCGCCGCTGCGCTTGCTCCAGTCGGTCAGGGTGATGAAGGCACGCGCCGAGGCCTGGTCGCCATCGGTGCCGCTCACCGTCATGAAGGCCCGTACTTCGGCTTGCTTGGAGAGGTAGGTTTCGAAGGTTTTCAGCGATTGCGTCAGGCGCTCATTGGTCGCGCCGGCCGGTAGCTTGATCTGCGCCATCAGCGAGCCCTGGTCTTCCGTGGGCAGGAAGGAGGTCGGCAGGTTCTTGAAAATGAAGGCGGTGGCCGCGAACAGCAGCACATAGACCAGGGCGCTGATGGCACGGCGTTTGAGCAGCTGGCTGACGCCACGGCCGTACTGTGCGGTGCCTGCGGTAAAGCCTTGGTTGAAGCGCTTGAAGAAGCGTCCGAGCACGCCGCTGCTGGGGTGTCCGCCTTGTTCGATCGGCTTGAGCAAGCTGGCGCACAGCGCCGGCGTGAGGGTCAGCGCAACGAGCACCGAGAGGGCCATGGCCGAGACGATGGTAATCGTGAATTGGCGGTAGATGATGCCGGTGGCGCCGCCGAAAAACGCCATCGGGATGAACACCGCGGAGAGCACCAGAGCGATACCGATCAGCGCGCCAGTGATCTGGTCCATCGACTTGCGCGTCGCTTCACGCGGCGACAGACCGTCCTCGCTCATGATCCGTTCGACGTTCTCGACCACCACGATGGCGTCGTCAACCAGCAGGCCGATGGCCAGCACCAGGCCGAACATGGTCAGGGTATTGATCGAGTAGCCGAAGACCGACAGGATGCCGAAGGTGCCCAGCAGAACCACCGGCACGGCCACGGCAGGAATCAGCGTGGCGCGCAGGTTCTGCATGAACAGGTACATCACCAGCACCACCAGCACCAGGGCTTCGACCAGGGTGCGGACCACTTCTTCGATCGAGATTTTCACGAAGGGCGTGGTGTCGTAGGCGATCACCGAGCTCATGTGGGCCGGGAAATAGGGCTCCATTTCCTTGATCTTGGCGCGTACCGCCTCGGCTACCTTGAGGGCATTGGCGCCGGAGGCCAGCGAGATGGCCAGACCTGCCGAGGGATTGCCCTTGTAGCGCGTGCTGATGGTATAGCTCTCGCGCCCCAGCTCCAGGCGGGCGACATCGGCGAGGCGCACGGCCGAGCCGTCGGCCGCCGATTTGACGATCACCTTTTCAAACTGCTCAATCGACTTGAGCTTGCTGCGCGCAGTGATCGTGGCATTGAGGCTCTGCCCTGCGGCGGCCGGCAGTGCGCCGACCTGGCCGGCGGAGACTTCGGTGTTTTGCGCACTCAGGGCACTGGAGATGTCCGAGGGCATCAGCGAGTACTTGAGCATCTTGTTCGGGTCGAGCCAGATGCGCATGGCGTAACCCGATCCGTAGGCTTGTGCGTCACCGACGCCATCGACGCGGCTGATGGTGTCCTTCAGATTGTTGGCGATGTAGTTGGCGATGTCGGTCGAGGTGACGGAGGCGTCGTCGGAAATCAGGTTAAACACCATCATCGTGTCGGTACTGGCTTTGGCGACGGTGACGCCCTGGTCCTGTACCGATTCAGGCAGTTGCGTGAGCACCTGCTGCAGCTTGTTCTGCACCTGCATCTGGGCGACATCGGGGTTGGTGCCTGCGTCGAAGGTGAGCTCGACGCGGGCCGAGCCGTCGGACTGGCTTTTCGAGGTCATCCAGGTGAGGTGGTCCAGGCCGGTCATCTGTTGTTCGATGACCTGGATCACCGAATTCTCGATGGTCTCGGCCGATGCACCGCTATACGTGGCGCGGATGGTGACCTTGGTCGGAGCGATATCCGGATATTGTTCGAGCGACAGGCTCATGATCGCCGCGCCACCGGCCAGCATGATGACAATGGCGATGACCCAGGCGAAGATTGGGCGATCTATGAAAAAACGTGCCATGACCGTATCCCCTTAGCGCTTGCTGGCGCCGCCAGCCGGCACGGCGGTGACGATATCGCCCAGCGCTGCCCGCTTGAGGCTCTCGACAACGACTTTGTCGCCGGCTTGCAGGCCTGCGGTCACCACCCATTGGTTACCCATCGCGCGGCCCAGTGTCAGCTTGCGTTCGGCCAGACGGCCATCCTCGCCGACGACGATTGCGATGGCATCGCCCGAGGGACGACGGGTCACACCTTCTTGCGGCACCAGGATGCTGTCGTCCAGATGCCCTTCCTGCACCCGTGCCTTCACGTACATGCCCGGCAGCAGCACGCCTTCGGGGTTGGGCACGATGGCGCGCAGGGTCACCATGCCGGTGCTCTCGTCGACACTCACACCGTCAAATTGCAGGCGGCCCGGATGCGCGTATTCGCTGCCATCTTCCAGCACCAGCTTGACCGGAACCTCCTCGCCAGGCTTGCGCCGGGCGTCGGCCTTGAGCTCCTGACGCAGGCGGAGCAGCTCGGTGCTCGATTGCTTGACGTCGACCACCAGCGGGTCGAGCTGGCGTACCGTGGTCAGTGCCGTGGTTTGCGCGGCGCTGAGCAGCGCGCCGGGGACGACCGCGGAAATGTCGATGCGGCCGCTGATCGGCGCCGTGATGCGGGTGTGTTCAAGATTGATGCGCGCGGTATCGAGCGCCGCTTGGGCAACTTCGAGGGCCGCACGATTTTCTTCGACAGCGGCGCGGCTGTCGTCAGCCGTTTGCTGGCTGATCGCTTCGATCTTGGCCAGGCCGGCATCACGCTTGGCGGTTACTTCCGAAGCGCGCAAGGTCGCTTCTGCCTTCACGAGCGCGGCTTTGGCGCTGGCGTAGGCGGCTGTGTAGCTGGACGCGTCGATCTGATACAGCACTTGGCCGGCTTTGACCGCTGCGCCTTCAGTGAACAGCTGTTTCTCAAGAATGCCGCCGACTTGCGGGCGGATTTCAGCCACTGATTTGGCAGCGACCCGACCGGAGAGCTCGACGTTGATCGGCACCGTCCCCTTGGTGACGACGTACACGCCGACTTTGGGCGGGGCGGATGGGCTTTGGGTGGCCGGTTCGTTGCTGTCACATGCGCTGAGCAGGATGCACAGCAGCATGCTGGCCAGAAGGGGATAGCTCTGCTTTTTCATGGGTGTTCACTTCCTAGGCTTCAGGGATGTTGGTGATCATCGACCACGAATGTGGAGACAAATTGAAGAAGGCTGCAGACGGCGATCTGCATGGCGGGTGACGATCACGCTTGCCAAGCGCGGCCTGCAGCGCTCCAATGGCGCCTATGTCCATGCTCGCCCGCATCACCGTCTCGACGCGTCTTTTCATTGCCGTGCTGGCGGTCTCCGCCGCCGCCGTCATCGCGGCCGGAATCGGCTCGCATCACAGTTTCAAACATGGTTTCGTGGGCTATCTGAATCAGCTGGCGGTCGACGGCATGAATCAGGCGCTGCCGCGCCTCACGGTGGCATATCAGGAGCGCGGTAGCTGGGACTTCCTGCGCGAGCAGCCGCGCTTGTGGATACGCGTCATGTTGCGTGGGCTGAGTCCGGATCTTCGCGACGACACCGCGCCGCCGGAGTCGGATTTGACGGGGGCCTTCCTGCGCATGACCTTGCTGGATGCTGATCGACGGTTCGTGATCGGTTATCACGGCAGCGATGAGGGTGATCGCATCGAGTTGCCGGTCAAGTTCGGCGAGCAGACGGTCGGCTGGCTGACCCTGATGCCCTTCCAGAATGTCACCGAAATGGGCGCCAAGCGTTTTGCTGCAGACCAGCTCAGCGCTCATCGGCTGATCGTTCTGCTGGTGATCCTGTTTGCCGGACTGATTGCCTGGTGGGTCTCGCATGCGGTGATGGGGCCGATCCGTCAGGTCGCCCGCGCCACCCACGAACTGGCGGGCGGCAACTATGCGCGTCGCGTGCCGGAGTTCGGCAAGGACGAGGTCGGCCAGCTGGCGCATGACTTCAATCATCTGGCCGCTACGCTGGAACGCAACGAGGCGATGCGTCGCGAATTCATGGCCGATATCGCCCATGAACTGCGTACGCCGCTGGGCATCCTGCACGGCGAACTGGAAGCGCTTGAAGATGGCATCCGGCCCTTCGGGCGCGAGGCGCTGTCTTCGCTGCAGGGCGAAGTGGCGCAGTTGAGCAAGCTGGTCACCGACCTCAATGATCTTGCCCTGACCGATGTGGCCGCGCTGGCGTATCGCAAGGAGGATATGGATCTGGTGCGCTGCGTGGCCGAGGTGCTCGAGCGCATTGCGCCGCGTCTGGCGCAATGCCAGTTGCAACTGCAGTGCGTGCTGCCTGAGCAGCCCTTGCCGGTTTTTGCTGACGCCGGACGCATCCGCCAGCTGCTGCACAATCTGCTGGAAAACTGCTGTCGGTATACGGACCCAGGCGGCATGGTGCGCATCCAGCTGAGCGTCAACGCGCTGCGCCAAGCCGTGCTGAGCTGTGAGGACTCTGCACCAGGGGTGGCTGTGGCGGTGTTGCCCCGTCTGTTCGACCGCTTCTATCGCGCCGAACTCTCGCGTAACCGTGCCAGCGGGGGCTCCGGGCTGGGGCTGGCGATCTGCCGCAACATCGTGCTGGCCCATGACGGCGAGATTGAGGCTGCAGCAGCCGAACTGGGTGGCATTGCCATCACGATCCGTCTGCCGCTGGCGCCGAGCAAGACATGAGCGCTGCGGTGAGTGCCGATATTCTCGTCGTGGAAGACGAACCCAAGATGGCTAGCCTGCTGCTCGACTATCTGCGCGCCGAGGGTCATCAGCCGCGGCATCTGGCCGATGGCGCGGCGGTCGAGGCCGCCGTGCGTGCCAAGGCGCCGGACCTGATCCTGCTCGATGTGATGCTGCCGGGGCTGGATGGTCTGGCCGTGTGTCGTGCGCTGCGAACCTTTTGCGCTGCGCCGATCATCATGCTCACGGCGCGTAGCGAGGAGGCCGACCGCCTGGCCGGGCTCGATGGTGGTGCGGATGATTACATCTGCAAGACGCCGTTCAGCCCGCGCGAGGTGATGGCACGCGTCCGCGCACAGTTGCGCCGTGCGCAAGGGCGGGTCATGGCCGCGGCTGAGCCGCAGTTACAGATTGATGATCTGAGCTGGCAGGCCAGTCTCGACGGGCAAAGGCTGGAGCTGACGCCGGCCGAGTTCCGCCTGCTGCGTGTAATGTCTGCCGCACCGGGCCGTGTTTTCACGCGCGAGCAGCTGCTCGATCAGCTCTATGACGATCATCGCGCGGTCACTGACCGAACCGTCGATAGCCATATCAAAAACTTGCGCCGCAAACTCAGCGCCAGTTGCGGCAAAGATCCGATCCACTCGATCTACGGGGTCGGCTATCGCTTCCAGTGGCTGGCGCACAAGGCGCTTGAGACGTCTTGACGCGCTGCTCAGCCGCGCTTGGCGTCGGCCCAGCAATTGGGCGTCTCGTAGAGGCGGACGTTTTCCAGGCGCAGGCTCTTGTCGCAAATTGTTGCAATTCTGGGTTCGAGCAGGCGAAAGGCTTCGCTGGCCAGATTCTCGGCCGTCGGCACGACATCGAGCACGACCGTGCGGTGATCGGGCAGGCTGTTGAGGAATTCGAGGATGGCGCTGTCGCCGCGATAGACCAGGAAGGCGTGATCCCAGACATCGACGATAGTCGCGCGCAGGACCGATTTGATCTCCGAGAAATCCAGCACCATGCCATTGCGCGGATTGCCGTCCTGCGCGGTGATGTCGCCGCTGACGCTGATCTCGATGGCGTAGCGATGGCCGTGCAAATGGCGGCACAGGCTGCGGTGGTCGGGGATGCGGTGACCCGCGTCGAATTCAAGTCGTCTGGTAATAAGCACGGGGAGTTTCTGCTTGCGCAGCGTAGGAGGCGCCGGAAAGGGCGTCATTGTAGCGGGATGCGCGTTGTCGGTCTCAAAAACGCACAGGGAGCCACATGGGCCCCCTGACAAAGCTTGAGCCGGAAAAGATTACTTTTCCTTCTTCTTGGCCTTGGCTTCCTTCTTCAGCGTCTTGTACAGCTCGGACTTGTGCGCACGCAGGTATTCGATGACTTCGAAATCGTCCTTGCGGATCTTGTTCAGATCGATTTGCTCGATGTGAACGATGCGCAGCAGCGCCTGCACGGGGCGCGGCACATTGCGGCCGCTCTCGTAGCGCGAACCACCACTCTGGGTGACGCCGATCTTGGACCAGAACTGGGACTGGTTCAGACCCAGCTTGCGACGGATTTCGCGAACATCTACGTTTTCAAGTGTTTTCATGTCTATGTGTTCCTGTGAATGCAATGCTGAAGATTCAATCAAACGCCTCTTGACCCCGGGGTGCCCGCATTGATTGGCCGGAAAGCCTGCTGCCTGCCCATGCGTGCTGCATGCCTGGGCTGAACTGCATGAAATCCGTCCTTTCTATGACCTGTTTATGACTACGCTACTGCCATGTGAAGTGGTGTTGCAGCGCGGCGAGCCTGTTTGGCTATAACTTTAGTGATAGCTGGATGCAGTATAGATCAATATTTCTACAACATACAACCATGCTGCGCCTGTGTTTTGAGGCCTTTGTTAAGGAATTGTAAAAATGACGGAGCTAGCGGCCATATATAACCCCCTGGTACAAACGCATGTTTGGCAGGGCGAAGCCGGATTCGGCTAAAATGATCAGCTTTTCAACCTTGGCAAGTGTCTAGAAGATGGCCTTGATCGTTCAAAAATATGGCGGCACCTCGGTGGGCAACCCCGAGCGCATCAAGAATGTGGCGCGGCGTGTCGCTGCCGCGCAAGCCGCGGGTGACCAGATCGTGGTGGTCGTGTCTGCAATGAGTGGTGAAACCAATCGTTTGATCGGTTTGGCCAAAGAAGTTCAGTCAACGCCCGATCCGCGTGAGCTGGATGTCGTGGTATCGACCGGTGAGCAAGTCACCATCGGCCTGCTGTGCATGGCCCTGATGGCGCAAGGCGTCAAGGCGCGCAGCTACACCGGCGCGCAAGTGCGCATCCTGACCGACAGTTCCTTCACCAAGGCGCGCATCCTCAAGATTGACGAGGATCGCATGCGCAAGGATCTGGATGAGGGGCACGTTGTCGTCGTGGCTGGCTTCCAGGGGGTCGATGACGCGGGCAACATCACCACGCTGGGGCGTGGTGGTTCGGACACCACCGGCGTTGCGCTGGCGGCTGCCTTGCGCGCCGACGAGTGCCAGATATACACCGACGTTGATGGTGTTTATACGACTGACCCCCGCATCGTGCCCGAGGCACGCAAGCTCGATCGCATCACCTTTGAAGAAATGCTGGAAATGGCCAGCCTGGGCTCCAAGGTGCTGCAGATTCGCTCGGTCGAGTTTGCCGGCAAGTACAAGGTCAAATTGCGCGTGCTCTCCAGCTTCCAGGAAGGTGGCGAAGGCACCCTGATTACTTTCGAGGATGATCTCAAGATGGAACAACCTATCATTTCCGGCATCGCGTTCAATCGCGACGAAGCCAAGCTCACCGTGCTCGGCGTGCCCGACCGCCCCGGTATCGCCTATCAGATCCTGGGCCCGATTGCCGAAGCCAATATCGACGTCGACATGATCATCCAGAATGTCAGCTTCGACGGCACCACGGACTTCTCCTTCACCGTCAATCGCAACGACTACGAGCGCACGCTGAAGATCCTCGATGAGGTCAAGGCGCACGTCGGCGCACGTGAAGTGCGTGCAGACCGCTCGATGGCCAAGGTGTCGGTGGTCGGTGTGGGCATGCGCTCGCACGTTGGCATCGCCAGCAAGATGTTCCGTACGCTGGCCGAAGAGGGCATCAACATCCAGATGATCTCGACCTCGGAAATCAAGATTTCCGTCGCGATTGACGAGAAGTATCTCGAGCTGGCCGTGCGCGTGCTGCACAAGGCCTTCGAACTGGATCAAGTTGTCGCTTAAATCGCACGATTTGCATTGACGAGGGAAGGCGCTGCATATAATATGCGCGCTCTTCTCGCGGAGAGTTGGCCGAGTGGTCGAAGGCACTCCCCTGCTAAGGGAGCAGACGGGCAAAACCTGTCTCGAGGGTTCGAATCCCTTGCTCTCCGCCAAGAAAAAAAGCTTGCGAGATTTGTGTGTTGTGCATATAATGTCGCTCCTTTAGCGCCCGTAGCTCATCTGGATAGAGTACTTGGCTACGAACCAAGGGGTAGGAGGTTCGAATCCTTCCGGGCGCGCCAGTTTCAGCAGAAAAGCCAGTCGAAAGACTGGCTTTTTTGTTTTCTGCGTCCGCCGCAAATCAATACAGCCTGCACGCAGCAGGCAAGGCCGCCCGCTAAGCAACGCCAGCAAACCAAGCGCGCAGTGCGTCTCACCGCCCAGGGCTGCGAGACGGGGCGCTGGTGAGAGATCCAGACCCTAGACGACAGAAGGGCCGCACAGGAAGCATTTTGACTTCCTGTGCGGCCCTTCGCGTTTGCCGGGCGGGATCAGCGACTCAGAACTTCTCGTGGTCGCCCAGGTAGCGCCATTTGCCGGGCGGCAGCTTGGACAGCGGGATCGAGCCGATGCGGATGCGCTTGAGCGCGGTGACGGTCAGGCCGACCAGCTCGCACATGCGGCGGATCTGGCGTTTGCGGCCTTCACGCAGCACGAAGCGCAGTTGGTGCTCGTTTTGCCAGCTGACCTTGGCCGGCTGCAGCTCGACGCCATCGAGCACCAGG
The DNA here is from genome assembly GCF_039631295.1 of Uliginosibacterium sediminicola. Lineage (NCBI taxonomy): Bacteria > Pseudomonadati > Pseudomonadota > Betaproteobacteria > Rhodocyclales > Zoogloeaceae > Uliginosibacterium > Uliginosibacterium sediminicola. The sequence continues at coordinate 471,826 of NZ_JBDIVE010000002.1, read as the reverse complement.
CCGTGGTTGAGCAGGGCGAGGTTGTCGTAGGACAGCGGGCCTTCGACGCGCACCAGGTATTCCTTTTCGATGTCGCTGTTCTCACCGATCAGCTGCTTGGCGATGCGGCCATCCTGAGTCAGCACCAGCATGCCGGTCGAGTCGATGTCGAGGCGGCCGGCGGGCGCCAGCTTTTTCATGTGGCGGGTTTCGAAGCGGCGCTTGATCGGGTCTTCTTCCCAGTGATTCTCGGCGGTGATCAGCACGCTGGCCGGCTCGTAGCCGTCCTCGGCCTGGCCGGAGACGTAGCCGACCGGTTTGTTGAGGATGACCGTCATGCGCAGGTTCTGCGTAGCTTCGGCCTGGCGCGTCAGCTCGATCTTCTGGTCGGGCAGGATCTTGCTGCCCAGCTCATCGACGACCACACCATCGACCGTGACCCAGCCGCGCTCAATGTATTCATCGGCTTCGCGGCGCGAACACATGCCCAGCTCGGTCATCCGCTTGGAGAGGCGCACGGCGCCTTGGGCGTCCTTGGGCTCCGCTGCGGGTGCGGCGCGGCGCGCGGCGCCTGCTTTGCCAAAGCCGGGCGCCTTGGTGACGCCATCGGCGCCACGCGAGCGGCGCTCGTGCGGCACGTCGCGCTCGGCGTACGGAATGCGCGGAGCGCGCTCTTCGCGCGCCGGCGCATCGGCGAAGCGTTCGGCGGGGCGTGCCGGACGCGGGCGCGGCGTTTCGTCACTGCGGCGCGGCGGACGGCGTTCTGCATCGCGCGTGCCCTCCGCCGCCGGGCGTGTGGCCGGGCGGGGCTTGAAGCTGCGCTCGGCGGGATCGGCGCCGCTGCGCGGGGCGCGTGACGGGGGAGAGGATTCGCCACTGCGGCGCGGGCGCTCGTCAGCGGTCGGACGACGCGGGGTGCGTTCCTGTTCGGCGCGTGGCGGGCGGGCGGCTTTCTTGTCCTCAGCCGCCGGTGCGGCAGGTTTGATGCGCGGCGTGGCGATGCTTGAGCTGCGCACCGGGGCGCGGCGCGTGGCAGGCTTGCTGCGCTCGCCCTGGGGCAGGGACAGCGTTTTTTTCGGGGTGTCGTCGGTCATGTGCTGCTCGCTTCCGTTGCGTTGTAGCCCAGCAGGGCGAGGTGTTTGGGGCGCAGATAGCACCAGTCGCTGGATTCCAGCTCGGGCAGGCTGCCGTCTTCCAGCGATAGCGCGCCGACTGCGGTGCGATGCAATTGGGCCACGTGGTTACCAGCGGCGGCGATCATGCGTTTGACGAGGTGGTACTTGCCCTGATCGACGACCAGCTCAATCACCCGCGTATCGGCGCGGCGCGCTTGCAGGGCGCAGGCCGGTTCGCGTTCGTCGATCAGCTGAACGCCGGCCAGCAGTTGTTCGATCTGCTCATCGGTGACGTCCTCGGCGGTGGTGGCGCGGTAGGTTTTGGTGACCTGGCGCTTGGCCGAGGAGATGGCGTGGATGAACTGTCCATCGTCGGAGAACAGCAGCAGGCCGGTGGTGTCGACATCGAGTCGCCCCACGCTTTGCGCGCCGCGTGTCACCAGCGGCTGCGGCAGCAGGTAATAGATGCTCTCGTTATGCTTGGGCTTGTGCGAGCACTCGTAGCCAGCCGGCTTGTAGAGGGCGAGATAGACTTTCTCGCTGTATTCCCATTCCCAGTCGTCGATCTCGAACTGGAAGCCCTGCGGCGCGTATTCGACGAAGGGATCGGTGATGACCGCGCCGCCAACCTTGACGCCGCCGGCGCGGATCAGCGCGCGGCATTCCTTGCGTGAGCCGAAGCCTTGTGACTGGATGATTCTGTCGAGTTGCATGTGTATCCGTTCTCTCGTGTTCCTGATTGGGCGGGCGGCCTTGGCGGCGCCCGCGCGCTGAAGCGGTGGGTGGCGGCTTACTGGCCGCGCAGGAAGAGCTTGTCGAGTTCGCCCATCGACAGCTGGACCCAGGTCGGGCGACCATGATTACATTGATCGGCGCGCTCGGTCGCTTCCATGTCGCGCAGCAAGGCATTCATTTCCGGCGTGGTCAGCTGCCGATTGGCGCGTACCGCGCCGTGGCAAGCCATGGTGGCCAGCAGTTCGTTGCGCCGCGCGGCGATCACCTCGCTGGCCGGGAAGTCGCGTAGCTCGGCGAGCAGGGCGCGCAGCAGCTCGGCAGTATTGGCCCGCGCCAGCAAGGCCGGCACGCTGCGCACCGCCAGCTCGTTGGGGCCGGCGGCAGCGACATCGAAACCCATGCGCAGCAGCACATCGGCCTGCTCTTCGGCGGTGGCGATCTCGGTCTGGCTGGCATTGAAGACGGCGGGGATGAGCAGGCGCTGCACGCCGGGCGTGCCTTCGAGCACGGCTTTGAGCTGTTCGTAGAGGATGCGTTCGTGCGCCGCATGCATATCCACCAGCACCAGGCCGCGCTCGTTCTGCGCCAGTACGTACACGCCGTGCAGCTGGGCGATGGCATAGCCCAGCGGCGCGCCCTGGGTGGTCTGCGGCAGTTCCGTTGGCGCCGTGTTGAAGCGCGGCGACAGCGCCGCCAGCGAATCCAGGCTGGGCGGGCGGCCGTTGCGTTCGAAGCTGCTGGGGCTGAAACCACGGCTGGCGCTGGCTGCGTAGGCGTAGTTATCCGGCGAGAAACTGTGCGTGCCGGGCTCTTCGACCAGCAGGGCGTGCTGTTCGCGCGGTCCGGCATAGGCTTCCAGCGGCGGCGCGGCGCTGACGGCGGCCTGCACCGGCGTGGCCAGCGTGCGGGTGACGGCGTGGAACACGAACTGGTGGATCGCCCGGCCTTCGCGGAAGCGCACTTCGGTCTTCGCCGGATGCACATTGACGTCGACGCCGGCTGGGTCCAGATCGAGAAACAGCACGAAAGCCGGGTGACGGCTGCCGTGCAGAATATCGGCATAGGCTTCGCGCAGCGCGTGCTGGATCAGCTTGTCGCGCACGAAGCGGCCATTGACGTAAAAGTACTGCGCGTCGCGATTGCTGCGCGCATAAGCGGGCAGCGAGACGTAGCCGGACAGGCGCAGCAGGCCGGACTCGGCGAGCAGGGGCCGCGCCTGGGCCATGAAGTCATCGCCGAGGATCTCGCGCGTGCGCCGCTCGGCGTCGCCGGCAGCAAGGCGCATGTTCACGCGGCCGTTGTGGCTGATCTGCAGGCCGACTTCCGGCTTCGCCAGCGCAATGCGGCGGAACACATCGTCGCAATGGCCGTATTCGGTGGCGTCGGATTTGAGGAACTTCCGCCGTGCCGGGGTGTTGTAGTAGAGATCTTCGACCTCGACCACGGTGCCGCCGTTGAGCGCGGCGGGCATCGGCTCGCGTTCGCGCTCGGAGACGCGCCAGGCGTGGCTTGCGTCGCGCGCGCGGCTGGTGATGCGGGTACGCGCGACCGAGGCAATCGCCGCCAGCGCTTCGCCGCGAAAGCCCATGGTGCCGACTGCTTCGAGGTCTTCGAGCGAGCTGATCTTGCTGGTGGCGTGGCGCTCCAGGGCGAGGGCGAGCTGGTCCTTGTCGATGCCGCAGCCATCGTCGCTGATGCGCAGCTGCTTGATGCCGCCCTGAGTCAGCTGCACCTCGATGCTCTGGCTGCCCGCATCGATGCTGTTCTCCAGCAATTCCTTGAGCACCGAAGCGGGCCGTTCGACCACCTCGCCGGCGGCGATCTGGTTGATCAGGACTTCGGGAAGCTTGCGGATGACGGGCATGCGGCGGAAAACCAGGTGATTAACCGCTGATTATAAGGCGCGCCGCCCGGTGTTCCCAGCCTTGTGCGTACCGCTTCAAGCCGAACGCGTCAGCACCGAAGCGGTGGCGATCAATTCGTTGAGCAAGGCCATCGAGGCGTGGCCGGAACAATTGAAGGGGTTGAGCACCGGCTTCTTGGCGTATTTGAGCAGCAGGCCCGGATTGACCTTGGCGATATTGACGTGGCCCATGGTCCAGCCACCAAAGCGGCGTTCGCTGATTTCCTCGTAGCTGAGGATGCGCACTTCGGCATGGCGGGTGTCGGAGACGATGGTGTTGTAGAGCTCACAGACTTCGTCACGGCCGCCTTCAAGCACTTGCATGAAGAGGTCGTCGCTATAGCAGAGCAGGCCGGTGATGCCCAGCGCGGCATTGCGTTCGCGGGATTGCTTGAGGATGGCATCGACCGTGTCACAGGTCAGTGGGGTGGTGGCGCGGCTGGCGTAGAGCAGGCGGACAAGCATGGGCGGGCCTCGGCTTACAGTTTGATGAGGGAGAGGAATTCGCGGCGCAGGCTGGCATCCTTGAGGAAGGAGCCACGCATCACGCTGTTGACCATTTTCGTTTCGGCATCCTTGACGCCGCGCCAGTGCATGCAGAAGTGGTCGGCTTCCATGACCACGGCGAGCCCGTCGGGGCTGACCTTGCTCATCAGCAGTTCGGCCATCTGGGTGATTGCTTCTTCCTGGATCTGCGGGCGGCTCATGATCCACTCGGCCAGGCGCGCGTATTTGGAGAGGCCGATCAGGTTGGAGTGCTCATTGGGCATCACGCCGATCCACAGCCGGCCCATGATCGGGCAGAAGTGATGGCTGCAGGCGCTGCGCACGGTGATCGGGCCGACGATCATCAATTCATTGAGGCGCTCGGCATTGGGGAACTCGGTCACCGGCGGCGGCGGCACATAGCGGCCACGGAAAACCTCGTTGAGGTACATCTTGGCCACGCGGCGCGCGGTGTCGTGGGTGTTGTGGTCGCTCTCGGTATCGATGACCAGGCTTTCGAGCACGCCTTTCATCTTGCCGGCGACTTCGTCGAGCAAGAGTTCAAGCTCGCCCGGCTCGATGAAGGCCGAGATATTGTCATTGGCATGAAAGCGGTGCTTGGCCTGCTGGAGGCGCTGGCGGATGGTGCTCGAGACGCTTGGCGCCGCGAGATAAGCTGCTGGGGATTTGTTTTCGCTCATCGTCTGATGGATGGATTCGTTAAGCGGAGGTGTGCACTATCCTCCAAATCGGCGCGCGATGGGGCTCTGGCGCGTGGCCCAGTGCATCGTCGCACAAACAAAAATGCCCCGCCGGGGGCGGGGCATGGTGCTGCTGTTTTGCTGGCGTTGCTTAAAGCTTGCCGGCGCCGGCATTGGCCTTGACGTAGGCCGGCACTTCCGTCGCAGGAATCGGCTTGCGGGCGTAGAGCGTGGGCTTCCAGCCGACATTGGGCGAGACCTGCTTCTTCGGATCGACCGCGTTGATTGCCTTGACGGCATCCACCGGCTTGCCATTGAAATAGCTGCCCTGATCGAAGAACACGGTACCGCCTTGAATGACGCCGACAGCGCTGGCGTCGGCATTCTTCACTTCGAAGTAATTGTTCTCCGAGTAGATCGCCGACTCCTTGCCGATGCCGAAGGCGCCGCGGAACACGTTGTTGCCGCCATGTTCCTTGATCGCCTTGAGGTGGTTTTCGTACACCGACAGCTTGGGATCGTCAGCGCCAGCCGCATCACCCGAGAAGTAGTTGTTGTACGAGTGCACCTTGCCGAAGCGTACGCGCGGCAGGCGCTGGCCGCTGTTGTCGAAGATGTTGTCGTGATAGGTGACGTTGAGCTTGCCCGTATCAATCTTGGAGCTGTCACTGCCGCCGATCAGCGAGGTCTTGTCGTGATCCTTGAAGATGTTGTGGCTGATGGTGACCAGATCGCCACCATTGGTCACATCGATCAGGCCGTCATGGTGCTGGATCTTCTGCGTGATCTCGTTCTGCGGGAACGGGAAGTTCGGCGGGAACAGCTTGTCCGGACGCTGGCCATCGGTAAAGGTGTTGTGGTCGATCCACACGCGTTTGCCGCCGTTGATCGAGATCAGGTCGTATTCGGAGTTCCAGCGACCGCCGGGGCATTTCTGCGGGCCGGTGTTGGCATCGACATAGGCTTCCTGACAACCCGGATAGCTCTTGTCGACCTTCCAGGAATCACCCGGATCCCAGCCCGGGAAGTAGTCGAAGGAGTCTTCAAAGGTGATGTTGCGGATGATGATGTTCTCGGCTTCCGGGCCGATCCACAGATTACCCTTGATGATCTTGGCATCCTTGCCCAGGCCGATGATCGAGGTGTTGGAGTTGAGCTTGATGGTGATCTGTTTGCGCTGGCGCTCGACCGAATTCTTGCGCGCTTCTTCAAGCGGGCCGGTCAGGTCGCGCACCGGGCGACCTTTTTCCAGCTTGGTGTTCCACACGGCGGGCGCATAGGCCTTCACATAGGCGTCGAAGTTATAGGCCGGATCGGCGTAGTCCTTCTCGAACAGCTCCTTGTTGTTGTCGTCAGTCGAGAGATTGACGGTGCCCTTGATGTAGATGATCTTGGCTGCATTGCCTGCTGTCGCCAGCGCCTTGACCAGCTCGGCACGCGTGGACACGGTGAATACATTGGCAGCCGTGGCCTTGGCGCCACCATCGGTGCCCGGGCCGACCGAGGCCCAGCCGTCGCCGGCCGGCAAAGCCTGGCGGCCGATGTCATTGGATGCAGCAGCCTGGACGGGCTTGTCGCTGATCGACTCGTTGCTGGCGCAGGCTGCCAGCGCGAGGGCCAGCAGTACGACAGAAGTCTTTAAGGCGGGAAATTTCATTGTTGTGTTGTCTCCAGAATGTAGAACATCAGGGCTGGGCATCGACGCGACCGCAGCACTCCGCAATCTTATTGGACCGATCATGCGTGCCTCATGGACAAGCGGGCTTGCGCGAGGTTCAACGATGAGCAAAAAGTGTAATACGAACGCTCACAATCTGTTGCGATTCATTCATCGCTGAATGGCTTCAGGCGCTTGGTGATGATGCACGCTCAGATAAGCGAGGGCCCGTCGACGATTTTCTCGGCTTCGACCGCGGTGATGCGCATCGAGGCATTGGCGATCACATGCACGGTGAGCCATTCGCGCAGCTGGCTGGCGCCATCGCCATCAATGCTCACGAAATTGCAGCCATTGAGTGCCTGCGCTTGGTCTTTGAAGGCATTGACGACTTCGGCGGTGCCACGGATCTTGTCCGGGATGCCTTCGAGGCTCAAGGTGAAGGGGAAACGGGTGCCGACAGGATGCTGCGCGGCCGCGGGGATGCTGAAGCCTTCGAGCGAGAGATCGATCAGCGGAATGCGCTCGCCCTCCTGCAGTAGCCAGAAGCAGGTGGTGTCGCCGCGCTTGGCAATGAAGCGCTGGCGCTTGCGCTTTTCCTGATACTCGTCACTCATCGGCTCATCCTTTGTGTAAAGCGCGCTGTACAGACAGCGGATACCTCGTCTTCAGCTTTGTCGGCAGCCTGGCGGGCAACTTGAATGCCGCCGTGCTGCAGCGCCGGATCAGGCCCTCATCAGGCGCAGGCGGGTGATTTCCGAGGGCGCGCCGAAGCGCTTGGGCGGCCCCCAGTAGCCGGTGCCGCGGCTGACATATACCCACATCTGGCGCAGGCGATGTAGACCTGCCGTCCACGGCTGTTGCAGCGGCACGAAATAATTCCAGGGGAAGAACTGGCCGCCATGCGTGTGGCCGGAGATCTGCAGATCGAAACCGGCAGAGGCGGCGGCTTCAGCCGAGCGCGGCTGGTGCGCCAGCAACACCTTGGTGAGCGCTGCAGGTGCGCCGCGCAGCGCGGCCTGCGGATCGCTGGCCTGCGCCGGATCGAAATGGCCGGCACTGTAATCGGTAATGCCGGCGAGCAGCAGCGTAGCGCCGGCGTGCTCGATCAGCACATGCTCGTTGAGCAGTACGCGCAGGCCCAGGCGCCGCAGTTCGACGATCCACTCGGCGGCGTTGGAGTAGTACTCGTGATTACCGGTGACGAAAAAGCTGCCATGGCGCGCACGCAGTTCGGCCAGCGGCGCGGTGTGCGCCTGCAGCTCGCGCACACGGCCATCGACCAGATCGCCGGTGATCGCCACCAGGTCCGCATCGAGAGCATTGACGCGGTGGACGATGCGCGCCAGGTAGTTGCGCTTGATCGTCGGCCCGACGTGGATGTCGCTGATCTGCACGATGCTGAAGCCGTGCAGCGCCGCCGGTAGATCTTTGAGCGGCACCTCGACCTCGACCACCGTCGCCAGGCGTCGCGCATTGACAAAGCCGATCAGGCTGATCAGCGCGGCCAGGCCGATCACGGCCAGCGCAGAGTCCTGCGCCAGGCTCGGCGAAGACAGCCCGCCCAGGCTGGCGGCCAGCAGTAGCAGATCGCGCAGCAGGGTCAGCAGCAGCAACGAGGAGAAGAAACCCATCGCCAGCATACCAACCCAGGCCACGCCGTCGGCCAGCCAGCGCTGCGGGATGAAGCGCGCGAGCAAGGCGCTGGGCAAGAGTAGCCAGGACAGCAGCAGCCAGCCAATGCCGAGCAGATGGGTGAGCGGGCCGCCGGGCAGGGCGGGCAGCAGGCGCAGCCCCAGATACAGGTGCAGCAGGCTCAGCAGGACGGTGACGACGATCAGGAATTTGCGGGGCGGCATGGTTTTAGCGCAGCAGGCGAAGCCTTGCAGATGCGGCCGATCCGCAGCGCTTCAAGTGCTGTGTTGGGTCAGCCAGCTCTGTTGCACGCGGGCGATGACTTCAGCCCAGTCGCCCGCTTGGTGCTGGCGGAACAGGCGCATCTGCGGGTACCAGGGGCTGTCCTCACGGCTGTGCATCCAGCGCCAGTCGGCGGCGAAGGGCAGCAGCAGCCAGCACGGGCGGCCGAGGGCGCCGGCCAGGTGGGCCACGGATGTATCGACGCTGATCAGCAGATCGCAGTGAGCCAGTGCCGCTGCGGTGTCGGCAAAGTCGTGCAGTTCGCTGCGCAGATCCTGCAGCCAGGGCAGGCTCTGCCAGCTGGCCAGATCGCTGCTGCGACAGTCTTTTTGCAGCAGGAAGAGGCTGGCGCGATCTTGCAGCGCGGTGAGCAGGGGGCGGAACTGTTCCAGCGCGATCGAGCGCTGGCGGTCATTCGGGTGATCGGGGTTGCCGGAGCAGGCCAGCGCAATGCGCGGCCGCCGCGCATCGGCCAGGCGGGCTTGCCAGCGCTCGGCCTGCGCGGCGGGCGCGTGCAGATAGGGCGTGTCGGCGGGCAGCTCGGCGAGGGTGCTGCGCAGCGCCAGCGGCAAGCTGAGCAGGGGGCAGTGGTAATCGCTCGGCGGCGCAGCCTCGTCATGCGCGATGATCTGCAGCAGGTCGGGGGCTATGCCGGGGAATGTGCCGTGCAAGGAGCTGAGCAGCGACTTCAGCGCGGCCTGCACGCGCAGCACCACGCGGATGCCGTGCGCCAGCAGCTGCGGCACGAAGCGCACGAACTGCAGGGTGTCGCCCAGCCCTTGCTCGTCATGGACCAGCAGGGTCTTGCCGCCGATCTCGCTATCGCCCAGCCACAGCGGCATGCTGAATTGCTCGCGTGGCTGGCGCTGGCCAATGGCCCAGCCGGCTTCGAATTTCTGCCACACCTCGCTGCGCCAGTCGCCTTGCGAGAGGGCGCACAGCGCCTCGTTCCAGTGGGCGGCGGCAAATTGCGGCGCCAGGGTGCTGGCCAGCGCAAAGCTGGCGAGGGCATCGGCATGGCGTTGCAGGGCTTGCAGGGCGATGCCGCGCAGATTGTGGCCCTCGGCGCTGTCCGCGCGCAGACGCACCGCCTGGTCGAGCGATTGCAGGGCGGCGGCCGGCTGCTGGCGGGAGAGCTGCAGCTTGGCCAGATTGAAGTGGCTGGAGAAATCTGCCGCGTCGAGCGTCAGGGCGTGTTGCAGACTCTGTTCGGCTGCGTCGAGCTGGCCTTGCTGCAACTGCAGGATGCCGCGATTGCGCCAGGCGGCCAGCAGATCGGGCTGGCGGGCGATGGCTTGGGTGTAGTGGGCGATGGCCGCGGTCGGATCCTGCTCGCTCAGCGTATTACCGAGCAGCAAGAGTAGCTCGGCATTGTCCGGCGCCAGCGTCAAGGCGCGGCGGGCGTAGTCCAGCGCGGCAGTCGGTGCGCCCAGCTCGGCCTCGACTTCGCTCAGGCTGGCCAGGGCGAAGATCGACTCCGGCGCCAGGCGCAGGGCGCGTTCGAGCAGGGGTTTGGCGGCCGCGCATTGATTCTGCTGCAAGGCCAGCCAGCCGAGCAGGCACAGCGCATCGACATGCGCCGGCTGTTTGCGCAGGAGCTTGCGCGCCAGGCGTTCGGCGGCCTCAGGCTGGCCGTGTTGCAGGCTGTCCAGCGCTTGCAGCAGCAGCGCATCCGGTTGCCGGGCGGTGAATGAGAACTGCATCGAAAAATCCTGGCGCGATGACAAAGGCGGGGTCTGCTGACCCCGGGCGCGCAATTGTCACACGGACATGGCGGAGCTGTCTGGTGAGCGCGTCGGACACGGCTCTGCGCCCCGTTGCGCAGCGTATGCCGGGGCGATGCGGGCTGTTGCGCGCAGCGGCTAGCGGCTAAGGAAGGGCGTGTGCACTGCGTCCTTGCCGTCTTTCTTGAGTTGCTTGGCGACGCGCTTTTCCTTGGGGTTGAGCAGGGGCTGCTTCTTGCCTTCTTTATTCGTCTTCTGTGCCTTGCTCATGTCGTGCTCCTTATCGCTGTGAGGACAATCGCTGAGCTCTTGGCAGCCCCAGACGCCGACCCAGTATAGGCGCATGGCACGCCGCAAACCGCCGCTAGGAGCTTATTTCGCAGGGGCCGGCGACGCGGCTATTCAAGTATCGTTGCTGGCGACCGTAAAGGAGATGAGTGCCCGACGCATGCCATGCGCTTGCCGAGGGCTGCCACACATCATCCGGAGAACGTTTACCATGAAGTTATCCCACCGCTTGGGCTGGATTGTCGTTTGCTCAGTGATCGGCCTGCTGCTGACCGCCGGCTTCGCGCTGCACGATCTGCGCTCGACCATGCTGGAGGACCGCCGCAACGAGATCCATACGGTGCTCAATCTGGCCGCCAAGCAAGTGGCCTATTTTCAGGAGCTTGAGAAGAGCGGCAAGCTCAGCCGCGAAGAAGCCCAGGCGCGCGCCATCGAGGGCTTGTCCAGCCTGCGCGATGGCAAGAGCTCCTACCTCTGGGCGCGTACCACCGGTGCGCTGGGCCTGGTGCATCCGAATCCGGATGTGATCGGCAAGGTGGATTTCGGCGCCACGCTGGCCAATGGCAAGAGCAATTTCCAGAACTACCTGGACACCCTGGCCAATACCCCTTTCGCCTATTTTGACGACATGACCAAGCGCCCCGGCACCGATACGCCGGTGCCCAAGATCAATGGCGTGACGCGTATCGACGGCTGGGACTGGCTGATCGGTTTCGGCATCTTCGTCGACGATATCGACGCTGCGTTCTGGCAACTGGTCTGGCGTTCGATGGGCCTGGGCTGCGTGGTACTGGGCGTGGTGGTGGCGCTGGCGCTGAGCATGTCGCGCAGCATCTACAAGAGTCTGGGCGGTGAGCCGGATTACGCGGCCGAGGTTGCGCTGGCCATTGCGGGCGGTGATTTGAGCCGTCGCCTCGATGTGCGTAGCGGCGAACGCAGCTTGCTCTCGGCGGTGGCACAGATGCAGGCCAGCCTGCGTCAGATGATCGAAGGCATCCAGCACGGTGCGCAGCAGCTGGGTCAGGCCGCGGCCGGGCTGACCTTGCAGATGGAACATATCAATCAGGCTTCGCGCCATACGTCGGATGCCACCTCGTCGACCGCTGCGGCGATTGAGGAACTCTCGGTCAGCATCGACCACATCTCGGCCAGTGCGCGCGAGTCGCAGGAGAACTCCTCGCGTTCGAGTACCCTGGCCGCGCAGGGCGAATCCCTGGTCAATCAGGCGTCGGGCACCATCGAGCAGGTTTCGCAGCAGATTGTCGATGCCTCCACGCTGATTGCCGGCCTGCTGCAGCGCTCGCGCGAAATCGGCGGCATTGCCAGTGTGATCAAGGAGATCGCCGACCAGACCAATCTGCTGGCGCTCAATGCGGCGATTGAAGCGGCGCGCGCCGGCGAACAAGGGCGCGGCTTCGCCGTGGTCGCCGACGAGGTACGCAAGCTCGCCGAGCGCACCACCCATGCCACCGGACAGATCACCAGCATGATCAACGCGATCCAGTCCGACACCGGCTCGGTCGTCGACAGCATGACGGCGGTGACGCCGCAAGTGGCGCTGGGCGTGGACATGGCGACCCAGGCGGCGACGGCGCTGCGCCAGATCAATGCGGGGGCTGCCGCCACTTTTGCCAAGGTCAGCGATGTGGCGGGGGCCACCGCCGAACAGAGCGAGGCCAGCATGAGCGTGGCGCGCAATGTCGAGCGCATCGCGCAGATGGTTGAAGAATCGGCCGAGTCGGTGCGGGCGGCCAATGACAATGTGCAGTCGCTGGAGAGTCTGGCTGGCGAGCTGCGAGCTTCGGTTACGCGTTTCCGCCTGTAAGCATTGGAGCCCGGTGGATAGCCGGGCTCATTTTTTCTTAATTAAATTGTTTGCAATTTAATTTTGTGCTGTATAGAATTCAAACCATCATGAATCAGCGCAACGCCACCTCACTGTCGTCCAGCCTTCCGTCCGCAGCGCCTGCCGCGCTGGACGAGTCGGCGCTGCGGCTCGACAAGCAGCTGTGCTTTGCGCTGTATTCCAGCTCGCTGGCGATGACCAAGCTGTACAAGCCACTGTTGGCCAAGCTGGGTCTGACCTATCCGCAATACCTGGTGATGCTGGTGCTGTGGGAAGAGGACGGGGTGACCGTATCGGCCTTGGGCGAGCGCCTGTTTCTCGACTCGGGCACCCTGACGCCCTTGCTCAAGCGCATCGAAGCACAGGGTTTCCTGCGCCGCGCACGCAGCGCCGAGGATGAGCGCCAGGTGATTGTCAGCCTGACGCAGGCAGGGCGCGATCTACGTACGACGGCTGTGCAAGTGCCGTACGCGGTGGCCTGCGCCAGTGCCTGCTCGCTGGAGCAGATCCAGGCGCTGACCACCGAACTGCACGCGCTGCGAAGCAATCTCATTGCCGGGCGCAGCGACTGAAGCAGATTTTGAACATGAATTTGAGGGTCGTTTTTTGGCACGACCCGCAGCGCGGCAAAAATATTGCGCGCAATTTAATTGCCAAACACTTAATTACAGGAGCAAGCCAAGATGAAACTCGAAAAAGTGCTGTACCGTGCAGAAGCCACTTCCACCGGCGGTCGTGATGGTCGCGCTGTGTCGTCCGACAACAGTTTTGACCTGCGCCTGGTGCCGCCGAAGGAACTCGGTGGTTCGGGCGTTGGCGGAACCAATCCGGAGCAGCTCTTCGCTGCGGGCTACTCGGCCTGTTTCACCGGCGCGATGAAGTTCGTCGCCGGCCGCGATGGTTACAAGATGCCGGCGGACGCCAGCATCACCGGTCTGGTGGGTATTGGCCAGATCCCGAACGGTTTCGGTATCGAAGTCGAGCTGAAGATTTCGCTGCCGGGCATGGACAAGGCCGAAGCGCAAAAGCTGATCGACGCCGCGCACATCGTCTGCCCGTACTCGAATGCCACGCGTGGCAATATCGACGTCACGCTGACCCTGGTGTAATCAGCGCAGCACGCCAAGAGGCGCCGTGAGCGCAATACCGTTCAGTTAGGCTATGCGCATGTTTGATGCGCTGGGTTTTGACGCAAAGGGCGCAAAGGAAAAGCAAAGGTCCACAAAGGAAAACGATTTTTTGGTTTCCTTTGCGGACCTTCTGTCTTTCTTCGCGTCCTTTGCGTTGAAAATCCGTCGCCCAAAAAACTGAATAGGTCTTAACTGAACTGCATTACCGCCGTGAGCGGCCTTTTTTATGGCTGCAGCCATCGTGGCTTGTTCGCGTCAGTGCCTCAATCGCGCCAGAGGTAGAGCGCCAGGCAGAGCGCAGCGCCGATCAGGTAGCTCAGCACAAGACTGCTGACGAAGTAGGGAAAAACCATCAGGGCGATGCCGATCAGCAACTGCGCCCAGTTGGCATTGCGCTTGCCGAAGCGGAAGGCCAGCAAGCCGACCAGCCCGAACAGCAAGGACGCGAACAGCAGTGCCGGTTCTGGCATGACTCAGGCGGCGGGCAGGAAGCCTTGCTGCTGCAGCCAGTTGGCGCACAGCTGGGGCCAGCTGGCGACCGGATAGCCCGCGGAGCTGCGGATCGCCACGCCGTGACCGCCGTCCTGGAAAATGTGCAGCTCGGCTGGCAGGCCGGCGGCTTTCAGCGCCAGATAGAAGCGGATGCTGTTGAGCGGGTTGACGCGCGGATCGTTGTCAGTGTGCATCAGGAAGCACGGCGGCGTATCGGCGTGGATCTGCTGGTCGGTCGGGAAACGGTCGTACAGCGCCTGTTTTTCCACCGGCAGCATCGGTGCTTGTTGCGGATTGATCAGGCAGTGCCGCGCATTGGCCGAGTAGGGGCCGTAGCCCAGCACCATGAAGGACGGGCGGGCATCGGCCGCGTCGATTGCATCGCGCGGCGCATACACGCGTTCGGCGAAAGAAGTACCCATCATCGAAGCCAGATGCGCGCCGGAAGACAGGCCGACGACGCCGATGCGTGCCGTCTCCAGTCCCCATTCGGCGGCGCGCTGGCGCACCAGGCGTAGCGCGCGTTGGCCGTCTTGCAGCGGCACCAGCTGGCCCTCGGCATGTCCCTCGCCGGGCAGGCGATGCTTGAGCACGAAGGCGGTCACGCCCAGGGTGTTGAGCCAGCGGGCGACATCGGTGCCTTCAGTGTCGATGACCAGGGAGGTGTAACCGCCGCCGCCAATCAGCACGGCTGCCGTGCCATTGGGCTGCTGCGGGAAATACGCAGTGAGGCTCGGGGTGGCGATGCCCGAGAGCGTGCGGCGCGGGTCCCCCGGCTGACCGCGATCGATCACCTGCTCCTGTAAATCCAGGCCTTCGCTGCCGGGCGGGCTGAACGGCGCCCACAGCGCGATCTCCTCGCTGCGCAGGCTGGCTTTGCCAGAGGTGTCGGCTGCTTTCATTGTCTCGGTTATCGCCATGGCGCTCTCATCGTGTTCAGGCAATGCTGCCTGTCGGCCCCCGCCGCAAGCATAGCGGGCTGCAGTCTACTGCGCTTGTGTTGCGGCAGGGCTGTGCGCTGACCGAAGGCGCTCGCTCAGGCGGCCTGGGCGATGGTGTCGTCCAGAATCTCGATGTCTTGCATGTGTTTGAACAGGCAGGGCCGCAGCTGACGCAGACCGGCGCGGGTGTAACGGCTGACGCAGAGGGCGCGGTAGCCGCCGTCATGCATGAAGCGGGCAATGGCCTGGACCAGGCAGGAACAGTAGCCCTGTCCCTGGAAGCGCGGGTCGACCGACATGCCGATCAGGCTGATCAGCTCGCCGCAATTGGAGGCTTCGCAGCTGCACAGCGCCACCACTTCCGCGTCCTGTTCGATGAAGAACAGCAGCTGATGCTTGATCTGTTCCGGCGCATAGAAAGCCAGGCGTGCCTGCATCAGCCGGCTGGCATCCGTGCACGCCCAATGTGCTTCGCGCTGTGCGTAACGGAGACTGAACTCCACGCCTTTCATGACTGAAACTGATGGCATCTGCTGACAATGTGATGGCTGCAAACAACAATTGCATTGTCGGCGTCTTGCCTTTGGCCCGGCTTGCCGTGGGTCAAGCATCAGGGTTTTGGTGGGGGTTCCTGGCTTGCGGCGATTGGGCTGCTGCCGTCCGGCACTTTCAGTGCGGGGAGCGGCAGATTGCTCATCTCGCGGCCGAAGAAGAACTGCGGCGACGAAGGTAGCGCATGCAGCGCGGCTTCCTTGCGGCTCACGCAGGCATTGATCTCGCGCGCCAGACTTTGCCAGGTGCCGCCCTTCTTCCAGCTGTCGAGGAAGCAGCCGTCAAAATAGGTGTAATGCGTATCGTCTGAACAGCCGAATGAGGGATGCTTTGCATCGGCGGCGGTAAAGACGATGCGCTCCTTGCTCGCAATGCCGGGTTTCATGAACACGCCGCTGTAACAGGCCGAGACCACGACGATGGTCGGGTGCCCGGCGCAGCGCCCGAGTATTTTCTCCAGCCTTCCGGGAGGCATTGTCGGTTTGAACGGCATGGCCGAGAGCGCGATGCCGGCCGGGCTGCCGTGACCGGTGAGATACACCAGGCAGCCTTCGCCTTCACGCGGCGCCAGGCGCGCCATGGCTTTGTCGATATTGCTGTCGGTCGACAGCAGCTGCGGGAATTTATCGACCGGAATCGCCAGCATGGGCGTCAGCTTGTTGAGGCTGCTGGTTTGCTGCAAGGCTTTGCTGAAGTCGCTGACGAAATGGCCAAACACGCCGGCTTCGTTGCCGGTGGCGACGATCAGGGCATTCCAGCGCGTTGCCGCGTGGGGCGAGACACCGCCGTCTGTGTCAAGCGAATAGCCGATCTCGCTTTTTTGCAGTGTTGCGGCAGGGCCCGCACAGGCGGCGAGCAGCAGGGCACACAGGATAAACAGACAGCTGCGCATCATTCGGGCCTCTCCAGGTGCCGGTTGCGGATCCAGCTGCGCGCAGGCGCGCGGCTGCCCAAGCCGGCATTATGAATGCATAGCGGCCGGCATGGGCTTGGCCGATATCAATCCAGCATTGCCAGCTTGGACTTGGCGAGTGGCGGGTTCTTCGAGAAGTAGCGTTTGATACCGCGCAGCAAGGCATCGGCCATCTTGTCCTGATAGGCCTCGTCGATGAGCTTGCGCTCTTCTTCAGGGTTGGAGATGAAGGCTGTCTCGACCAGGATGCTGGGAATGTCCGGCGCTTTGAGCACGGCAAAGCCCGCCTGTTCGATGGCGCCGCGGTGCAAGGTGTTGATGCCGCCGATCTCGCCCAGCACGGCCTTGGCAAGCTTGGTGCTGTCGTTGAGCGTCGCCGTTTGCGACAGGTCGAGCAGGGTGCGCGCCAGATGCGCGTCGCGCGTGGCGACGCTGATGCCACCGATCAGGTCGGAGGCGTTTTCCTTGTTGGCCAGCCATTTGGCGGCGGTGCTCGATGCGCCGCGCTCGGAGAGGATGAACACCGAGCTGCCGCGTGCCTCGGGCTTGATGAAGGCATCGGCGTGGATTGACACGAAGAGGTCGGCTTGCACGCGGCGGGCTTTTTGCACGCGCTGGCCGAGCGGCACGAAGAAGTCGGCGTCGCGGGTGAGCATGGCGCGCATGTTCGGCTCGTCGTCGATGCGTTGCTTGAGGCGCTTGGCAATCGACAGCACCACGGTTTTCTCGTAATTGCCGCCCTGGCCGACCGCGCCCGGATCTTCGCCGCCATGGCCGGGGTCCAGCGCGATGGTGATCATGCGCGGCAGCTTGGGCTTGCTCAGGCCATCGCGGTCCGTGGGCGGCGCGCGGTCCAGCGAGGGCGGCGGCTTGCGCGTCTCGTCGTTGATGGTGGCGTCGAGGCGCAGATTGTCCACCTTGCGCTCGGGCGCAGGCGCATTGCCGACGGCGGCGGCCTCGGGCGAGCTTTTCTCGATCAGCGCCAGCAGCGGATCGGGCGCCTGCACCGGGTACAGATCGAGCACCAGGCGATTGCCGTAATTGCCGATTGGCGCCAGGGTGAAGATCTGCGGCCGGATCTCGGCCTTGAGTTCGACCACCAGGCGCACCACGCCGGGCCGGTTGCGGCCGGCGCGGATCAGCTTGATGTAGGGATCATTATCGGTGATCTTGGAAGGCAGGCTTTGCAGCACGCTGTCGAACTCGACGCCTTCCAGATCGACGACCAGGCGTTCCGGGTTCTTGACAACCTGCGCGTTGTACTTGAGCGCATCGCCGCCTTCGAGGGTGATGCGGGTGTAGTCCTGCGCCGGCCAGACGCGCACGGCGAGGATCTTGCTGTCGGCGCCGAGCGCAATCGGCGACACCAGCACGCTCATCAGCGCGCCGCCGGCCTTGAGCAGGCTGCGCCGCGACATGCTCTCCAGCAAGCCGTTCATGTGCGGCGCAGGGCGCTGTGACTCAGACATGCCCGCCCCCGTTCGCTACAGGCTTGAACGCTGGCCACGCGGCCCGAACCCGCGACGCGCAGCTGGATGTCGATGTCCGGCTGCGGGACGTAGGGCAGGGCTTTGTCGGCCCATTCGACCAGGCAGATGCCAGCGCCAGAGAAGTATTCGTCCAGGCCTGCTTCAAGGAATTCGTCCGGGTGATTGAATCGATAAAAATCAAAGTGATATAACGCAATTCTAGAAACAACATAAGGTTCGAGCAAGCTGTAAGTCGGACTTTTGACCGAGCCGGTGTGGCCCAGGGCGCGCAGCAGGCCACGCGTGGTGGTGGTTTTGCCGGCGCCCAGGTCGCCACTGAGCCAGATGACCAGGCCGCTGTCTGCTGCAGCCTGCACCAGCGGCGCCAGCGCAGCGCCGAAGGCTTCGGTCGCCGCTTCATCAGGAAGTTCCAAGACGATGGCCGCTGGCGGCTGGGGCGGACTATCATCCGCGGCGTGACTGGACACGAAAACTCTCTCGCTGCTGGGGTGGATGGCGCCGCGCTCAAGGCCTTGATCAAGGACTGGGCGCGCGAACTGGGCTTTGCTGCGGCCGGCGTGGCCGGTATCGATCTGGGCGAGGCTGAAACAGGCCTCGCAGATTGGCTGGCCGCCGGCTTTCACGGCGAGATGGATTATATGGCGCGCCATGGCCTAAAGCGCGCCCGCCCGGCTGAACTTGTGCCGGGCACGCTGAGCGTGATCTCGCTGCGCATGCCCTATGTGGCGCAAGCCGCATTGAGCGCTGCCGATGCGGTGCTGGCCGATGGCGAGCGCGCCTATATCTCGCGCTACGCCATGGGGCGTGACTATCACAAGGTGCTGCGCGCGCGCCTGCAGCAGCTTGCCGAGCGCATCACCGCGCAGATCGGCCCCTTTGGCCACCGCGTCTTCGTCGATTCAGCGCCGGTGCTGGAAGTCGAGCTGGCGCGCCGCGCGGGTCTGGGCTGGCGCGGCAAGCACACGCTGACGCTGACGCGCGAGGCCGGTTCGCTGTTCTTCCTCGGCGAGCTCTACACCGATCTGGCCTTGCCGCCTGACGAAGTGGTGACTGAGCATTGCGGCGATTGTCAGCGCTGCATCGAGGTGTGCCCGACGCAGGCCATCGTCGCGCCCTACAAGCTGGATGCGCGGCGCTGCATCTCCTACCTCACCATCGAACTCAAAGGCGCCATTCCGGAGGAATTCCGCCCGCTGATCGGCAATCGCATTTATGGCTGTGACGATTGTCAGTTGGTCTGCCCCTGGAACCGTTTTGCGCGCAGCAGTGATCAGCCGGATTTCGCTGTGCGCAACGGACTCGATACCGCCTCCCTGGTCGAACTGTTTGCCTGGAGTGAGGACGAATTCAACGCGCGTATGGCGGGCAGCGCCATTTATCGCATCGGCTACGAGCGCTGGCTACGCAATCTGGCGGTCGGGCTGGGCAATGCGCCGCGTACCCCGGAAATCCTGGCCGCCTTGCAGGCGCGCCGCGAGCATGATTCGCCGCTGGTCCGCGAACACGTCGCCTGGGCGCTGGCGCAGCATGGACACGGAACTTTCGCGTAGCATCCACAATCTAGTGAGGGGTATCCCAGGCCGGGGAATAAATCCTCACACCACGTGTTTATCGTCTGTAGTGCCCTATCCGCATCCCGACTTTTACCCACAGGAGAATAAAAGATGAAACTTCGTAGCCTCGCTTTGCTGGCTCTGGCCGCCCTCAGCGCGTCCAGCGCCTTTGCCCAGTCCAAGCCGGAAGATCAGATCCGTTTGCGCCAAGGCGGCTTCCAGCTGCTGGCACGCAATGTTGGCGCCCTGGGCGCAGTGGCCAAGGGCGACGTGGCTTTCAACAAGGACGCTGTGCAACAGCGCGCTGAATACATCAACGCACTGGTCGCTGATCTGGCCGCGGCTGGCTTTGCGCCGGGTTCCGACAAGGGGCTGCCGACGCGTGCTTCGGCTAAGATCTGGTCCGAGCCGGAAGCCTTCAAGGCTGCCGTCGAGAAGCTCAGTGTGGCCAGCAAGAAGCTCAATAGCGTGAATGATGTGGCGGGCTTGCGCGCAGCCATCGGCGAAGTGCAGGGTAGCTGCAAGAATTGTCACGATAGCTTCCGCGACAGCAGCTATCACTGAGCGACGCCTCGGAGCACAAAAAAGCCAGCGCATGCGCTGGCTTTTTTTACGGCTGTGGCCTGGCTCAGACTTGCGTCGTGATGTACCAGACGATGGCTACGGCAATCGCCAGCACCACGGTGCCAAGCAGCGGGTTGCCGCCCTTGGCATCAGGCGTGGTGGCCTCGGCCGGGATGTCCTTGCTGCCGGTGATCATCGGCTTGACCAGGTTATCGCGCTTGACGAAGCGATAGAACAGGATCGCAGCGATGTGCAGACCGATCAGCGCGAGGATCAGGCCCGGCAAGGTTTCGTGCAGCTCGGCCAGATTGCCGGCCACGGCGCTGCTGACGAATTTGTAGAGCGGCGCATCGAAGAAGAAGTCGTCGCTATGGTTGAACAGGCCGGTCGTGACCTGCAACAGCAGCACGCCGATCAGACCCACGACCGACAGAGCACCCAGCGCATTGTGGCCGGTTTGCGAGGGATCGTGCTTGCCGGCCTTGGCATTGGCCAGATAGGCCTTGATGGCGGCCGGCCCCTTGATGAAGCTGCAGAAGCGTGCGTGCGTGCCACCGACAAAACCCCAGACGATGCGGAAAATCAGCAGCGCCAGTACCGCGTAGCCGGCCTTGGCATGCAGCTCGATGTTATTGGTCTGGATCGCGACGAAGGCAGTGACAACGGCAGCGAGCAGCAGCCAGTGGAATAGACGCAAGGGAAGATCCCAGACGCGTACGGATTTTGTAGTGGTTTGAGTACTCATTGCCAGGATCCTTGGTTCAAAAGTGCACACGACAGCGTTGCGGGCCTGTTGCGCAGTGCGTGAGCGGAGGTTTGAGCCTATCGCTTACGGTAAACTCGCGCATCCCATTTTAATCCAGGTCCGGATCATGGCATTTTCTGACACGCTTAAACAACTTCCCGGTGTTTCGCATCTGGCTGCCTTGCAGCTGATCGGCGCAGACGATCAGGTGCTGGCTACCATCGAGAACAAGCCCGGCCAGGCCGGTTCGCTGGTGGTCTATAACCATCTGGCGCAGACCTTTGGCGCGATCACGCCGGAAGCGGCGCAGCGCGGGCTGGAGCTGTATGCCGAGCATACCGTTGATGCCCAGGCCAACGTGGGCAAGCATCCGAACATCGATCGCCTGTTCGGCCTCATCGAGCGCGGCGAAACCTTGCGCGTCAAACAGGTTTTTGCGCTCTGAAAACAAAGACCACACGAGAGTTGATGGTAGTCAAGGCTTGCCTCTAAGTTGGCAGGCATAGTGGAGCCATGCCAGTGCAAGCGCTGGCGACAGATCGGAATCTCCGATCTGTGCAGTCTCTCTGTTGGGGTTGGGGGTGCGCATGTCGCACCCTTTTTTTTCGTCCACGTTCTGGCCCCTGAGCGGGCCATGTGGCGTATCAGGCCTCGCGATAGACGAGGACCGGAATCGTGCCGTGGGTGAGCACCTTGTGTGTCTCCGAGCCGATCAGCAAGCCCGCCAGACCGCGGCGGCCGTGTGAGGCCATGAAGATCAGATCGCAGGCTTCGGCAACGGCCAGTCGGGTGATGACCTCCCAGGGAATGTCGCTGACCTCGGTGCGCGTTTGCGCGCTGACGCCTGCTTCTTGCGCTTGTTGCTGCAACTTCGCCAAGATGACATCGGCAAGTGCGGCGGTGTCGCGCAGGAATTCGTCGCGACTCTCTGGCGCGATCAGGGCGCCTTCGCCGATGATCGGTCGTGGATAGTCCGGCTGCACATACAAGAAGGTGATCTGCGCGCCAATCGACGCGGCCAGGGCAATTGCACTGCGTGCCGCATGCTCGGACAGGGCTGAACCATCGGCAGGAACCAGAAGATGCTTGTACATGATGAGCCTCCGTGCTGTTATGTTCCTGCTTTGATTGTAGGCGAGGCCGTGCAGCTTGCTTGGCGGGCGGTCTTCGCCTTGACCGTGATCATTCATCAGCGAAAGGATTTCTCATGGAAGCACTCGTGTTGCCTGTTGCGGGCATGACCTGTGGCGGTTGCGTGCGTTCGGTCGAACGCGTGCTGGCGGCCTTGCCGGGCGTCAGTCAGGTTGCGGTGTCGCTTGAAAAGGGTGAGGCGAGCGTACAGCTCGATCCGGCGCAAAGTTCGCGCGAAGTCCTTGCCGAGGCGGTGCGCAATGCCGGTTTTGAGGTTCCGGATGCGTAGTTTCCGCAAGCCTGCCGTAAGCCGGCTGTCGATATAATGCAGCGCATCAGAACCCAGACAGAGAGCGCTTCATGAGCTTCCGCTACGTCACCCCCGGTGTCGATGTGCCCAATGATATTCACGTGGTGATCGAGATCCCCGCCCGTGCCGACCCGATCAAGTACGAGGTCGACAAGGACAGCGGTGCGGTTTTCGTGGATCGCTTCATGGGCACCACGATGTACTACCCCTGCAACTATGGCTATGTGCCGGGGACCATCGCGGGCGACGGTGATCCGGTGGACGTGCTGGTTGAAGCGCCTTTCGCGCTGATCCCCGGCGTGGTCATCCGCTGCCGTCCGGTGGGCGTGCTGCGCATGGAAGACGAGGCGGGCGAGGACTCCAAGGTGCTGGCTGTGCCGATCCCCAAGATCTCGCCGCTGTACGAGAACGTGAACACTTACACCGATCTGCCGATGCTGCTGATCCGCCAGATCGAGCACTTCTTCCAGCACTACAAGGATCTGGAAAAGGGTAAGTGGGTCAAGCTCACCGGCTGGGAAGGGCCAGATGCCGCCAAGCAGGAAATCTATGCCGGCGTAGCCGCCTATCAGGCCACCTCGGCCAGTTCGACCGACTGATCAGGCCTGCGCCAGCTGCGCCAGCGCCGCGACCTGATCGAGGATAGGTTGCGGCGTCTCCAGTTCGCCGCTGAGCATGCGGCAAATGCTCTCTGCATTGTTGTCGAGTTCGCACTCTGCCTCGCCAATCGGCGGCGCTTCCGCGCTGGCCTGTTCGAACAGCTCACTTGCCTGACCTTCACTGAAGCCCAGCAAACGCGGGCGGCGGCGCGGGCTGGCGTAGGCTTCTCCCTCGGTGCCGCGCATCAGCAAGGCGCAGGCTTTTTCCGCGATCAGGAATTGCTCCATCCGCTCCAGGTACTCCGGGTGCGTCACCGCGACCACGCGAACGCTGCGCCCCGGGCAGGGATCAAGCAGCTTGGCCAGGGTGTGGCCGCTGTTGCGCAAGCCCAGACGCGGGCGCAGCGCCAGCAAGCGGTCCAGCCCCGGCAATAGGCTGGCCAGCGGCACACAGGCCAGTTTGTCACGCGCCAGCTGCGCGCTGGCTTGCTGCAGATCGCTGCAGGTCTCGATGCCCAGTTTTTCCAGCAAGGCAAAGGGGCTGACGCGTGAGTCGAAATCGTGGCGCCCCTGAATCAGCACCGGCACGCCGCGCCGGGCCAGCAGGCTGGCGACCAGGGGCATCAGGTTGGCTTGCTTGCGCGCGCCGTTGTAGGTCGGCAGGATCACGCAGCGCGGCCCTTCTGGCACCTGGATGCAGGCACCGCGCGCATCCATGGCCGCCTTGAAGCCAAGCAGTTCATCGAGCTCTTCGCCCTTGATGCGCAGTGACAGCAAGATGGCGCCCAGCTCCATGTCAGGCACAATACCGTCGATGATGGCGGTGAACAGTGCGCAGGCGTCTTGCTGCGAGAGTGGGCGTGCGCCTTTGATGCCGCGACCGATTTCCTTGATGATTCGAGCGTATTCCATGGCCGGCGATTATCCGCGCGCTGGCGAATTTTGAATAGCGCAAAACAGGAGCAGCCCTTGCAAACCCTTTGGCAACGTTTATGTCTGGTGATCCTGCTGCTGACGCTGTCCGCCTGCAGCAGCCTGCAATGGCACAAGCCGCAGGTGAGTCTCAGCGATGTGGCAGTCACGGGGGGCAATCTGCTCGAGAGCAAGCTCTTGCTCAAGCTGAGCGTCAAGAATGACAACGCAATCGACATCACGGTGGACAGCTTGCGCTTTGATCTGCTGATCGACGATCAAGTGATGGCCAGCGGCGCACGCAGCGAGCCCTTGGTGGTCAGCCGTGAGGCGACTACGCCGCTTGCGCTGGAAGCACGCGCACGTACCTTCGAGCTGCTGCGGCGGGTAGCCGCTGCGGTGCAGAGCGATGGTCGGGTGCCTTATGTCCTGCGCGGTGAAGTGGTGTTGCGCGATCGCGGCGCGATACCTTTCGAGCACCGCGACAGCTTTGTCGTACCGCGCAGCCTGTTGGCGAAGTAAGCTTGTCGACCCTCTGAATCAAGGCTTGATCCATGCGTAGTCTGCTGCTGTTTCTTCTGCTGCTCTTTGTCGTGTATTTCCTGCGCCGCAAGTTCGCGGCGGGGCCGGCACGACCCGCCCAGCCCGAGCAGGTGGCGCCGCCGGCTGTGCGCGAGGCTGAGCAGGTTTTGCCCTGCGCGCACTGTGGCGTGCTGGTGCCGCACAGCGAGGGCGTCGAGTCGCATGGCCGCTTCTATTGCTCGGCCGAGCACGCGCAGCAAGGACCGGCGGCGGGCTGAACATGCGCCGCGCCATGCTCCTGCCGGGAGATACGCCGCGTAGCGTCTCGATCCGCTACTTCGGCTTCTATCGTCTGGTTATCGCCAGCTTGCTGAGCTTGTTTAGCATTGTCGGTGGCGTGGGGGACGCTTCTTCGCACCTCTACACGGCCTTGATGCTGGGCTACTGGTTGACGGCGGTCGGCTTTTTGCTGATGACGCCCAAGACGCGCGAGCAGTTCAATGCGATGCTGATGGGGCAGGTCGCCTTCGATGTGCTGGTGCTCACCTCCGGCATGTATATCGGCGGCGCGCAGAGCAGTTCGGTGCCGTATTTGCTGATGACCACCCTGGCGGGTGCGGCGCTGGTGGGTGAGGGACGCATGGTGCTCGGCTTCGCCGCCATGACGACGCTGGCCGTGCTGGCCGAGTTGCTGGTGCGCATCCTGTTGCGCGGCGTGCAGACTGAGGAGCTGACGCGTACCGGCGTGATCTGCATGGGCTATTTCGCCGTGGCCTTGCTCACCCGTATGTTGGCGCGCCGGGCGCTGGAGCACGAGGCGCTGGCGCGGCAGCGCGGTGCTGCCCTGCAGCGCCAGACCGAGATCAATGCGCGCATCATTGCGGATCTGCTCGATGGCGTGGTGGTGCTGGATGCAGCAGGGCGGGTGCGCATGTGCAATCCGCGCGCCGCAGAGTTTCTCGGTTGCTCCCTGGTGGAAGGCGAGCACATTGCGCACCGAGCGGCTGAACTCGATGCTGCGCTGCGTTTGCAGCAGAGCCGGGTACGCGTCGAGCGCAGTGGCAAGACCTTGCATCTGCGTCGCATGATGACCGGGGATGAGGGCGATCAGCTGATCTACCTGGAGGACTTTGCGCGGATTGAATCGCAGGCGCGGCAGATCAAACTGGCGGCACTGGGGCGGCTGACTGCCAACATCGCGCATGAAATCCGCAATCCGCTGGCCTCGATCACCCAGGCGGCTGAGTTGCTGGTCGATGAGAAGCGGGCGCAGATGCAGCAGCGTCTGTCGCGCATCGTGCAGGACAATGCGGCGCGCATTGCGCGTATCGTCAGTGATGTGCTGGAAGTGGGGCGCCGTGATCGCACGGTGCCGGAGCTACTCGATGCGCGCGCTTTCGTGACCCATTTTCTCGAAGAATTCGCCTTGCACAGTCCCGCGGTGAGCGAATGCGTCGTGCTGAGCGTGAGCGGAGCGCCGCAGCTGCGATTCGACAGGATGCATCTGGCGCAGATTCTCGGCAACCTGCTGGGGAATGCTTTGCGCTATTGTCGGCGCCAACCGGGCTCGGTCGAGATCAGCATTACCGCGCTGGACGCCGAGCGGGTGAGTCTGTGCATCAGGGATGACGGACCGGGCATTCCGGCGGCGCAGCGCGAACAGGTGTTCGAGCCTTTTCACACCACCGATCCCAAGGGAACCGGGCTGGGGCTGTATGTTGCGCGCGAGCTGGCCGATGCCAATGCTGCCCGCCTGACTTTGCTCGACAGCGAGAGCGGCGCAGCGTTTCAATTGATTGCGAGGAGTGTGGAATGAGCGAGGCCGACGCAGATCGTCGCGTACGCGGGCGTGGTGCAGATGTATTGATCGTCGATGACGAGGACGATATCCGCGAGCTGCTTGAACTCTCCTTACTGCGCATGGGCCTGGGGGCTTGCAGTGCCGGCAGCGTGAGCGAGGCCTGCGCGCTGCTGTCGACGCAGAAATTCCGCCTGTGTCTCACCGATATGCGCCTGCCCGATGGTGAGGGGCTGGATGTGGTGCGTCACGTCTCGGCGCATTGCCAGGATTTGCCGGTGGCGGTGATCACCGCCCATGCCAGCATGGACAACGCTGTTGCCGCCCTCAAGGCTGGGGCGTTTGACTACCTGGCCAAGCCGGTGTCGCTCGATCAGCTGCGCACCCTCGTCAAATCGGCTCTGGATGTGCCGGGCAAGGCGGTGCTGCGCGAGAACAGCCCCAACATCACCGGCAATTCGGCGGCCATGGAGCAGGTACGCAACATGATTGAGCGCCTGGCGCGCAGCCTGGCGCCGGTCTATGTGGCGGGCGAGTCGGGGAGCGGCAAGGAGCGTGCGGCACGCATGATCCACCACCTGGGTCCGCGGGCGGCAGCGCCGTTTGTGGCGGTGAACTGCGGCGCGATTCCAGAAAACCTGATGGAGTCCGAGTTTTTCGGTTACCGCAAAGGTGCGTTCACCGGTGCTGAGGGGGATCGGGACGGCTTCTTCCAGGCTGCGCACGGCGGCACCCTGTTTCTCGACGAAGTGGCGGATCTGCCGCTGGCCATGCAGGTCAAGCTCTTGCGCGTGATCCAGGAGCGCCGCGTGCGCCGCGTTGGCGATACGCAGGAGCAGGCTGTCGATGTGCGCATCATCTCGGCCACGCACAAGAATCTCAAGGCGCAGGTCGATGCCGGGCATTTTCGCCAGGACTTGTTCTACCGCCTCAACGTAATCGAACTGCAGATGCCGGCGCTGCGTGAGCGGCGTGAAGACATTCCAGCGCTGGCGCACAACATTCTGGAGCGCATGTCGGCTGCTTCCGGCCAGGCTGCGCCGATGCTGACCTCCGGCGCCTTGCAGGCGCTGCAGCGCTATTCATTCCCCGGCAATGTCCGCGAGCTGGAAAATATTCTGGAGCGCGCCATGGCGCTGGCGCTGGGCGATACCATCGATGAGCCCGATCTGCGTCTGGAGCCCGAGTGCGGGCCCAGCGAGGAGAGCGGCAGCGTGCATGGCAATCTGCAGGACTATCTGGATCGCGTCGAGAAGCAGGCCATCATCGAAGCGCTGGGGAAAACCGCGGGCAATCGCACGCGCGCGGCGCAATTGCTGGGCGTGACATTCCGCTCCCTGCGCTACCGGATGGAGCGCCTGGGCATGAAAGACGCCTGAAACAGGCGGCTTTAGACGCTGCCGAGGATGCGCGAGCCCGGACGCATGCGCGACACACCATCCGGCCCATAGGTGGCCGGCTGATCGGCGTGCGCCATCAGGAAGGCGAGGGCCTGGTGATTGTGCTTGAGCCGCTCGGTGATGATGCGGCCATTGGCCACATTGAGGTCGCGCGCCTGGGTGACCACGGCAAGAAAGTCCTGCCAGGTGGCCAGGTGGGCCTTGCCGACAAACTGCTCAATGCCTTCGCGGTCTGCTGTGACACGCGCCTGGGTCAGGATGCCACTACGCACGGTCGCCAGCTGGTCAAGCTGTCGCGCCAACTGACCTTTGCGCTCTGCAAGGCCGAACAGTGGTTCCATGTCCGGTTGCAGCAGAATCTCGCGCTCCTCGTTGAGAAGCTCGATGAATTTCTTGACCAGCTCACGCTCGGCGCCCAGCAGGGCGAGCAGACGCTGGCGCAAGGCGCCTAGGTCGTTAGCCGTGTTCACGCGGCACTAGGTTGCGCAGCCAGCATCTGACGGACACTTTCAATCAGACCGTCAGCGACTTTTTCCGGATCAACCTGGAAATCACCATTGCTGATGGCTTGCTTGATTTCGTCCACCTTGCCGTTGTCGACAATCGGCGCTTGCGAGAGGATCTCGTTATAGCGCTGCAAGCCGCCAGACAGGGCAACCTGGGTCGTCGCGGCGGACGCTGACGAGGTGCTCGATGAGCCGCTCTCGCGCGCGCTGCGCGTTCGGTTCTCGCCAGTTACCTGGCCAGATGATTTTATTGAATTATCGATTTTCAAAGCGTTCCCCAATCATTCGATATGAACTCAAGGATAGGGCAGTCCAGTATTCTGGATCCACCTTCACACCGGGCATAACGGGCAAAGTGATGCAAACTTTAGCGCTTTTTCAGCGTTTGAGCCATGCTTGCCGGGAAAGTCTGCCGTCGGCCCTGTCTGGTTTAGCGGAAGATCGACAGGCCTGCTTGAGCGCCTGACGACGAAAGGCGTGATATACGCTACGAAGTGGAAATGGATATGTCTGAGAAGGGGCTGGTTTGAGTCGTATTCTGATCTTGTATACCGGCGGGACGATTGCCTCGGCCGGTCAGCCGCTGGCGCCCATGCCGGTCGCGCTGTTTGCCGAGGTGCTGCGCACGCGCGGTTTGTTGCCGCCCGCCGCACACTGTGAGTTGCGCGCACTGGATAAACCGCTGGACAGCGCCAGCATGCAGCCGGCCGATTGGGGGCAGATCGCACGCAGCCTGCTGGCAGCCTGGTCGCACTTCGATGGTTTCGTAGTCTTGCATGGCACCGACACCCTGGCCTGGACGGCCGCAGCGCTGTCCTATTTGCTGCCGGGTATCGACAAGCCGGTGGTGCTGACGGGATCACAGTATCCGTTGGCGTATGAAAACTCTGACGCACCACGCAATTTCAGCGATGCGCTGGCCGTGGCCGCCACCGCGCAGCTGCAGGAAGTCATGGTGTGTTTTGCCGGTCAGGTGTTGCGTGGCAATCGCGCGATCAAGCGCAGCGCCCAGGCGTTGGAAGCCTTTGTCTCGCCGCGTTGTTCGCCTTTGGCACGGGTGGAGGACGGTGTCGTCAAGCTGGACGCGCAAGCCTTGTTGCCGGCGCGCCGCGCGGAGCAGGCGCTCTCGGAACGGCGCACTGCGCTGCTGGCCGAGCTGGTGGAGCTGGAGAAGGGCTTGGCCGCCGCCACAGTCTGGGTGCTGTGCGTGCATCCGGGCTTTCCGGTCGCCATGCTGCAGGCGGCCTTGAGCTTGCCGGCGCCGCCGGCAGCCTGGTTACTGGTCTGTTATGGCAGCGGCAATGCGCCGCAGGATGAGGCCTTCCTCGCGGCCCTGGCCGCTGCACAGGCGCGTGGCATTGCCCTGTTGGCGATCAGCCAGTGCGAGCATGGCCGGGTCGAGATGATGACTTATCAGGCCGGCAGCAGTCTGGCTGCCGTCGGCGTGGTGGGCGGTGCGGACCTCTGCCTGCCGGCAGCACAGGCCAAATTGGTCCTGCTGCAGGCGCGTGGTTTGCGAGGCCAGGCCTTGCTGCAGGCGATGCTGCAGCCGCTGGCGGGTGAGCTTGTCGTGTGAGTCGCGTTGAGATGTTTTTGTCATTGGCGGGTGCGGCGGCGGGCGGCTAAGTTACGCATTGAATTGCGATAAAGCTTGCCAGCGCAGGCGAAGCAGTGCACAGTGCGCCCAGCGATCATTAAGTCAGTCCTGTTGTCTGGTCAGTACCCGCCGTTTTCCGGTATTCCGCCCTTCATCTCCCTGTCATCTTGAATCGTCCCTCGGGGCATAGCCCAAACACGTTTCAGGAGATAGGCATGGCAATCGGTACAGTCAAGTGGTTCAACGACGCTAAGGGTTTTGGTTTCATTACGCCGGATGATGGCGGCCAGGACCTTTTCGCACATTTCTCTGCAATTCAGAGCGCAGGTTTCAAGACCCTGACCGAAGGTCAGCGCGTCAATTTCGAGCTCGTCAATGGCCCCAAGGGTCAGCAAGCTTCGAACATCACAGCAGCTTGATTATTGCTGTCAGTCAGCGCAAAGCCCGGCGTGAGCCGGGCTTTGCGCTTTTCATTTTTGCAAGACCTGTTGCAGGTCCTGCCTACTCGGACACTCATCATGGCTAAGGAAGAACTCCTTGAAATGCAGGGCGTTGTCGCGGAAGTGCTGCCGGACTCACGTTTTCGCGTGACTCTGGAAAACGGCCACCCGCTGATCGCCTACACCTCGGGCAAGATGCGCAAGCACCATATCCGCATCCTCGCCGGTGACAAGGTGACGCTGGAGATGTCGCCCTATGATTTCAGCAAGGGCCGTATCACTTTCCGCCACATCGAACAACGTGGTGGTCCCGCACCACAGTCGGCACCGCGCAGACGTAACTGATCTGGCTGCCCGGTCTGCTGGCCGGCGGCTCTACTCGGCGACTTCGACGATGCCGTCTGCGCCGAGCACACCCACAATGACGCGGCCGTTATCGAGGCGGACGCGTGTAACTTCTCCCTGCATGGCGGTATTGAGCGCGCGACCGCCATTGGCGACCGTGAAGCCTTTACCACGTGCGATGACCTTCACTTCCTGACCTGCGCGTACGTTGACCGTTGCCAGCAGATAGACGCTGCGCAAGCTCTGCCCGCTGTTCAGTGCTTGTCGCGCATGGCGACCGATCACGCTGTCGAGCTGAGTCAGGATGTCGCTGGGCATGCTGCTCAGCTCACCCTCGACCAGGCGCACATCGTCAATGCCGATCGCCTGTCCGCCTGCGACAGGCCGCGCCATCACGACATAGCTTCCAATGACTGAAACCCTGGCGCTCAGATAGAGCGAGGCAGCCGGCGTTTCACTGCAGCGCAGCCCGACCGTGATGCGCCCCCAGTTCTTCTGCGCTGCCGGGACAAAGGCTTCCGGCTGTTTGCAGTTGGCCAGGGGATTGCGCGCCGAGGGCGTCGCCACACTGATGTTCACTTGTCCGGCAAGTCCCTGAGCACGTTCGCGCAGAAAGCGCTCGGCCAGCTCGCGCAAAGCCTCGGGCGTTGCAGCCTGGGCGGTGCTTGAGAGCAGGAGCGCGCAGAGCAGGGCGGTGATGACGGGCTTCATGGTTTGACTGGCAGAACAGTGCTCGCCGGAATTGGGCGCTAGCCCGATTCAAACACGGATCAAGTGCCGCTCGGGCGCAGAACAGATCCACCAAAACACCCTACTTCCATTGACCGGCAATGTTTGCCGTTGCCTGCCGCCGCACTGCCGGGGCGAGCTGCCGTTTTGCCGCTTTGTAAGTGGTATTTGGCCGTTTTTCGATCGTTTTGGCGCTGGCACGGAAGCTGCGATATGCCTGTCGAGCACGCGGTCCATTGCCGCTGGATTCGGGAGACGGAAATGTTCAGGAAACAAGGCAAGCGTTTTGCAGAGCCCAAGCTTGATCAAGGTCCGGTGCTGGTGAACAACAAGAATTCTGGAGCAGAGCAAATGAGCAGACTTGACGACGCATTGCGCTTTCATCAGACCGCGCTGGATCTGCGTTCCCAGCGTCAGGCGCTGATTGCTTCCAATATTGCCAACGCAGATACGCCGAACTACAAGGCACGCGACATCGACTTCGGCAGCGCGCTGCATGGCGCCTTGGCCGGCCGCGTTGCTCCGCTGGCTTTGTCGACCACTGCAGCCAACCATGTGGCCGCTGCCGGCGTTGCCACTGCGCCGAATCTGCAATATCGCCCGGAGACGCAATCGAGTGTTGATGGCAACACCGTGGATATGGATGTGGAGCGCGCCGCAATGGCTGAAAACACGCTGCACTATGAAGCCAGCATTTCATTCATCAATGGCCTGCTCAAGAGCATGCAGGCGGCGATTACGGGTCAGGGCTGAGGAGTCGCATCATGAGCCTGTTTGATGTTTTCGGAATCGCCAGTTCGGCCATGCATGCGCAGTCGCTGCGTCTGAACACCACGGCGAGCAACATGGCCAACGCCGATAGCGTAGCGGGGCCTGATGGCCAACCCTATCGCGCCAAACAAGTGGTGTTCCAGGCGCGTCAGCAAGGCAACAACCCCTATGCTCAGGGCGTGCAGGTCTTGCAGGTGGTCGAAAGCGCTGCGCCCTTGCGCATGGTGTACGACCCGAAGAGCCCGGCGGCCAACAAGGATGGCTATGTCTCGATGCCCAATGTGGATGTGGTGGAGGAAATGACCAACATGATCTCTTCTTCGCGGGCTTATCAGACGGATGTTGAAATGATGAACACCGCTAAAACAATGCTGCAAAAAGCACTCACCATCGGCTCCTGATCGAGGTTCCCATCATGACCACCACTACTTCCACGAATTCGAGCACGACAGCGGATATTTACGCTGCCATCAATGCGGCGAATACTGCATCGGGTTCGTCGAGCTCGACCAGTTCGAGCAGCTCGACGACGAAGGACTCTACTGCAACCTCGCAGGCGAGCTTCCTGAAGCTGCTGACCACGCAGTTGCAAAACCAGGATCCGATGAATCCGACGGACAACGCCGAGCTGACCTCGCAGATTGCGCAGATCAATACCGCCAGCGGTATGGAAAAGCTCAATACAACAATGAACACGCTGCTCTCCGGCTATAAGTCCAGCGAGTCCTTGCAAGCGGCTTCAGCCTTGCTGGGGCACTCGGTGCTGGTCAAGGGGGATCAGCTCAATCTGTCCAGCGGTATGGCCGTCGGCGGTTTCACGCTTGAAGAAGCGGCAGACAAGGTGGTCATTTCGATTCTGGATTCGAGCGGCAAGGAAGTTGCCAGCGAAACCATGAGCAAGCAGGACGCGGGTTCGCACGACTTCGTCTGGAACGGTCTGAGCACCGACGGGACGACGGCCAAGGATGGCACCTACACCATGAAGATTACGGCTACTGCAGGCAAGGACACGATCAAGTCCAGCGCTCTGGAGATGGCCACCGTCACGAGCGTGATCAATTCGGATTCTGGCGCAAGCATCGATGCGGGGCGGTTCAGCAAACTCGCTCTCACCGATGTTGTCCGTATCCTCTAGTCTGGAGATATCAAAATGGCATTGCAAAGTGGTCTTTCCGGTCTGAACGCCGCAGCAAAATCGCTGGACGTCATCAGCAATAACGTTTCCAACGGCAGCACGGTTGGTTTCAAGCTATCGTCATCGGTGTTTTCGGATCTGTTCGCCTCGGCGATCAATGGTGCGGCATCCTCCACCCAGGTGGGTATCGGTACCTCGATCAGCAAGGTGGCGCAGCAGTTCTCGCAAGGCAATATCTCGACGAGTAGCAATCCGCTCGATATGGCCATCAATGGCGACGGCTTCTTCCGTCTGTCCGATGCAGGCACCATCAGCTTCACCCGCAATGGTCAGTTCCAGCTGGACAAGAATGGTTATGTGTCGAGCTCTTCCGGGCTGCACCTGACCGGCTATGGCGTGGATGCCAATGGCAAGATCGTCGCCGGCCCCTTGTCGGACATTCGCGTCAATAACGCGATCCTGCCGCCGGTTGCGACCGGCCAGAGCTCTGCGGGCACGGGTATCGAGATCCAGATGAACTTCAACGCGGCCGATGAAGTGAAGACCGATAGCGCCGGTACTGCCGTGGCGACCTTCAATCAGGCGGACGGCACCACCTATAACTTCTCGACTTCGGTCAGCGTCTATGACCAGAGTGGCGCGCAGCACAGTCTGGGGCTGTTCTTCCAGAAGCAGTTCCCGGGTACCAGTACCACCGACTGGAAGATTTACACCTCGGTTGACGGAGGGACTGCAAGTACGACGGCGCAAACGCTGACCTTCGACAATACAACGGGCAAGGTCAGTGGCTCTGGCTTGCTGTCGATTGGTATCGACATCGATCAGTCCGTCTATACCGCGCCTGACATGACCGGTGTTCCGCTCAACTTCACGGGCTCGACGCAGTACAGCGGTTCCTATGCCGTCAATAGTTCGACGCAGGATGGTTACGCCGCAGGTCAGCTCTCCGGTATCGCAATCGATGCCACGGGTGTGGTCAAAGGCAAGTACAGCAACGGCCAGACGACCAATCTGGGTCAGGTGGTGCTGGCCCACTTCGCTGATCCGGGTGGGCTGCAATCTGCCGGCGGCAATCTGTGGTCGGAGTCTGCCGCATCGGGTCAGCCGCAGGTCGGCGCGCCGGGTACCGGTCAGCTTGGCGCGATTCAGTCAGGTGCTCTCGAAGACTCCAATGTGGACCTGACGGCTGAGCTGGTGAACATGATTACGGCGCAGCGCAACTACCAGGCCAATGCGCAGTCGATCAAGACGCAGGATCAGCTCATGCAGACCCTCGTCAATCTGCGTTAAACCTGATTAGACCGAGCTGATTGCCGATCAACCCACGCGAATCACGATGCTTCGATCATGGATAAACTGATCTACACCGCAATGTCCGGCGCGAAAGCCACGATGTCTCAACAGACCTCGGTGGCGCACAACCTGGCCAATGCCACGACGACCGGTTTTCGCGCCGAGCTGCATCGCTTCCGTGCGGTGAATGTGCAGACGCCGGCTTTGCCGACGCGTGCTTTCGCCGTGGATGCCAGTGTGTCGAACGATCTGAGCACGGGTCCGTTGGAGCGCACTTCGGCGCCTTATGACGTGGCCATTAATGGCAATGGCTGGTTCGTTGTTCAGGGCGCTGATGGCAAGGAAGCGTATACGCGCAATGGCCACTTCACGATTGATCCGGAAGGCGTGTTGCGGACGACCTCCGGTTTGGCCGTGATGGGCGATGGCGGGCCGATCACCATTCCGCCGGACAACAGCATTGAAGTGGGTCAGGACGGCACCATCACCACCACGCCGCTGACCGGCGCCAAGACCAGCGCCAGCGCGATCGCTCGTTTCAAGCTGGTCAATCCGGCGGCCGCTGATCTGGTGCGCGGCGAGGATGGTCTGTTTCGCACGCAGACGCCAGCGGCGCAGGATGATTCGGTACGTGTTTCTGGCGGCTATCTGGAAGGCAGCAATGTGAATGTCGTCGACCAAATCGTCAGCATGATGTCGCTGGCGCGGCAGTTCGAAATGCAGATCAAGATGCTGGATACCGCACAGCAAGACGACAAGGCTGCGACGGCGATCATCAGTCGCTGAGCACTGGCACCAACATAAGGAGTAGCTGAAATGATGAACGCATTGTGGGTGGCCAGAACCGGACTCGACGCACAGCAAACCCAGCTGGACGTTATCTCCAACAACCTTGCTAACACCAGTACCAACGGTTTCAAACGTGCGCGTACCATTTTCGAGGATCTGCTCTACCAGAACCTGCGTCAGCCCGGCGCGCAAAGCTCGCAGAGCTCGACCATCCCGACCGGCTTGCAGATCGGCACTGGCGTGCGTCCGGTGGCGACCGAACGCATCCAGTCCCAGGGTAATCTGCAACAGACCACCAATACCAACGACCTGGCCATTCAGGGGGCCGGCTTTTTCCAGGTGCTGATGCCTGATGGCACGACGGCTTATACGCGTGATGGCTCATTCCAGAAGGATTCGCAAGGCCAGCTGGTGACATCCAGTGGCTACCCTTTGCAGCCGACCATCACCATTCCCGCAGATGCGCTGAGCGTTACCGTGGCCAAGGATGGTACGGTCAGTGTGACCCAGCCGGGTTCCACCGCGACAACGCAAATCGGCGCCATCCAACTGGCGACCTTCGTCAATCCGGCAGGTCTGCAAAGCCTCGGTGAAAACCTCTTTGTCGAGACTACGGCCAGTGGCACGGCCACCGCCTCAACGCCCGGTACCAATGGTTCGGGTACGGTGAATCAGGGCTATGTCGAAACCTCCAACGTCAATACCGCGGAAGAATTGGTGAACCTGATCCAGACGCAGCGCGCCTATGAATTCAATTCGCGCATCGTGCAGACCGCCGATGCCATGCTGGGCAAACTCAGCTCACTGTAAGAATCGCTTGAGGCCATCATGAAGGCTTATTTTCACAAGCTGGTCTGCCTGTTGCCCATGTTCTGCTCGGCATGTGCCTTGATCACGCCGACGACGGCCGTGCATCAGCCGATGACGGCGCGCCCCGAACCGGCTCCGGCAGCAGTGAGCGGCGGCTCGATCTTCGGTTTGGCAACCCGTCCTTTGTTTGAAGATCGGCGTGCCCGTCTGGTGGGCGATACCTTGACCATCAATCTGGTCGAGAGGACCCAGGCCAGCAAGAACGCCAACGCCAATGCCACGCGCAGCGGCAGTACCAATGTCGGCTTCAATACGGCGCTCGGCGTGCCGGGCAAATTCCTCTCGCCCTTGTCGGTCGCGGGCACTGACGATACTTCGTTCTCTGGCAAGGGTGCGGCGGCGGCCAATAATGCCTTTACCGGCACGATCACCGTGACGGTGATCGAGGTTTATCCGAACGGCAATCTGCTGGTCTCCGGCGAGAAGCAGATAGCCATCAATCAAGGGCAGGAATTCATACGTTTTTCCGGCGTTGTTAATCCGGCCTATGTGACAAGCTCCAACTCTGTCCAGTCCGTGCAGGTCGCGGATGCACGCGTCGAGTACAAGGGAAGCGGTTATATCGACGAAGCCCAGACCATGGGCTGGTTGCAGCGCGTGTTCCTCAACGTGCTGCCGTTCTGAGTATCTGGTCTGCGTCACCTGGCGTAGCGCTTTCGATTTGCGGAGTTGATCATGAATGCAGTTGTGCGTCTTGCCCTCGGCGTATTGGTGGTGCTGACAAGCGCACTGGCACAGGCTGAGCGTGTCAAGGATCTGGCGACCATTTCCGGCGTGCGCAACAACCAGCTGATCGGCTACGGTCTGGTTGTCGGCCTCGATGGCACGGGGGACCAGACATCGCAGGCGCCCTTCACCACGCAGAGCCTGATCAACATGCTCGGCAATCTCGGCGTCAGCATTCCGACCGGAACGACTCTGCAGCTCAAGAACGTTGCGGCGGTCATGGTGACCATGCAGATGCCACCGTTTGCCCAGCCCGGGCAACAGTTCGACGTCAACGTCTCCTCGCTCGCCAATGCCAAAAGTCTCAAGGGCGGCATGCTCTTGATGACGCCGCTCAAGGGCGCTGACGGGCAGGTCTACGCCGTAGCTCAAGGCAGTCTGATCGTCGGCGGCGCCGGCGGCCAGGCGGGTGGTACGACCGTCACCATCAATCATCTGTCCGCCGGTCGTGTGCCGGCGGGGGCGACGGTTGAGCGCCCGGTCGAGATGCAGGTCGGCCAGGGCGACTCGATCATGTACGAACTTGGCGCCTCCGACTTTGGCACGGCACAACGCGTGGCTGAGGTGATCAATGCTAATACCCAGCCGAATACCGCCTGGCCGCTGGATGGCCGGCGCATCCAGGTGCGCGCGCCTGAGTTGCCTTATGAGCGCGTGGCCTTCATCGGCAAGATCGAAAATCTGGAAGTGGTGCCCTTGTCTGGCGCTGCGCGCGTGATCATCAATTCACGCACTGGTTCGGTGGTCATGAATCAGGCCGTGGCCTTGCAGGAATGCGCTGTTGCGCATGGCAATCTTTCCGTGACGGTGAGTGACAATCCGCAAGTCAGCCAGCCCAATGCGCTCTCTGGCGGCACTACCGCGATAACCAACAACGGCAGCGTCGACATCAAGCAGGGCGGCGGTGGCTTCGTGCGCTTCAAGCCGGGCGCGAATCTGGCCGAGGTAGTCAAGGCACTCAATTCGGTGGGCGCCAATCCGCTGGACATGATCAACATTCTGCAAGCGATGAAGGCTTCGGGCGCACTGCGCGCCGAGCTCGAAGTGATCTGAGCCCATTCCAGAGGACTTTAGGACATGATCGACCAGGTCAACACATTCGACGTCAATGCGCTCAGCGCGCTCAAGCGCGCTGCGCGCGAGAACACCCCTGAGTCGATCAAGGCGACGGCCAAGCAATTCGAGGCGCTGTTCCTGCAGATGATCCTCAAATCCATGCGCGATGCCTCGCCGAAAGACGGCATGTTCGATAGCGATGCAACGCGTTTCTACCAAGGCATGAGCGACCAGCAGATGGCCGGTGTGCTGGCGCAAAAAGGCGGCATCGGGCTGGGCGCGGCACTGGAGCGTCAGCTGATGCTGCAGGCATTCGGTAATACGCCGCCGGCAGGCAGTAGCGCCGCCACCACGCCGCAGGCTCCAGCGACACCGCTTGTCCCGGCAGCTGCTGCAGCGATCAGCGCACAGGTGACGAACGCGAATGCAGCGAACACGAGCTCGGGCGTGCAGGCGACTGCAGACGCTGCAGGCCTGAACGGTGACCCGCAACAGTTCATCCGCGCGCTGTGGCCGCAAGCGGCCGATGCTGCGCGTCAGCTGGGTGTGCCCGCACACTTCCTGCTCGCGCAGGCAGCGCTGGAGACTGGATGGGGCAAGGCCGAACTGCGCATGGCCGATGGCAGCCCCAGTTACAACCTGTTCAATATCAAAGCCGGCA
This sequence comes from Uliginosibacterium sediminicola, assembly GCF_039631295.1. Taxonomy (NCBI): domain Bacteria; kingdom Pseudomonadati; phylum Pseudomonadota; class Betaproteobacteria; order Rhodocyclales; family Zoogloeaceae; genus Uliginosibacterium; species Uliginosibacterium sediminicola. The sequence goes on along the minus strand of NZ_JBDIVE010000002.1, from coordinate 433,505 downwards.
AGAACTGGAAGGGGCGTACGGTCAACGCCAAGACCACCGAGTACGAAGAGGGTGTCGCACAGGCACGCACAGAGTCTTTCCGTGCTTACGGCTCGTACGCCGAAGCCTTTCAGGATTACGCGCGCCTGATTCAGCAATCGCCGCGTTACGCTGCCGCGCAGGGGCAGGCCGATGCGCTGAGTTTCTCGCAGGCTTTGCAGGCGGGAGGTTACGCCACCGATCCGGCTTACGCAGAAAAGCTGACGCGTGTGATCAATAGCGCGGTGATGCGTCAGGGCGTCATCACGACTGCAATGAACACTACGATCTATACCTGATTGTCATTTGTCGAAGATGAAAAGGCGCTTAGCTCACGCTAAGCGCCTTTTTTCTGCCTGGGCAGAACTTACTTGGCAGCAGCAGGGGCCGAGGCTTCAGCCTTTGCCTTGTGTGCTTTCTTGGCGACATGCTTCTTCGCAGCTTTGGCAGGAGCCGAGCTGGAGGCCGTAGCGGCCGGTGCGGACGTTGCGTCAGCAGCGAAAGCAGCGGTAGACAGGAAAGCACCAGCAATCAGGGCGGTCAGCAGCTTGTTCATTTTCAGTTCCTCAACTTGTCGAATGAGCCGGGATGTCCCCGGACAAGACCATCAACGCAGCGCTCTGAGGGGGCGATGACAAGAATTACAATTTAATATTTTGTTACATCTAGTGCGTGTTGCAAGGCGCTCATGCTGGCCTGTGCAAGTGTCTCGATATCGGCAGCTTCGACGATGTAAGGCGGCATCCAGTAAACCGTGTTGCCGATCGGCCGCAGCAGTACGCCTTGCTGCAGCGCGTGTTCGGCGAAGCGGCGTGCGAAGCCCGGCGCAGCGCTAGGTACGTCAAATGCCAATATCATTCCGTGCTGGCGCAGGTGATGAACGGCAGAGTGGGTGACGATGTTGTCTGCCGCGTCCTTCATCAAGCGTGCGCGCGTGCGATTATTTGTAAGTACCTCGTCGCGCTCGAAGAGCTCCAGGGTCGCTAGCGCAGCGCTGCAGGCGAGGGGGTTGCCGGTGTAGGAATGCGAGTGGAGGAAGCCGCGACTGACTTCATCGGCGTAGAAGGCCTGATAGATCGCATCGCGCGAGAGCACCAGCGAGAGCGGCAGATAGCCGCCCGAGATGCCTTTTGACAGGCAGAGAAAATCCGGCCAGATGCCGGCTTGCTCGCAGGCGAAAAACGTCCCCGTGCGGCCGCAGCCGACGGCGATTTCGTCGGCGATCAGATGCACTTGGTAACGATCACACAGCGCACGTGCGAGGCGCAGGTATTCGGCGTCGTACATGGCCATGCCGGTTGCGCATTGCACGAGGGGTTCGACAATCAGCGCGGCAGTGGTGGTGTGATGTGCCTCCAGCCAGGCTTCGAGTCCTGCAGCCGCACGGCGTGCGACATCGACGCGCGTCTCGCCATCGCGGGCTTGTCGCCAGTCAGGTGAGGGCACGGTGTCGGCACTGCGCACCAGGGGCGCGTAGGCGTCGCGGAACAGCGCGATGTCGGTGACCGCCAGAGCGCCGACGGTTTCGCCGTGATAACTGCCGGCCAGGCAGACAAAACGGTTCTTGTCGCTGCGCCCCAGATTGCGCCAGTAATGCAGGCTCATCTTCAGCGCGATTTCGGTGGCCGATGCGCCATCCGATGCGTAGAAGGCGTGGCCGAGCACGCCGCCGGTCAGCGCGCTGAGCTTTTCAGAGAGTGCGACCACCGGCTCGTGGGTGAAGCCGGCCAGCATCACGTGTTCGAGCTTGTCGAGTTGCTCGCGCAGGCGCTGGTTGATGTGCGGATTGCAGTGACCAAAGAGATTCACCCACCAGGAGCTCACCGCGTCCAGGTAGCGCTTGCCCTCGCTGTCGATGAGCCAGGCGCCTTCGCCGCGCGCGATGGCGAGCAAGGGCAGGGTTTCGTGCTGTTTCATCTGGGTGCAGGGGTGCCAGACGGCGGCGAGGGAGCGCTGGAGCAGGGACATGGATTTTTACGGGCGTGGTTTCGGATGCGATAATAGCGCCGCCAGCGCTGCAAACGATCTTCGCCCGATTTTCCCGACTTCCACTATCTGGCGTCTCGTTTGCGCTTCCCATGTCGAGTTGCCCATGCTGATCACCATTTCTCCCGCCAAATCGCTGGATTTCGAGTCCCCCCTGCCTGCTGCGCTGAGCGCCTTGCCACACACCCAGCCGGATTTTCTTGATCACTCGGCTGCGCTGATCGACATCCTGCGCGAGCGCTCGCCAGCCGAGATCAGCCGGCTGATGGATATTTCCGATCAGCTGGCGGTGCTCAATGTCACGCGTTACGCCGAGTGGTCGCCGCCGTTCTCCGAGGCGAATGCTCGCCGCGCTGCTCTGGCCTTCAATGGCGATGTGTATGAGGGGCTGGCCGCGCCAACGCTGTCGGCCGAGGACCTGGCTTGGGCACAACAGCATCTGCGCATTCTCTCCGGCCTCTATGGTGTGCTGCGGCCGCTCGATCTGATGCAGGCCTATCGCCTGGAGATGGGCACGCGTCTGGCCAATGCTCGCGGCAAGGATCTTTACGCTTTCTGGGGCGACACGATTACCGAAGCGCTCAATGCCAGCCTGGCTGAGCAGAACGCGGATATCGTGCTCAATCTCGCCTCCGAGGAGTATTTCAAGTCGGTGCGTCCGGCCCGCCTCAAGGCGCGCATCGTTACGCCGGTGTTCCAGGAGTGGAAAGGCGGCGCTTACAAGATCATCAGTTTCTACGCCAAGCGTGCGCGTGGTTTGATGAGCCGTTACGTAATCCTCAATCGCATCGAGGATGTCGAGCAGCTCAAAGCATTTGATGTGGAGGGCTACGCTTTCGATGCCGCAGCCTCATCCGCAGATCAGTGGTATTTCCGTCGCAAGGTCACAGCATGAGTCAGTCCCCGATCCAGATTCTCAGTCAGTTCGACAGTGGCAATATCGAAATCATCTCGGTGAGCGATCCGCAAAATCTGCGCCTGCGCATCCGCCCGGACAGCAATTCCGAGTTCTTCCAGTGGTTCCATTTCCGTCTCAATGCGCCGACAGGCAGCGAATTGCGTCTGGTGATCGAAAATGCTGGCGAGTGCAGCTATGCCGATGGTTGGTACGGCTACCAGTGCGTGGCCAGCCTTGATCGGCAGGACTGGTACCGCATCGCCACGACGAGTTACGACGGCGAAAAGCTCAGCATGACTCTCACCATGCCCGGCGAGAGCCTTTGGCTGGCCTATTTCCAGCCCTACTCGCTGGAGCGGCATTACGATCTGCTCGCGCGCTGCGCGCAGGATCCGCGCGTCAAGCTTGCGCAGCTGGGGGAGTCGGTGCAGGGGCGCAGTGTTGATGTGCTGCGTGTCGGCAATGGCGCGCGTCAGGTCTGGGTGATTGCCCGTCAGCATCCGGGCGAGAGCATGGCCGAGTGGTGCGCCGAAGGCTTGCTCGACAGCCTGCTGGATGCAGCGAACCCGCTGGCCCGCGAGATCCTCGCGCAGGCCACCGTGCATGTTGTGCCGCACGTCAATCCGGATGGCAGCTTCCTCGGCAATCTGCGCAGCAATGCTGCCGGCGCCAATCTCAATCGCGAGTGGCTCGCACCCAGCCGCGAGCGCAGCCCTGAAGTGCTGGCCGTGCGCGAGGGCATGCTGCAGAGCGGTGTCGATCTGTTCATCGATCTGCATGGCGATGAAACGCTGCCCTATGTCTTCATCGACGGCAGCCACATGGTGCCCAACTACGGCGCGCGTAATCAGGTCTTGCAGGCGGCGTTTCTCGACGAACTCAAGCTTGCCTGCAGCGACTTCCAGACCGTGCACGGTTATGCCGACAACCGCTTCAGCGATGAATTGTTGAGCCTGGCTTCCAAATGGGTGGCTCATCAGTTCAATTGTGTGGCCCTGACCCTGGAAATGCCCTTCAAGGACAATGCTGACGCGCCTGATGCACGCACAGGCTGGAGTGCTGCACGCAGCAAGCAAGTCGGTGCTGCGTTGCTGGCGCCGATCAGCAAGCATCTGCGTGCGCTGGGAGAGGCGGCATGAGCCACAACGAGGTCAGCGCGTCGCCGCTGGGCAAGGCCGTCAGCTATTGCGAGGACTACAACCCGGCGCTGCTGTTCCCGATTCCACGGGCCGGCAAGCGTGCCGAGCTGGGCATCAGCGATGCGGCGCTGCCCTTTGTCGGCCGCGACATCTGGAATGCCTACGAGCTCTCCTGGCTCAATCCGCGCGGCAAGCCGGTGGTGGCCTTGGCTGAATTCAGCGTGCCGGCCATTTCGCCGCGCCTGATCGAATCGAAATCGCTCAAGCTCTACCTCAACAGCTTCAACCAGACGCAGTTTGCGGGCGCCGACGAAGTGGCCGAGTACCTGCGCCGCGATCTGAGCGCTGGCGCCGGTGCGCCGGTCGGCGTGCAGGTGGTTGATGTGCGCCAGGCGCAGCGCGTGTTCGCGCTGCCAGCGGGCGTCTGCATTGATGATCTGGATATCGACATCACCGGCTATACGCCGGCGCCGGGCCTGCTGTGCGCCGATGCGAGCCGGCAGCTGGAGGACGAGACGCTGTACTCGCATCTGCTCAAATCCAACTGCCTGGTCACCGGTCAGCCCGACTGGGGCCTGCTCGCCGTCCGCTACAGCGGAGCGGCCATCGATCGCGAGGCCCTGCTGCGCTACCTCATCTCGTTCCGCCAGCACAACGAGTTTCACGAGCAGTGCGTCGAGCGCATCTTTTGCGACATCCAGCGCCAATGCGCCCCGCAACGCCTGGCCGTATGGGCGCGCTACACCCGCCGCGGCGGCCTCGACATCAACCCGCTGCGAGCCAGTGACATCGCCTGGGCTGAAGAAATCGGCAACCTCGCGGAAGCGCGCCAGTAAGCGCCGCCGGTCGGACGCCGACTGGATTTGTCCCGCCAGAATGCAAAAAGGGCTTAGTCTTGCGACTAAGCCCTTGAAAATACTGGTGCTGCTGACCGGAATCGAACTGGTGACCTACTGATTACGAATCAGTTGCTCTACCGACTGAGCTACAGCAGCGAAGGGGGCGAATCATACATGTAAGCGCGGAGAAGGGCAAATGCTCGAGAGCTCTTATTACCAACCTGCCGCTTGTTCTTGTAAAAAAGCCTTTTGTCGAATTGAGTAGAGTCTTTTGGCCAATCGGCCGATCAAGTCGCATGTAGAGCGAGATCGAAAGTCTTCGAATTGCTGCTGCGGCAAACGGATGTCCGGCGTCTGTCTCGCGGCATGCGAGGTAAACGCTGAGTTGGCATTGGGCGGCTATATACTTCCAAGCTCAGGCGGCTTGCGCCGTGGGTGAAGCAGCAATCCAGAGATGATCAACAGGTGCTAAACAATGAACTTCCCGGTCCATCGCTTTTCTCGTTTTCGGGTTTTAGATAGCCTTGCTCGTGGTTTTACCTTGCTTGAGCTTTTGATCGTGATCGCGATCATCTCCATCCTTGCGAGTGTCGCGTTGCCTGCCTATCGCGATTACCTCATGCGTGGGCGTATGGTCGACATGACCAATGCCTTGACCACCTTGCGCGTCAAAATGGAACAGAACTACCAAGACAACCGGACTTATGCTTCTGCGGATGTAGGCGTCTGGCCATGTGCCACTAGCGAACTTTCCGCGATTAATTCCAGCTTGACCAGCGGCGCACATTTTTCGATTAACTGCGGTGCCCCGTCTGCAACGAGCTATACGCTGACTGCTGCCGGGGTTGCCGGAACCGACATGGCCGGTGGCTCCTATAGGATTGATCAGGATGGCAGCAAGAGCTCGACGAGTCCGTCAGCCTGGGGCTCTGTGACCAGTACTACTTGCTGGCTGATCAATCGCGGCAGCAGCTGTTAAGCCGGGATAATGATGATGCGTGCGCGTGGGTTTTCGCTGATCGAGTTGTTGATCACCTTGGCAATCCTGGGTTTTTTGCTGGCGGCAGCCATTCCCAGTTTTCACGCCTGGATGTCCAATTCGCGGGTGCGCTTGGTGGCCGATACGCTACAAAACGACTTGCGTAAAGCCCAGGCAGAAGCTGTGCGGCGTAATCACCAGACGGCATTGATCTTGACGGCGAGCACCTCATCACTCTCGGCACTTAATGCAACCGGCTCCACTACGGGGGGGAATTGGTTCATGCGTGTGGTCAACGCTAATTCGAGTGAATCGACGAGCGATGCGACTGTTGGGGGGAGTTATTTTCTGGGGGCTTCAACTATTGGCGCCAACTACGGCGTTTCGATGTCCGCTTCGACCGCTATGGTCTGTTTTAACTCCATTGGTCGCCCCGTGACCAATTCGTCGGCAGCTAACTTACCATCGGGGGGGACGTATAACTTGGCTTGTACGGCTCCTGCTGATGCAGCAACTCCCTTGACCTATACCCTAAGCGGTGCCACCAGTTCGGTACGTTCGCTCAAGGTGACGGTCAGTCTGGGAGGGCAGATTCGTATGTGTGACCCCGCGAAAACACTTTCTTCTTCAAATCCGGATGGTTGTTGATGAAGTCGAGAATCAGAGTACGCAGCTTGATGAAAGTCGGTGCTTTGCGCCGTCAGCGCCGAGCCGGCTTTGCCTTGCTTGAGGCGCTGATCGCGATCGTCTTGTTTTCGATCGGCTTGTTGGGAATGGTGGCACTGCAGGCGCGTGCGACCCAGATGTCGATTGGTTCCGAAGATCGTACACGCGCAGCGGCGTTGGCCAATGACATGGTGGCATTGATGTGGAACACCAACGCTAGCTCGGTTTCCAGTGCGGATCTAAGTGCTTGGCAGGCGCGGGTTAGCGATACCGGCAACCTGGGAGTCCCCGGCGGGGTTGGTACGGTTGCGACTCCAACTAACTGTAATGTGATCATCGTGCAGGTGGCTTGGAAGGCGATCAACAAGACGACGGCTGCCACGTCTAGTGCCGCATCGTCCTGCGACGTTGCATTGCCCGCGAACACCAATAGTGCTTACAAAACCAAATTCGTGATCCCCTGATGAAGCGATTTCCCCGTCCCCTTTTGCGCATGCCCAGGTCTCTGTTACGCGGCATGAGCCTGATCGAGCTGCTGGTTGCAGTCATCGTTGGCGTCGTGGTTTCTCTGGCCATCTATACCGTGTTGGTCAGTGCCGAGGGGCGCAAGCGCACGACCACGTCGGTTAACGATATCAATCAGGGGGGCTCCTATGTCCAATATATTCTTGATCGTTGGTTGCGCAGCGCCGGGAGTGGCTTCGCATCCGGCGTGACAATGAATGGTTCGTCAACGGTATATCCTTACGGTTGCAAACTCTACGCAGCCAATTCGAGTGCAGGGCAGCTGTTGCCGGCAGCCAATCAATTGCCGGCTCCTTTTGCGAGTATTAGTCAGACCTTCCGTCTGACCCCTGTGCTGATCATCCCTAATGGCACAACGCCCGGTGTCAGCGGCCAGCCGTCTGATGTTTTGGTCATCATGGCGGGCAGTGCAGGGGCTTCTGAAATGGCGACGGCTTTTTCGGGTTTCCCCACAGCAAACACGGCCGAATTGCTCAATACCGTCGATTTTTCGGCGAATGATCTGGTATTGCTATCCGAAATACAGCCTCAGGCCAGCAGTAGCAGTACTGCTTCCGCCAACTATGTCCTGCCTTGCATGGTGCAGCAGGTTCAGTCCAATGGTTCGGGCAGTACGACGCTGAGTCTCGGCGGAAGTTACGCAGCGGCGACCATTGCATCGAGAAACATGATCGACATGTCGGATCAAGGCGGTGCATTTAACCTTGGTAATATCAGCGCTGGTCGCGCGCCGAATTTTCTGGTCATCGGGGTTGGCGCGAATAACACACTGTTTTCTTATGATTTGCTGCAGACAACGGCGAGCCCAAAGCAGGCGATAGCTGATGGGGTGTTCGAAATCCATGCGCGATATGGTTTGGCGTCCGGCGGGGCGGGTACTGCGGTAAATACTTGGATCGCGCCAGATACAACGACCAGTAGTTATTCGTATTCGTCACTGTCTGGTGGTACTACTGCCGCGACAAACACCTTGCGTCAGATCCGTGCCGTGCGGGTCGGCATTATCATGCGTACATCTTTGCCAGAACGGACCGCCTCAAGCGCGGGGGGCTCAGCCTATGTCGCTCCAGCTTCATTGACACTGTTTTCTGATCTGGAGGCGGCCGGTAATAGCACTTGTTCGGATAGCGCGCAAAATGGTTCTGTGCTGACTTCTACGGGCGCTTTGCGCTATACGCGCTGTCTGGGTACCAGTGAGCGCAACTATCGCTATCGAGTGCTGGACTTCACAGTGCCTTTGCGCAATCTATGAACAATGGAGCTGCAATGAAAAACCGGCCTATTGTCCAATATATTGGCGTGCGGGAGCGTGGGGCGACAATAGTCATCGCCTTGATTGCACTGTTGGCCCTTTTGTTTTCCGGCATGGCGCTGATCCGCTCTTTGGAAACTACGCTTGCCATTGCAGGTAACGTTGCGTTCAAGCGAGATCTCGTCAATCGAGGAGACATTGGTTTGCAGACTGCGCGTGCAGCCTTTTCGTCTACTGCATCCAGTGCGGGCGGTCTTGCTTCGGCAGCGAATCGTTTGACAAGCAGTACCACTAAAAATTACTCAGCAACACGTTTGGAAACAGACCCAGTCAGTGGCGTACCGAAGGTTCTGATGGGGAACGATACGACTTTTGCGACGGTCGGCTCAACGTCCAATGATTATACGGACCGAGATATCACCGTCCGCTACATCGTGGATCGTTTGTGCACGGCTACGGGCGAGCCATCGCTGGAAAATTGCGTCATGTACTCCTACTCCACCAATGCAACAGGCGGGAGTGATTATTTGCTGAATCGTCGCGCTGGGATTGAAATGGTTCCGGTTTATCGTATCAGTGTGCGCGTTACAGGTGCGCGTGGCACGGTCGCTTACCTGCAGTCGACCGTAGCAAAATGAATGGCGTGAGGCTTGTCCTGGCTTTTCCGTCGAGAGGGAATATCGTATGAGCACGATCCGGAAAAATATCATCCACCAAAGCAGAAACTTACTGTGCTGCATGCTGCTTGGGGTATGCATGACAGGCGGAGTGGTTAGGGCTGCCGACATCAATCTGGCGGACGCCCCGATTTTTTCGACTTATACCGTGCCAGGCAATTTGGCGCTGACGCTCTCGGTGGAATGGCCGACAGCCACCACGCCGGGTTATCTCAGTACGACAGCTTACGCATCGACCACAGAGTTTATTGGTTATTTTGATCCTGATAAATGTTACGTTTATAACTACCTTACCGGTGCGCCAACGTTCAGTTATTTTTCGCCTAGCAGCTTCGCAAGTAGCCGTACTTGTTCAGGAAGCACGGAGTGGAGCGGAAACTTCCTGAATTATATTTCGATGCAAACTCTGGATACCTTTCGCTGGGTGTTGACGGGTGGATATCGACGCGTTGATAACGATGCATCAGGAACCAACAAATCAGATCAGTCGCTTAAGCCGACATCGGAAACTGTGCCTAGTAGCGCGCCTTACAACACAGCAGGCACGACGATTCTTACAAAAACCTATGCCTATGCTGTGAATGGCACGTCCCGTGTCCCGCTTAAAAACGTTTCAAACTCGACAACAATTGCGAATGCAACACCATTTGGCTGGAGCAGCTTTTATGCTGGCATCTGGGGGCGAGGGATAGCGCTGGATTTTAGTAATGCGACATTTTCGGTAGGGACAGACGGGACTGTGCCGACTGCGCCGACCAATTGGGATGGCAGTACGACCAGTAATGGGAAGTACAGAATCTATATCAATGTTCAGGTCTGCAAGGATGAAACCTATAAAGAGTCAAATTGCGTAAAATATGGCAACTACTATAAGCCAGAGGGCTTGATGCAGACCTATGCGTCCAAGCTTCGCTACGCTGTTTTTGGTTATTACAATCATGACGGCGACTCGACGCAGCAGCGCGACGGGGGGGTTTTAAGGGCGCCGATGAAATACATTTTGCCGACACAGCCAGTGCCAGGCTCTTTGCCGGTAACTAATACTTCCGCAGAATACCGTACTGATGGGACCATGGTCTCCAACCCGGATAGTGCCCTGGCGACAAGCATTACGAGTGCGTCCGGAGTGACTATCAGCAATAGCGGGGCAATGAATTACATCAACAAATTTGGTCTGTCATCCCAAGACTACAAGAGTAAGGATCCTGTTTCAGAGCTGTATTACGCGGCAACTCGCTATTTTCGCAATCTTGGTAACGTTACGGCTTATTCCGATCTGTCGGGTGGATCAAGCTCGGAGAAAACAATTTGGCTTGATGGTTTTCCTGCGGCGCTGACGTGGACTGACCCAATCGCTTATTCATGTCAGAAAAATTACATTCTGGGTATTGGGGATGTGAATACTTGGCGCGATGCGGATTTGCCTGGCAGTACGCTCGCGGGTACCGTGGCAAACAAGCTCAGCTCTCTTGATTATCCCTCCGGCGCCTTGAATTCACAGGTTTCCGCCGATACAACAGTGAACGTCAAAACGGCGACGGATAGGGTAGGTGTGCTGGAAGGGCTGAGTAACTCTCAGACGCTCGGCAATATATTCGTATTCCCCGGCGAAAAAACATGCGCGGATGCGGACCAAGGTTGCGCAACGTATTACATTGCAGGTTTGGCTTATGAGGCTCATACCAAGGATATTCGTCCTGACTTGCCAAATACTCCCAAAATACAGACGATAGATACCTATTGGGTTGATGTGCTTGAGAGTGAGAAATACTGGCACAAAAATCCGTATTGGCTGGCAACCAAGTATGGTGGCTTCACCGTGCCAGATGGATTTTCGCCCTATACCAGTTCATTTCCTACGGATGTTACGACTTGGCGCACCAATAGCGATACGCTGACGCGCAGAACGCTGACTGAGGATCCTCGCCCAACCAGCCCAAGCTACCCAAATGGTGGTGCGGCAGGCTTGACTTTTGCCAACAACACATCCGCGGGCGAGACGGACTTGGTCGATGCACGGCCGGATAATTACTTTCCTGGCAATACGCCCGCGAAGATGAAGTCCGGCCTTCAGACGGCATTTGCCAAAATTGCGGCGGATGCTCAAAGCGGGAATTCCACCGCATTTTCGGTACCATCTCCCCGTCAAAAGGTTTCCAATAATGTCAGCTATTCAGCGACATACGATCCTAAAACCTGGACCGGGAGTGTCGTTGCATCGCGGGTTAGCTACGACGCGACTACTGGGGCCCCCAGCTATACGCAGATCTGGAACGCTCGAGATAGTTTGGAGTTGCGAACTGCGACCAACCGAAAGGTCATCACCTGTTGCGTGACTTCTGCCTCGGCATCGAGCACGACCGGTAATCAGGCTGGCATGCCATTCACCGCGACGAATTTGAGTGGCACTACCTTTGCGCGAACAAATCATGCTTCGTTTTCGAGTATTTCCGGTGTGAGTACGTCGGCACAGAGCCTTACGGATTATGTGGCCTATCTGCGTGGGGACCGTAGCAGGGAGTTGTCCGCTAGTTCAAGTTCGGGCAAGTATCGCAAACGGACCTATCTGCTTGGTGATTCGGTGAATAGCCAGGCCGTGCCGGTTGCGGCACCGAACTTCCCTTATTACGATTCAGCCAATCCGGGTTATTCCGCATTCAAGCGGGACAAAAAGGACCGCCAAACGATTGTCTATGTTGGTGCGAATGACGGTATGTTGCATGTCTTCGAGGGGGCGGTGTCGAGTTCGTCTTCGAGCACGGGCTCTTCTTCGAGCAGCAGTGTGAGCAGCGCCTCGTCGTCTGTATCAAGTTGCGCCAGTGGCGGTCAATGTGGCTACGAGCTGTTTGCGTATATCCCCAGCTTTGCCTATGGCAACAGCTCTTCTGCCGCGACAACAGGGCTGGCATCGCTTGGTACGCCAAGTACCTTCTCGCATCACTATCTTGTGGACGCCACGCCGCAGTATGCGGACGTTGATTTCAATCGTACGGGGACGACCTGGGCGAATCAGACGACTCGGAATTGGGGCAGTATTCTGGTCGGGGGGCTCGGCAAAGGTGGTAAGGGCTATTATGCCCTGAATATTACGGACCCCTCGACTTGGGCGACCGACACCGAGAGCACGCTTTCACGCAATGTTTTGCTCTGGGAGTTTACTGATGTGCACATGGGTTATACCTATGCCCAACCCTCGATTGTCAAGACCAAGAAATATGGTTGGACTGTTATCGTCACGTCCGGCTACAACAATGATAATGGTATTGGTTATTTCTACTTTCTGAACCCTGCAACGGGTGCTTTGTATGAATCGGTTGCTACAACGAGTGGCTCAACGACCTCGCCTATCAATCTGGGCGGTCAGACGGCCTTTGTGCCGGATTACACTGACGGCACAGCTGATGCTGTCTATGCGGGTGATTTGCAAGGCAATGTCTGGCGTGTCGATCTCACGTCTACGTCGGCGGCTTATTCGATACTCAAGATTGCCAGTCTGAGTAACAACTCCCAGATTCCGGGTAATTCATCGTCGAGTAGCAGTAGTAGCAGTAGTGTTGCTGGAACGGTGTACCAACCCGTCACCGTGCGGCCGATGATCGAAGTGGCACCAGATACGCTCAAGCGTTATGTGTTTGTTGGTACCGGGCGTTTGCTGGATGACACGGATTCCGCATCTTTGAACACCCAATCTCTGTATGCGATTCTGGATGGAACGCAGAGCTTCGGAACTTTTTACTCCTCTACGACAGCGCCCGCAGGCTTTCCTGTGACCAGTTCAAACCTGCTGCAGGTTTCCAGTCTGACGACAGGGGTGTCGAGCTCGGCGTCATCCATGGGCGGCTGGTACGTTAATTTGAATGCGACGACGCTTGGCTCGGTTTACGCGTCAAGTTCGTCAAGCTCTGCGAGTAACTCGAGTAGTTCGAGCAGCTCCAGTTCGTCCAGTTCATCCTCTGCGACCAGCTATTATGCGCCGCGCATCATTACAGATATGACCTCCAATAATGGCATTGTGGCGGTGGCGATTGATCGTACGACAGGAGATCCTTGTAATTCTCTGGGCGAGAGTATCTCCGTTGCGTTGAACTTTTCGACTGGTCAGAGTGTGTTGACCGATGGCGCCGGGAATATCGTCGTTTCGAGTGGCTGGGGGGCGGGTTTTTCAACAGGCATTTCATTCTTGAATGTCGGCGGGAGACTGCGCCTGTTGCTCGGGAGTACGAGCGTGAGCGCTCCTGTGCGTAATATCTCGGGGAATTTCTCAACATCCGCGGGGCTTAAACAGATCAATTGGCGAGAAGTGCCATCGGCTGACTGATGTTCGGGTTGCGGATGTATGGCCGCCTTCGTGTGGGCTGCGATGGTTTGCATCTGAGCCCACGCATTCGCTGGGCGCTGGGGGTTTCGTCAGCGGCACACTTTTTGTTGCTCTGGGTCTGCGCGGATTATGCCGCCACGCGTAATGGCGAAACTTCAGGATTCGCGGGCGCAGGCTTGCGGCCTCCGATGCAGGCCAGGCTGCTGCGTGCGTCAGACACGAGTGTAGTTGCCAAATCTGCACTTGGGGATGGCCTCTGGCTCGCTGGGCTGTCGCTTGAGCGGCGCGAAATCAGTCGCCCTCCTGACCCAGTATTGAGCCAGATTGCGCCCTGGGGCGGGCTTTCATCCGGACATGCGCAAGGCGCGTTGCGCGCCCAGGATGGTCATGGCGTGATGCTGCCCGCCTCGCGTTACATGGCTTCTTCACTGCTTGAGCGCAAGCCGGTTGCGCTGTCCTCACCCGACTATAGTCTGCTGAGAAGCCTAACCCCCAGTGGTGAGCCCATCCGCTTGCGCCTGTATGTTGATGAGCGCGGAGACGTGCAAAGTGCTGATGTGCTGCGTGCCAGTCCCGTAGATCGAGACTTTGCAGAACAGGTTCGTGTGATGTTTTTGCGCACGGCGTTTATTCCCGGAAGATTTCAGGGGCGTGATGTCGCTGCCTATATTGATATCGAGTTTGCCTTCGTGGATGAGCCGGCGACTCAGGGCGTGCAGGATTTCCCTCCGCTTCGCTGAGTCCTCTGTTCCAGACCCTTGGCTCGCCTTGCTTTTTTGCGCGTAGTGGCTCTCCGTGCTTACCGCCAAAGCATGCGGCTCCTGCCGGGCAACAAAAAAAGCAGGCCCGAAGGCCTGCTTTGATGTCGTGCGTAGAAGTGATGAATTACTTCAGTTTGCCCGCTCCCGCGTTGGCTTGCACCGATGTCTTGGCGTTCGCTGCGGTCAGCAGGGTGTAGCTGTACGGCGGGGTCCAGACGTTTGCGCCGGTGGGGACTGCGTAGCCGCACTGGCCGTCCCATGCCACGGGCGTGGTGTTGGGGACGTTGTTCACCTTCTTGTTCGACAGCATCAGGTGGCCGGATGAGCGGAAGCCCAGCGGCTTGGTGCCGTTGCCGCCATCAATGCCCTTCTTGCAGAAGCTGCTTTCAGCCAGCTCGGTGATCTCGAAGAACATGTTTTCCAACAGCATGTTCGATTGGTAGCGCGGGTCGACGCCGCTGCCAAACTTGAGGTCCGCTGAAACACTGCTGTCGGTCAGGCCATAGATGTAGTTGTTGAACATGTGTACCTGGCCGAAACGGTTCAGCGGCAGGCGCGATTCGAGCCGGTCATAGAAGTTGTTGGACAGGGTGACGTGCAAGCGTCCTTCATCGCTCCAGGCGCGACCCGAGTCGCCGTTGCCGATCAGCGTGGTCTTGTGGTGCTTGAAGAAGTAGCTGTTGGTCACCGTCGTGTAGTCGGTGCCGCGCACGATGTCCAGCAGGCCGTCGTGGCGGGTGTCGCCTGCCAGCGAGTCGGGCGTATCGCCATCGCCCATCGAGATGTGGTCGATGTAGATGTTCTGCGCGCGCGATAGGGTCATGCCGTCAGCGTAGGCATTGGCCGAGTCTTCAGGATTGACGTCCCAGGGCGCATCGATCTGCAGGTTGCGGATGATGATGTTGCGCGTCCAGGTCGGGTAGTCCTCGCTGTCCTTGCCTGCCGCAATCCAGGCTTTGTAGCCGGTCTCGGCATCCGCCGCGCCATTGGCCAGTTCGCCACCGATGAGGATCGAGGTGCCGGTGATGCGCGCCGTACGACCTTGCGCATCATTGATGCCGACCAGAGTGGTGTTGGACGGGATCATGATCGAGCCGCCGTACTTCTGGTCGAGGTAGCTGGTGTATTCCTTGAATACCGTGTTGTTGCTGCTCCAGCGCAGATCGATGTGGCCGACGATGCGCACGATCTTCGGGTCCAGACCGGCATCGGCGAGCGCAGATACCAGCTGCTGTCCGTTGAACACCGTGTAGACGCGGCTGGCGGTCGCGGCGGAACCGCCGGTGACGGTGACCTTGCCCTTGCGCGACCAGGTGTGCCAGCCATTGGCGGGCGCCACTTCACGTTCAAACGTGAGCTTGCCGCCGGTGGGGTCGGACGTGGCAAATTGCCAGGTTGGCAGGACCGGAGCGGCCTTGTAATTGGAAGGATTGTGCAGGCCGTCAATGGTCACCGGAGCCGAGTAGGTGCGCACGCCATAGGTGCCGGCGGCGGTCACGTTTTGCAACGGGGTGCTGGCGCCAGTCAGGGTGCGGGCATCGATGGTGCCGCTGGCCACACTGCTGCTGCCCGCGCTGGACGCAACGCTGCTGCTAGAGGCTGTTGAGGACTTTGAAGAGCTGCTCGATGCGGCGCTGCTGGCAGCTACGCTAGAGCTGCTGGATTTGCTGCTGGAGGACGAGGCGACGCTGCTGCTCGAAGAAGCGCTGCTGGCGGCGGCCGGATTGTACGAGCACCAGGTTGAATTGCTCGGCGCGCCGGGGAAGTTGGCAAGCGTGCAGGCAAAGCTGCCGGTGAAGGTTTTGTAGGCAAAGGTCCCCGATTTACCGATGGCCGCCTCATGCGTGCCCGTCATCGTGCAGGTGCTGCCCAGCTGGGCGCACTTGGTCCAGCCCGAAGGTGCGTCTGCAGCGAAAGCGCTGGCACTGCCTAGCGCCATGGCTGCAACGATTATTGTGTTGCGAAGCATGGTGTCTCCTTGCTTGTGTTATTGGTTTGATGTGGCAGCGCGGCGGCTGCCGTATGGACGAGCGTGACGCCTCTGCGGGCGATTGGATGCGCTTGCGGCCGACGCGATACTACAACGACGGCGTTTTTTGCACGCGTAGAAATTTACATTTGCAGCGATTTATTCACACTTAAAATATTGATTTTTAGCTGATTGGCGTGCTTCGTGTATTTGATTTGCATGGTGCGCCGCCGCATTGTTCGGCACATTTCAGAGGTGTCTGAGGTCTGCACTGTGTTATAGCGCTGGTGCGATGCGGCAAAGCGGGGTCAGTGGCGCGATCTCGCATGCGTGCTAAGATCGATGCACGTTTTTAATGCCGTCTTCACATGCTTGCAATCATTGGTGGTAGTGGTCTGAGCCAGCTCTCGAGTCTGGATATCGAACGTCGCGAGGTCGTGCGCACGCCGTACGGCGATCCTTCCGGCGCCTTGCTGTTTGGCCGGATCGGCAACGAGCCCATGGTGTTTCTGGCGCGCCACGGTTATGGGCACACCATTCCGCCGCACAAGGTCAATTACCGCGCCAATATCTGGGCGCTCAAGCAGGTCGGGGCGGAAGGTATCGTTTCGGTTGCCTCGGTGGGCGGCATTCGTGCCGATCTGGTGCCGGGCGCGCTGGTCGTGCCGGACCAGATCATCGATTACACCTGGGGTCGCGCGGCGACCTATTTTGACGGCCATGACTCCAAGGTCGTGCACGTCGATTTCACCGATCCCTATAGCGCGCCCTTGCGTCAGCGCATTCTGGCGGCGGCGCAACGCGCTGGCGAAGCGGTCTTTGATGGCGCCGTGTATGCCGCCACACAAGGTCCGCGCCTGGAGACGGCGGCTGAAATCAATCGTCTGGAGCGTGATGGTGTCGATATTGTCGGCATGACAGGCATGCCCGAGGCGGTGCTGGCGCGTGAGCTGGATCTGCCTTACGCAGCGATTGCGGTGGTCGCCAATTATGCGGCCGGGCGTGGCGCCAGCCTGCACGGCATTGCCATGCACGATATTGAAGACACACTGCATCAGGCCATGGGCCGCGTGCGCGCCGTGTTGCAGAACATTCCGGCGGAGGCTGTGTGATTCGCCAAGTGCTGCGCATGGGCGACCCACGCCTCTTGCAACGTGCCGAAGAAGTGCGCGAATTCGATACGCCCGCCCTGCATGCGCTGGTCGATGACATGTTCGACACCATGCGTCACGAGCATGGCGTGGGTTTGGCTGCGCCGCAGATCGGTGTCGGCCTGCGCCTGGTGATCTTTGGCTTCAGCAGCAATGCGCGCTACCCGCAAGCGCCCGAAGTGCCGGAGACGGTGTTGCTCAATCCTGTGCTCGAACCCTTGTCGGATGAGCTGGAAGAGGGCTGGGAAGGCTGCCTCTCGGTGCCCGGCATGCGTGGCCTGGTGCCGCGTTATCGTGCTTTGCGCTACAGCGGTTTCGACCTGCAGGGGCGGCCCATTGTGCGCGAGGCCAGCGGCTTTCATGCGCGTGTGGTTCAGCATGAGTGTGATCATCTGGACGGCATCCTCTATCCGCGCCGCATCCGTGATCTGACCCAGTTCGGTTTCACCGATGTGCTGTTTCCCGAGCTGGCTGGGCAGCCCGACGACTGAATCGCCGTTTCTGCAAGCCTGCTGAATACTCGGGCTTGCATCCAGTCGCGATGACGTATTACAATCGCGGACTTACCAAAGTGAGACCACGAGTAGAGATTATGGCAATCACCGCTGCAGACAAGGCGAAGATCGTTGGCGAGTTCCAACAAGCCCAGGGCGACACCGGTTCCCCCGAAGTGCAAGTTGCACTGCTGACGGCCCGCATCAATGGCCTGACCGATCATTTCAAGGCCAATACCAAGGACCACCACTCCCGTCGTGGTCTGCTCAAGATGGTGAGCCAGCGCCGCAAGCTGCTGGACTACCTCAAGGGCAAGCAATACGACCGTTACCGCAGCCTCATCGAGCGTCTGGGCCTGCGCAAGTAATGTTCGTTGCCTGTTGTGAAGCCCTGGCT
The DNA here is from genome assembly GCF_039631295.1 of Uliginosibacterium sediminicola. NCBI lineage: Bacteria > Pseudomonadati > Pseudomonadota > Betaproteobacteria > Rhodocyclales > Zoogloeaceae > Uliginosibacterium > Uliginosibacterium sediminicola. The sequence goes on along the minus strand of NZ_JBDIVE010000002.1, from coordinate 415,436 downwards.
GCTCGCGTAGCAGGGCCTCACTCCATCAGGCAGGCCAAGCCGGCGTCGGCCCGTGTGGGTACGCCGGCTTTTTGCATTTGCGGATTCCGCCGGCCTGCCTCGGCAACCCTCCCTGCTTCGCACAGCCCCCAGCTCGTTTTTGCAGTCCCTGCGCCTGCCGCATGTGTGGCCCGCGCACGTCTGAACTGAACGAAAGGATTTGTAATGCCTACAGCTATCAAGAAAAGCTTCCAGTACGGTCAGCATACCGTCACCTTTGAAACCGGCGAGATCGCTCGCCAGGCGCACGGTGCTGTGATCGTCAGCATTGACGACACCGTTGTGCTGGCCACTGTTGTGGGCGCCAAGGATGCCAAGCCCGGTCAGGATTTCTTCCCGCTGACCGTCGATTACATGGAGAAGTTCTACGCAGCCGGCCGCATCCCCGGTGGCTTCTTCAAGCGTGAAGGCCGTCCGACCGAGAAGGAAACGCTGACCTCGCGCCTGATCGACCGCCCGATCCGCCCGCTGTTCCCGGATGGCTTCTATAACGAAGTGCAAGTCGTGGCGACCGTGCTGTCGCAAAACCCGGAAGTCGATGGCGACATCCCCGCCATGCTCGCCACCTCGGCCGCGCTGGCGATCTCCGGCATCCCGTTCAATGGCCCGATCGGCGCTGCGCGCATCGGCTACATCGACGGTCAATACATCCTCAACCCGACGACCACCCAGCTGCAAAGCAGCCAGATGGATCTGGTGGTGGCCGGTACCGAAGTGGGCGTGCTGATGGTGGAATCCGAAGCCCAGCAACTGCCGGAAGACGTGATGCTCGGCGCTGTCGTGTTCGGTCATCAACAAATGCAGCTGGCCATCCAGGCGATCAACGAGCTGGTCGAGATCGCCGGCAAGCCGGAATGGGACTGGAGCGCACCGGCCAAGGACGAAGCCTTCGTGGCCCGCGTCAAGGAAGTTGCCCAGGCTGATCTGGAAGCCGCTTTCGGCACCACCAGCAAGTCCGAGCGCAGCGGCCTGCTGAAGGACGCGACCAAGAAGGCGATTGCCACGCTGGTCACTGGCGAAGAAGGTGCGCCGAAGGATAACGACGTCAAGAACGTGCTGTTTGAACTCGAATCGGCCATCGTGCGCAGCCGCATCCTCAATGGTGAGCCGCGCATCGACGGTCGCGACACGCGTACCGTGCGCCCGATCGACATCCGTACCGGCGTGCTGCCGCGTACCCACGGTTCGGCGCTGTTCACGCGTGGCGAAACGCAGGCGCTGGTGGTGGCGACGCTGGGTACCGGTCGTGACGAGCAGATCATCGACGCGATCACGGGTGAGTACAAAGAGCGCTACATGCTGCACTACAACTTCCCCCCGTACTCGACCGGTGAAACCGGCCGTGTCGGTTCGCCCAAGCGCCGCGAAATCGGCCACGGTCGTCTGGCCAAGCGCGCCCTGGCTGCCGTGCTGCCGGACGCCAAGGAATTTGGCTACACCATTCGCGTGGTGTCGGAAATCATGGAATCGAACGGTTCCAGCTCGATGGCCTCGGTCTGCGGCGGCTCGCTGGCCCTGCAAGACGCCGGTGTGCCGATCAAGGCGCCGGTGGCCGGTATCGCCATGGGTCTGATCAAGGACGGCGGCCGTTTCGCCGTGCTGACCGACATCCTCGGTGATGAAGATCACCTCGGCGACATGGACTTCAAGGTGGCTGGTACCGCGACCGGCGTGACCGCGCTGCAGATGGACCTGAAGATCGACTCGATCAGCCCGGCCATCATGCACAAGGCACTGGAGCAAGCCAAGGAAGGTCGTCTGCACATCCTCGGTCTGATGCAACAAGCCCAGGAAGCTCCGGCTGAACTGTCGGCCTATGCCCCGCGCATGACCAGCTTCAAGATCAATCCGGAAAAGATCCGTGACGTGATCGGCAAGGGCGGCGCGGTGATCCGTGCGCTGACCGAAGAGACCGGCTGCGTCATCGACATCCAGGACGACGGCACGGTGACGATCTCCTCGACCGACCAATCCAAGTCGGACGAAGCTCGCCGCCGCATCGACGCGATCACTGCTGAAGTCGAAATCGGCAAGGTCTACGAAGGCCCGGTGGTGCGCATCCTCGACTTCGGCGCCATCGTGAACATCATGCCGGGTCGTGACGGTCTGCTGCACGTCTCGCAGATCGCCAAGGAACGCGTCAACGCCGTGTCCGACTACCTCAAGGAAGGTCAGGTCGTGCGCGTCAAGGTGCTGGAGACCGACGAGCGTGGCAAGATCAAGCTGTCGATGAAGGCTCTGCTGGACGAATCCGCCGCAGCGCAGTAAGTCGCCGGGCTGGATGTAAAAAGAGGACGCTGCGGCGTCCTCTTTTTTTGTCGTTCGGACGTACTAGCGTGCGTTGGCTCGCATGCGCAGGGCGGGCTCAGCCAGATTCGGCATGCGCACCGCCGGCTTGCCCCAGCCCAGTTGTTCCAGCGCAGCGCTGAGCAGCGCATTGGCTTGCTGGCGGCTGAGCGTATCAGGCATGCTGAAGGCATCGGCTGCGAGCAGCTCGCGGCTGGCACTCAGCTGATCGAGTTGTCGTGCGTACTGATAGAGCCCGCAGCCGTGCTTGTCGGTGCCGAGCATCGCTTGCTGCGTGTTGCTGCCGAAACACTGCACCCAGAATGACCAGCGCGGGAACTTGCCGTCACGGCAATGGCTGGTTACTTCGATGAAGAATCTCGCGTCTTTCCGATCCATGCTTGTTTCAGCTCCCTGAGGCTTGGCTTGCGCCAGACAGAGCAAGCCTGCGGCGCCTTGGGCGCGCGCGGTCCTTATGGATGCTTGCATCGAACAGGGGAAAAGAGCAGTCAGGGAATCGCCTGTTCCGCGATGAATTTCACGGATTTGATGAACTTGGGGCCTTGCTCACGGCGTCCGCCCGCTTCTCACATCTCGCTGTAGATCGGTCCTTCGCCGCCTTGCGGGCTGACCCAGGTGATGTTCTGCGTCGGGTCCTTGATGTCGCAGCTTTTGCAATGCACGCAGTTTTGCGCATTGATCTGCAGGCGCGGCGCCGTCGGCTGACCGTCGCGCACGATTTCATAGACGCCGGCCGGGCAATAGCGTTGCTCGGGCGCATCGAACTGTTCGTAGTTGATGCCGATCGGCACGGCGGGATTGCGCAGCTGCAGGTGGCAGGGCTGGTCTTCCTCGTGATGGGTATTGGAGAGAAAGACTGAAGACAGGCGATCAAAGCTGAGAACGCCGTCCGGCTTGGGGTAGTCGATTGGCTTGCTCTGCGCTGCCGGCTTGAGCTGGCTGTGATCGGCGTGGTTGTGCAGGGTCCAGGGCGCTTTGCCGCCGAACAGTTTTTGTTCGATGCCGAAGGCGAGTGTGCCGCACACCAGGCCCTTGCTCATCCAGGGTTTGAAATTCCGCGTGCTGCGCAGCTCTGCATGCAGCCAGCTGTTGCGGAAGGCTGCGGGGTAGGCGCTTAGTTCGTCCTGTCGGCGATCTGCGCCGATGGCTGCAAAAGCCGCCTCCGCCGCGAGCATGCCGGATTTGATCGCGGTGTGCGTGCCCTTGATGCGCGCAGCATGCAGGAAGCCGGCATCGTCGCCGATCAGTGCGCCGCCCGGAAAAGTCAGCTTGGGCAGCGATTGCAGGCCGCCAGCGGCGAGGGCGCGCGCACCGTATGCCAGACGCTTGCCGCCTTGAAGATGAGGGCGGATCACCGGATGCGTTTTGTAGCGCTGGAATTCCTCGAAGGCCGAGAGGTGCGGATTGCTGTAGCCGAGGCCAAGCACGAAGCCCACCGCCACGCGGTTTTCACCGTAGTGATAGAGGAAGCTGCCGCCATAGGTGTCGTTGCTCAGTGGCCAGCCTGCGGTGTGCATCACCAGGCCGGGCTGGTGCTGGGCGGCGGGGACTTCCCACAATTCCTTGATGCCCAGTCCGTAGGTTTGCGGATCGACGCCCGCGCGCAGATTGAAATGCGCTTCCAGCTGCTTGCCCAGCTGGCCACGGCAGCCCTCGGCAAACAAGGTGTAGCGCGCCAGCAGCGCCATGCCACGCTGGAAGTTGGGGCCTTCGCTGCCATCGTGCAGACGACCCATGTCGCCGGTGGCTACGCCGATGACGCGATCATCCTCATCGTAGAGCACTTCGCTGCCGGCAAAGCCGGGGTAGATCTCCACGCCCAGCGCTTCCGCTTGCTCGCCCAGCCAGCGGACCAGCTGGCCCAGGCTGCCGATGTAGTTGCCGTGATTGCGCAGCGCTGGCAGCAAGGCGAAATCCGGCACGCGGAAGCTGCCTTCGCGGCTGAGGAACATGAAGCGATCTTCCGTCACCGGGGTCGTCAGCGGCGCACCCTGCGCCTGCCAGTCGGGCAGCAATTCGCTCAGCCCCTTGGGGTCGATGACGGCGCCGGAGAGAATGTGCGCGCCCAGCTCGCTGCCTTTTTCAATCAGACATACGCTGATTTCGCGTGCTGCTGCGGCCGCCAGCTGTTTGAGACGGATCGCCGCAGCCAGCCCGGAAGGGCCACCGCCGACGATCAGCACATCAAACTCCATCGATTCGCGTTCCATGCTCTTCCCGGTCATTGTTCAGAGGCGCGATTTTACTTCTTCAGCAGCGGTTTCAACTGTGGCCATACGTTATCGAGCAATAGCTTTTGCGCTGCGGCAACCGGATGCAGGCCGTCGGCCTGGATCAGCTCGCGACGCGTGGCGACACCTTCGAGAAAGAAGGGCAGCAGTGCCGTTTTGTGTGTTTTGGCGACGTCCTCGAAGGTGCTGCGGAACTTTTCCGTGTAGGCCTGGCCCATGCTGGGTGGCATGCGCATGCCCAGCAGTAGGACTTTGGCGCCGGCTTTCTGTGCGCTGCTGACCATGGCATCGAGATTGGCGCGCATGGCACTGATCGGCAGACCGCGCAGGCCATCGTTGGCGCCCAGTTCGAGGATCAGGATTTGCGGTTGCGTGCGTTTGAGTGCCTCATCGAGGCGAGCGCGGCCACCGGCGGTGGTTTCGCCACTGATGCTGGCGTTGTGCACGGGGTAGCGGTAGCCTTCTTCACGGAGGCGTTGTTCAAGCAGTTTGGGCCAGGCACTTTGTGCATCGATGCCGTAGCCGGCAGAGAGGCTGTCGCCGAACACCAGAATGCCTTCGGCATGGCAGATCGAGGCGAGCAGTAAAAACGGGATCAGGAGCAGTGTGCGAAGCATGATCATCAATGAGGACAAGGGTTTGAGCGATAAAGTGGTGTTGCAGGCGCGAGCCTTGAACAAAAGTGTGGCGCTTGCATCGGGCGGACAGCTCGACATTCTGCAGGACATTTCCTTTGCCGTCGCCAGTGGCGAAACCCTCGCCATCGTCGGTGCTTCGGGCTCCGGCAAATCCAGCCTGCTGGCGCTGCTTGCCGGATTGGATCGGCCCAGCAGCGGTTCGGTTCAATTACTCGGGCAGGACATTTTCGCGCTCGATGAGGACCAGCGCGCACGTGCACGCGGCGCCAGTCTTGGCTTCGTGTTCCAGTCTTTCCAGCTGCTGCCAGCGCTCACCGCTGAGGAAAACGTCATGATGCCGCTGGAGCTGGCAGGGCGGGCCGGTGCGCGCGAGACTGCGCAGCGCTGGCTGCAGCGCGTGGGTCTGGGCGCGCGGCTCGGTCACTACCCCAAGCATCTCTCCGGCGGCGAGCAGCAGCGCGTGGCACTGGCACGTGCCTTCGCCGCAGAGCCGGCGATTTTGCTGGCCGACGAGCCGACCGGCAATCTCGACGCGGCGACCGGGCGACAGATCATCGAAATGATTTTCGAACTCAATCGCGAGAGCGGCACCACCTTGCTGCTGGTGACCCACGACGAACAGCTCGCAAAGGCTTGCCAGCGCGTGATACGTTTGCAGCAGGGGCGCATCGTCGAGGATTTCGCGCGCGCCGCCTGATCCGCGCTGTGCCAGCCAGCGTCTCACCTTTTTTACTGATGGGCAGTTCTGCATGAAGCCAGCACCTTTGCGTTACACCGTCGAAATCGCCAACGCCGCCGCACATCTGTTCCGCGTCACGCTGCAGATTCCGCAGCCTGATGCAGGCGGCATGCAGCTCAGCCTGCCGGCCTGGATTCCCGGCAGCTACATGATCCGCGAATTCGCCAAGAACATCGTCAGCCTCAGCGCACAGCAGGGCAAGCAGCGCGTGGCGCTGGACAAGCTCGACAAGCACAGCTGGCAGACCGGCAAGCTGGCGGCCAATATGCCGCTCGAAGTGGTGGCCGAAATCTACGCCTGGGATCTCTCGGTGCGCTGCGCACATCTGGATCAGAGCCACGGCTTTTTCAACGGGACGCAGTTGTTCCTCCGCGTGGCCGGGCGTGAGCAGTTGCCGCACGAGCTGGAGATTCGCCGCCCGGCGGGTGAGACGTTCGTCGACTGGAAGGTTGCGACGAGCTTGAGTCCGGCACGCGGTGTCGCGGGCGCCGCCAAACTCGGCGGTTTCGGTGTTTATCGTGCCGCCGATTACGATGAGCTGGTCGATCACCCGGTTGAGCTGGGCACTTTCAAGCTGCTCAAATTCACTGCAGGTGGCGTGCCGCATCAGGTCGCCGTCACCGGCCGCACGCGCTTTGACGAGAAGCGCCTGGTCAATGATTTGCAGCGGATATGCCAATGGCAGATCGATCTGTTCGGTGGCAAGGCGCCGTTCCAGCGCTTTCTGTTTCTGGTGATGGCGGTCGGCGAGGGCTATGGCGGGCTGGAGCACCGTGCCTCGACCGCGCTGCTGTGCTCGCGCAATGATCTGCCGGTGCCCGGCACCACCAGCATCGACGAGCGCTACCGCGGCTTTCTCGGACTGTGCAGCCACGAGTATTTTCACGCCTGGAATGTCAAGCGCATCAAGCCGGCAGCCTTTCTGCCCTACGACTTTACAAGCGAGAATTACACACGCCTGTTGTGGGTGTTTGAGGGCTTTACCTCGTACTACGACGACATCGCCCTGGTGCGCAGTGGCAGCATCTCGCAGGCCGATTACCTCGCCATCCTCGCCAAGACGATCGCCGGCGTCGAGCGCCAGAGCGGGCGTTTGAAGCAAAGCGTGGCCGAGTCCTCCTTCGATACCTGGATCAAGTATTACCGCCAGGACGAGAACAGCCCGAATGCCATCGTCAGCTATTACACCAAGGGCTCGCTGATCGCCGCCGGCCTCGATCTGCAGATCCGCGCCGCCACGCATGGCAAGCGCTCGCTTGACGATGTGATGCGCCATCTGTGGCAGGTGTGCTTCCAGGCCGGCCGTGGCGTTGCCGAGGGCGAAATGCCGGCGCTGATCAAGGCCGCTACGGGCGTCGATGTGTCGCGCGAAATTGCGGCCTGGGCCGAGGGCTTTGCTGACGTCCCCTTCGACAAGCTGCTCAAGCCCTTCGGCATCAGCCTGGAGCGCAAACGCGGCAACCTGCTGTCCGGCCTCGGGCTGCGCACGCGGGCCGAGGGCGCCGCGCTGAAGATCAGCCATGTGCTCGATGGTGGCAGCGCACAGGCGGCAGGTCTGTCGGCGGGCGATGAGCTGATCGCCCTCGAAGGTTTGCGCGTCAGCGCCAGCAATCTGGAGAGCTTGCTGCTGCGCTACAGCGAGGGCGATCTGCTCGCGCTGAGCTATTTCCGGCGCGACGAGCTGATGGCTACCCAGCTGCGCTTTGTTGCCCCGCGCATGGACGAGTGCGCGCTGGTGCGCAATGCCAAGAGCAGCGCTACCGCAAATCGTCTGCGTGACGACTGGCTGGGGCAAGAATAGGCGCCGCGCCTCTCGGTTGCGCTTGCCCGTAAGGACGCTCGCGCCAGATCATTTGCCTGTCTATGCTTGCCGGGGCTTCGTGCTGACTGGCCGGCCAAGACAGGGAGGTGCTGCATGGCGGACTTCAATCCCGCTTTTGACATCATGATCAGGAACGAGGGGGGCTACCAGCTCACTAATGTGGCCGGCGACCGTGGCGGCCAGACCTATGCCGGCATCGCCCGCAACATGCACCCCGAGTGGCCGGGCTGGCGCATCATTGATCGTGGTGACATGGGCAATCTCGAACTCTCGCAGTTGGTGCGCGACTTCTACAAGGCCAACTACTGGGACCGCGTGAGCGGCGACGGCATCAGTCGCCAGGCCATCGCCGAGAGCATCTTCGACTTTGCGGTGAATGCCGGCCCGGCGGTAGCCGCCAAGCTCGCTCAGCTGGTGGTCGGCGCGGTGCCGGATGGGCGCATCGGCCCCAAGACGCTCGACGCACTCAACGCGCTGGAAGAAGGCGTGTTCGTGCTCAAGTACGCCATCGCCAAGGTCGCACGCTATGCCGAAATCTGTAACAAGGATCGTAGCCAGAGCAAGTTCCTGCTGGGCTGGATCAATCGGACCATGAAGGGGCTGGCATGAGCTTCAATCTGCTGGGAATTGGCGAGATCGTGACAGGCGTGGGCAAGGTCGCAGACGATTTGTTCACCTCGGACGAAGAACGCCTGAAAATTGCACAACAGGAAAAGCAGATCGAGGCGGATCTGGTCAAAGGGCAACTGGATGTCAACAAGGCCGAGGCCTCTCACCCCAGCCTTTTCGTTGCCGGCTGGCGGCCCGCCATCGGCTGGATTGGCGCGGCGGCGATGGCCTACCAGTTCCTGCTCTATCCGCTGCTGATCTGGGGCTGGGCCTTGTTTCAGGCCAAAGGCTGGGTGCCGTCCGACCTGCAGCCACCGCCAGTGCTGGATGCGCAGGAGTTGTGGGTGATTCTCACCGGCATGCTGGGGATTGCCGGTTTGCGCAGCTTTGACAAGCTGCAAGGCACGCAGACCCAGCGCATGGCCGGCAAGGCAAGTCAGGCCGAGCCTGGCTGAGCGCGGTGACACACCGCGCGGCGCACCAAGTGGTTGGAATGCCAGCGTTGTTTTAGCTCTGGCCACCAGCGCTCGCTGGTGGCCATTTGTTTGCCATCAAGGTCTTTTCCGCCAAACGGACGCTTACTGGTGTTGCGGCGCGTTACAATTTGCCTACATTCACTTAACGTCTTGATGCAGCAATCTTTTGTTGCGCGCGTTGGGTGCCATAAGAATTCCGTCTGCATGCCCTCTAGGGTTTGGCAAGACGTGTTGAGATGACGAGGGCGAGGAGTCCATGGCCATTACAGGCGACCAAAGTTTTTTGAAGCATATCAACCGCATGGCATTGATCCGACTGATTCGCGGGCGGCCGGGCTGGTCGCGTGCCGATCTGGCGGAATGCACCGGGCTGACGAAGTCTACGGTCAGCCAGCTGGTGCAAGAGCTGATCGATGAAGGCTGGCTGGCCGAGGACGATGCGCTCGTCACCGGCAGCATCGGCCGCCGTCCGACGCCGCTGCGTCTGGACGACAAGCGCCTGGCGATGATTGGTGTCGATCTCACGCTGGGCTCGATTCAGGTGGTGGCGACGGCGCTGACCGGCGAGGTGATCGCCAGCAGTGAGCAGAAGCTGGCGAGCAGCGCGGTGGCCGATGTCATTGCAGCGGTTGCGCAGTGTGCGGCTGGCGTGATCGCCGAGGTCAGTGCAGGACAGGGGCGGCGCGTGCTGGGCCTGGGCATCGGTGTGCCGGGACCGGTGCACGAGGGAAGTGGCGTGCTGCACTATGCCGCGAATCTCGATTGGCATAACGTGCCGGTGCGCAGTTTGCTGCAGCACGCGCTGGGCGAGCTGGGCTGGCCGGAGCTGCCTGTTTTCCTGCAGCGGCGAGCAGCTTCGGCGGCCTTGGGTGAAGTGGAGTTCGCGACCACCACGGTCGATGAGCCGCTGCTATTCATCCACCTGGGCAAGACCATTGGCGCCGGGGTGTTCGTCGGCGGGCGTCTGCTCAGTGGCCACGGCGGTTTTGCCGGCGATGTCGGCCATTTGCAGCTGGTGTCGGATGGTCCGCAGTGCATATGCGGACGTCGTGGCTGTGCCGATACGCTGACCAGTCTGTCCGCCATGTCCGCACGGCTTGGCGTGAGCGACGAGCAGTTCGTCGAACGCGTGCTGGCCGGTGACGAAGCTGCTTGTGCGGTAGCACGTGAGGGGGGCACCTATCTGGCGAGTCTGATCCACCAGCTGTGGCTGACCTTCGATCCGGCGCAGATCGTGCTGGGCGGGATTGCCAGTCGCCTGGGCAGTGACTATGTCGGCCTTGCCCTGCAAGTTTTGCAGGAGCGCACCGCCAATAGTCGTCTGCAGCCACCACCGGTCAGCGTGGCGCGTTTCGGCACACGCGCAGTGGCCATTGGTGCGACGGCCCTGGTCTTCAATCAGCTGGTCAGGCCGGTTTGATTGGTCGACTTGCCCTGCGGAGCCTCAGAGCCGCAAGCGTCCCTCGCTGAGCAGGCTCGATTGCTGCAGGCGCTTGAGCGTGGCGCGCAGATCGAGGCCGGTTTCGCTGCGTAGCGCGAGCACGCGCGCTTGCAGACTGGCGGCATCGATATCGATGGCTTCGCCGCGCGCGGCAAAAGCGACGACATTGCCGCTCTCACAGGACGGAAAAGCCAGGCTGCGCTGATCGAAGGCTTCGCTGATGCGCTGCAAGCTGGGGCCGTAACGGCGTGAGCGACCAAACAGATTGACACTCAGCAGGCCGGATTCGGTCAGGCGCGCGTGGCAAGCCTGGTAGAAGGGCAGGGTGTCGAGTGCGCCGACGCGGGCGTTCTCGTCATAGCCATCGACCAGGATGTAGTCGTAGAGCGGGCCTTTCTTGCAAATGAAATCTGCGCCGTCGTCGATCTTGATCGACAGCCGTGCGTCTTCTTCAGGCAGCTTGAAGAACTGGCGCGCGGCAGCCACTACGCCGGGGTTGATCTCCACCACCTGCTGGGTCGATTGCGGCAGCTTCCAGTAGCAGAACTTGCTCAGCGAGGCGGCACCAAGGCCGATCAGCAGGATGCGGCGCGGCCAGCGTGCGCTGTCACGGAGCAGCAGGCCTGCCATCATCTCGCGCGTATAGGCGAGCTCCAGATCAATCGGGCGGCGGATGCGCATGGCGCCCTGTACCCATTCTGAACCGAAATGCAGGTAGCGGACGCCTGCTTCCTCGCTGATGTCGATCGAACTGCTCATGCCGTTGTGTCCAAGTTATGGCGCGCGCTGCTTGCGGGCCTGGTCGGCGATTGTACGTGGCCGGGCGGGTGACGACAGAGCATGCGGGGCATAGGCGCTGATTTTGTCGCCGCCACTGCCGTTTCTACCTATTGCGCTGTTGCCGATAATATCTATGCTCCCGCGATCAGCCGCACGGTTTTGCTTCGTCAGGACCGACATTGCTTGCTGAGCAGAGAAAGAAGTCTGATGCGGGTTAGTTTTGTTAGATTTTGTTTGCACTGACTGCATCGTTACCGGTAACATTCTTCGCACAGCGCTGCCCGAAAACAGAAGTTTCGAAGGAGGCAGCGCGCCTGGGTGATGCGTTTTTTTGCATCGCGGGTAAAAACGAGGAGTGAGACATGAGAATAGGGACTTCAGTCCGCAGCATTGTGCTGTCGGCCTTTTTGCTGCCCATGCTCGCCGCCTGCGGCGGGAATGGGTCAGATTCATCAAGCGGCACCACGTCGGCCAGCAGTAGCAGTGCGACAAGCAGTGCAGCCAGCTCCAGCAGTTCGAGCAGCTCAAGTGCGACGGCCAGCGTCTGCCCGACGACCGGGCTTTATTTCTGTGACGACTTCCAGGCCGGCAATTCCGACAAATGGGACCTGACCCCGGGCACCGGCTCTTTCGCTGTGGTCGATGACCCCGGTGTGAGCGGCAACAAGGTGCTGCAATACACCGCAGGCTCGACCAATGGCAACGTGATCGCCCTGCTCAAGGACAGCGAATGGACCAAGGTCACCAACAAGGCTGATTACTACGTTGAAGCCCGCATCAAGCCGCAAATCAACTCGACGACCGGCAACAAGCAACTGTTCCTGATCGGTCGTTATCAGGATGCCACCAACTGGTATCTGGGCGGCCTCAATGTGCAGAACTCGACCGGCAGCACCCAGGTCGAAGCCGGCTATATGAAGGCAGGCACGATCTCGCGTACGGTGCAGGCCAAGCGCGCCATCATCATGGGCAACCAGGGCAGCAACGATGGCCAGTGGTACACCGTGCGTTACGAGATGATCGGCAGCACAGGCGTGGTTTATCTGGACGGTGAGAAGATCGGTACGGTGACGGATTCGGCCTTTGCCAGCGGCAAGATCGGTCTGTTTACCGCCAATAAGTCCTTCCTCATCGACGACATCAAGGTGGGTGACCCCTCGGTCAAGCCGGTGCAGCTGACCCTGTCTCCCTCTACCCTGACCTATTCGGCAGAGGCGGGCGATGCGGCCTATGCGGTGACTATCACGGCGACCAAGAACGACGGCGTGACGGCAGACACCTTTACGGCCGTGTCGAGTGACAAGAACGTGGTGAGCGTGAGCACGACGGGTAATGTCGTGACCATTACGCCGGTTGGTGCAGGGACGGCCAATATCGTCTTCACCAGCGGTTCGGATGCCACCGTGACGCGTACGATTGTCGCTACCATCGCGGCGCAGTTCGTGCAGCCAACGGCCACCTACACGCTGACCGGTAAGACTTCGCCTGTGGTGGGTGAGACGGCTGCGTACATCGACGGCAAGCTGACGCTTACCTTTGACGCGACGCCGGTACTGGGGAGCTCGGGTTCGATCCGCATCTTCAAGACCAGCGACAACTCTCTGGTTGATGTCATCAAGACATCGGGCAATACCGACAGCATCGGTCTCAACATGGCCAGCCAGACGCGTGGGGTTGCCACCAATCCGATCAAGATCTCCGGCAACACGGTCACGATCACGCCGCACAACAATGTTCTGGCTTATGGCACGAACTACTATGTGGCGATCGCCAATGGCGTGCTGACCGGCAAGATCGGTGGGACTGACTTTGTTGGTCTGGGCAAGACCGCAAACTGGAACTTCACTACCAAGGCGGCGCCTTCAACCAGTTTGACGGCTGTCACGGTCGATGACGATGGCACGGCGGACTTCCGCAGCGTGCAAGGTGCGCTCAACTACGCCATGAAGAATGTGGCGCAGACAACGGCCTTCACGGTCAACGTCAAGAACGGAACCTACGAGGAGCTCATGTTCCTGCGCAACAAGGACAATCTGACGATCAAGGGTGAGAGCCGTACCGGTGTGGTGATTCAGTACGACAACTACGAAACCCTTAACTCGGGCAGTGGCGCCAGCGCCTCCGGAACTTCGACTTCGGGTGGTGGACGTGCCGTGTTCCTGGTTGAAGGCAGCGATTTGCTGACCCTCGACACGCTGACGCTGAAGAACACGCATATTCGTTCCACGGTGTATTCGAACCAGGCCGAGACGATCTACTTCAACAACGACGCAGGTCGCCTGATCGCCAAGAATGCCGAGTTCTACAGCGAGCAGGACACTCTGCAACTGCGCGGCTACACCTGGTTCTACAACACGCTGGTTGCCGGCAACGTTGACTACATCTGGGGCCAGAACCGTGTTGCCCTGTTCGAGAACAGCGAAATCCGTACCCTTGGCGATTCGCAGAGCGGGACCACGCCGTCCGGTGGCTACATCCTGCAATCGCGTACGACCTCGGCAAGCGACAAGGGCTTCGTGTTCCTCAACAGCTCGCTGACCTATGGCGTAGGCCCTGGCGGCAATACGGTGGCGGTGGGAACGGCAGCGTCCACTTACCTGGCGCGTGCTGCGGCAGGCACTTGGGTGGATAACATCCTGTTCATCAGCTGCAAGATGGATACGCATATCACCGCACTGGGCTGGGCTGCCAATATTTCCGGCAATCCTGCGCCGAATCCTTCAACCGCAACGGCAAGCAGCGGCTGGCGTGAATACAAGAGCACCGATATGGCGGGCAATCTGCTCGATGTCAGCGGGCGCTCCAGCAATAGCCGTCAGATGACAGATGCTGAAATCACGGCCAGCTACGCCAACCGTGCAGCCATCTTCTCCGCCTTCAATAGCGGTGCAGGCTGGTCGCCGGTGCCCTGATCCGGGGACGAGTCTGATCGCGCCCGGAGCCATGTTCCGGGTCATTTTGAAAGGGTGGCGCAAGCCACCCTTTTTTTTACACAAACTATTGTCAAAGCTACGCATGAGTGGGCGTCATGCCCTGCTTGTCGTGGCAACATTGCACCTATAGAAAAATCAAATTCAAATGCAATGTCATCGGTAACATCTCGCCTGCGTCACCCGCTTTGCACGCGTGGCGTATCGGCCAAAACGAAGCGGGGATGAGTTGGACAGGAAAAAGACACAGGGCCAGCGGGTGACGCTGGCGGACGTCGCCAAGATGGCGGGCGTCTCCAAGCAGACGGCTTCACGGGTCGTCAATGACAGTGCACAGGTGACGGAAGAGACGCGCGCGCGCGTGCTCAAGTGCATTGAGGTGCTGGGCTTTCGTCCCAGTGCGCTGGCGCGCCAGCTCAACAGCGGCCGTAGCTATACGCTGGGCGTGGTGGCCAATGCCGAGATCGGCTATCTCACCAATGGCGCCGCCTATGTCGGCATGGTGCGCCAGGCCGACCAGCTTGGCTACGCCTTGCTGAGCAAGGAAATGCGCGAGTTCTCGCGTTCCAGCGTGGACATCATGCTTAACCATCTGATCGAGCGGCATGTGGATGGCATCATCTGGGCGGGGCCGGAGATCGGCGACAGCCATGCCTGGATGAATGATTACCCGATTGACGATCTGCCCATGCCCATCGTGGTGATCAATGCGCATCCGCGTGCCGGTGTGGACACCGTGGGGTTCGACAACTTTCTCGCCGGCAAGAATGCCACGCGGCATTTGCTCAGTTTGCAGCGGCGCCATATCGGCCACATCAGCGGGCCGATGCAGCGCTGGGTCAGCCAGCAGCGCTGGGCGGGCTGGCGGGCCGCGCTGGAAGAGGCCGGGCTGGCCGAGGAACAGTCCTGCTATGTCGAGGGTGACTGGGAAGTGACTTCGGGCGGGCCTTCGCTGCGTCGCCTGCTGGATGTTTGTCCGCAGCTTGACGCGGTGTTCGTCGGCAGCGACCGCATGGCCCTGGGCGTCTTGCACGAAGCCCACCGCATGGGTTTGCGGGTGCCGGAGGATATTGCCGTGATGGGCATCGACAACGATCCGCAGAGTGCTTACTTCATGCCGCCGCTGACCACCATGCACCAGAATACCGTGCTGATGGCTGAAGTGGCGCTGCGCCTGCTGGTGCGCCGGATCAGCGAGCGCCGCGACGAGCCTTATCCGGCCGCCTGCGCCGAGGCCGAGGCGACGGTCCTCACCCACGAGCTCATCGCACGCGAAAGCACGCTCGGCAAAAGCACCGCTTGACGGCTGCGTCTCGCTACAATGGTGGCCCGTCCTGATCGATGAGTTGCCATGAGATCCGCATATATCCTGCTTGCTGGCTTGTTCATCAACGGAGTGGCGCAGGCGCAGAACGCCTCGCGCATTGCGCGCGTCACACTTTATCCCGGTAGTGCCATGGTCGAGCGCAGCGCCAGCCTTGCTGCAGGCGCCACGCGCCTGGTGCTGGCGGGGCTGCCGGCCGGGCTCGATGTCAGCAGCCTGCGTGTCGAGGGCGATCCGGGCATTCGCATCGGCGACATCACAACGCAGGACGTGAGCAGTGCCGAGGCGGTCAATCCGCGTCAGGCCGAGCTTGAAGCCAAGCTGCAGGCGCTGGATGATCAGCTGGCGATGCTCGATGTCGAACGTCAGTCCGCCGAACTGGTGACGCATTATCTGCAGGGCCTGGGCGGTGGCGAATCGGCCGCACAGGCGGCGCCGCTGGATGCGCGTACGCTGGCCACCGCGCTGGAAGCGATCCGCCGTGGCGGCAGCGATGCCTACGGGCGCATCCAGCGGGTGCTGGTGCAAAAGCGCAGCCTGCAGGCGCAGCGCGACGCCCTGCAGCGCGAGATCGAACGCCTGGCGAGCAGCTCGCGCGATACGCGCACACTCAGTGTGCAGCTCGCCGCCGAGCGGGCGGGCGAAGTCCGCGTCAGTTACCAGATCAAGGGGCCGGGCTGGCAGCCGCTGTACCGCGCATCGCTGGATTCGGCCAATGCCAGGGTCGAGCTGGAACGTCAGGCGCAGATTGCACAGAACACTGGTGAGGACTGGACGGGCGCGCTGATCCGCCTGTCCACCGATCAGCCGCGCAATACGCCGCAGGGCGCCACGCCGCGGCCCTGGCAGCTCTCCTTGCGGCCGCCGGTGACGGTACGCATGCCGGCAGCGCCGGCTCCCGCGCCAGCTGCCAAGGCAGCCCCCGAACTGATGCTGCGCGCCATACGACAAGCCGATGCGCGCGAAGAGGCGCCCTTGTTCGATGTCAGCGCGCTGCAGACGGCCTTTTCGACCGAGTTCGAGGTGCCGGGCAGGCTCAGCGTGCCCTCTGATGGCCGCAAACTGACAGTCTTGCTCGGTCGCGAGAATCTGCCGGTCAAGCTGCGCGTGCAGGCCCTGCCGCGCCAGGACAGCACTGCCTATGTCGTGGCCGAAGCGGAGCGGCCGCAGGGTGTGTGGCTCAGTGGCGAGATCCAGCTCTATCGTGACCGTTCATACGTCGGCGCCACGCGCTGGAACGCGCAGGCGGGCGAAAAATTCGAACTGCCTTTCGGCCGCGACGATCTGGTCCGCATCACGGTGACGCATCCCAAAGTCATGTCGGGCGAGTCGGGCTTCATCGCGCAACGTGGCGAGCGGCAGATTCTTGATGTCTATACCGTCAGCAATCAGCACAAGCAGGCGGTTGAGCTGCTGTTGCTCGAAGCCTCGCCAGTCAGCACGGCGGAATCGATCAGCGTCGACAAGCGCTTCGAACCCAAGCCGGCACAGGAGAACTGGCAGGATCTGCCCGGCGTGATCGCCTGGCAGCAGCGTCTGGCGGCTGGCGCGACGCAGAAGTTCAGCGTTGACTACCGCATCAGCTGGCCCAAGGACAGCGCGGTGATCGGCTTGCCCTGAGCCGCTGCAAGACGCCTCGCTCTGGCAGGAGCGAGGCGTCCGCATGGCAGCTCAACCAAACGACAGATTGGGAAGCCACAGCGCGATCTGCGGGAAGTGAATCAGCAGCGCGGTCATCAGGATCATGGTGAGGAAGAACGGAATCGTGCCGTCGAATACTTCCTTGATCGTGCCTTCGCCGCGTACGCCCTGAATCACGTAGAGCGTCATGCCGACCGGTGGGCTGATCAGCGAGATCTCGCACATCAGCACCATGAACACGCCGAAGAACACCGGGTCGATGCCCGCCGCCGTGATCAGCGGGAACACCAGCGGCACGGTGCCGACCAGCATCGGCAGGGTCTCGAAGAAAATGCCCAGCAACAGGTAGAACACCGCCAGCACCCACAGCAGCTGCACGGCCGACACATCCAGCGCTTGTACCACCGAGGCCAGCGACTGGGTGACGCCCAGCAGGCCCAGCACGAAGTTGAGGTAGAAGGCCATGGTCAGGATCAGTACGCTCATGGCGGTCAGGCGCAGGGTGGCGCGGAAGGCCTCATGCATCATCTTCACCGTCAGCTGGCCGTAGGCCCAGGCAATCGGCAAGGCGACGACGACGCCCAGCGCGGCACTCTCGGTCACCGTGGCCCAGCCGGTGTAGATGCAGCCCATGACTACGCCGAAGACGATAAGGGGCGCCAGCAGGTGCTTGAGGCGGCCGAGCTTTTCGCGCAGCGGCGCCTCGGCTTCCTTGTCGCCGGTCAGCTCCGGTTTGTACAGGCTGATGGCGAGGATGGTGCCCATGAACATCAGGGTCATCAGTGCGCCGGGGATGATGCCAGCCGAATACAGGCGTCCGGCCGAGGTATTGGTCATCGCGCCATAGATCAGGAAGGCGATGCCCGGCGGGATCAGGTTGCCCAGACTGGCGCCCGCAGCGATGGAGCCGAGCACCATGCGCACGTCGTACTTGCGCGTCTTGAAGGTCGGCAGTGCAACGGTCGAGATGGTTGCTGCCGTTGCCACCGACGAACCCGACACCGCCGAGAACAGTGCAGACGCGCCGATATTGGTGTGCAACAGGCCGCCAGGCAGGAAGTTGAGCCAGTCGGCCAGCGACTTGTACATCTTGTCGGTGGTGCCACTGCGCACGAGGATCTCGCCAAGCAGGATGTACAGCGGAATGGACAGCAGTACGTAGTCTTCATTCGCCGCCCACAGCTGGTTGCCGACAGCATTCACCGCCGGCATGCCCAGGTACAGCACCGCGCCAAGGATGGCCGTGATGAACATGGTGGTGGCGACATGCAGGCCGATGAACATCAGGACCAGCATGATGAGGAATCCGATCGCGATTTCGACAGGGCCGATCATGCTTTCACTCCTTCGTGCTTCTGCTCTTCGCGCAACTGCTCCAGTACTTCGCCGGCCTCGCTCTCGATTTCCTCTTCCAGGGTCTGCGGGCCATAGGCGCGGTTCAGTGCATCGGTCTCGCCGCGCAGCAGCAGCCACAGGGCGTGCAGCGCCAGGTAGATGCAGATCACTGCAAAGAGCACCCAGCCGACGAACCAGATGCTCTGCGGAATCCACATCGGCGTCTGCAGCGGCGTGGTCGAGTGGCTCTGGAACTCGATGGACTCGGACAGCACGACCCAGCCGCGCAGGATGCAGAACACCGCCATGGCGGCCAGCGTGAGCATCGCCAAGGTGTTGAGCAGCGCACGGGCCTTGGCGGGCAGCTTGCCGACCAGGAAGTCGATGCGCGTGTGGCCGCGCGTGATCAGGGTGTAGGAATAGCCAATTGCAGCCGTGACGGCCAGGGTGTAGCCGCCAACCTCGTCAATGCCTTGCAGGCTGAAGTTGAACAGCTTGCGCGTGACCATCTCGATGCAGCTAAGGATGGAGAGGAGCACCAGCCACCAGCCGACGCTGATGACCAGCGTGTCGACGAGGCGGGTGAGGGAGCGGGATAAGAGATTGGGGGGCATGGCTTTTCTCGTTGTGGGTCGGAAGCGGAATGCTTAACAAGCGGGGCGAGCCCGCCGCTGACGGCGGTTGTCAGCTGTGGGCCCGCCTGGCGCAGTGCTTAAGCACGGCGAGCAGGCCAACCAGGTCAGCGCTGGGCGCTGCCCGCTTGTTAGGCATGCCTAGTTGATCTTGTAGCCACGTGCCTTGCCGACCGTGTTGTTCCAGATTTCCGAACACTTGGGATCAACCTTGTTGCAGCTCTCCTTCCACAGCGGCAGCACCACCGAACCGACGGCGTTCTTGACCTTCTGCGCATCGGCCGGCGAGACGCTGACCATGTTCATCTTGAACTTCACGCCTTCCTTGCAGGGCTCGGCGCCGACGTTGCAGTTCATGGCATCGGCATTGGCGGTTTCAGCCAGCGCCCACATCTGGTCTTCCATGTTCTTGAAAGCGGCCAGCGTTTTCTTCTGCACCTCGGGGCTGAGCTTGTTCCAGTAGTCGAGGTTCATGAAGTGGCCCTGTACCGAGCCGGAGACGGACAGGGGCAGGAAGTAGCTGGTCACTTCCGGCCATTTGCCGGCGTTGCCCGAGGTCGGCGAGGTCACACCGCAGTCAGCCACGCCGCGCTGCAGGGCCGGGTAAACCTCGGAGAACTGCAGGGTCACCGGTGTCGCGCCCAGGCTCTGGATCAGCGCGGCCATCGACGGGGTGAAGCTGCGCACCTTGAGGCCCTTGATGTCGTCGAGGGTCTTGATCGGCTTGTTGCAATAGAACACCTGCGGGCCGAAGGGCCACAGCGTCATCACCTTGGCGTTGAAGCGCTTCTGCAGGCGCTCGTCGAATACCTGTCGATAGGCCTCCACGGCGGCGCGCAGATCCTTGAGATTGGTCGACACGCCGATCAGGTCTACGCCTTCGAAGAAGGGGTCGTCACGCGAGGCCATGCCGATCTGCACGCTCATCACGTCAAAGGTGCCCGAGCGCAGCATGCGCAGCGCGTCAGCTGCCTGCACGCCGACGGCGTCCATGGGGTTGTAGTTCACGCTCAGCGGCAGGCCGAGGATCTTGGGCAGATTGGTGAAGAAGGGGCGCTCGATGTTGTCGACATGCTTGGTGTTCGACGAGAAGTTGCCGGCGATGCGGATGGCATTCGGGTTGGCAAGCGCGATGCTGCTGCCCAGGCTCAGCGCTGCGGCGATGCTGAGTGAGGCGAGGGGGGCGAGCGGAAATTTCATCGATGACTCCTTGAGGGCTGGGGTGAGGTGCGTGAACGCGGGTGCAGGAAGAGGGCGCTTTTCAATTGTCTAGGCGGCGCTTGAGGCCCACGTCGCGTTGTGCGGCGCGCAGGAACATCTCGCGATAGGCGGGGGCCAGCTGTGCCGCTTCGCCACTGGCGTGTTGCAGACTTGTGCTGTAGTCGGCCATCAGTGCGCGTGCTTCGGCGCGCAGGGCCTTGGCATTCACTTGTGTGGCGACGCCGCCCTCGCAGACCACTTCGCCATTGACGATGGTGGCGCGCACCGAGCTGCCGTCTTCGCAGAACACCAGTTGGCGACGCAGGTCGTTGAGCGGTGTGAAGGCGTGGGTGTCGAGGTCGAGCAGATTCAAATCGGCGAGCGCACCAACGCGCAATTGGCCGAGTTCGTCGCCATAGCGCATGGCGTGCGCGCCACCATGCGTCATGGCGTGCAGGATCTCCGGCGCGCGTGGCCAATCGAGGTAGTCGGGCTCGGCAATGTTCTGCAGCAGGGCGGCGGTCTTGCCGGCCAGCCAGAGATTGGTGGTGTCGTCGGTATTCATCTCGTCGGTACCGATGCACAGTGGCACGCCTGCGTTGCGCAGTTGTCGCCAGGGCATTACTCCGCTTCCCAGTCGCAAGTTGCATACCGGGTTGTGGGCGACTGAGGCGCCCGCTTGGGCGATCAATTCGATGTCGCCGGAATCGACCCAGATGGCGTGGATAATCATCATCCGCTGATCCAGCAGGCCCAGCTCGTGCACATATCGAACGAGTGATTTTGCGTATTTGTCTTCGCCCAGGACGCGTTGCAGCTTGGTTTCGAGAATGTGGATGTTGAAGGGCAGATCGTGCTGACGCGACAGCGCGGAGAGGCCTTCGAAGTAGTCGACGGTGACGCGTTGGGGGGCTGAGCAGGAGACCGCCGCGCGCAGTCGACCATCGGCCTTGTCATGCCATTTCTCGATCAGCTGCGCATACAGCGACAGCAGCTCCCGCGAGGACTGGCGCGGTGCGGCGTCCATCGCGGCACGTTGTTCGCGCGTCAATAGCTCGGCGAGAAACGGATACTTTTCGTACTCGACGACATTCGGCTGATCGATGGCAACCGTGGCGCGAATGCCCACATCGGCGTAGGCCTGCATGATCGCGTCGACGCTGGCCTGGCTCGCCACCGGCACGTGGTAGGCATCGTCATGCACCGCCGTGATGCCACGCTGAAGCATCTCCAGTGCGCCCAGCGCAGTGCGCACGTAAATCAGGCGATCGATGTCGCCCCCATTTCCGTCAACTCCGGCGAGCGGTGGCACTTCATGCAGCATGAAGAGTTCGAGCGGCAGTCCATCCAGGCTGCCCTTCATGAGGTTGCCGGGCGAGTGGAAGT
Source organism: Uliginosibacterium sediminicola (assembly GCF_039631295.1). Taxonomy (NCBI): domain Bacteria; kingdom Pseudomonadati; phylum Pseudomonadota; class Betaproteobacteria; order Rhodocyclales; family Zoogloeaceae; genus Uliginosibacterium; species Uliginosibacterium sediminicola. The sequence goes on along the minus strand of NZ_JBDIVE010000002.1, from coordinate 393,906 downwards.
GCGCGTTGATGAGGCCCGGCATGGCGAGCAGGCCCTCGGCTTCGATCACGCGCGTGGCACTTGCAAGGTACGGCAGGCCAGCGTCGGGGCCGATGGCGCTGATGCGTTGGCCGCTGATCACGATGTCGGCGCAGGGCCATTCGCGGTCGGCCGCGTCGAGGCAAAGCACGCGGGCCTTGCGGATGACGATGCTGCTCATGCCATGGAACCGAAGAGCGATCCCCAGCGCGGCACAGCACTACGCATATCGGCGTCGATGGCGTTCAGCGCGGCCCACACGCCCAGCGCTGTGCTGTCGATGACGGGGATGCCCAGCTCGGCTTCGATGGGCGCGGCCAGCGCGGCGGCCGGGAAGTTGGTGCACAGGCTGACGATGGCCTGCGGTTTGGCAGCGCCGACTTTGCGCATCATTTCGGCGATGCGTGGCAGCGGCACGCTGGCGTAGCTGAGGTTGTCGCTGAGCTTGTCGCCGGGTTCTGCGTGCGCTTCGGCGATGCAGTCGTAGCCCTCGTGGGCGAGGCAATCCAGCGTGGCCTGCTGGCCTGCATCTGCGTAAGGCGTGACCACGCCGATGCGCGTGATGCCACGTGCGGCGAGCACGGTTTTGAGGCCCAGTATCGAGGTCGTTGCCGCGATGCCCGTCGCGGCGCTGATGGCTTCGGCCAGGGCCGCATCGTGGGCGAAGCCGATGGTGGCGCCCTTGCTGCCGTTCCACACAATTACATCGGGCTTCATGTGTGCAAGCAAAGTCGCAGCGGCGAGTGGCCCTTCGTGAGCATAACGGTCGGGCGACGGATCGCTGCTGCCGAACACCGGTGTGCGCGAGAAGTGGGCCGACACGGCGGGCAGATCACGCAGGATACCCAGCGTGATGCGCTCGACGACGGTGTTGCCGGAAGGCGTGATGACGCCGATGAAGCGTTGCTGCGCGGTCCAGGCTTCGGCGGCGCTCAGGTCGTTGGCCATCTCAGTATCCCAGCGCACGCGGTAGCGTGAGCACGAGTTGGGGGAAGAACATGCACACCAGCAACAGGGCATACATGAATGCAATGAAGGGCCACACGTGGCGCGACAATTCACCCAGCTTCAATCCGCTGACGCCACAGATGACGAACAGCACCACGCCCACCGGCGGCGTGAGCATGCCGATGACCAGGTTGAAGACGAAGAGGAAACCGAAGTGCAGCGGGTCGATGCCGAATTTGATGGCGATGGGGTGCAGCAGCGGCACCAGCATGATGTAGGCCGCGTTCGACTCCAGGAACATGCCCACGATGAGCAGCACCAGCGCCACCAGCATCAGGTAGGCCAGCGGGTCCGAGGTCAGCGACTGGATCAGCGCCAGCAGCTTGTGCGGCAGCATGTCAATAGTGAGCATGTAGGTCACCACCGAGGCGAAGGCGATCATCGCGCCGACCACCGACGAGGTGATGGCGGTGCGGATCAGCGCTTCCGGCAGGTCGGATATCTTGAGCTTCTTCGTGATGAAGAAGCCGATAGCGAGTGCGTAGATCACGGCAATCGCTGAACCCTCGGTAGCCGTGAAGGCGCCGCCCACGATGCCGCCGATCACGATCACCGGCATCATGAAGATGATGATGGAGCGCTTGAGCTCGCGGAACACGGCGGCGAAGGAGAAGGGCTCACCGGTGAGCGGGAACTGGCGTTTGTGCGCGATGATCGAGCAGATCACCAGCATGCCGACGACGAGGATGATGCCCGGTACGATGCCGGCCATGAACAGGCCGCCGACCGACACCGAAGGGCCGGCCATGAAGGCGTACACGATCATCGCGCCGGAGGGCGGAATGATCGGCCCGAGGTTGGCGGCCGCCGCACAGATGGCGGCTGAGAAGCCCACGCCGTAATGCTTCTTCAGTGAGGGCAGCAGGGTCGAGCCCAGCGCGCTGGCGTCGGCTACGGCCGCGCCCGACACGGTCGATAGCCCCATGCCAGCCAGCACCGTCACATGCCCCAGCCCGCCGCGCATGCGCCCGACGATGGTGTTGGCCAGATCGATCAGGCGCTCCATCATGCCGGCCTTGAGCATCAATTCGCCGGCCAGGATGAAGAAGGGAATGGTCATCAGCGGAAAGGCGTTGACCGCACTCATCATGCGTGAGGGCAAGAGGTTGAATTCCACATCGCTGGCGATCAGGCCGCCGATGGCAGCCAGACCGAGCGAGAGGGCCAGCGGCATGCCGAACAGCGCGATGCCGAGGAAAACGAGAATGACCAGCAGGCTCATCAGGCAAGCTCCGATTGCAGTTCGGGATCGACGTGTTGCGCGCCGATGAGGGCTTGCCAGATCAGGTGCAGGGCGCCATGCAGCCCGCACACGCCCAGCGGCACGATGAACCAGGCCGCACTGGCCGGCATCGAGGCCATCAGCTCGTCCCACTGCTCCCAGGCCATGACGGCCGATTCCTTGGCCACCAGCAGCAGCATCGCCGCACCCAGCAGCGCGATCAGCCGCGCCGTCACACTGCGCAGATGGGCCGGGAAGCGCACCACCAGCATCTCGATGCCGATGTGTGCGCCGCCTTTCAGGCCCAGCGGAATCGCCGTGAAGATCGACCACACGAAGCACAGCCGCGCCAGCTCGTCAGCCCAGTCGATGGAACTGTTGAACAGGTAGCGCAAGACCACCTGGATCGAGACGATGCTGACCATCACCACCAGCTCGGCGACCAGCGCCCAGCCGACGGCGACGTCAAAGGCCGCGATGAGCAGCGCCAGCGGGCGTAGCGGCCCGCTGTGGCGCATCGGAGTGAAACGGGTTGTGCCGTTCATGGAGCTGTCCTCGTGCGATCAGTCAGAAGATCGGTCAGGCGATCAGTTGCTGGCCTTCTTCACTTCGGCCAGCACCTGGTCGACAAAGGTGGCACCTAGGCGCTTCTTCACGTCGTCCACCACGCCGGCGGTGGCCTTGACCATCGCCGCACGTTCGCTGGCGGGCAGTTCGGAATAAATCATGCCCTTCTTCTGCAGCTCGACGAGGGCATCGGCATCCGCCTTCACCGACACGCCGCGCTGCCACTTGATGGCATTGCTCATCGCTGTGCGCAGGATCTTCTGGTGCTCGGGAGAGAGGGCTTCCATCTTCTTCTTGTTGGCGACCACCGAGATGAAGTCGAAGAAGTGGCCGGTGTTGGTGACGTACTTCTGCACCTCGTAGAAGCGGCTGGCGAGGATCAGTGCGAAGGGGTTGTCCTGGCCGTCGATGACCTTCTGCTCCAGCGCCGAATAAACCTCCTTGATGTCCATAGGCAGCGGGTTGGCGCCTAGCGCGCGGAAGGTGGCGAGGTGGGTTTCGATCGGCTGCATGCGGATCTTCAGACCCTTCAGATCGGCCATGGTCTTGATCGGCAGCTTGCTATTGGTGACCTGGCGCGAGCCCAGTTCCATGAAGCCCAGTGAGGTAAAGCCCTTGTCCGCCATCTTGGCTTCGATCAGGTCGACCGCCGGGCCATCCATCACCTTGTAGGCCACTTCGCGGCTCGGGAACATGAAGGGCATGCTCACCGCTTCGAGCTCCGGCACCGTGCGCGACAGGAAGGCCATGCCCACCCAGCACATGTCGATGGTGCCCGAGCGCGTCTGCGTCACGTTCTCTTGCGCGCCACCGAGTTGCTGGTTGTCGAACACGTCGATGATCAGCGTGCCCTTGCTGGCTGCGTCGACTTCCTTCTTGAACATCTGCATGGCCATCGACGAAGAGTGGTCCGGCGCGAAGTTGCCGGCGATGCGCAGATGTGTCTGGGCGTGGCCAAGGGCGGGCAGGGTGCTGAGGACGGCGCCAAGCAGGGCGGCGCGACAAAGGCTGGAGAAGGACATGCGAGAACTCCCGTCGAGGTTGCCAATCGCGCCGGTTGCGAGATTGTATGCAATCTATTATGTCTGCCGTATGCAGCGAGTCAACGTAAAATTTGCTTTATTATCAATATCATATGATCGTGCGTGGTGCGCGTAGTGGTGCATGTGCCCGCTTTTGGTGCAAACGTAAGACGCGCTTGCGAAAAACTGATGTATGCAATATGTTGGGGTGAAGGCCGGGACTTTCCCTGTCTGAGACCCAGGTCGTGAGCCTGCGCCGTCTGCGTACTTTCACTTCCGATCACCGCGCGCGCTGCCGATGCCGTGCGCCATGGAGACAATGAATCGTGATGCCAACCGGCACTGCCCAGCCGACTCAAACCACTTCGCGCACTCCGCGCGGCATGCGGGCGCTGAGTTCAGAAGCCATTCACCAGCGCATTCTTGCGGCCATCATGGAACACAAGCTGCCGCCGGGAACGCAGCTTGTCGAAGAGCGCCTGGCGCGCATCTTCAGCGTTAGCCGCACCAAGGTGCGCGAGGCTATCGGGCGCCTCGTGCATGACCGCATCGCCACCAATATTCCCAATCGCGGCGCCTTCGTCAGCAGCCCCACGGCAGACGAAGCGCGCGAAGTCTTCTTCGCACGCCGCTTGATCGAGCCCAACCTCGTGCGTACCGTCGCCCAGCTCGCCACCCCGCGCCACATCCAGCAGCTGCGCGCCCACGTAGCCCGCGAGGCCGAGGCACGCACCACGCCGGGCAGGGAGCATGAGCTGATTACGCTGACCGGCGATTTCCACATCCTGCTCGCCGAGATCTCGGGCAACAGCTTTCTGGTGCGCACCCTGCGCGAGCTCGAATCGCTCACCGCGCTGATCATCCTGCTCTACGACGCTCCCGACGAGCAGCACTGCGCGCACGATGAACATCCGCGCCTGGTCGACGCCATCGAAGCACGCGACGGCGAGCGGGCGGCCCTGCTGATGCACACCCACCTCGAACACGTCGAGCACTCGCTCAAGCTGGAACCTCCCGAGAGTAGCGAGGTGGATCTTGAGAGTGTGTTTGCATGACGCGCATCCTGCTGATCAACGCCAACACCTCCGACTACGTCACGCAGAAGGTCGCCGGTGTCGCGCGTGCAGTTGTTTCGCCTGGCACTGAAGTTGTCGCTGTCACGGGCGAGTTCGGTGCCAATGTCATCGCCACGCGCACCGAGCTGGCTATCGCCAACCACGCGTGCCTGGATCTTCTGGCACGGTACACAAATGAGCATTCAGAACGCTGCGACGCCGCTGTCATCGCCGTCTCCTACGACGTCGCCCTGTGGGCCGCGCGCGAGATGCTCGATATTCCCGTCATCGGCATCACCGAGGCCGCGCTGCTCACTGCCTGCCAGCTCGGCACACGCATCGGCGTGGTGATGTTCGGCCCGCGCGTGCTGCCGGTGTATCAGGAGCTTGCCGCGTCCTACGGCCTCGCCTCGCGCATCGCTGGTTGGCGCGGTGTCGACACCAGCGCGCCGTATGCCGCCGGTGACCAGGACGAGGCCGACCGCCTCGCCATCGAGGCCGCCAATTCTCTCGTTGAACGGGATGGCTGCGAGGTCGTGGTGCTTGCCGGAGCCGTGATGGCCGGTGTGCCGCCGCGCCTGCAGGCACAGGTGCCCGTGCCGCTGATCGAGGGCGTCAGCTGCGCCATGCTGCAGGCTGAATCGCTCATCCGCTTGAAACCCATCAAGCCCCGCGCCGGCAGTCTCGCCGCGCTGCCCGCACGCGTGCAGGTCGGCCTCAGCGCTGCACTCACGGCCCGCTTCAAGGACGCGCCATGAAATTCAGCAAAGAACCCATGCCCCTGCCGCTGCGCCAGCACGGCCGCTACGACTACAGCCCGATCACCGAGCGGCCCGACTTCAGCTGGCCCGGCGGCAAGCGTCTGGCCGTGTTCCTCGCGCTCAACCTGGAGCACTACGCTTTCAACGAAGGCATCAGTGAGGACCTCGTGCCCGGCATCCCCGCGCCCGACGTGCTCAACAACTCTTGGCGCGATTATGGCAATCGGGTAGGCGCCTGGCGCCTGCTCGATCTGTTCCGCGAGCTCGATCTGCCGGTGACGCTACTCATCAACTCCGCGCTCTACGATGCCTGCCCCCAGCTCATCGCCGCCTTCCGCGAGGCGGGCGCCGAAATCGCTGCGCATGGCCGCACCAACTCCGAACACCAGGCCGGCTTCGACGAAGCCACCGAGCGCAGCCTCATCTGCGAGGTGCGCGACAGCATCGCCGCGCATGAAGGCACACCGCCCGCCGGTTGGCTCAGCCCCTGGATCGCCGAGACGGCGGTGACGCCCGATCTCTTGCACGAAGCGGGCTACCAGTACCTGATGGACTGGTGCATGGACGACCAGCCGGTGTGGCTCAACACGCGCAGCGGCCGCATCCTCGCCATGCCGTACCCGCAGGAAATCAACGACAGCGCCGCCATCATCGGCCGCCAGATCGGTGCCGAAGAATTCGCTGACATGATCGTCGACCAGTTTGACGAGATGCGTGTGCAGTCGGCTGCGCAGCCGCTGGTGATGAGCATCGCATTGCACTCGATGATCATCGGTCAGCCCTTCCGCATGCGCCAGCTGCGTCGGGCGCTTGGCTATCTGGCATCGCAGCGCCAGCATTGCTGGTTCGCAAAGGCGGGGGAGATCGCACGGCACTATGTCGCGGTGGTGCCCTAGGGCGTGTTCGCAGTAGGCGAGGGGATTGCGTTGAGGACTATGGCTTGCGGGACAAGGCGTGCGACGCGGTGCGGGGTGGTTCCCCCGCACAAGGAGCGCAACGCAGTAGCGCAGGCCATAGTCCTCAACCCGAAGGGCTCGGACGAAATGGGCGCATGGCTGCGTTGCGGCGACTCGCCAGGAGACCACCCTGCCAGCGTCGCCGCGCCTTGCCCTGCACCCATTGCGTACGAGCGCAACCCCTTGCCTACTGTGAACACGCCCTAGCAAGCTGCGCCGCAGGCCTTGAGCTGGGATAATCCGCGCATGTCTTCTCAAACAATCTCCACCGCCTATCTCAGCGGCTATCCCGCTGAGCTGGTTGCCCGCACGGCGGCCTCGATAGCCAGTGGCGAACTCGGGCCGGCGCTCAAGAAGCGCTACCCGGACGCCCATGCCGTGCGCAATGACCGCGCCTTGCAGGACTACGTCAGCGCGCTCAAGAGCCGGTATCTGCGTACAGCGCCGCCGCTCGCGCAGATTCGTTACGACAACACCATCCACGTCATCCGCAATGCGCTGGGGACGCACACGACGATTTCGCGCGTGCAGGGCAACAAGCTCAAGAGCAAGCGCGAGATCCGCATTGCCGCGATGTTTCGCAGCATGCCCGAGCCCTTTTTGCAGATGATCGTGGTGCACGAGCTGGCGCACATCAAGGAGCGCGATCACGACAAGGCCTTCTACCAGCTTTGCTGTCACATGCTGCCCGACTACCACCAGCTCGAATACGAGCTGCGTGCCTATCTGTGCTGGCTGGAGGCGACAGGTGAGGCGCTGTGGGATTAAGTGCACGCTCAGCTGCGGCGCTGCCTTTGCTGCACGAGGCCGATCAGTCCCGCCAGCAGCAGCCCGCCCAGCCACACCAGCGGACTCGGCACGCCATGACCGAGGCCCAGCGCGAGGCTGGCGAGAAAGGCGGCGAAGCCTGACATGCCGCCGGCAAAGCCGCGCAGCAGCTGCACGGTGGCTGGGTGACCAAAGCGCGGCAGGGTGAACACCGGCAGCACCGTACCGGCGATGGGGAAGGCCAGCAGCAGCCCGCTGAGCGCCGGTGGCAGATGAGGCGCGCCGAGCAGGATCGCTGCGGCGATGCAGAGGGCAACCGCAATGCGCCACACGATCTCGCTCGCCGGCAAACTGGCCGACCGCGCGCCCGCCGGAATGGCGGGCATCAGGCGCCTTGCCAGCGGTGGCACGATGAGGGCCAGCCCGACAATCAGCCAGGCCGGCAAGGCCAGGTGGCTGAGCAACCAGCCGATGAGGATGTAGGCGCCCACTGCCGTTGCCAGGCACAGCGGCCAGGGATGACGCCGCGACAGCCAGGCAAAGCTGAGTACATGGCACAGCGTAGCCGGCATGCAGGCCAGCGCGCCGAGCGCGATGGCGGCGACTGTGGTGGGCGGGTATTCCAGCAACAGTAGACCGGTGATCGGCGCAACGATCACCGGCAGGCCGATGATCAGCCCGGTGAGGCCGTGACCGCCGCGCCGCGCCAGCAGGCTGGCGCCGCCCACGGCTGCGGCGACCAGGCACAGGCGCAACAGAAGCAGCAGCAAGTCGTGCGGGCTCATCGCTCAGCCTGCCTCATTCCGCCGAGCCCCAACCGCCGCCGCCCGGCGTGCGGATGACAAACACATCGCCGGCCTCGACCTCGACCTGGCCGATGTGGCCGAGCTTCTCGATGCGGCCATCGCGGCGCTCGACCCAGTTCTCACCCACCGCGCCCGCCTGGCCACCCGCGCCGCCGAAGGCGCCGTACAGACGCCCATTGCTGAGGATCGAGGCAGTCATCGCGGTGAGGAAGCGGATCCGCCGCTCGCCGCCATCGCCGCCGCGCCACTTGCCATCGCCGCCCGAGCCGCGCCGGATGGTGTAGCTGTCGAGCTGCACCGGGTAGCGCCATTCGAGCACTTCGGGGTCGGTGAGGCGCGAGTTGGTCATGTGCGTCTGGACCACGCTGGTGCCGGCGTAACCGGGGCCAGCGCCGGAGCCGCCCGAGATGGTCTCGTAGTACTGATGCGTGTCATTGCCGAAGGTGAAGTTGTTGACCGTGCACTGGCTGGCCGCCATCACGCCCAGCGCGCCGTAGAGCGCATTGGTGACGCATGACGAAGTCTCGACATTGCCCGCCACCACGGCCGCCGGGTAGCTTGGATTGAGCATGCAGTCGTCCGGCACGATCACGGTGATCGGCTTGAGGCAGCCGGCGTTGAGCGGAATCGCATCATCGACCAGGGTGCGGAACACGTAGAGCACGGCCGCCATGGTGATCGAGCGCGGCGCATTGAAGTTGTTCGGCTGCTGGCCGCTGGTGCCGCTGAAGTCGACCACGGCCGAGCGTTCGGCGGCGTTGATCTTCACGCTCACCTGGACCTGCGCGCCGTTGTCCAGCGGCAGGCTGAAGCTGCCGTCGCGCAGGGTGGCGATGATGCGGCGAACGGATTCCTCGGCATTGTCCTGCACGTGGCGCATGTAGGCCGCCACGGTGGCGCGGCCGTACTGCGCGACCATGCTGCGCAGCTCCTGCACGCCTTTCTCGTTGGCGGCGATCTGCGCGCGCAGGTCGGCGAGATTCTGCGTCACGTTGCGGCTGGGCCAGGGGCCGGACTGCAGCAGGGCGACCAGCTCGGCCTCGCGCATCTGGCCGCGCTCGACGAGCTTGAAGTTGTCGATCAGCACGCCTTCTTCGCTGATGTGTTGCGAGAAGGGCGGCATCGAGCCGGGCGTGATGCCGCCAATGTCGGCATGGTGGCCGCGCGAGGCGACGAAGAAGGCCGGCGCGGCATCCGCCGCATCGAGGAAGACCGGCGTCACCACGGTGATGTCCGGCAGGTGCGTGCCGCCGTGGTAGGGGTCGTTGAGCACGAACACGTCGCCGGCCTGCATGCCGGGGTTGCGCTCGATGACCGAGCGGATCGATTCGCTCATCGAACCCAGGTGCACCGGGATGTGCGGCGCATTGGCGATCAGCTGGCCGGCGCTGTCGAACAGCGCGCAGGAGAAGTCCAGGCGCTCCTTGATGTTCACCGAGTGGGCGGTGTTCTGCAGGCGCAGGCCCATCTGCTCGGCGATGTTCATGAACAGGTTGTTGAACACTTCCAGCATCACCGGATCGGCCTGTGTGCCAATGGCATGCTGGCTGACGCGCTGCTTGATGCGGCTGAGCAGCAGGTCGCTCTGCGCGGTGAGCACGGCTTGCCAGCCAGGGTCGACCACGGTGGTGGCGTTTTTCTCGGCGATGATTGCCGGGCCCTCAATCGTGTCGCCCGGCGCCAGCGCTTCGCGGCGGAATAGCCCGGCTTCGCGCCAGCCTGCGGGCAGCTCGTCGGCGAGGCAGTACATGCGCACGGCGGCCAGCGGTGTGGCGGGCTGTGGCGTGATCGCTTGCGCCTGATCGCCTGCCGGCAGGTCTTCGCCAGCGGCCATGCATTCGACATTGACCGCCTCGATGAGCAGCGGGCGATCCGGCATCAGGAAGGCGAAACGCTGGCGATAAGCTTGCTCGAATTCGCGGCGGATCGCCTGCAGGGCCAGCTCGGCATCATCGTCCAGGCTGAGCAGGCAGGGCAGGGCCGTATCGGTGCCCTCGTAGCGCACCTGGATACGCGCGATGCTGCGTACCGCGTCGCCGGCCACACCCTGACTCTGCAGCTCGGCACTGGCTTGTTCCTGCAGGCGGCGCGCGGCGGCGCGGGCGGCCTGCAGGCCGGTCTGGTCAGCCAGCTGTTCGACCGAGGCTTCGCGCATCGCGATCTGGTCGGCCAGACCCATGCCATAGGCACTCAGCACGCCAGCAAAGGGGTGGGCGAGGATGCGCGTCATGCCCAGCGCGTCGGCGACCAGGCAGGCCGCTTGTCCGCCTGCGCCGCCAAAGCACTGCAAGGTGTAGCCGCTGAGGTCATAACCGCGCGCCACCGAGATGCGCTTGACCGCATTGGCCATGCTGCCGACGGCAATCTGCAGGGCGCCGGCGGCGACATCTTCGGCACTCGCGCTGCGGCCGCTGGCCTGCATTGCGGCGGCCATGTTCTGGAAGCCTTGTTCGACCACGCTGCGGTCCAGCGCCTGATCGGCCTGCGGGCCGAAAACCTTGGGGAAGTAGTCCGGCTGGATGCGGCCGAGCATTACATTGGCATCGGTCGTGGCGAGCGGGCCACCGCGCCGGTAGCTGGCCGGGCCAGGGTTGGCGCCGGCCGATTCCGGCCCGACGCGCAGACGTGCGCCGTCAAAGCGGATGATCGAGCCGCCGCCAGCGGCCACGGTGTGGATGCTCATCATCGGCGCACGCATGCGCACGCCGGCCACTTCGGTGTCGAAGGCGCGTTCGAACTCGCCGGCGTAGTGGCTGACATCGGTCGAGGTGCCGCCCATGTCGAAGCCGATCAGCTTGTCATGCCCGGCGGCCAGCGCCGTGCGCACCATGCCGACAATGCCGCCAGCCGGGCCGGAGAGGATCGCGTCCTTGCCCTGGAAGCGCAGCGCTTCGGTGAGCCCGCCCGAGCTCTGCATGAAGAACAGGCGCACGCCGGGCATCTGGCTGGATACCTGTTCGACATAGCGGCGCAGGATCGGGCTCAGATAGGCGTCGACCACGGTGGTGTCGCCGCGCGGCACCAGCTTCATCAGCGGGCTGACTTCGTGCGATACCGAGATCTGGCTGAAGCCGGCTTCCTGCGCCAGGCGTTTGGCCGCCAGTTCGTGCTGCGGCGCGCGCCAGCCGTGCAGGAAGACGATGGCGCAGGCGCGCAGGCCGGCCGCATGCGCAGCCTGCAGTTCGCTGCGCAGTGTTGCTTCGTCGAGCGCCTGCAGGACTTCGCCCTGCGCATTGATGCGTTCATCGGCTTCGATGACTTGTTCGTAGAGCAGCTCGGGCAACACGATGTGGCGGTCGAACAGCTTGGGCCGCGCCTGGTTGGCAATCCGCAGCGCATCGCGAAAGCCGCGTGTGGTGATCAGCAGGGTGCGGTCGCCCTTGCGTTCGAGCAGGGCATTGGTGGCGACCGTGGTGCCCATCTTCACGCATTCCACGCGCTCGGGCGTGATCAGCTCATCCTTGCCCAGACCGAGCAGGCGGCGGATGCCGGCGACGGCGGCATCACGATATTGCTCGGGGTTTTCGGAGAGCAGCTTGAGCGTGTGCAGATGGCCATCGGGTGCGCGGCCGACGAGGTCGGTGAATGTGCCGCCACGGTCGATCCAGAATTGCCAGCGTGGCGTAGTGGCCAGGTGGGTTGTGCTTTGCATGATCTTTCCTTGTCTCGTTTGCGGAGTCTTGGCGCGCGGGCAGCCAGGCTCCGTGCGCCCGCCGTGGCGGGCACAGGCGTTGAGTGCGAGCTCGCGTGATGGAGCTCGCTCATGGAGCGGGATTTACTGCATCAGGCCGGGTAGCCAGGTGATGATGCCGGGCACGAAGTACACCAGCATCACAAAGCTCACCATCAGCCAGAACAGCGGCATCGAGACTCTGGCGAGCCAGGTGATCTCGCGTTTGGTCAGCCCTTGCAGGACGAACAGATTGAAGCCGACCGGCGGCGTGATCTGCGCCATCTCGACGACCAGCACGATGAAGATGCCGAACCACAGCAGATCGAAGCCGGCGCTCTGCACGGTGGGCAGCAGCACGGCCATGGTCAGTACCACCATCGAGATGCCGTCGAGGAAGCAGCCGAGCAGGATGAAAAAGCCCATCAATACCAGCATCAGCGCGAAGGGCGAGAGGCCCAGGCCGCCGATGAATTCCGCCAGATGACGCGGCAAGCCGATGAAGCCCATGGCCAGGGTCAGGAAGGCGGCGCCGGCGAGGATCAGGCCGATCATGCAATAGACGCGCACGGCCGAACCCAGACCTTCGTAGAACTTGCGCCAGCTCAGCGAGCCCTCGATGGCGGCGAGGGCCAGCGAGCCTGCCACGCCCAGCGCCGCGGCCTCGGTGGCGGTGGCGATGCCCGAGTAGATCGAGCCGAGCACGACGATGATCAGCGCCACCACGGGTAGCAGATGACGACCCTCGTAGAGCTTGGCGAGCAGACCGACATGCGCGTCGGCGGCGGGTACTTGCTGCGGATTGCGCAGCGCCCAGACGACGATGTAGCCCATGAACACCATGGCCAGCAGAATGCCCGGAATGACGCCGGCCATGAACAGCTTGGCAATCGACACATTGGCCGCCACGCCATAGACGATCATGATGATCGATGGCGGAATCAGCAGGCCCAGGGTGCCCGCACCGGAGAGCGTGCCGACCGCCATGTGGTCGGGATAGCCGCGCTTCTTGAGTTCAGGCAGGGTGATCTTGCCGATGGTGGCGCAGGTGGCGGCGGATGAACCCGACACGGCGGCGAAGATCGCACAGCCAATTACATTGACATGCAACAGGCGGCCCGGAATGTGGTTGAGCCAGGGCGAGAGGCCACGGAACATGCCTTCGGAGAGCTTGCTGCGGAACAGGATTTCACCCATCCACAGGAACAGCGGCAGCGCGGTGAGGGTCCAGCTGGAGGTGCTGCCCCAGATGGTGAGCACCATGGCGTCACCCACCGGGCGTGTGCTGAACAGTTCCATCGCGAACACGCCAACGCCGAGCAGGGCGAGGCCGATCCACAGACCAGAGCCGAGCACGACCAGCATCAGCACGATGAGCAACAGGGCGATCAAAGCGTCCATCGCGGTTTCCTTATTCGATGCGCGCGGCTTCGCCGTGCGCGTGGGTGTCAAAGAACGGCAGGCCCAGCAGGTGGCTGAGCAGGGCGTCCAGGCAGGCAACGGCCATGCCGATGCAGCCGAGCGCCATCGCCAGCTGCGGAATCCACAGTGGTGAGGCATCCATCGCCGGCGAGACATCGTGGGTACTCCACGAGATCCACACCAGGCGCACGGCAAACCAGGCCAGCAAGGCTGACAGTGCGCTGCCGGCGAGCAGGCTCCACACTTGCAGCGCATTGCTCCAGCGCTGCGGCAGCTTGCCCATCAGCAGGGTGACGCGGATATGCTCGCCGCGTTGAAAGGTGATCGGCAGGGCGAGGAACAGGGCGGCCACGATGGCGTAGCCGGCGTAGGCGTCCAGGCCCTGTATATCCCAGCTGGCTTCGCGGGCCAGCACGCTCAGGCCAACGGTGATCAGGGCGGCCACCATCGCCAGCATGGCCAGCAGGCCGAGCAGGCGATAGAAAGCCAAGAGTGCCGATTTCATGCGTCTCTCCGGTCTGTCTTCAGGGTTTCATGGGCTGAGCAGGCTCCCGCAGCGCGCCTTGCGCGCTGCGACAGGGACATCTCAGCTGTGGGGTGTGGCCCGGATCGCGCAGGGCAGGCGTCCGGGCCGCAAGTGCTTCAGGGCTTCTTGAAGGCGTTGATGATGGCCTGACCGTCGGCGCCGGCGTTCTTGAGCCATTCTTCGGTCATCTTCTCGCCGACCGCCTGCAGTTCCTTCTTCAGCGCCGGGCTCGGGTCAGCCAGCTTCATGCCCTTGGCGGCGAGTTCCTTCTGGTACTCGATGTCCTTGGCTTCGCTGATCTTCCAGCCGCGCTCCTGTGCGGCGGCGGCGGCCTTCAGCACGGCTTCCTGGGTCGGCTTGTCGAGGCTGTCGAAGGCTTTCTGCGAGACGATGACGGCGTTCTTGGGCAGCCAGGCATTGACGCGGTAGTAATACTTCACGCTCTCGAACAGCTTGTTCTCGACCCCCGAGGCGCTGCTGGTGAGGAAGTTCTGCACCGTGCCGGTGGCCAGTGCCTGGCTCAGCTCGGCCAGCTGGATGGTGGTCGGTTGTGCGCCGAGCAGCTGGGCGATGCGCGAGGTGGCCGGGTTGTATGCGCGCATCTTGCTGCCCTTGAGTTCAGCGGCCGTTTCCACCGGTTTGGCGCTGTACAGGTTCTGGCCGGGCCAGGGCACGGTGAACAGCAGCTTCATGCCTTGTGCGGCGAGCAGCTTGTCGAGATAGGGGCGCTCGATGCCGGCGAGCTTGGCTGCTTCGGCATAGCTGTCGGCGAGAAAGGGAACCGAGTCGGTGCCGAACAGCGGGTTCTCGTTGGCATAGCCAGAGAGCAGGATTTCGCCGGCGGCGACCTGTCCGGTCTGCACTGCACGCTTGATCTCGTTGGCCTTGTAGAGTGAGGCATTGCTGTGCAGGGTGATCTTGAGCTTGCCGGCGCTGGCCTTGTCGACGTCATTGACGAAGCTCTGCAGGTTTTCGGTCTGGAAGCTGCTGGGCGCATAGGCGGTGGGCAGGTCCCATTTGCTGTCAGCCAATGCGACTTGGCTCAGCAGGGGCAGGGCAAATGCGATGCTCAGGGTGCGCAGCAGTGCGCTGCGGGTCGTGGTGTGCATGAGAATCTCCGGACGGTTGGGGTGGATGGAGCGGGTGTGCAGACGAGCGTAGTCGCCAGGTATTCGTGAGCGCTGCTCAGCCCTGACCGAGCTGGCGGTTGAGCAGATCGGTGACCAGCATGTGGCCGGGCGCGTGGGTGATGCAGAAAGCGGGGCGGGCGCTGGCAATCGCCGCTTGCGGCGTGACGCCACAGGCCCAGAACACCGGGAGTTCGTCGGCCATGATCGGCACCGCATCGCCGTAGTCGGGGCGCTGGATGTCGGCAATGCCGAGCAAGGCCGGATCGCCCAGATGCACCGGCGCGCCGTGGATCTCCGGCGTGCGTGCGGTGATCTGGATGGCGCGGATCGCATCGGCGGCCTTGAGCGGGCGCATCGACACCACCATCGGCCCGTGGAAGGGGCCGGCAGCGCGGGTCGGGATATTGCTGCGGTACATCGCAACATTGCAGCCCTGCTCGACATGGCGCAGCGGTATGCCGGCGGCCAGCAAGGCGTGCTCGAAACTGAACGAGCAGCCGAGCACGAAGGTGACCAGATCATCGCGCCACAGCGCACGCAGATCGGTCGGCTCGGACACCAGCTCGCCGTGTTCCCAGACGCGATAGCGCGGCACATCGCTGCGGATGTCGAGGTCGAGGCCCAGATCGTCGAGCATGTATTGCCCCGGTTCGGAGACGCCGATCAGCGGGCAGGGCTTGGGATTGCGCTGGCAGAAGCGCAGGAAGTCGCCCGCCAGTTCGGCCGGCAGGATCGCCAGATTGCCTTGCACGTGCTCGGCTGCCAGCCCGCTGGTGTGGCCGCTGAGCGCGCCGCTACGCGCTGCATGCCGCACTTCTTGTGCGCTGGAGTGGGCCGAGAGGGCGGGTGTCGTGGCGTGCGGCTGTGCGTCTGTCATGGCGGGCTTTCTTCATTCAGCTTGGATGGCTGGATTGTGAAAACTCGCGGGCTCGAGCGCCAACGAGAAATTCCGCAGATCGCTCAGCAAAAAAACTTGTGAGTCAATCGAGTGCATGAAAGTCCTCGATGGTGCGCATTCTGCCTTGGCGTGGTGCATGAATGAGCCCGCTTGGTGCGGCCGAAAATGCGCGTCGCCGCGTATGCAGTATGCGTGCTTGGAGCGCTGCGTCCCTGTGCTGGCGCGGCGCGGGCCTTCAGGCAGCTTCGGGCGTGTCGGGCTGTTCGGCCTCGAGCGCGTTTTCCTTGAGGTAGGCGAGCGCTGAGCTGAACACCGAATCGGTGAGATTGGAGGTGGGGTCTTCGCGGTAGCTGGCGTAGATCGGCAGGGGCGCCAGTTGCACGGTCGTGCGCAGCACGCGCAGCGGAGAATGGCGGGAGAGCTGCTGTACCGCCGCTTCGGGCAGGGTGGCGACACCAAGACCGCCTTCGACCAGCTGCACCATTGCCGAGATCGAGGAGATCGCGTGAATGCGCGGCGAGGGCAGCTGCTCGCGCTGGAACAGTTCGAGCAGGGCCTGGTGCGGTTGCGAGCCGCGCTGGAAGGTCAGCAACTCACAGCTGGCCAGTTCCTGCAGGCTGTAGCAGGGTTCGACGTGGCGCTCGGTATGGCCGACAAACACCATCGGCATCGGACGCATGTGGCGCGTGCGCAGCGAGGCATCGCTGGCGGCGATGGCGGCGAAGACCAGATCCTGAGCGCCGCGGCGGACCTGGTCGATCAGCACGGGCGAGGTTTCTACGGTCAGCTCCAGCGCGAAGTCCGGATGGGTTTGCCGCATCTGCTGGATCCAGCCCGGCAGCCAGCTGTGCACCACCGATTCGATCGCGCCGATGCGCAATACCACCGGGCCGCTGGCATTGCGCCCCATCTCTTCCTTGATCAGGCGCTGCATGTCGAGCAGGCGCACGGCCAAAGCGTGGAAGCGCTGGCCGGCGACAGTCAGGCGGAACTGCTTGTCGCGGCGATCCACCAGCACCGTGCCCAGCTCGTCCTCCAGCGCGGCGATGCGCGCGGACAGGGCCGATTGTGTGATGTGCAGCTTTTGCGCTGCACGTGTCACGCTATTGAGGGAGACGGCCCAGTGGAAGGCCTCGACAAAACGCAGATTCATGGGGTGGCGATGAGCTGGCTGAAGCCGCACTGTAATCGTAAGCACCCGTTAAGGTCGAGACGCAACGCGGCATGCTGCTCATTCGCCGGCCCACACCGCCGGTTAGGGCGGCGTGCGCATGCGGACTCAGGCGCCGAGGCTTGGGTAGTCCGTGTAGCCCGCGGGGCCGGCGCTGTAGAAGGTGGCCGGGTTGGGCGTGTTGAGTGGCGCCTTGGCCTGGATGCGGGCCGGCAGGTCGGGGTTGGCCAGGAAGGGCACGCCGAAGGCCACGGCATCGAGCTGGTCGCTGGCGATGGCGGCTTCCGCCTCCTCCGGCGTGTAGCCCATATTGCCGATCAGCACGCCTTCATAGACCGCGCGCACTGGCGTCACCACATCGCCGCTCTGCTGCTGGTAGAAGTCGGCGCGCATCAGGTGCAGGTAGGCCAGCTTGAAGTCATTGAGCCGGCTGGCCAGCCAGGTGACGAGGCCGACCGGATCGCTGTCGCGCATGTCGTTGAAGCTGTTGAGCGGTGACAGGCGCACGCCGACGCGATCGCTGCCCCACACTTCGCTGACCGCCGTCAGCACTTCAAACAGCAGGCGGGCGCGGTTCTCGCGACTGCCGCCGTAAGCGCCTTCACGCTTGTTGGAACCATCACGGAGGAACTGGTCGAGCAGGTAACCATTGGCGGCATGTACCTCGACGCCATCGAAGCCGGCGTCCTTGGCGTACTGTGCGGCCTGGCGGAAGCCAGCGACGATGGCGGGCAGCTCGGCGTCCTCCAGCGCGCGCGGCACGGTGTAGGGCAGCTTGCCCTGCGGCGTGTGCACTTCTTCATTGGCAATCGCGATGGCGCTGGGGGCGACCGGCACCGCGCCGCCGTTGAGGGCAGGATGGCAGGCGCGGCCGCCATGCCAGATCTGCAGGAAGATGCGCCCGCCCTTGGCATGCACCGCATCGGTGACCAGCTTCCAGCCGGCCACGCAAGCCGGCGAGTAGATGCCCGGCTCCTTCCAGAACGCGGAATTGCCCTCCATCGCCATGGTCGCCTCGGCAATCAGCAGACCACCGCTGGCACGCTGCGCGTAATGCTCGGCCATCAGGGCATTGGCGATATGTTCTTCGCCGGCGCGGGCGCGCGTCAGCGGCGCCATGAAGATACGGTTGGGCACGCTGAGCGCACCGACTTGGAGTTCTGAAAAGAGAGTGGGCATGGTGTTCTTTCACGAGTCATGAGAAGAGCGCGCCCATGGCGCGCCTGAAGCCTGCAAGACATGTGAGGCTGGGCCGGCGGAATTCAATCGCCGGCGGCCGATTTCTGTCAGCCCGTGCGGACTCAGTCGCCGAAGCTCAGGCGTGCACAGCCCAGGGTGTGAGCATCGTCGGCGCAGAAGCGGGCTTCGAAGGACTCCGGTGCGATGGCGAAGTGCATGCCGTTCCAGGTGCCGGTGGTGACGATGTCGCCGGCCTGTATGCCGCCCCAGCGCAGCGCGCCTTCGTTGGCCCACCAGGGCAGCAGGGTGAGGGGATCGCGGTGCGGATGGCCGCCGGTCTGTTCGGCGATCAGCTTGCCATTGATGAAGCTTTGCGCTTTGAGCGTGGGCCAGGCTTGCGCGCAGTCCTCGCTGATGGTCTCGCCGAGCACGAAGCTGCCGTGCAGCATGTTGTCCGCCAGGCGTAGCAGGGCGCCGGCCGCTTCGTAATTGGCGAGGGCGGTGTCGACGACTTCGATGGCGACGTGGCGACTGCCGATGGCGGCCACAACTTCGTCGTAACTGTAGGGCGCGGCGCGCGGTGGCAGGGGCCGGGCGAAGCGCACCGCGATTTCACATTCGATGCCCAGGGTGCGGAAACGCGTGTGCGGTGTGTGGCTTGCGTGGGCGAGGACTTCCGGCATGGCGGCGCAGATCGGCTCCGGGCTATCCGTGCCGTTGCCGATTTTCCAGGCGCGGGGGCGTTGCGTGCCGTACTTGCGTTGCCAGATTGCCGCCTGCACGGCATAGGCGTGTTCGCGCGTGTCGATCTGTATGGCGCTGCATTCTTCGGCGGTGAGCGCTTGTTGCGTGTTGCGCGCGGTGATGAGGCGCGTCGCGAGCTGCTGGATGTCGTCTGGATTCATGCTGTCTGCTTCGTGGTGTTGCTGCGTTGGCTCATTGATCTGCTGCGTCCGGCCTGGCTGATCTTGGCTAGATCGAGGCGAGGCATTCGGGCGCAGCCAGAGCATGAACAAGTGTTCCTCGTGCGAGCATGATCTGCTGCAAGACATGAGGTGTTCGTACTGCTGCCGCCAACATCAAGCTCAGGCGCTGCGCACGCGTGGTTTGGCGGGGGTCGGCAAGCCGCAGGGCTGGTAGTGGCCCTGGCCGGCTGCGCCGAGGAATTCACCTTGCTGTGCGAGGACTTCTCCGCGCAGCAAGGTCGTCCGTGGCCAGGCTTTGACGCGCTGGCCTTCGTACGGCGTGTAGTCGACGGCGTGGTGCAGCTTCTCGTTGCGGATTTCGATGTCCACGTCGGTATCCCAGATCACCAGGTCGGCATCGGCGCCGATGGCTATCGAGCCTTTGCGCGGATAGAGGCCATACATCTTCGCCACATTGCTCGAGGTGAGGGCGACGAAGTCATGGATGTCGAGGCGACCGCCCAGCACGCCGGCCGAGAATAGCAGGGCCAGCCGGGTCTCCAGGCCCGGTATGCCATTCGGGATCTGGTTGAAGGCGGCATCCTTGCCGGCGACGAACTTGCCTTGCGGATCGTCGAAGCGGAACGGTGCGTGATCGGACGAGAACACGGCGAAGCTGCCCGATTGCAGGCCGTCCCAGATCACCTGCTGGTTGGCCTTGTCGCGCGGTGGTGGGCTGCAGATGCACTTGGCGCCGTGGTGATCGTGTTCGCTGAGGCCCAGATCGTCAGCCGTGAGGAAGAGGTATTGCGGGCAGGTTTCGGCGAATACCTGCAGACCATGCGCCTGCGCCCACTGGATCTGCTCGACGGCTTCGCGCCCCGAGACATGCACGATGAGGATGGGCACGTCGACGAGTTCGGCCAGCGCAATCGCCCGGTGGGTTGCCTCGCGCTCGACCAGCATCGGGCGCGAGGCAGCGTGGTACTGCGGCGCGGTCTTGCCGGCGGCGATCAGGCGCTCGGTGAGCCAGGCGATGCAGTCGCTGTTTTCGGCGTGGATCATGACCATGGCGCCTTCGGCACGCGCGACCGACAACACGTCGAGAATTTCGCGGTCGCTGAGTTTGAGGTCGTCGTAGGTCATGTAGATCTTGAACGAGGTGTAGCCCTCGCGGATCAGCGCCGGCAACTCTTCTTGCAGCACCTGCGGTGTCGGGTCGGAGACGATCAGGTGGAAGGCGTAGTCGACGCAGGCCTTGTTCGCCGCGCGGCGGTGGTAGTCCTCGACCGCTTCGCGCAGGCTGTGGCCCTTGATCTGGCAGGCGAAGGGAATCACCGTGGTGGTGCCACCACAGGCGGCCGAGCGCGTGCCCGACAGGAAGTCGTCGGCCATCACCGAGCCGTCGCTCATCGGCTGGTCCAGATGACAGTGGCCGTCCACGCCCCCGGGCAGCACGTAGCGACCTTCGGCGTCGATTTCCTGGTGACCTGCGCCGAGCCGCTCGCCCAGCGCGGCAATGCGGCCGTTGCGAATACCGATGTCGGCATCAAAGGTGTCGGCGGCGGTCACGCAACGGGCATTGCGGATCACCAGGTCGAAGGCTTCGCTGTGCGCCATCAGGCAAGCTCCGCGAACAGCTGACCCCAGCCCTTGATCTGTGTGGTGTCGTAGCCCTGCATGCGCAGCATCTTCCAGATCACCGTGCTGACCGTGTCATAGACCGGGATGCCGTAGCGCGCCTCCCAGTCGGCCACCAGGTGGGCGGCCTTGAGATTGGTGCAGAAGGTGGTGATGGCGTCGGGCCGGTGCAGCGCTGTCGTCGCGACCATCTCGCTCAGCTGGGCCGCCGTGACTTCGGAGAAGTCGAAATTGACCGAGATGCCAAGATGCTGCTCGGCAATGCATTGCATGCCTTCGCTGGCGAAATTGAAGACGATCTTGGCTTGCACATCGTCGGTATAGGGCGTCACCAGTCCGAGTGTCTTGTGGGCGCGCTTTTCCATCAGCTCTTTGAGGGCGAGGGTCGACGTGGTGGCGGGAATGCCTGTGGCATCTTCGATGCGCTGGCACAGGATGCGGTCGGCTTCCAGGCCCAGCCAGCCGGCCGAGGTGCCGCTCCAGCCGATGCTCTGCACCTTGGCATCGGCCAGCAGGCGGGCGGCAGCGAGGATCTTGTCGTCGTCGAACTGGCCCAGCGCCTGCGGCTTGAGCGAGATCTCGGTGACCGGGAAACGGGCAAAGTGCGCCGAGACCCCCGGCGCCGCAGCGCAGAGGGCGCTGGTGAGCGGTTCCAGCGAGGTATTGGAGGACGGGGTCAGAATACCCAGCAGGGTACGCGCAGTGCTCACGGCGGGTGTCACTTTCCGGCTACCGGAGCAGCCTGTCGGTCGATTGGATTGTGAACAATCCTAGCAAGAGCCAAGCCAGTTGAGGGCTAAGCAAAAACCTTCACCGCAAAGGCACAAAGGGAAAAGATGAGGGCCGCAAAGAAGGGCGAGGCGGAGTCAGGGGGCTCTGTGCTTGCAGCACTTTGCGGCCCTTTGCGTTTTCTTTGCGCCTTTGCGGTGAAGGGTTCGGACTTGTTTCAATGCCTGCCAAGCTGGCCGGAAAAGATCACGAGCAGCGTCTAAAGTGTCGGCCGCTCAAGCGAACATGCGGTCCCAGTCGATATCGACCTTGTCTTGCGGCGAGAGCTTGAGCTCGTTTTCGACGTGTTGCAGATGTTCGAGCATCAAGCGGGTGGCAGTGGCTTCGTCTTGCCGTTCGATGGCTTCGACGATGCGGATGTGCTCATCTTCGGGGCAGGCGGGGGTGTGCGGGGAGTCGTAGAGCGAGATGATCAGGCAGGTCAGCGGGCACAGTTCGTCCATCAGCTTGCTGATGTAGCGATTGCCGCCGATTCTGGCGAGCAGCATGTGGAATTCACCCGAGAGCTTGATCACCGCGCGACGGTCATTGGCCAGGCGCGCCTCGGATTCCTTGGTGATGTGCGCGCGCAGTTTGCGCAGGTCGGCCTTGGTGGCGCGGGCGATGACGCTGCGCACGACCTCGGCCTCCAGCAGGCGACGCGTGGCGAAAAGATCGCGTGCATCCTGCGTCGAAGGGCTGGCGACAAAGGCGCCGCGGTTGGGGTAGAGCGTCACCAGACCTTCTTTGGCGAGCACCGTGAGGGCATGGCGGATCTTCGTGCGGCTGACCTTGAAGGCCTCGGCCAGGCGTTCTTCAGCCAGCTTTACGCCGGGGGGCAGGCGATGCTCCATAACGGCATTGGTGATGCGTTCGGCAATCAGCGTGACGTCGGATTTGGCGGGAGATGGGCTCATGACAAGGGCTGCTCAAGTGGCCGGGAGCGGGTCGGCTGGCGTATGCGCTTAAGAAGGAAGATTGCTGTTTGGTCGGATTGTACGCGCGCTGCATTCTGCGCGCGAAAATGGCGCTTTAAATTGTTCACAATATTGCGCGCAAATGGTGCGCTGCTCATGATCTTGCACCAGCCTGTCTCCTGATTGTCGGGTGCGTCAGCAAGACGGCCAGACCGCTTGCCGCACAGAGCAGCGCCAGGAACAGATAGCAGTAGCGCAGATGCGTGCCGGCCAGCGCAAAGAGCAGTGGTGCGGCCAGCAAGCCGGTATAGCTGACGCTCATTGTTGCACCGGTCCAGGCCGCCGTGCGTGCCGGGCCGGCAAGGCGGCTCAGTTCGGCCAGCAGCAGGCCGTTCCAGCCCGAGACCAGAAAGCCGCTCAGGAACATCAGCGCAAAGATCAACGGCAGCGGCAATCCACCGCCTGCCTGACCGGGAAGCCCGCTCACAGCGCCGATGCTCAGCGCGATGCCGGGTCCCATAAGGCCCAGGGCGAGCGCCGTGCTGTCGGTGTTGCGCGCCCAGGCGCTGAGCAGGATGCGCGCGAGCAGGCCAGCACCCTGGGCGCAGGCCAGCAGGGCACCGGCGAGCGCTGGGGCAAAGCCCAGGGTGCTGACGAGGAAGGAGAATGCGAAGCCATTGACCGCAATCTGCATGGCGGCGTAGCTCGCCGCTAGGGCAAGCAAAGCCGGCATGCCCGCGGTCCGCCACTGGGCGGCCAGCGTCGGGCGCAGTGCCTGCGACAGGTCTGGCGCCGGCTCGGCAAGCTGAATGGCGTCGATGCTGCGCAGGCGAGTCAGCAGCAAGCTCGCGGTGAGGAGCAGGCACAGCAGCGCAATCAGGCCAAAGCCACTGCTCCGGCTGTTGGCGAGCAGCCAGGGCAGGCACAGCGAGGCGGCCATGGCGCCCCATTGGTTGCCGGTCTGGCGCAGTGCAATCACCCAGCTGCGCTGGGCGGGCGTGCAGACGCGTACCAGGCTGGCCGAACTGGCCGGCGTTTCCGGGCCGAAGGCGAGGCCGAGCAGGAGCGCCGCAGGCCAGACGGCCAGGCTCGCTGGCAGGCACAGCAGCAGGCTGGCCAGCAGGACGCAGAACACGCAGCCCGCTGCGACGCGTATCGCGCCCCAGCGCTGGCACAGCGTACCGGCCTGCGCCGCGCCGACAGCGCCGAGCGCGAAGATCAGCGCGTTGAGCCAGCCGAGCTGCGAGACGGGCAGGCCGATCAAGGGCGCGGCAATGCCGAGGCCGAAAATGCCGACGGCGACGATGGCTTGTACGGCCGTCATCGCCAGCAGCGCTGGCCACAGCAGGGCATGGTCCTTGCGAGCCTTGGTACCAGAACGGCGCTCAGTCATCTGCGCTGGCCGATTGCTTCAAACATGGAAAGGATGCGCGATGGCGGGTGGGATTTCGATGCACGGGGTGGATGTGGCACGCGGCGTGCCGGCACAGGGTATGCGGGTGGAATTGTGGATGATGGCGCCGGACAGTCGCCTGCTTGCCACAGGCAGTCTGAATGCCAGCGGCGTCTGGGAAGATCCGCTGACGCGCAGCGAACTGATCGTGCCCGGCACTTATGAGGCGCGCTTTCACGCCGGTGAATACTTTGCGGCGCAAGGGAGCCCCTTGGGCATTCTCGACCTGGTGCCGTTCCGTTTCGTGATCCGTGATCCCTCGCAGCACTATCACCTGCCTTTGAAAATGACGCCCTGGGGCTACTCCTTGTTTCGCGGCGCCTGAGTGTTGTTGCCTTGCCCCTCTCCCGCGAGCGTGAGAGGGGCTGGTGGAGAGGCTTGATCGCCGCTCAGCGCATGCGCCTGGTCATGCCGGTGAGCTTCTCCATCACGATCATCAGGATCAGGGTCGAGAAGATCATCACGCCGGACAGTGCTGCGATGGTGACGTCGAGCTTGCCTTCGAGGTCTTGCCACATGCGGATCGGCAGCATGTCGGTACGTGCATCGCGCAGGAACAGCGAGACCGGCACATTATCGAAGCTGGACATGAAGGCGATGAAGGCGCCTGCCGCCACGCCCGGCGCAATCAAGGGCAGGGTGATGCGGCGGAATGAGTACCAGCGATTGGCGCCCAGGCTGGCCGAGCTTTCCAGCAAGGTGGCGGGCAGCTGCGCCAGCGCCGCCACGGTGGTTCGCATGACATAGGGAATGCAGACCACGGTGTGGCCGATGACCAGGGTCGTCAGCGAAATGCTCACCCCCAGCTGGCTGAAAAAGATCAGCGAGGCGAGGCCGAAGGCCAGCGCAGGCAGGATCAAGGGCGACATGAAGAAGCTGTCGAGCACGCGCGCCATCAATTTTTCAGAGCGTGCGATGCCCAGCGAGGCGGCGACACCGAGCACGACCGACAGCAGGGTGGTGAGGCCGGCGACCTTGATGCTGTTCCAGGCGGCAAAGTGCAGCTGCCAGGCTTCCAGCAAGGCTTCGTACCAGCGCAGCGAGTAGCCCGGCGGCGGGAACTTGAGCGAGAAGCCGCTGGTGAAGGAGACGATCAGCACGACCAGGGTCGGTGCCATCAGCAGGATGATCGAGAGCGCGGCAAGGCTCCACAGGGTCAAGCGCAGGCTGATGTCGGAGAGACTGTTGCGGTGTCCGAGTTTCATGTGCTGGCATAGCCTTTCGAGAGTCGGCCGAGGATGTTGAATACGCTCACGCAACCCATCACGGCGACCAGGAAGATCAGCGAAATGGCGGCGGCATACGGCCAGTTCTGCAGGGTCGAGGCCTGCTGGTAGATGTACATGGGCATGAACAGCATCTGCCCGCCGCCGATCAATGATTGCGAGATGAAGGCGGTGATCGAGGCGGCGTAGGTCATCAGGCAGCCGGCGATGATGCCCGGCAGGGTCAGCGGCAGGGTGATCTTGAAGAAGGTACGCCAGGCGCTGGCACCGAGGATCGACGAGGCATCTTCGAGGTTGGGCTCCAGGCGCTGCAGTGCGGTGATGAGCGGCAGCACCATCAGTGGCAGCTGCACGTTGGCGAGCGCAACGACCAGGCCGGCGCGCGTGTAGATGAGCTTGAGCGGCGTCTCGATCCATTCCCATTGCAGCAGCACCGAGTTGATGATGCCCTGGCGGCCGAGGATGACGATCCAGGCAAAGGTGCGCACGACCACGCTGGTCAGCAGCGGCAGCACGATGATCATCATCAGCACGGTCTGGATCGACGCGCGGCTGCGCACGAAAGCCCAGGCCAGCGCGTACCCGAGCACGAGCGAGAGCAGGGTGACATGTGCGCCGAGCAACAAGGTATCACCCAGAATGGGTAAGGCAAAACCTTCGGTGAAAAACTTGCTGTACTGCGCGAGACCGAATTCTGTGAGCGCGGTGTCGTTGTGCAGGCTGATGAACAGCAGCAAGAGCAGTGGCGTAACGAAAAATACGACGAAGAAAGCCGTCAGCGGCATCGCGAAGCGCAGGCCGTAAACGGTGACCGGGTTGAATGTGCGCACGGGCGGTGTCCTGAAAAGTTTTTACTGAAATGCGAGCTAGTCAGCCGTGTGGAATCCGTAGCAAATGGAGCGAGCACGCCGCTGGCCGCACTTGCCAACTAAGGGCTCGCGCAGAGCAGTGCGATAGCACGGCGAGCGAGCCCTCATTTACCCAAATGCCGCCAGCGACGTGCGCAGCCCTTTTGTTACGGATTCCTAGATCTTGATTTCCTTATTGAAGCGCTCGATCCAGGCCGAGCGTTGCTCGTTGATCTTCTTCCAGTCCTGGAACAGGAACTTCTTCTTCATCTCGGCGTGGTCCTTGGCCAGCGCCTTGGCGATCTCGCCTTCCATCTTGACCTTGGTATTGGTCGGCACGACGAGGTAGGGCGACTGCATCAGCTTGCTTTGCACCTCGGGCGACATGGCCGCTTCGATCAATGCGACAGCCAGCTCGCGGTTGGGCGAATTCTTGACGATGTGGATGGTGGTCTTGAAGGCAATCGCGCCTTCCTTCGGTGCGACCCATTCCACCGGCACGCCTTGTGCCTTCAAAATCTGGATGGCATTGAAGTTGCCCGGGCTGATGTCGATCTGGCCTTGCTGGAACAGCGAGGCCAGCTGGCCCGGATTGGCCGCAACCGCAGCCAGATTGGGCTTGAGTTCCTGGATCGCCTTGAAAGCGGGCTCGATGTTCGATTCCGAGCCACCCTTCATCTTCGCCAACTCGACCATGAAGCCGGTGCCCAGCGTGGAGTTCATGTTGGTGATGCCGACGCGGCCCTTGAATTCAGGTTTCCACAGGTCATGCCAGGAGGTCGGTGGCTTCTTGACGGTCTCGGGGTTGTAGGTCAGGCCCACAACCTGGAAGAAGATGGCCGGGCCATTGACTTCCTGCGCTTCGGGAATCAGATCCTTGAAATGCTTGCTCTTGGCGACCGGATAGGGTTCGACCAGATCTTGCGCCACGGCGGTGAGGGCAGGACCCGGATCGTGCAGCATCACATCGATCGGCGGGTTGTTGCGCGCAGCCGTGACCTTGGCGATCTGGTCGACCGAGAGCATCGGGTCCAGCGTGATCTCGGCGTTGTTGTTGGCCTTGCGGAAGGCGGGCACCAGCACCGCCTTGTGGGCCTCTTCCCAGCTGCCGGTGAAGGTGGCGAAGACGAGACGGCGTGCCTGCGCCTGAGAGATGCCGGGAAACATCTGCACGGCGGCGAGGGTGAGCGCCGATTGCAGGACGCGGCGACGACTGAGGTCCATGTAAAGCTCCTTTCGGGTCAGACTTGGGCTGAAAAAACCTGGATCGCACTGGCGGCCAGCGGACTGACGCCAATGCGCGTGCCGCTTGCGCGGGGCTCAAGCCCCGGCAGGCGTGGTTCGGATGTCTTGAGGCGCAGGCCGTCATCGGTGATGACTTCATGCACGATGGTCGGGCCTAGCGGCATACCGAGCTCGACCGTGGCCGGCATGCCGCTGCCATCGCTGCTCAGGCGCAGGCTCTCGGGCCGCACGCAGGCGATGACGGCACTGCCTTCGGCCAGTGCCATGCGCGGCGCGGCGCACAGCAAGCTTTGACCAGAGGCCAGTTGCACTTCGCAGGCATCTGCCGAGAGTCTGGCAAGCCGGCCCTCCAGCTGATTGGCGCTGCCGACGAACTGATTGACGAAGAGGCTTTGCGGACGGTCGTAGATTTCCGACGGCGTGCCGAATTGTTCGAGCTTGCCGCGATTGAGTACGGCCACGCTGTCGGACATCGACAGCGCTTCTTCCTGATCATGCGTAACCATGATGCAGGTGGTGCCGGACTGGCGCTGGATGCGCTTGATCTCGATCTGCATGTCCAGGCGCAGACTCTTGTCGAGCGCCGCGAAAGGCTCGTCGAGCAGCAGGATGCGTGGTTCCACCGCCAGCGCGCGGGCCAGTGCCACGCGCTGCTGCTGGCCGCCGGAGAGGGCACGCGGCAGGCGATCAGCCAGGTGCGCCATCTGCACCAGTTCCAGCATTTCGGCCGTGCGCTTCTTTTGCAGGGCGCGATCCTCACCGCGAGCGGCCAGGCCGTAGGCGATGTTGTCGGCAACGCTCATGTGCGGGAACAGCGCGTAGTTCTGGAAGACGATGCCGACTTCGCGCTTGTTGGGCGGCAAATCATCGATGGGCCGCCCGCCGACGATGACGCGCCCGGAAGTCTGCTGGATGAAGCCGCCGATGATGCGCAGCAAGGTGGTTTTGCCGCAGCCTGAGGGGCCGAGCAGTGACACCAGCTTGCCCGCAGCGATCTCCAGGGTCACATGATCGACGGCAACGGAGCTGCCGTACTGGTGAAGGATGTCGTCCAGCGTGATGCTGAAACCGTGGGCGGGAGTGCTCATGGGCAGGTACGGAAATTGACTGATGAACGCTGTTTAGCAAGTGCAATGCCAGTTGTTTGTGGGTTGATGATGTACATTGTTGTATTGCATAAAATCTAATTAAAACATTGCGTTAAACTAGTGCTTGAGTTTTGTGTTGTGTATTTACGGGTTAAGTTGTACACAAAATATTTGACGAAATGTTGCACTGTTTGGGCGCTCAGTTTTCCTGTGTTGAGCGTCTTTGGTGCGCAGATGCTGCTGCGGCAGTCTTGGAGAGCGAATGTCGATCGAGTGGATGTCGGCGCGGCAAATTGCCGCGCAAGTGAACGCGGGTGAGCTCAGTGCCCGGCAAGTGGCCGTAGCGTTGTGTGATCGTGTCGAGCAACAGAATCCGGCGCTCAACGCGCTGATTCATTACCAGCGTGACGCGGTGCTGGCCGAAGCGGCCGAGGTCGATGCGCGTCTGGCCGCAGGCGAGCAGCTGCCCCTGGCCGGTGTGGCTTTTACGGTGAAGGACAATCTGTGGGTGGCGGATCTGCCCGCCACCTTCGGCTCGCGCCTGTTCCGTGACTTCATTGCGCCGCGCGACTCGTGGTGTGTGGCGCGCCTGCGTGCGCTGGGCGCCGTGATGCTGGGCATCAGCAATTGCTCGGAATTCGCCTGCATGGGCGTCACTCACAATCTGCTGCATGGCGTGACGCGTAATCCGCTGGATTTGACGCGCACGCCCGGTGGCTCGTCGGGCGGCGCGGTCGCGGCCGTCGCGTCGGGCATGGCACCGCTGGCGTTGGCCACCGATGCGGGCGGTTCGACGCGGCGACCGGCCGCGCACACCGGACTTGTGGGCTTCAAGCCGACGCTGGGTGCGGTGCCCAACCCCTGGGGCTTTGACGACCCCAATCACATGCTGTCGGTGATCGGCCAGATCGGGCGCGATGTCGAAGACGTGGCGCTGATGTTCGACGCACTGGCCGATTTCGATGCGCGCGATCCGCTCTCGCAGCCCGAATTCGGCCGCCTGCGCGCCATGCCAGCGCTCAAGGCGCCGTTGCCGCCATTGCGCCTGGCCTTCTCGCTGGATCTGGGCTGCGGTTTTGCGATTGACGAAGATGTAGCTGCCGCGATGCGGGCGGCTGTGGAGCGTCTGCGCGCGGCCGGCTGGCAGATTGATGTGGCGAGCCCCAGTTGGCCGGCTGGCGCGGCAGAGTATCCGTTGCTGGCCTTGCAGCAGTCCGAGTTGGCGGCGATGTTTGGCGCTGCTTTGGCGCGCGCGCCGCAAGACTTCGTGCCGAATATTGCCGAGCAGATCCGTCTTGGCCAGCAGGTTGCTGGCCCGCAGCTGGCGGCCGTGCTGTTGTTGCGCGACAAGCTGGCGCAGGCGCTGGCTGAGTTTTTCGGCTCCTACGACATCTTGCTGTGCCCGACATCACCTGTCGAAGCCTGGTCTGTGGAGGCGATCGGCCCCGCAGAAATCGGCGGCAAACCGGCCGGGCCGCGCGGCCACGCCGCCTACACGCCCTTGTTCAATTATTGCGGCGTGCCGGCGCTGTCGATTCCCTGCGGACAGGGCCGCCAGGGGCTGCCCGTTGGCTTGCAAGTGGTGGGGCCCCGCTACGCGGATGCGCAAGTGCTTGCCCTGGCCTGGCAGATGGAGCAAGTGTGGCGGGCGTCGGCCCCTGGATGACGTAAGATCCGGCAGATGAAACCTGCCATCCGATTTTTCGCTCCCGCGCTGGCCATGCTCTGGCTCGGCAGCGCGACAGCCCAGACTGCGCCGCGTGCCGAGGGCATTTTCTCCGCCGTGGTGGAGAATGACTCCTTCGGCCCGAGCGACAGCCATTACACGCACGGCATGTTGCTGAGCTACCTGCACGAACGTAATGAGGAGCCGCGCTGGCTCAAGGCCTTGCATCGCTATCTGCCGTTGCAGCCAGCGGCGGGCCTGGATGGACAGCCGGATGTGCGCACCGAGTTCTCGCTGGGGCAGAGCATCTTCACCCCGGTCGATATCGCCAGCCGCACGCCCGACGCACACGATCGCCCGTATGCCGGCTGGCTCAATCTGAGCGCGGGGGTGATCGTCACCAATGGCAATCTGCAGGAGCGCCTGGCGCTGGGCGTCGGCATCGTCGGCCCTGCTTCACAGGGCGAGACCGTACAGACCAACTGGCATCACCTGATCGGCGCCACGCATCCGGCCGGCTGGGATTACCAGCTGCACGACGAGCCGACCCTGGAGTTGATCTACGAGCGCATGTGGCGTACCGACAAAACCGCGCTGGGTCCGCTGCAACAGCAGTGGATGTGGCACGGCGGCGCGGCGCTGGGCAATGCCTGGACCTACGCCAATGCCGGCGCGACCTTCCGTTTCGGCAGCATCCCCGATGACTACGGCGTACCGCGCATCGGGCCCGCCTTGCCGGGTTCCGGTTACTTCCGCCCGGGCAATGGCCTGTATGGCTTTGCCGGTTTCGACGCGCGCTGGGTCCTGCGCAACATCTTCCTCGATGGCAACAGCTTCCGCGACAGTCCCTCGGTCACCAAGCGCAACCTGGTGGGCGATCTGCAGGTCGGCGCGGTGTGGATGCTGTCGCGCTGGCGCCTGACCCTGACCCACGTCTGGCGCAGCAAGGAGTTCCACTGGCAGACCAAGAGCGACACCTTCGATGCGCTGAGCGCGTCGTTCCTGTTCTGAGTCCCACGCGCGGCCTTATCTTGACTATTCAGATATAACGCGAAAATAGCCTTTGATGCAGTCAGTGTTTCTGATGCAAATCTGGACGTGATTTTTTGCGCGGAAACCGGCGTTTGGATAAATGGGGTCTCCTTCCCAGAAGGCGCCACGCACTGTGTCATAGCTGGGGAGGTTTTCTGCTGCGCGGATAGTGTGGAGCATCTGCAGGACGGCGCAATCAAGGTGGCGCTGCCTCAAGTCCGCACCACCCTTGTTGGAGGGCAGTTTGTCTGGATGATTTGATGCAAGTGCTTCGTAGGCCAGTGCTGCTTGTTCGAGCGCAGAAGCTTCAAGCATGTTCAAGCAGAGCCCTGGATCAATAATGACGCCCACCACCGCAGGCGTTTCGATTTTCCCTTTGGTGATCTTTGGTTCTTTGGCGCTTTGCCGGGCAAAGTCTTCCGCGCGCTGGGGGCTGTATTCCCAGAGGTAAATTCCATGCCCCAGCCAATCGTAGTCGTTTTTACTGGGAGTTAAATGTTCATGTCCTGCAAGCACGCGTTCGGCTATTTTTGCATCCGTGCCATGAAAGCCAAGTAGAAGCCCGGGCAAAATCTCATAGCGGGAATTGGCTGACATTGGTTTTATCCACCATAGGTCTTCGTCAGTTTGCCTTTGCTAGAGTAAATGCCTGCATTCACCATCAAGCGGCGCGCCTGCTCAGGGTTCGCATTCAGACGTTCAACCGCGGAACGCAAGCGCGAAATTTCTGACTCGGGCTTGGTGGCTACTGGGCGAATATTGCTGCCGATTTGCGTACTTTTTGCTTTGGCCATGAGCTTTCCCTCCCAAAACTGAGATTTGATTCTAGCACCCGGCTGAAAAACAAGCCCGCAAGCAAACAGAAGACTCCTGGCCTTGTGGTGATCTCAATTCAAGCGAGCTCTGAGCGCATACAGCGCTTCGAGTGCCTCCCGCGGACTCATGCTGTCCGGGTCGAGTTCGGCGAGCTGGGTCAGTGCCGGGTGGCTGACCTGTGCCGGTTCGGGCTCGGGCAGGCCGACAAACAGGTCGTCCTGCGGGCCGCTGGCGATCTCGCGCGATTCGAGCGCGCGCAGGCGGCGCTTGGCGTCGCGCACCACGGTTTGTGGAATGCCAGCCAGCGCGGCGACCTCGATCCCGTAACTCTGCGACGCCGGGCCGTCCTTGACGGCGTGCAGGAAGACGATGCTGTGGCCGTGTTCGACGGCGCCCAGGTGCACATTGGCGCACTCGGGGTATTCCTGGCCGAGGCGCGTGAGCTCGAAGTAATGCGTCGAAAACAGCGCGTAGCTCTGGTTCTTGTCGAGCAGGTGGCGGGCAATCGAATAGGCCAGGGCCATGCCGTCGAAGGTCGAGGTGCCGCGGCCGATCTCATCCATCAGAACCAGGCTGCGGTCGGTTGCCGCATTGAGGATGGCAGCCGCTTCGGTCATCTCGACCATGAAGGTCGAACGGCCCGAGGCCAGATCGTCGGAAGCGCCGATGCGCGTGAAGATCGCATCCATCGGGCCGATGCGTGCCTCGCTGGCCGGCACGAAGGCGCCGCAGTGCGCGAGCAGCACGATCAGTGCAACCTGCCGCATATAGGTCGATTTACCGCCCATATTGGGGCCGGTCACCAGCAGCATGCGGCGCGTGGGAGCGAGCAGCACGTCGTTGCTGATGAAATTGTCCACCTGGCGCTCGACCACCGGGTGGCGGCCGCCACGGATGTCGATCAGTGGTTCCTCGACCAGCAGCGGTGCGCGGTAGTCGTAGCGCGCGGCGGCGTGGGCAAAGGCATTGAGGCCGTCGAGCAGGGCGATGGCGTGGGCGATGCGCTGCAGCGGGCCGACCTGCGGCAGCAGGCGCGCCAGGATCTCTTCGTAGAGCAGCTTCTCGCGCGCCAGTGAGCGTTCCTGGGCCGACAGCGCCTTGTCCTCGAAGGTCTTGAGCTCGGGCGTGATGTAGCGCTCGGCATTCTTCATGGTCTGGCGGCGGCGGTAGTCGTCCGGCACCTTGTCAGTGTTGGCGTGGGTGACTTCGATGTAGAAGCCATGCACGCGGTTGAACTCCACCTTCAGCGTGCTGATGCCGGTGCGTTCGCGCTCACGCGTTTCCAGCGCGACGAGGAATTCGCCGCAGTTGTTCTGGATGTCGCGCAGCTCGTCCAGTTCGGCATCGAAGCCGCGTGCGATGACGCCACCGTCACGCACCTGGGTGGCAGGCTCGGCGGCAATCGCCGACTGCAGCAGGAGCAGGGTGTCCAGCGGCGTGGCGAGGTCTTGATGAATCTGTTGCAGCAGTTCGGCGCTGCAAGCGCTGATCGGCGCACGCACCGATTCCAGCGTGGCCAGGCTGTCGCGCAGGGCCGCCAGTTCGCGCGGCCGAACGCTGGAGAGGGCGATGCGCGTGGCGATGCGTTCGATATCGGCAATTGTCCGCAGCGCTGCGCCGACGGCGCTGAGCGGGCCATCGCCGGCATTGCCGAGCAGCATGCCGACGGCATCGTGGCGCAAACGGCAGGCGTGGCGATTGGCCAGCGGGTGATGCAGGGCGTGGCGCAGCCAGCGCGAGCCCATGCTGGTGGCGCTCAAGTCGAGCAGCGAGAGCAGGGTTGGCGCCGGCTCACCGCGCAGAGTTTCGGTGATTTCCAGATTGCGCCGCGTGTGCGCATCCATGCGCAGGTAGTCGCCTTCCGCTTCGACCTTGAGCGTGCTGATGTGGCCCAGGCTCTGGCGTTGCGTGGCGCGGGCGTAATCGAACAGGGCGGCGGCGGCGGCCAGCGCCACATCGAGGCCTTCGGCGCCGAAGCCGGCGAGGTCATGCGTGCCGAAATGCGTGGTCAGCAATTCCTGCGCGGTCTTGGCGTCGAACTGCCAGTCGGCGAGGCGACGGATCGCCGGCACGCGGGCTTCGAGTGCCGGCAGCTTGAGCGATTCGGGCAGCAGGGCTTCGGCCGGGCGCAGGCGTTCGAGGTGGCTGATCAGCGATTCAGGCTCGGTCTCGACGATGCGGAAGTCGCCATTGGCGAGGTTCAGCCAGGCCAGACCCAGCACGCCGCGATTGAGCTGCACCGCCAGCAGCGGCGCATCGGCGCGGTCATCGAGCAGGGCGGCATCGGTCAGCGTGCCGGGGGTGACGATGCGGCTCACGGCACGCTCCATCGGCCCCTTGGTCGCGCCGGGTTCGCCAACCTGTTCGGCAATCACCGCCGATTCGCCGATCTTCACCAGCTTGGCGAGGTAGGGCTCCAGCGCGTGATGCGGCACGCCAGCCATCTTGATCGGCTTGCCGGCCGAGGCGCCGCGCGTGGTCAGGGTAATGTCGAGGATGCGCGCGGCCTTCTCGGCGTCTTCGAAGAACAGCTCGTAGAAGTCCCCCATGCGGTAGAACAACAAGGTGTCCGGGTGCTGTACTTTGATGCGCAGATATTGCTGCATCACTGGTGTGTGGCTGCTTATTTCAGCTTCCGTAAGTGCCTGAATTGAATTGTAAAAATCGCTCATCTTCTTGATTTGTATTGGTTTGTTCGTGTGTGATGCGTTGATTTGATTGTCTATCTACGCCTATGTACACCTTGCTAAACCTACGCTGTTGGCGTAACTTTTGCAGTCCTTTGTGCAAAAACCTACGCCATGCGATTTGACGCAAGAACAGCAAAAATGCTCGCTCCGGGCGAGCACATGATCATTGAAGGTTGCGCCGGACTGCGGCTTGTGGCCACCCAGCAGTATCGCACTTGGGTGTACCGCTACAAAGCTCAGGATGGTCGCATGAAGCAGCTTAAACTGGGGCGCTGGCCGGCGATGTCTCTGCCGTCGGCCGTTGCTGCCTGGGAAGCGAAGCGCCTGCTGCGCGAATCTGGTGATGACCCGGTGGCCGAGAAAAAGGCGGTAGCGCAGGAAAAGAAGGCCGTGGCTGCGCGATCAGCGGCGCCCAGGCGATACACGGTCGAGGCGATGCTTGAGGACTTCCTAGTGCGCTATATCGAACAGCACAGGGCGCCGAAAGGGGCAAAGGAGGTGCGCCGCATGTTCAAGACCATGTGTGGCCCGATAAACAGCCTGCAGCCGGAGGGTGTGACGCGCTCGGTAGCGTTCGATCTGATCGACTCTCACCGCCGCACCCCGGTTCTTGCCAACAGCCTGCGCCGCGAGCTGGGGCTGTGCTGGGACTGGGCGCTCGATGCGGGCAAGATCAAAGAGGCGACGCCGAACTGGTGGCGAATGGTGCTACGGGGGAAGTTGAAATCAAAGGGGCGGGTAATGTCCGGCAAGCACATTGGCACGGTAAAGCGCGTGCTCTCGGAGACTGAGCTGTCGTTGCTCATTCCGTGGCTGCCCAACTTCCCTGAGTCCACTGCAGACATTCTGACCCTTTACCTCTGGACGCTGATGCGAGGCGCTGAGATAACGGCAATTGAAGGGCGAGAGGTCAGCGAAGAAAAGGACGGTCTGTGGTGGACTATTCCGAAAGCGAAGACAAAAAATCGCAATCGAGACACCGCGACAGATATACGCGTGCCTCTGGTCGGGCGAGCCAAAGAGGTTGTCTTGCGCAGGTTGAAGCTGTACGGGCCGGGGTATCTATTCCCGTCTCGCATACCCGGTCGGTGCATTGAACAAAAAGTCGTTAGCGAGCGCGTCTATTATCATCAGCCGTATGCCTCGATGCGAGACGAGTACAAGCGCGTGCGTCTACCGGTATCGAACTGGGGGGCGCACGACTTGCGCAGGACAGGCCGTACTTTGCTTACAAAAATGGGATGTCCGACTGATGTTGCTGAGGCTGCAATCGGTCATGTTCAGCCTGGGATAGAGGGGGTCTACAACCGTTACTCATACGATGAAGAGAAACGCGTGTGGATTACTCGTCTTTCTGATCTTTTGGAGAAACTTGCTTCGCCTTCTCAGCCGGTGGAGGCATGAGATTCGCTATCGGTCGAGAATCGCACCATTGGTCAACTTCACGAGCCAGCCACGCGACGCGGCGCCCAGAAATCAGGCGCGGCTTCGGGAAGGTTTCGTTCGCGACCATCTTTTGAATCTGGCTCTTGCCGAGAGTGGTTATGCGGGAAACCGTTTCGAGACTGTAGTAGAGCGGCTTGATGGCTACGTCAGTCATTCGGATACTCACGGCGGCGATCAAAATAGAAATTCGTTGTCGTGTCTGGTGTGCGCGGCATGACTATGCCCACCAGGGGAAGTTGATTGAACTCAACGAATACGACGGATGACTCAGGGGCCACGGACGATGTGCCGTCACGCCACAACTTCACGCACGGCGATGTGATGCCGTTGCCAGGAAGCTCTTTAATGAACTGAGTCAGGTAGGACATATTCACCAATGCCTCGCCTGCAGGAACAAGATCTGATCGATTCGGCGGATTTGTGATCCTTCCCTCTTCTCTCCACTTCGGGTATGAAGAACAATCAATGATGCAGTGCCCCGGCTGGATGAAAATCTCTTCGCCGATGCCGTTGATGACGGTCAAGTTCGAGTTGCCACGTACAGCGATTTTTGTGCCGAGATTCTTGTTTCGCTTCGTCAAAAAAATAGATTCACGCTTCGAGCAGTGGCGCAGTGATTCGCGATTGATTTTGACGACGAAGGCTCGATTGGCAACCCCTTCTTTGTCGAACGCTGACATGAGGCGATGCCCGTCTGTTGCGGTGATCAGCACGCCGCCGCTTTTCAGCGGCTCAATGTGGATGCCGTTGAGGTAGAAGCGAATATCATTCGTCGGCATGCACGGCGAAACCCATCGAGCCATTGCAGCGCTAAATTCCGCCACGATGGGCTGCTCTTCTTTGTTTTCGTGTGTCGTATTCATGGTGCCTTTGCCTCTTCGAGAGCGATTTGAATCTGAACAGTTTTGAGCGCGTCTTCTGCCTCTCCTGCGGTCATTTTTAGCGCCATTTGCTCAAGGTTTTCGAGCTCAGTAATGCACTTTTTCATGACCGACTCTGATGCGAATCCGCCGTTATCGAGAATAGAAACCAGCGAGTTAAGGCCTGCAGTAGCGATCTGCGTTCCTTTTCGCTTTGCGTGCAGCTCCATCATTTCCAGGAGGCCGCGCAGCGCCGGTGTCAGCGCGTATGTGTTGCCCGTATGTGGGTCAGAGAAAACGGTCTGGCCCGTCGCAACGTCTTCGTCGACGTTTCCGGTGCTCATCAATTCACGCACGAACTTGTAGATCGGAGCGAAAACAGCGTCGACCTTCCAGGGCGTTCTGTACATCGGCCGATCCGGATTCCAGGCGGATTGCTTCGGCTTGTGGTATTTCTTTCTGGTTTTTTTTGTGGTTCCCATGTCTGCGGCCTCAATTTTCCTCGCCGCCTAGCACTTCGATAAGTGCCGGGATGAAGTTACGCAATTCGCCTGTCATCAGAGCGAAGTCTGAATCAAACTGCTCATCGGCGGCCAGGCCGTCAGTGGCCGATTCGGTGACGATATCAAGTAGCTGCAGGCGCTTGAGTTCAAGCTTGTCGTTGAGGATGGCTGACAGGCGATCATTCCAGGTCAGCGCCAGACGCGATGCCTGTTTGCCCGCCTCGATGTGCTCGCGCACATCCTTGCCATCCA
The DNA here is from genome assembly GCF_039631295.1 of Uliginosibacterium sediminicola. Classification (NCBI taxonomy): domain Bacteria; kingdom Pseudomonadati; phylum Pseudomonadota; class Betaproteobacteria; order Rhodocyclales; family Zoogloeaceae; genus Uliginosibacterium; species Uliginosibacterium sediminicola. The sequence goes on along the minus strand of NZ_JBDIVE010000002.1, from coordinate 356,371 downwards.
GCGTGTGGTGCGTGTAGCGCACCGCGCTCTTCTCTTCGGTGATGGCGCGCAGTTCGCAGTCGTGGTCAATCGTGAATGCGCCCGGCGCTTCGTTGGCGACCAGCCACTCGGTCATCGCCGAGCCGGCGCTGCGGCGCGTGTTGAGCAGCTTGAGCGGCAGCTCGTCGAGCGATTTGTGCAGCGCTTCGATCATGCTGTCGGCGGCTTTGCGGCTCGGCGCATCGACGACCAGCCAGCCGGCTTGCGCGTCGATCCAGGCGAAGATGCGGCGGCGGCGCGTGAAGGCGCGCGGCATCAGCTCATGGGTCACGGCCTCCTTGATTTCCTTCATCTGCTTGCGGCCGGGCTTGTAGCCTTGCTGCGCCTCGATTTCCTCGGCGCGATCCTTGGCAGCCTGCTTGACGACGGAAGAAGGCAGTAGGCGTTGTTCAACGCCCAGGGCGATCAGCCACTGGCCGCCCACGACATGCACCAGCTCGCCACTGTCGGTCGGGCTCAAGAAACCGAATGAAGCAAGTTCCAACTGCGCGCAAGGCCGGAATGAAATTCGAGAGAGCTGATCGGCCAGTAGCTTGCTCGTCATGCCTGGCCAGTTCTCGGGCAGTCGATAAATCTGTGCGTTGCGAAAGTGCATGTCGTGTCCCCTGGATTAGGCGGCGGCCAAGCTGCGCTTGTGTTGCTGGATTTCCGGCGAGTAGTAGTGGGCGATGGCGATACGTACCGGGTCGGGGATGTTGCGCCCCGATTCGTAGCGGCTCCCGGCCGATTGGGTCACACCCACCGGCCCCCAAAAATCCGATTGATTCAGCTTCAGCTTTTCGCGCAGCCGAAGCATGGTCTTGCCGGTGATCTTCTTGATGTCATGCGGGGTCTTGATCGTCATTGCACTTCTCCTACAGGTTGATGGATGGGTACTTCTCGCGCAGTTCGCGCAATCTCTTCTGTACTTCTGCTTCTGCTTGCAACACCTTCCGCTCCATGTCAGCGAGTATTGATTCGTCTCGCATGACACGAACGCGTATGAAAGCCAAGTCGGGGTTTTTCAGCGCAAATGCGGGGCTGTAGCTGGTCCAGTCCCACCACGTCGCGCCCGTCGCCCAGATGCACGCATGGCACTGCGCGAGCATTTCGGGCGGCATACCGTTGCGCAGGCGATCCAAGTGGACCATCGGGTCTTTCGGGCTCTTGGCCTCAACCCCTCCCGGCCCGTTTTCGGAATCGGCAACAAGTCCATCTGGCGACGCGCCGGTAATAGCTGGGTACTTCGGGTGCTTGATGAACCCGACTTGCTCTACGAAATATCCGGTGCGTCGCTCATACTCGGCGAGGTTTAGGGGCTCCACTTCACGGCCGTGGCGGGTTGCAGCGCTGCTGAACTCCTCACCGGCAGGCATGCCGGTCAGTCGCTCAACAACGATTCTGTCGACAATGTCCCAGTACGCTTCGTAGGGAATCAGGCGCTTGGTGTCTTTCGTCCCCACTTCGCGCCGGGCCATGACGAGGTGCATCTCGGAGCCGGTGAACTTCCCAGCCCGGTCAATGCGCCATTGCTCAGAGTCGGCTTGGTGGGTGTTGCGCGTGATCACTGCGCGCCCCCTTGTGCTTGTGCATTGGCGATGGCGGCTTCAATCGAATTCCGCTGGCCTTCCGACAAGCTGCGGCCAATGTCGCGAGCCAGGTCGAAGTCGCCTGACTGAACCGCGCTCAGCGCTTCGGGGAAGCCTGGGTCGCTGCTTGCGCTGGACTTGGGCGGTTCGGCATCAATGACGTTTGAACCGGCCATAGCAGCGATACGGGTGCGCTCAGCAATCCCCACAGGATGCGGGATACCAATCAGTCGGCGATCCTCTGCCGGCGTGGTATTCCAGTGCTGGCGGAATTGCTCAGGTGTGTGTCCCACCGCGTATTTTTCGAGACTCGCGATGATCGCCGCGCGCTTCGCAAGATCGGCGGGGGACAGACCTAGCTCTTCGACGGTCTGCGGTGATGCGCTGGCCGCTTGCTGCGCGGCGCCTGCCGGCGTTGTAGGCGGCTGGGCAGCCCCCGGCGTGATGTCGCGCTCTACTTGCACGTATTCCAGTTCCTCGGGCGCATAGACGCCCAGGATTACGCCCGGAGTGAAGCGGCGCCCCCACTTGCGGGCTCCGGCATAGATGATCTGCTGCTGTGGGTCGGTCGCCCATTGCGTGCTGAAGCGCGGGTAGCACTGCATAAGCAGAACCTCCAGCACGCTCGGCTCGGTATCGCCGATCTTGGTCGACCAGACCCGCACGCCCAAGCCTTTCTCGTCATCTGGGTTCCAGTCGTGGCCGTAATACTTCCCCTTGTCGCCCTTCATTTCCTTGACCTTGCCGAGAATCTTCGTCCAGTCGCCAAAGAATTCAAACTTCAGGTCGTGCTGAATTGGCGCCAGCGCATTGATGACGGCGATCAGCAATTGAGATTCGTAGCCCAGCGAGCCGCCCGGGGTCATGTACGTTTTCTGTGCCACGCTGTAGGGGTTCAAACCCCATTGCATGGCCTGCATGCAGACTGCGGCGCAATCCTCGGGCTTTCCGCGCAGATGGTTCGGCACAGAAACGCTCGATTTCGCCATCATCTGACCCATGCTCACGACAGTCTGGAACATGGAAGGCTGCATCAGCTCATTGGCCGACATGATTACCGGTACGCTTCTGGGGTTAGGCTGCGGTGCGGTGATGTCGCTCATTGCTTCGGCCCCCTGCGCTTCGTCGCCAGGTAGTCCTCGCGATTGACGACTTCCACAACGCGGAGGTCGCCGGGTTTGATTTGTCCGCCCTGGTACTGCTCTTTCAGAGATGCGAGGAATCGCTGGCTGTTCCAGATGCGGTGCTCATTGATGACTGTCGGGTGCTTGCCGCTCGGGTCAGTCAGTCGGATGTAGATGTCATGCGGGGATAGTTCGTCCATGTCAGAGCCCTTCAGACAGGTCGATGGCGCAAAGCCATTCGATAACGATGTCAGCTGAGACGTGGTAGTGCGCACTCAACACGCCAATGATTTCGGATGCCGGCGGGTGCGGTTGGATCGCCTGAGTTTCGGTCTCGACAACTTCCGGCGCGGCAGGTTGCTGTTCTTGCGTGACGGCAACCGGCGCGGGGGGTGGGCTTTTTGGCTTCGAGTGGCTTTCGGCCGCCCTGCTGTGATAGTGGTCTTCGACAGCTGAGGTGCCGGTGAGCGCTGCGGCGAGTTGTTCAGCTTTTGCCTTGGCTGCGTTGGCCTGCTCAAGCTGTTGCTTCAATGCCGCCAATTCTTCGGCTTGCTTCTTCGCCTGTTCGGCGGCCTCGGCCTCGGCTCGCTCGCGGGCGATGCGCTGCTCTTCAGCCTGCCTTGCTGCGGCTTCGGAGGCGACCTTGTTGGTGTGCAGCACGCGAAGAGTTGCGAGTACGCCCTCGCGCTCCACCATCGCGTCCCCAGCGAACTCTTGGAAATCCTCGGCGGTGATTTCCAGATGCTCAAGCGCGTCGATTTCAGCGGCCAGAGTCTCGGCGCTTGCGGTGATCAGGGCGACGGGCTTGTTGGTGATCGCGGCGACCTTGGCCTTCAGGGTTGCTACGCGCTGGCGCTCTTCTTCGGCCTTGCGCTGCAATTCGGCTTCCTTGCGCTTTTCTTCGGCTTTGATCGGGTTGTCAAACACCGGCACCAGAGCGCGGATGCGCGGCTCAATCTCTTTCCAGAGCTTGTTGTTTGCGTCGATCACGCGCTGATGCGGAGCGTTCATGTCCTTGCGGTGTTCGTCGCCGCGAGAACAAAGACTGATCAGCTGACGGCGCCGCAGGCGGGAGTCCTTGTCGACTTCGGCAATGCTGCAGTCGATCCCTTTTTCTTTCAGCTTGACGACTTCCGCTTCGAGTGCTGCGACAGCCGCTTTTGCGGCCTGCGGGTCAGCAAAAAACGATTTCTTTTCGAGCAGCAAAGACACTTCCGACTTGTCGGTCACGTCCTTTGTTTCGACGGCTTCCGTGGTGTCCGCGTCGAGTATTTCGATTGCAGTCATTTCGATGCTCCGTGTTTTTTGACCTGGCCGAGAATCGGCTTGGCGCAGGGTGGTAAGGGGTGATGAGAGATGCGCTTGGCGCTGCGCAGGAGAGAAAGTCTTTGCAAGATGCTCATTTGTGCTGCCTGACGTGATGTTGTGAGGTAATGCTACTCACAAGTAATGCACAAAGCAATACCTATGTAATATCAACAGGCAAAAAAAAACCGGCACGAGGCCGGTGGTTTTGTCTATGCCGCTGATAGCCGATGCAGTATGCGCACGGCGCACGCTTGGGCAAGCGGCGTGTTGTCTTCGAGTTCTCCTGCAACGAACTCTTCCGCCGGCCGTCCGCATAGGGTTGTGGCATACACCAGCCCGGTAACTTCGTTTCGTTGAGCTGCGCGAATAATTTCTTGTGCTGCTGCAATCACAGAATCGGTGTTGTTGTGCTGGGGGTACAGCGAAACGACAGTTGCTTTTTGTCCACGTTCAGTCTTCATGGTGCTACTCAGTGTGTTGATCGGACCCAGACAATCGGGCATGCACGCAGACTAGAAAAGGATGTGAGACATAAAATCGTAAAATTTGTCATAGATTGCACTGCAGGGTATGGACAACCGTTTTTCAGTCATTGAAGCGTGCGAGCGCTTAATTGAATCGGCGCGAGCCGGACAAGTAGAGGGGTGCGTGCTGATACCGGTCAATGCTGACGGGCGCGCGGGGGTTGCCGAGTGCTCGGGCGTGGCGGCTCTGGATATTTATGCGGCAGCGGCGGCGGCCCGGTCTTTAGCTGACCGCCTCGCTTTGATGGATTTGCCTGGAGAGTGATGCTACTTCCGCTTAGCCTCTGCGGCTTTCGTAGGCCGCCTGCTGCTGGCTTTGGTGATCGGTTTTGCGTCCGCAACAGGGGCCGACAAATCGACCCTGACGACCGGCGGCGATTTGCGAGGGGCGGATTTGCTTTCTTCTGCGAACTCCCCGAGCGCAATGCTGATGCGAGCGCGAGCAGCTTCAACATCCGGCAGTATTGAACCGAGCGGGATGCCGGCCACGGCGGCTATCGCTGCAATCGACTGCAGCACGATGTCGGCGCTCGGCCCTCTCCGGGCATCAAGCGCGCGCACTGACGGCGCGGGGTAGCCCGACAAGTCCTTTTGCCAGTCCTGCTTTCTGACATTCCGGCCCAGCGGCATTTCAAACCAGCGTCGGTGCAAGCCGATAGCTTCTGTCAGCGCGCGCGCTTTGTCATCCCCAAACGTCCGGCCTGAGTGGTCCTTCAAGATCTGCGAGAGCTCGCCCTGATTGGGCTTCTTGCCTGTCGCGTACTCAATGTGCTGTGACAGCGCAGCTTGTTTCCCGCCGAAGCACGTATCGAGCAGCTCACGCAGACGCGCTTTGCGGTGCAGGGCTTCAGCATCGTCTTGTTTCGGGTTTTTTGTGCCAGTCATGGGCATCGCGCTCCTGTAGTTTCGATGGCCTTCATATGCACGATACATTACTTGCAGGTAATCGCAAAGCCCATTTTGTTGTTGTTGTGTAATCGAACACGAATGGCTTTTGCAGAAAAAATACCTGCAAGTATTGCGCAAGGCATTACATTCGGTAATACTGGTCCGCATGAACAAAAAACCGAAATTGCGTATGGGCGCTGCTCGCAAAACCAATCCACGTCAGACGCATCCAGCCTTGCGCGCCTGGTACAAGCGGCTCGGCCGAGAAGGTCGAAATGAAGTTGCCGCCCAGCTCGGCATGACCTCAAGCCATTTTACGAAAGCGATCTCTGCCGGCGACCTCTGGAGCCATGAGCGCGCAGTCAAGATCGAGTATCTGAGCCTGGGGGCGGTGCGGCGCGAAGATCTGTTGGCCGCGGATTGGGAACTGCTGCGGCGCGAGCCATACCCAGGCGCGACTGCGCAACAAAAAACGGACTAGCCCGGTGACCGCGTGAGCGGTGCCGGGCTTTTTGTTTTCGCATACGAATGAAAAATCTTCGGGCCTTCGTTCGCCCGTCGAATCTGAGTCGAGAGGGTTTGAGCGTGACGGTAACTGCGCCGGAATTACTGCAGGGGGGCTCCACTGCACATCATGTAACCGAACCTGTAACGCGCGAAACGTTACAGGTAGCGCATCAAGGCGTGGGCTCGGCATGAACTATTACGAGCATCACATCCGCGATTACGACACGGACACGTCACACCTGACTTGGGTTGAGGACATGGCCTACACGCGGATATTGCGCCTCTACTACCGCAAGGAAAAGCCCGTGCCTGCTGATGTCAAGGAGGTTTGTCGCTTGGTCAGAGCGACAACACGGGAGCAGCGAGAGGCTGTCGAATCTGTGCTGAACGAGTTCTTCGTACTGCATGCAGACGGGTGGCGAAATGAGACGTGCGACGCAGTAATCGCTGAGTACCTGGCCGGTGAGCCTGAGCGAGAAGCGCGCCGAGCCAATGAACAGAGCCGAGTCCGTCGTCACAGAGCTGAGCGCGCGCAACTGTTCAGGAAGCTCACTGAGACTGGCAGGCATGCGTCGTGGAATATCGGCATCAAAGAGCTTCGAGCAATGGCCGGCGCCATTGAAAACAACAACTTGCATCCCGGCGCGCCTGATACTGAGGCCGCTGCTGTAACGACTCATGAAAAACCTGAAACGCTAAATGAAACGGCACATGTAACGCCTGCAACGGCTACCCAGACACCAGACACCAGACACCAAACACCAGACACCAAGGTAAACCCTTCTAGTCCTCACTCTTCGCCTGCGGCTCAGGAGGGTTCTTCCCCGAAAGTTCGCAAGTACAGCTACAGCGACGCAGACATGGATTGCGCGAAGTGGCTATACGCCGAGCTGCTGACCATCCGCCCTGAGCTGAAGCAGCCAAATCTGGAGGCCTGGGCGAACGAAGTCCGCTTGATGATCGAGCAAGACAGTCGCAAGCATCGCGAGATTTGCGCCCTGATGCGCTGGGCGTGCAATGACGCCTTCTGGCGCGGAAACATCATGTCTCCCGACAAGCTGCGAAAGCAGTACGACCAGCTGGCGATCAAGGCGCGCGCCGGCAGCGCTCCATCTTCCGCCAGCAGGCAGGAAGCGCTTGAGGCGCGGAACAGGGCCGTGGATTGGCGCCCTCCTGGCTATGTCGAGAAGGCTTGCGGTGAGGCAATCGAGGGCTCGGCAAAGGAGGCGACGAGTGCTGACTGAAGACTTCGATGCGTTCCGCGATTTGATCGCCGGTGTGCATGCCTTTTACCGGCGCGAACTGAGCAGCTTCGGCCTCTCTGTTTGGTGGAACGCGATGCGGGCGTATGACTTGGCTGCAGTCTCGGACGCGGTTGGGCGTCATTGCGTGAATCCTGATACCGGCCAGTTCATGCCGATGCCTGCTGACGTAGTGAAGATGCTCTCGGGTCGCACGGTCGACGCGGCGCTGCTGGCATGGAGCAAGGTTGATCGTGCAATACGGCACGTTGGCGGGAACCAATCGGTTGCGTTTGATGACGGGCTGATTCATCGCGTGCTGCTAGACATGGGCGGGTGGGCTCCGATGAGGATGAAGTCAGAGGAAGAGCTCGTTTTTGTCGGGAAAGAATTCGTGAATCGTTATCGCGGCTACGCGATGCGATCAGAGCGTCCGGCCTATCCGGCTTACTTGCCCGGCGTGTACGAAGCGGAGAACACGCGAAGAGGGATGAAGACTGATCCGCCGAGAATGATTGGCGCTCCCGACCAAGTTGCTGCGGTGATGTTGGCCGGCGGCAACTGCCCAGCTATCCGCGTGACTCCCGCTGCTCCTGAGTTGATGGCGATGCTGGACAAGCCGACTCGCGAGAGCGAGACAGAGCTGATTGGAGGAGGGGCATGAAGCGACTGACCACTGTCGAGCGGCTTGGCCTTGCGGCGCTTGCGCTCCACGAGTCGATTGCGACGCTGACTGCGGCAAGGGCCGAGAAGCGTTCGGCCTTCGAGCTTGCGCAGATACCGGCTGATAGCGACTTCGAGGCGCTAACAGAGGGCGAGCGCGAAATCGTTGCTGCGCCGGTGCAGCGCTTTAAGGATGCCAGGCGAGCGGTCAAAAAAGCCCGTAGCGCGCTCCGCAGGCTGTCGGTGGCCTATCTCCGCGCACAAAGGGAACAAGAGCGGCTGGAGGCCAGCCAGGGCCTCCAGCAGATCGAATTGTTTTCGGAGGAGACCCTGTGAAGAGTTGCGAACGAGTGGGAAAGGCGTCGTACACGCGCGCCACTGCGCAAGACGCTGTGAGGCGGGCAAGTGAAGGGCAGCGCGCAAACATGCTGCGCGCGGAGCACTGCAGTTATTGCGGCGGGTGGCATCTGTACGCGCCCGGCGGCGGCCAGAAACGAAGCGTGAAAAGAAGCCGCCGCGTGCGCTTCTTCGATGATGGGGAGGTGTGCCATGTGGATTAACGAGAAGCGGCGGCGGGTGTGGATTCCTCGCGCCATCCTCATTGTCAAGCTGGCGCCCGCGCTGCTGGCGTTACTGGTCTGGGTGTTGCTGTGATCGAGATTGTCGCGATCAAAGGGGCGCGCGGAGAGCTGATTCCCGCAACGCCGGAGGACGCCGAGAAGCTGGCAACGATGCCGATGGGAACGTCGGTCAAGGTCTCGATCACTGCGTTCCACAACACGAGGTTTCATCGAAAACTGATGGCGCTCTATCGCCTGGGTTTTGAGGTGTTTCAGGAGATGCCGACCGAGCCCCAGATTCACCGGGGGCGAGAAGTTGCGAAGTCCTTTGATGGGTTTCGGCGAGATACAACCATCTTGGCCGGTCACTACAACGCCTACTACCGGCTGAATGGCGAGGTGCGCTTCGAGGCAAAGAGCTTGAGCTATCGGCGAATGAATGACCAGACAAAGCTCCAGGTTTATCGCGATGTGCTGAATCAAGTGTGGGGGCGCGTCCTCCGGCAGGGCGCGCAGTACAAATCGCCGGAGCAAGTTGATGAAGTGGTCGAAAGACTGATCGGAATGGAGTGAGCTATGAGTCTGATGCGGATCAATTCACCGCTGACCATGGGGACGCGCGAAATCGCGGACATGATCAGGAAGAACCACGCTGATGTGCGCCGGAGCGCCGAAAGGCTGGCGCAACGCGGCGTGATCGGAGGGGGTCAGCCATTGGCTGATACCCCTGTGCGCAACGAGCAGAACGGCCAGATCTACCAAGAGTACCGGCTTAACAAACGCGACTCCTTGATTCTTGTGGCTCAGAACTGCCCGGAATTCACAGCGGCCATCGTTGATCGCTGGCAGGAGCTGGAGAGCCTGGCGAGCGCCGGGCAGATCGCGATTCCTCGCACGCTGCCAGAAGCGCTGCGTTTGGCCGCCGACCAGGCCGAGCGAGCCGAGCGCGCAGAGGCCGTTCTGCAGATCGTCAAGCCGCGCGCTGAAGCTCTGCAGCGCCTGTCCGAGTCAGATGGCTCGCTTGGGGTTCGTGAAGCTGCAAAGAGCTTGAAGATCAAGCAGACCGAACTTGTGGCAATGATGCTCACGCGCAACTGGCTGTATCGAGATAGCCAGGGGCGCCTGCAGGCCTACTCGAAAGCCCTTGAGAGCGGCTACATGGAGCACCGAGCCGTGAAAATCGAGCGCAGCGCCGGCAGGCAGGTTGCGGGTCAGCCGATGATCACAGCAAAGGGCATGGCCAGGCTGTCGCAGATCATCAACAAGCTCAGCAGGGAGTTCGCGGCATGAGTTACGTGCAAGCGCCAGCCCCTTATAGATTCGCCACCGGCAGCTGTGCGCAGTGCGGCTACTGGATGGTCGAGCGCGGCGAGACTGCTTGCCGCCTGTGTCGTGAAATTGCAGATCAAGCGCGCGCAGCGCTCAATCGCGGAGACCGCGATGAGCTTGTTCGCGCAAGGGGGTACTGATGGCGGCGCCGCACGGGGAGCGACACGGCAAGGCCGCATTGTCCGATGCAGAAGTGCTTTTGATGAGGTCTCAACACAAGCCCGGCCTGGTCGGCTACGAAACGCTTGCGAAGCGGTTCGGATGCGGCGCTAGCACGGCGCGCGACATTTGCACTTACCGCACTCGTATCACGGCCGGATATCCGCCGAAGGATGACTCGAAGAGATGAGCACGAAGAGGCCCAGCAAGATTGTCCCCCGGCCGGGCGACGTGGCGCCGTCTCGACGGGATGCTAAGGGGCTGGCAGGAAATTTCCGCGACCGCGACCTGTTGGATCTGGCGCACGATATCAACGAATGCACGTTGCAGCTCCCTGGTGTGTGTACGGGCTACTCGCCACATGGCTGCGAGCCGGCGCACAGCAATTTCTCGATTCACGGCAAGGGGGCACGCATCAAAGCGCACGACAACTTTCATGCGGCCTCTTGTCACGCGTGCCACGCAGAGCTTGACCAAGGGCGGCGATTTACATATGAGCAAAAGATGGAGTATTTCGTGAGGGCGCACGAGCGCACGATGCTTGAGTATTTCCGGCGCGGCTGGGTTGGCGTGACGGCCGAGGGGAGAAGGGTTAAGTGACCGGTGAAGTGCTGTATTTGTCAGGGCCTATGACCGGTCTCCCTGGGTTCAATTACCCCGCCTTCAATGCGGAGGCCGCTCGACTTCGCGCGCTGGGCTACACGGTCGAGAACCCCGCCGAGAACCCCGAGCCGACCTGCAAGAGCTGGGCCGGTTACATGCGCATCGGACTGCTTCAGCTGCTTCGCTGCAACGTGATTGTGCTGCTGCCTGGCTGGCAGGGTAGCCGAGGCGCGCGGATTGAGCGCTTTATCGCGCGCATCCTTGATATGCGCATCGTGTACGCGGGTGAAATCTAGCGAAACAATGCCTGTGGGCATTGATGAAAGCATTACACGCAAGTAAACTTACGGCAATTCAAAACCGGGTTGCCCAATGAGTTCGCTTGTGATGTGCATAGAGTGTAGCCGCTACGACATGGCGCTGGCAGGCAGCAATGCGCCGGTCGGGCTTGGTGTCTGCACTGCACGCAAAAGCAAGCCCGATAGCCCGCTCTATTCCGCCTATTTCCGCAGAAGCTGCAAACGGTTCGAGAGAGCAACCGACGCGGCGCTTGAAGAGCGCAACAAGTACATTGCTGCGCACACCTTTACCCAGGCTGGCCGGAGGCGGGCAAATGGGGAACGGTAGCGTGCGCTGGTCGCCCGAGCAGCTGAGCGACTTCGAGCGCAAAAAGTCTGGCGTTCTGGCCGGAGGGGGTAGGCCGCCGGCCGCGCAGAACAGCAAGCAGCGCCTGCAGGCGCTCGGCCGCAAAGCCCCCGGCGAAATGAACAAAACGGAAGCTGCCTTCGCCGAGCACCTGGAAGCACAGAAGCTGTCCGGCGAAATCCTCTGGTACGCATTCGAGGCGGTGACGCTGAAGATCGCGCACGACTGTCGCCTCACCATTGATTTCTTCCTGATGCGCGCAGACGGCCGGCTTGAGGCCTGGGATGTGAAGGGAAGTTTCGCCATCGCATCGGACGACTTTCTCGTGAAAGCAAAGGTTGCCGCCAGGATGTTCCCCTGGCCGTTCTACATGACTGCGCCAAAGCCGAAGAAAGCTGGCGGCGGCTGGGAAGTGAGGGAGTTCGCGTGAGAAAAGAGCAGGTAGTGCCGCTGTCCAAAGCCGATCAGTTCGCGGTTGTGAAAATTATCGGCAGCCGCATGCGCGAAGCGCGCGAGCTGTGCGGCTTGTCGGTGACGACTGCGGCAGAGCGCCTGGGCTACAAGAACCCGAGCAAGTTGTCGAAGATCGAGAACTCGACGGACACGATCAGCGTCCCGGTCTGGACGATACGCCGGGCAGCCGAAGTCTACGAAGTGAGCTGCGACTACCTGTTTGGCCTCTCTTCCGACTGGGAAGTCGGCGCGCGCGCAGATCAAGAACGCGGCGTTTCGCAGTGGATGTTCGACGCCTGGGAAGCCGCGCGCCGGCGCGACATGGAGACGCTGAAGAAGCTGCACGACCGCGTTCAGGCGATGAACGAGGTTATCGGTCAGATGCTCGCCAGCGGCGAAGCCACAGCCGCAGCCCTGGCGCGATTTAAAGAGCTGAACCCCTCGTTCGAGGACATGCGAGGCAGCGCAACGCTGACCGCAAAAATCGAGGCCGGTCTCACCGCCGCGAAGGCGGCCCAGATCAAGATGGTTCGCTTCCGCGTGGAGTGCTCAGTTAGCGCACGCAGCGAATCAACCCAGCTCCCGCTGTTTCTGTGATGAGGCGCAAGCATGCAGATATGGCGCTACGAGTTCAATTCGTTTTCGTGGTCGGCATTTCGAGGGGACTGCCTCGATGTGATGCCGCTCGCGGTGCCTGATCGGTCAGTGAATCTCATCCTCGCCGATCTGCCGTATGGTTCAACGAGTTGCCCGTGGGATTCAATCATCCCGCTGGGGCCGATGTGGGCCGAGTACGCGCGCGTGCTTGCGCCGGGTGGCTGCATCCTGCTGTTCGGTGACATGGCGTTTGCTGCGACGCTGATCACGTCAAACCGACGCTGGTACTCGCATGACGTGGTGTGGGACAAAAACAAATGCGGCAGCCCGGGGCTTGCGAAGTATCGGCCGATGCGAACGCACGAGTTCGTGCTCTGCTTCGCGCCTGGGCGCTACACCTACAACCCGCAGATGGAAGAGGGCGAGCCCTACACGCGCAAACCGCCCAAGCAGATCCGGTGCAATCACCACGGCTACGGTTTTGCGGGCACCAAGGCAGAAGGCATCGAGAACAAGGGAACTCGCTTTCCGAAGAGCGTGCGGCGCGTTTCGCGCGACTTCTCAGCCCAGCAGCAGATCCATCCGACCCAGAAGCCAGTTCCGTTCCTGCGCTGGCTGATCCGCTCCTACTCAAACCCCGGCGCTATGGTCCTGGACAACTCGGCGGGCGTCATGAGCTCCGGTGTAGCGGCGATACACGAGGGGCGCAGCTACATAGGCATCGAGCGGGACGAGTGCATCGACAGAAAGAGGGGGGAGCTTGTGAAGCTGAACTATTTCAAACCAGGCTGCGAGCGCCTGGCCGCAGCTGCGGCTATCGCTACCTGCGAAGAGGCAGCCGCAGCATGAATACGAATCGAACGCCTGAGTTTCGCGCTCAGTGCATTGCCCTGCTGACCGAGTGGCAAGGCGTCATCGAAGAACTGAACGCGCAGCACGCCGTATTGCGAAAGGCGCTGCTGGTTCAGCTCGAATGCCCAGTTATCGCAGCCGCCAACACACTGGTTTCCAGCTACACGCAGGCCGTGTCGGTGATCGTCGGCTGCGATGTAGCCGATGACTGGCTAGAGTGGTACGCGCTGGAAAACGACTTTGGCCGAAAAGGCTTTGAAGCCGGGTACGACGGAAAGTTGCGCCCGATCCGCACGCTGCAGGATCTGCTGGATTTGATATGGAGATGTAACGCCTGATGTCGATGGCGATCTTCGTTGCTTTCGTGTTGAGCGGGGAGGGGTTGATCAGCCCCTCTTTTGCGCTCGCGTTTGCGCTGGCTGTCGTTTCAGTTGCGATGCTTGGCGATTGACCCATGAAGAGCCTGGAATTGGCAGATCTGGCCGGGGATGAGACTGACGCGCGGAGCTTGAAGGATCAGCTGGCCGTTGCTGAGCGTCTCGCTTTGGTCGCGGGGCTGCCCATGGCGGCAAAGTGGATAAGGGACCACTCTGATAGCGCGGTCGTGTGGGTAGAGGATGGAGATTTGCAGCCGGTGCAGATGTTGGCCTGGGTCGCAAAAGAAAGAGGACTCAAGCCGATTACTTGCGCCGTTTGTGGCCATGTTGCAACCGAGGTTGATGATCTGCACCCCATGTTTCTGGAGTGGGATCGGTGCGCAGCGCACAGCCCGAGGAGAGCATGATGCCAGCCAAACCCAAGCTATCTGATGAACAGCGCGCGCAGGCGCGCAAGACGTGGGAAGCCGACTCGCGAGACGGTTTCGCCTGGCTCGTGTCGGAACTTGGCTTGCCTGTCTCCGCGCCGGGCATCCGCAAGGTTTGCGTCAAGGAAGGCTGGGAAAAGTCCGCTCTGCAGAAACCATCGAAACCATCCGAGGTTTCCGCGCGAAACCATCGAAACCATCGAAACGATGTGGCCGACGCCGACACCGACACCGACGAAGAGAGTAGCGGGCACGATGCGTCCGGCGCACTCGTAGGGCTGATTCTTGATGCGCGCAGCGCTACGCCGCACTTTGATTCGCTCGACCCCAGAGAGAAGACTTTCGTCCTTGAGTACGCGCAGCACAGCAACGGCACCAAGGCGGCCAAGAACGCCGGGTACAGCGAGGCCGGCGCGGCAGAGCAAGCCAGGCGACTGCTGAGACGCGCCGAGATTAAGAGCGCCCTGCAGGAAGTCATGCGGGAGAAGGTCGAGAACGCGGGCTGGAACATTGAGCGGCTGATCAAGCATTACGCAGATCTGGCTGATGTCGATACCAGCAAGATCACCCAGCATCGGATTGCCCCGTGCCGCTACTGCTGGGGGATTAATCACTCGTACCAGTGCACGCCCGTCGAGTACGCGAGCAAGCGCGCTGAGCACGTCGCTCGGCGCAAGCGGCTGCTTGAGCAAGCAGGCGGCGACCTCGAAGCGGACATCGGCGAATTCCCGAGCATCAAAGGCGACTGGTACGACGGCCGCCTGGAGCCTAATCCGGATTGCCCGGAGTGCCACGGCAATGGCAAGCCCTACGTGTGGTTCGCCGACGTGCGTAATCTGACTGGCGCGGAGCGAAAGGCCTACACCGGTGTGAAACGCACGAAAGACGGGATCGAACTGCTGTTCCAGAAACCGGAAGAGGCAGTAAAGATGCTTGCTACGGCCGTCGGGATGGGCAAAGAACAAGAGAAGCCGGAGACGCCTGTTGAAGTGGCTCGCGAGTACGCAAAGATGATGGAGGCGGCGCGCGAGCGGCAGCGGCGCGTCTACGAAGAGCGAGGAATCACCCGCGAGCCTCGCGAGGATCGCAGGGGTGAAGATGGCTAGTCAGCAGGATGATCCGGCGTTGATCGCTCGCGCGTTCGAGCTTGCCGACGAGTCCATGATTGAGCGCATCAAGAGCGTGGCAGTGCGCAGCGATGAGCACGGCGTCCTGTGGGGTTTCGTTGCCTGGGACGGTAGCCAGGTGGCGGATAGCAGCCTTGCGAGCCCATACCTGCAGGAGGCTGTTGCTTGGCTGTCCCTGCGTGGGCTATGTGAAGTGATCGAAGAGCCCGGCGGCGAATGCATCCTCATGATCGATGAGGACGACACGGGAAGGCCGTATTGATGGCTGTCCGCGCCAGGGGCAACAAAAAGGACATCCTCAGCGACCCTCGCTACAAGGATTTCGTTGATCGATATCACGCAGACCCGGCCGCGTTCGCTGTCGAGGTCTGCGGCCTGTTGCCGTCCGATGATCAGCTGGATTTGCTGGAGGCAATGGAGAACCCTACGGCGAAGGTGTCTGTCGTGTCGGGTACCGGCACCGGCAAGACCTTCTGCTTCGCGCGTATTGCGCTCTGGCACATGCTCTGCCATCCGGTCGCGTTCTATGAGGGCAAGGTCGAGATAGGCAGCAATACCTACATCGGCGCCCCGGTCGTGAAGCAGGTTGCAGATGGCGTCTGGAAGGAGATGACAGACGCGCGCACGGCGATGGCCAGCGGCCCGTTCGCGTGGCTGTGCGACTACTTCACCATCACGAAAACCCGCGTCTCCATGAACGGGTATTCGCAGCAGTGGTTCATCAGCCAGGTCGCGATGCCCAAGGGCGAGAGCATCAGCATTGCCGGTAAGCACCGGTACTGGCAGATGATCATCATCGATGAGGCGGCCGGCGTCTCTGATGAGCATTACGACGTGATCAACGGCACTCAGACCCAGCCGGGCAATCGCACGCTGCTGGCGTCTCAGGGCGCGCGCAACACCGGCTACTTCTACGACACGCATCATCGTTTGAGTCGGCGCAAGGGTGGCGACTGGCTGGCGCTGTGCTTCAGCTCGGAGAACTCGCCGTTCGTGAGTACCGAGTGGCTGAAGGCGCGCGAAGAGGAGAGCGGCGGCCGGGATTCTATCGAGTACCGCATTCGCGTGCGTGGCCAGTTCGCTCAGTCGAGCGGCAACGTCTTGATGACGCGCGAAGATCTCGAAGCCGCATTCAAGCCGCGCAAGATCATCGGCGACGATGAGCCCTACGGCCTGGTCGTGCTCTCCGATGTGGCGCTCGGCGAGTACCGAGACGATTCTGTGATCGTGCTCGCGAAAATCATCGGCAGCGCTGACCACGGGCCGGACGCACGGCGCGTGGAGTACATCAGCATTCCTTTGTGCAGCGACGACAAAAACGAAATCGATCTTGCTGGCGATCTAGTGAACTACGTGGGGAAGCTGTCAAATGCGACGCTGTACGTTGACGCCGGTGGCGTGGGCGCAACGGTTTGCAAGCTGATCGAGCGCAGCGGCGGGACAGTCGTGCGCGTGAACTGGGGGCTGCCCTGCTTCAAAAACGAGTACAAGGCGCGCTTCTACAACCTGCGCGCGTGCGCAATGGTGCGCTTCCGCGATGCGATCAAATCCGGACGCGTGGTGCTGCCGCAGGGGCTCTCTCAGAAGATGATCGAGAAAATCATCGACCAGGGCTCGCGATTGCCCTACCACTTCAGCGAAGCGGGTGGCCTGCACTACCAGATGATGAAGAAAGAGGACATGCGCAAGGAGGGTATCAGCTCGCCAGACCTGATTGATGCCATGTCGTTCGCTTTCCTTGAGGGCTGCACATACGTCGCGGCCGATAACAGCTACATCGAGCAAGCGGGCGGTGGAGTTGTCGGCAAAGTGTCCAGCATGTTCGATGAAGTCGTGGATGACGAGCCGAGCCCGGAAAACGCAGCAGAACCATTGACATCGACCCCGTAAAAATTAGCAGCATCAAAATGGTTTGAAGGGGATTGTCATGAGCGCTGTTTTGGATAGCTCGCGACGCGTAGCGCTGCCTATTGACTCGCTGGAGCAGAGCCTGGTCTACAACGCGGACGGAACGCTCAACTACATTGAAGTCGTCTTCAACGGCGCGACATACCGGCAGACCTTCACCTATACGGATGGCAAGGTCTCCAAAATCTCTGCATGGGTAAAACAGCAATGAATATCGCCGGAATTGCAACGCTGCTGCGCAGCGCGTACGGGTTTTTGGTCGCAAAAAAAGACCCGGATACAGGCGAAATACAAATCAACAACCCTAAAACTGGGCAGCCGCTCAGCCCGCAGGATCTCGGCTGGCAGACTGGTGGCGACATGCTCGCGAGCAATGCGCTGTCCGAGATCACAAACGCCGTCGCCGCCCGCGTAAATCTCGGCTTAGGCGATGCTGCAACACGTAATGTTGGTGCCGGCCCCGGTACGGTCACTGCTGGTGACGATCCACGTCTCAGCGATGCACGCCCCCCGACCGCGCACACGCATGCTGACAAAGCAGATCTTGTCGGCGGCAAGGTGCCGGCGATTCAGCTGCCGAGCTATATGGACGATGTGATTGAAGCGCCGAGCGCGGCAGATTTTCCGCAGCCAGGCGAGTCGGGGAAAATCTATGTCGCAATCAATGGCGGCGAAGATCCGGCTAATCCGACAAAGCAATACCGCTGGAGCGGGTCCGGCTATGTGTTGATTCCGTCGTCGCCGGGCAGCACCGACGATGTTGTAGAAGGCGCAAACAACTTGTATTTCAGAGCGCAGCGCGTGCTCGGCGTTGCGCTGTCGGGCCTCTCTGCTGTCGTCGCCGGAGCAATCGACGCAACAGACACGGTGCTGGTCGCGCTCGCGAAGCTGCAAGCGCAGATCAACAACAAAGCAGCGGCGCAGCACACCCACAAAGCGGCCGATATCGATGATGCATCAGCTGTTGGCCGCGCTGTGCTCACTGCGGCAGACAAACCGGCGGCGCGGGCTGCCGTGGATTTGCAAAACCACGAGCGACTCGCTGTGGACGCCGACGGCAATGTTGTCGTGCCGGGGGCTGGCGAGTTTCACGGGCTGAGCTCTGTAGGCCTGCTCCCTCTATCCGCGCGCGACAATCGTGTAGCAACGACGGGTTGGGCGCAGTCGCGACCTTTTGATCTCGTTGTAGGCTATGACGACAAAGACAAGCACATGTACATGGGGCGACTGCCGGTCAGCACGGCCGGTACATTTGATCGCATGGTGCTTGATGGTATATGGGGGCAGTGGACGATTGTTAGCTCTCCGTTTGTCGTTGTCATGACAAATCGCGGTGAGCTGCAGGTAAAAGCGCAGTCGAGCTCCGCTGTAGCGCCGGTGCGTGCGTATCTGCAGCCCGACGGCTCAGTCGATGTCTATCTGTACTTGGGTCTGTCGTTTTGCTCAGTAATGGCGAATCGTTTTTTTTCAAGTCAGGTTTTTCCGTCCGCTGGTGAGCTTGTTGATCCTGCTCAGATAACGGGCACGCTGGTGTGGGACGGGATGCTCTCGTCGAACGTTAATCAGCACACGTATTTTGCAAAAAATCTATCCGCGAGCGATGACGTGCTCGTCTCGGCGGGTCAGGTTCCGAAACCATCTGACGTGTCTCACGTGCGGGTTAAGCAGGCGACGATCTGGGCAAATGGCGGCAGTGTCGGCATCTTATCGTCAATGCGACACGACAGTTCATACAACGCTGTAAAACTGGGCGCGGCCTGGCAGCCGGCCGGCCAGTTGTTTTTCAACCTTTCGGGGACTGCCGAGTGGATTATTAGCGGCAAGAATGGCGGGGATGATGACGGATCTGTGCTCTGGGTAAACAACATTGAAGATATGTTGTCAGCCGGCGTGCTGTTTGCAAAATTCGGCTACGCCCAAAACGAGCTATATAAGCCGACTGCGTGCGCAGACATCTATCCGAGCAATGACACAGGTGCAAACTGTGGTCGGCCTGCGCAGCGCTGGAACACAGTCTTCACAGGCTCAGTCATCACAACATCAGACGCGCGTGTCAAAACCGATCCGCGCAGCGTCACGGCCGACGAAATCGCTGCTGCAATTGATCTCGTCGGTAATGTCGGCATCTATCAGTACCTCGATGCGGTCGCAAAAAAAGGGGCCGACGCTGCGCGGTTGCACGTTGGGATGACAGTGCAGAGCGCAATCGCGATCATGGAATCGCACGGTCTCGACCCGCTGCGCTACGGGTTTATTTGTTATGACGCGTGGGGCGCGGAATACACCGAAGTCGAAGACGCGAGCGGCGACATCGTGCGGCCTGTCGAACGTCAAGCGACGCGCACCGAGCAACAGCCGTATAGTGAGATACAAATAATCGACGGCGTACCAGTTCGCAAGTCGGGCGTGCGCGACGTGCAAGTGCCGATCACCGAGCTGCGGCCCGTGGTCGATGAATCGGGCTCGCCAGTGCTCGACGATGCAGACAACCCCCTCATGCATCCGGTGCCGCTCATGGAGACAGTCGACGTGCGATACCGGCGCGTAGAAACCCGTTCGGCGGGCGAGCTGTATTCGTTCCGCGAGACTCAGCTCGCGCTGTTCATCGCGCGCGGTTTGTTTGCGCTGCATAGCGTTTAATATATCGGGGTTTTTGAATGTCAAAGTCATTTACTTTTGACGCGGACGGCGATCCGGGAAATGCAACTGCGCAAATGCTATCGCTATTCAGCGGCGCCACGTATCCGCTGCTGCTTCGGCTGACGAACTACATGCCGCGCGTGTTTGCTTTGCCGTCGGCCGGCGTGGTGCTCAAAGAAGTTGCGAACGAAGCAGCGCGCACGGCGGTGATAAAGCTGGATGGCTATGAGGCGCTGCAGCGTCTGGCGAGCGACATTGAAGCGATCATTGATGTGCTTGATGTGTCGCCGGCGATCACGATCACCGATGATGTGTCAGTGCCGCCGACGAGCGAACCCGAGGTGATCTACACCGTCAAGTATTCGACTCAGAAAGGGTTGTTCGCTGGCACGGTGAGCTTGCTGTCGATGATCGAAACTGCGCTCAGCGATGTCATCAATGGGCTTCGTGATTATTTTCGCGAGCGCTATGTTGCGTACCAGGAGGGAGTGTTTTCTGTCGGCAATTTGCCTGTCCCTGTTACGACGTTTTTGGCGGGTAAGTTTTATGCGAATGGGCAAGTCGTGTATTCGCCGAGCGACAGCACGGGGGCGCCGGCGGCCGGGGGGTCTGATCCGTCTGTCTTTATCGCGCTCTCCAGCGAGCTGGAGCGGCTGACGGTTAACCCGCAGGCGTCTTCGGCGCAGATGCCACTATTGCTTGATGCGGCCGACGGCGGTTTTTGTCAATTCGCGTCGTCAGATGTGAGCGTCTCGATTGCTGATCCGTACGATCAGACCCCTGGTGACAACTGGGTGTATGGAGTCTCTGAGTTCTCTGTGACGGCTGACGGCTGGTACTCGCTTGCCGTCGTGTTCAGCGCGCGTGTGAAGCGCTCGCGAGTGCGCACGCTCGCCGACGGCAGCCTGAAGCCGTTGCAGTTCAAGTGCGTGGCCACTCTCTGGGGGAGTATCGATTCTCTGTCGCTCTCCGGCGGCGGCCGGGCGCTGTCGTCTGGCGACCAGCTCTTGCCCGTGGCGGGCTATACCGAGCTTGAGTTTGAGCTCGGCCCGGTATTCCTGAAAGCGGGTACCAGCTATCCGTTGACGCTCGACTTTCAGGCGGATTTGCCGGCCAGGGATCTTGTCGATCAGAGCGTGTACGACTCGTTCTCAATGCAGATGTTGTTCGGCAACGGCGGCGCTGTGGTCACAAAGCTGGCCTCTGTGAGCAATGTATCGCCCGCCCCCGTCTCGCCGGCGCTGCTCGTCGACAAGTCGACGCGAGTTCTAAACCCTTTCTATAACCTGACGGGCGCTTTTGTTGGGCAGCTTTCATTCCGCGCAAACGACAATTCAATCGCGGCAACCCCTGCGGATCAAGAGATTCGCTATGACTCGTTCTGGATGAATGCCCGTGGCCCTGACGGCGCTCCGGTGACTGGGGGGGTGGTCGTTGCTGATACGCGCGATTACAACGGCAGCGGCACGCCGGATTCCGTAGATGCGCGGTACGCCAGTCTTGCGTTCGTCAGCGACGATCTTGTTCAGGGCAATTACTACTCGTTCACGCTGGGCGGCCTGGCGTCCGGCATCGACATTGATCAGGCGTCTGGAGACGACAGCCTTGGCGGCGGCGGTGTGTTCTATGACGGCTTGCGCGGAAGGGTTGACGATGTGCATGAGTTTGATCCAGGTATCACGTCTTGGCACTTGCCGTATGTGAGTCGCAGCGCGATTGGTGATGGCGTGCTTTATTTCACGACAGAGTTTCGTTCGCATGTTTGCTCTGTGGATATGCAGACTTTTGAGCTGGTGGAGCACGATTTTTATGCGGCCATGTCAGGGTTCCCTAGCTATTTCGATCCCGCTCCTTGGAGTGAGGGGCTTGGCGATATGAAGTACATGGATGGCGCGCTGTACATGGCGGTCAAGCCGCAGGTTGGCAATGCGCTCGATGTCATCAAAGTGGATGTGACTACATGGGTACCAACGCTACTGCATACCGCGCAGACCCATCCTGACAGCGGTAGAAACCTCGCTCAGATCCATGTGCACGATGACGGCTCTGTTTTGTTGCTGGTGCCGGTCCCGTCCGGTAGCTCAGCCGCCGCTCAGGCTCTGCGGATCGTGGCCGGCGGCGTAGTGCAAGACGTTACTTCGCAGTTTTCCGCTGCCTTGTCTGCTCTGTCGTCGAACGTTTCGTTTTCGCTGACAGGATCGGGCGATTTGTTCTACTGCGTCTATGCGCTCGGCGAGGAGATGCGAGTCGACGCGGTGGAATACGCGGGGGGCGTGTACTCGATTACCAATCTGACCACGGCGCCGCTTAACTCCAACGCAGCGCTGGAGAATGACTTCGGTGATGCTACGACCGGTGACTTCAGCGGCTGGATCCTGGTTGGTGATGTCCTGACGAGTGCAGGCCGGGCGTCCACCGATGCTCAAGGGCTGGTCGCGCATCAGATCAAGGTGGGCAGGGATGTGGTGTGGCCGACCGATCACCCGCCCGTCTACCCGCTCGTTTACGACCGGTGGACGTCCGCTCGCGATGCGCCGAACCTCTTCTATGGGTTGCAACGTGGATCTGCAGCGACCGACGGCACGAGCGTGTTCAAGATGTCATCGCTTGCGCCCGAACACACGACGATGGTGTTGCGCAAAGTCAGCTGATGCGGCCAGTTTGCTCGTGCTGGTACTTCAATGGCTACGGTATTGGCCGCGTCGACGAGTGGGTATCGTCGATGCGGCGATATGCGCCCGAGGCGGACTTGTTGATCGTTTCGGACGAGCCGATATCGCGGCCGGGCGTCGACAATGTCGTCTACTCGCCGCAGGAGGACTCGGCAAAGCCGCACCTGGGCGGGCGATGTCTGCGGCGCCTCAAGATGTACGATCCGGGCTTCATGCCGCAATACGCAGGGCGGTACATGCTGAATTTCGATCTGGATTCAGTGATCCTGCGCGACCTGTCTCCGGTGATCGCCAAGTGCGCAGCGTTTGACGGGCTCAGCATGGCGGCCGGCTGCTCGCAAAGCGTCTCGATCAACGGGTCTCTGCAGGGGGCGGTCGTGGGGTCCATGGGTGAGGTATGGCGCCGACTCGCTGACGACTACTCAGGCTCAGATCAGGACTTTCTCTACGGCATCAGAGGCGGCCTGGCGGTGCAGCTGCTCGGCGCTGCAGACGGCGTGCGACATGCTCAGCATCTGATGTCTATTGGTGCGGCTGCGGGCGCCCGCGCGCCGGCGAGGATCGTTTTCTTTTCCGGTGCGATCAAAGCCGACGAATACCCACGGCTGAAATCAATCGTTGTGGCCAACGCAGGCTGATCTGGCTGGAAAATCGGCGGCGATTCGCCAAATTCGTTGCAGCATCATGAGGCTCTTGTCAAATGCAGGAAGAGCGCCATGGGCCAGAAGACGCCGATCATTCGTTACAACCTCAAGGACCGCTGCAGGCAGCACACGGGGCTTGGGCGCGACTTTCTGGACGTGCGCGCGGTGTGCGATGCGATCAACAGCCCGGAGACTCAGGAGTGGGTTGCAAATCGCGACATGCAGGGCTATCGCGGCCACTGGGCGCGCATGGCGTTTGGCATGCGCCCCCAGGAAGGCGGCGTCAAGGCTGGCAAGGTGGTCGACATCGAGCCGGCCCTTGTGACGACCTATCTCAAGGCGTTCCCTGATGGCACCGTGGAGCATCAGGAGGAGTTTCTTGACACGCTGCCCGGCCAGGTTGCGCAGCGCATGTACGCGAGCAAAGTGGGTGGCTTCAGCTCCGCGCTGACGCTCAATGCGCGTACGGGCAAGCCTGAGTTCTTCGGCTTCGACTACGTCAACAACCCCAACTACAGCAGCAATCGCGGCTACGTGTTCGACGACGCAAGCGGCGGCGTTATCTTCGATGATGCGGGCACGATGACGCCTGAGCAGATCATCGAAGAGGCTCAGCGCGAGCACGATCAGGGCGTCATCATGCTGCTCGATTCTGCAGCAAAGGCCTATGAGGAGTCGCTTGCCGTTGTTGATCGGCTACAGATCGAGAATGCGCAGCTCATTGACATGCTGGCCAAGCTCGGGAAGTCGCCGCCGGTTTTCGACTCGGCCGCCGGCTTCGTGCTCCCGAGAGCGCAATCGTCCGCGCTTGCTCAGCGCATTCTGATGGACGCGGCTGAGTTCCGCATGGCTTCGCTCCCTCCGCTGCAAGCATTGCCGCGAGACGATGACCAGAAGGAAGCAGAAGCGGGGGCTGCGGCATTCGCAAGCCGGCTCCTGCGCTACGTTTAAGGGGCACGAATGTTTGAGCCCGTGAAAGCTGGTTTTCGGCAGTTTGTGGCCGCGTTCTACGCGCAGGTTCAGCCCACTACTCCGGCCCTGGCAGAGTTCGCGGCGCGCGGGCTCTTTGATTCGGTGGCGATGGCCTCCGGCCGCATGGTCGATCAGGCTGAGGAGATGTTGGCTGCCTATCTGCGCGATGAGCATCACACGGCCACGGCGCCGGCCAGGCTCCCTGTGATCCTGCTGGCCATGGCCGTCGACGTCATTCCGACGGGGCGAGACTACCTACGGCAGCTGGCGGCGCCTGAATGGGTGACGATTCCCGGTGATCCGAAGGAACGCGCATTCAAGATGCGGACTGCGAGCAACGATCTGCGCGCCCAGGTGGTGATCGCTGCTCAGAACGAGCCGACCGCGCGCTCGCTCGCAGCGCAATTCCTGCTCTACCTCGATGCAGCCCCGAATCGCTACTTCAACAGCGTCCACCGCTTTGCTGGGGTCGATACCGATTGGCCCGTTGAAATCGAGACTGCAGACGTTCCGTTTGTGCGGGTGCAGACCGATGCGAAGAATCTGCATCTACTTGCCGGCGACTTGACGCTGAAGGCGACGGTCCCGCTTTTCATGGCTCCGGCGGCCGGCGAGCCAAACGATGGAAAGGGTGTGCCCGGCACGAGCGACCCGGCCGGCTACCCGCTGGTGTCCGATGTGGTGACAAACTTCGTGGAGCAAGCATGAGCAACGTCATTGCGATTCAGGCAACCATCTCTGGTTTCGGCGGCGAACCCGGAACGGTCTTCTCTGGCTACGACCAGGACAGCAAGATCCTGGTGGTGTCAAAGGCCGTCGGCTACAAAAAGGACCGCTTCAGATCGTGCCTCGTCATCACGAACAACAAGGACTTGGACAACGAAAGCCTCTTCGGTGTCGAGCAGTTCAATGACGCCATCAAAGCGTTTTACGCGCTGCGCGGCGGTGTTGCGAGCGATAGCAGATCCAGGCGCTTGTCGTTCGACAATGACGCTTCGCGCGCGAACCCAGAAAACGCCATCGAGCAGGATGGGCTTGACGCAAACGGCCCTCGCTATCGCATTTCGCCAGACCTGACCAACATCCAAGCGGCGGTTCTCGCGACGTGCCTGTATGCGGTTAATGCCGACTCCATCAGCGATGTGGTCGAGATGGCCGAAATGTTCCGGCAATTTGAAGCTGGCGCGGTGATCACGGTATGAGCATCGATGCAGATCCGCGCGCGGCGAAGAACTTTTATCGCGAAGTGCGGGCGTTTTCTGAGCGGACACGCCCATGGGAGACGGCTGTCTTCTACTCAGTCATGCCGGATGAGCGATTCGATTTGTCGCGGGTCTCGGCGCGCGTGTACGGCCGGCGCGATGAGTTCCTGGCGGTGATGGCTGCCGCCGGCTTGAGCAGCTTTGATCAGCCTCTGGAGCAGACGACGCTTGTGCTGCCCAACGAGCAGCAGCTTGCGCGGATCAAGCGCGAAACGGGCTTCGAGAGCATCGCGCGGCTTCGCGCAGATGGCGCTCCGACCTGGGCATAGACATGGCGGACATCGGCAAGATTCGCGGGCACGCGGCCGAAGCGACTGAGCGCGCGCGCGCCGACCAGCTGCAGCGCAAGGACGCAGAGAAACGGCCCGGGTCGATCATCCTGGGCAAGCAGGACGTGCAGGGCGAGTACGACATTGGCCGCTTGCTCTACACCACGCTCGGCGGACAGAACAGGGTTATCACGACTGACGACCTGGCGACGTTTCGGCAAAACATCAGGCAGGTACAGAAGCGCCTCAAGAAGGGCGTCACGGCGAGGCAGGTAATTGACCTGGCCAAGTCTCACCCGTTGCCCTCCGGTGGCGATGGGATGACGGATCTTGAGCGTGCTCGAAAGCAGATTCACACCGGTGTCGCCGCGAGCGCCAATGTCGCGGCAAACAAGACGCTCGATGTCCGATTCATCACCAACGCGGGGCCGGATTCGGATGTGCACCGGCATCATGTTCTCGTGAAGTTCCTGGCGTTCGATGAGTCTGCCCGGGCGATGATGGCTACAGCGACTGACGGTGCCCGCGCGCCGGCGGCGCTGACGCCGAAACAGGCGGCAAACCGGATCCGGCACGGCCGGCTGGCGTTCGACTGCGACTGCGGCAGGCATCGCTATTTCTTGCGCTACATCGCGACGATTGGCGGGTTCAACGCTGGCCGCGATGAACATGGATTCCCGAAGATCCGCAATCCTGGTCTGCGAGGCATCGCGTGCAAGCACGTCCTGCGTGTCATGTCTGAGATTGATTCTTCGACTGCTGTGCTGAACTTCTTGACCAAGGTGATGGAAAAAGTTCTGCAGTCGGCAGACAACAAGGCGCGGCTACAGCACAAGCAAGATGAGGCCGAGAAGGCGGCGGCAAAGCAGGCCGCCGGGAAGCGTGGCATCCTCACGTCTGCCGATAGAGACGCCCGGAACACAGCGGCCCGGGAGCGGCGAGCGCTCGAATCTGCGGCCAAGAAAGCGAAAAAGCCGAAGAAGCCAACGTCAGCAACAGGGCGGGCGACGTTGCGCAGCGCAGGCGCTCTCGCAAAGCAATTCGGCTTGACCGCTGAACAAGTTATTGCGCTGCTCGAAGCAGCGAAGAAAGGTTGATTGCGATGCTCTCCAATGTGCCAACTGCCGTTGCAAAGATGGCGCGCAACGTCGTGATTCATCACCCGAACTCGTACAACATTCAGGTCTACCGCAAGACCGTCACGCGTCCGCAGTCGAACGAAGGAACGCTCGCAGATGGCGTTCGCATGCTCAACACGGACGACGAAGACGAATTTGATTACGAGTGGATCGGCAACGGGTACGCGCTGCCTGCAGACACGTTTTCACCCGCATCTGTCGCAGACCACGGCGACGCGGTAATCGGCGCTCAGCCGACGGAAATGCGATTTCTGATCGAGCCCGAGGAAGAAGCCGAACATCCCGAGTTTTTCACGCCGAGGCGGACGGATGTTTTCTACATCCTGCTCGGCGATCCGGAGACCGGCGCGAAGCTGGCGTTTGAAGTCGTGGACGTCGAGGCCATGAGTTCCATTCCGCCATACGCCCCGCGCTATGTGTGCAACCGGCGAGACGATTTGCATAGAGCGGCAACAGCATAGCGGACACGGAAAACGGCGCTAAGGGCGCCTTGTCGTGGGGAAAACAATAAGCACCAGTCCGGCGAAGTCCGGCAAATCCAGTGCTTTGACTTTTCCGCAAGAGGACCACGACATGCCCAAACATCGCAAGTTGCAGTACAACAAGAAGTCGACGCAGCAAGCCGCCGCATTTGCTGACACTCTGGTGTCTGCGGCCACTTCGTCGAGCACGGCCATCTTCGACTCTGCCGCCGCAGAAACCTTCATCGGCGAGCAGGTAAGTCGCTCGGGTAGCGCGCTCCCCGAGGAACTGCAGAAGGTTCTGGACGAGGCCGGCGAAAACTCTGGCGTGATCGTTCGCGCCATCTACGACGGCATCCAGAACTACGAAGCCGCCACGGGTGAAGCTGTCCCCGCTGACGTGATCGAGTCGTCGATCCATGCTGCCTACAGCACGACCATGGAAGCGCGCAAGCTGTTCGATTCGGCCAACTCCGATCACGCCGACAATCTCTCGCTGCAGCCGAATCGTGCTGTTGTGGCGATCCTGAATATGTTCGCCGAGCCGATCCCGTTCGCGCACTATCTGCCGGCTGACATCGGCTCCAACGAAGCGCGTCTCGCGATCCTGTCGCACACCGCTGGCAGTACCTTCGGCGGCTACGCCCAGGGTGATCTGATGGATGGCGTTGCAGGCGGAAACGCTTTCATCACGTCTGCGCGCATCCACAAGTGCGCTATTTCGGACGCCGACGGCACGGTGACGGGCAAGCTGACCAAGATCCAGCTCAGTGACGAGACTTGCGACCCGGCCGCCGGCGACCTGAAGCTCATGCGTGGCCGTTCGGTTGTCTACGTGAATGGCTTTATCGCCGCGCGTGAAGTTTCTCAGGCTGGCTCGGGTGGCTCGGCTATCTCGGGCTCCATCACGCTCGGCGAAACGAACTACGCCATCGCCGGCTCCATCAATACCGATACCGGCGCCATTGCGCTGACCACCAACCCGAAGCTGCCGACGACCAATCAGGTTGTCGTCGAAGGCTTCATCGACTATGAACGCGACGACTCGCTGATTCCGCGCATCATCACGTCGGCAGACACGTTCTCGCTGTATGCGAAGCCCTGGCACGCCTACACGCAGATCGGCATCGACGCCCGCACCCAGATCGGCAATGAACTGGGTCTGGATGCATTCAGCGAGGGCGTGCTCGCAATCCAGAACCAATTCGGCAACGAGCGCCACTACGAAGCGATCCACAAGCTGGCGCGCATCGCTGCCAACAACCAAGAGGATTTCGAGTACAACTGGTCCGGTCGCAGCCTGCAGATGAACCGCTCGCAGATCTGGAACGACTTCGGCGCAGTGGTCGGCAAAGTCAGCTTGAAGATGGCAATCGCCACGATGGCTTTCGGCGTCAAATATTTTTACGTCGGCAAGGAACTCTCTGCGCAGTTCCGTGCGCTGCCGCGCGAGATGTTCGAGCCGTCGGGTCTGCCCGAGCGTGCCGGCATCTATCGCATCGGGCGTTTCCTGGGCATCTACGACGTCTACTTCACGCCCAAGGGCGTGTACGAGTCGGCGGACGGCACTTCCGCTCAGGTGCTGTGCATCGGTCAGTCAGCAGACGTGACGCGCAGCCCGATTGTTCTGGGTGACGCGGTTGCTCCGACCGTGCAGGCCCTGGGCATGTCGCAAAACCTGAAGCAGGGCTCGGGTTTTTATGCCCGCAACTTCACGTCAGTCAATCCGCACGCGCCGTCGGCACAGGGCGCCGCATTCATCAACGTCAGCGGTTTGAAGTAATCGCGATTCAGCCAAGGGAAAGGGGCTTGCAGCCCCTTTTTCAAAGGAGAGCCCATGTCTCTGAAACAAGCTTTTTTCCCCTTGATCATCAAGGCCGCTGGCGGCGCACTCAAAGAACTGTCGAGCGTGCTGGATACGCTTCCTCAGAAGTTTACCGTGTCGGTCGAGAACCACATGCCGCGCCATATTTCGCTGCCGGAACTCGGTCTGTTCTTGCTTGACGGGAATACGCCCAGCGGCAACAAGGGCAGCACTACCGCTGACAAGGAGGCGTTCGCTCGCGCGATCACCAGCATCGAGACCATCGCTGCGATCAACCGCTACGGCGGTAACTGCATGACGCTGATGATCGATCTGGGCGAAGTGGAGGTTGATGAGAGCCCCACCGCAACCGGCAGCGCTACCGATTCGACGCAGCTGCAGCAAGACCCGCAGGGTGATGCTGCCGGCAACGACGCTTCGGGCGGCCAATCGAGTGCTCCCGCCGAGACCGATTCTGCGAAGGCTGCTGAAGATGCCACGAAAACCAGCGGGCAAGACTCGGCAACGGCAACGGCAACGGCTGCTGCTGCCGAGGTCGCCACTCGCAACAAGTCGTCCAAGAAGTAAGGAGCTTCATCGATGAGCAACGTCCCGTTTGTTCGCCAGCTCGACAAGCAAAGCGGGGTTCAGCTGAATCCCCTTCGTGATGCTTCCGAGATCCCATCAGGCACTAACTCCGATCAGGTTTTTGCAATTGCCATGCGCGCCACGCGAGGCCGCATCGACAAGCCGTTTGTCGTGACTCGCGCCAACGTCAAATCCAAGCTTGGCAAGGGCGAGCAGATGCGTGTGTCTGCCCTCAATGAAGCCTGGGTACACGTCAATGAAGCCCTGAACAACGGCGCCGCCGCTGCCGTTGTGCATCGCCTCACTACGAGCGCTGCGGTGATCAAATGGGCGGTTCTTTCCAAGGATGGCACCTCGTTCTCGGTGGTGGACACAGCGCCCGAGTCGGATTTTCTGCTGGCCTTCCATCACCTGGACTGCTTCAACGACGGCATCGTGCTGTCCTATCATGCAGATTCCGTGCGGTCTGGCGGGCTGCTGCAGCCCACCTCGATGATCACCGTGCGCTTGTCTGATCGCGACGGCGCCGTGCTGCACGAATACACCGGTTCGCTGCAGTCGGATGCGACCGATGATTATGGCGAATCGCTTTTCCTGCCTGATGTGATCGCCGAGCGCACAGAAGGTCTCGTTGTTCTCGTCGGTGTGAGCGGCGACGAAGCCGTGATTCAGCCTGCATCTGCTGCCTATGGCGTCAACTCTGCTGGCGCGCAGAAGTGGGTGAAGTCCGATGTGCTGCTGTGCTTCGTTGAAGGCGGCTCGGCTTACTCCGTCGACGACTACACCACCGCGCGTACGCGCCTTCAGCGCACTCCGCTGGCCTATGGCTTCATCTCGTCTGGCGGCTCGATGGCGCCGGGCTTGATCGGTCAGCTTGTGCAGCTGGCGTATGACACCAATCGTCAATTCCGGTTTGACGTGCCGGGCAGTCTGACTCCGCAGGCCGCTGCCGCGTTTGTCGAGCAGCTGAATGTCGGCGCGAGTCAGACGGCGCAATTGGTCCACGTCTACTGGGCTCCGCTCAAGACATCCGACCCGACCAGTATCAATCCGAAGGGTTATTTCGGTGTGGCGACGCTGAATATCGCCTATGCCTGCGCGCGCAATGCGGTCAAGAACGCCAAGGGCTTCGCACCGAAGAACTACCCGATTGCGGGCCGCGAGTGGCCGATCAATCGCGGAAACGTCACGCAGACCTATGACTGCGAGGAGGACGAGCTGTCGGACCTGGCCAAGGCCAAGATCAATCCTGTGATCCACCAGGAGTACACCGGCGGCGGCCGTTATGTGTTCTACGACTCCCTCACGTCGGCGAAGGTCGATGTCAGCCTGAAGGCGCTGATTTCCGTCGCTGACATGAGCAGCAGTATCGACCTGGCTGTGACCACGTTTTGCAAGGACTCACTGCAGCTGCCCATGGAGGAGTCGATTCGCCGCGACAATCGCTACCTCGAAAAGCTGTTCCAGGACGCTGAAGACTCCGGCTGGCTGAAGCCATCCGATGATCCGGCAATGGAAGGCAAGTCGTTCCGCTTCGAGGTGGTTGCCAGCCAAGTGCGGCCGTATGACACGAAGATCGTCAATTACTGGCTGCGCTACGACGGCACCAACCGTCAAACCTTTGTCACTCAAACCCTCACGCGATAGGAGCACAGTGGATCATGGATTTTCAAGACAAGATGCGTGCGGCGCTGAACACCCGCAAGAGCGCAGCAGCAGCCAAGCCGGCTGTGACGGCAGTTCTCGACAGTGCGGATGATGCTTCTGGCTCCACTCCCAGCGATCACTTCCTGACGGACACGGCGCTGACCGCAGCCGGGGTGGTCCAGCAATGGGCTGCTACGCCGGCCGACGATCTGGACGACGGCGAGACCTATGCTGATCGCCTGCTGGCGCTCGTAGTCGGCTCGGCGGATGCGAACGTCGACGGGGAGCTTTCGGATGATGAGCAAGGCGTCGCTGAAGCTGTGCTCAATGCCGCTTTTGATTATCTCGTCAAGAACGGCGTGAGCGAGGAAGATGCGAGCGCGGTGCTGAACGACTGGGACACTGCTGCAGCTGATCGCGTCAAAGATCTGCTGTCTGGCGTTCTGCCGACAGACGACGGCGCCGCGCTCGATGACATCGAGGCATTCGCGTTCGGTGACGACGATCAGAGCGCGGTGTTCGATGCCGCCTACAAGAAGGTCTTCGCGGTGCGTCACGGCAAGAAACTGCGCATCAACAAGCGCATCAGCGGCCACGTCCACCTGAGCGCAAAGCAGAAAGTCGCCATCCGCAAGGCTGGACTGAAAGCGCACTCGGCCACGGCCAAGATGCGTCGCGCAAAATCCAACCGGATTCGCGCGAAGGTCGGCCTGTAATTATTCTGGCCTGAAGCAAACACGGCGGCGCTGCTCAGGGCGGCTGCCGCCGTTTTTCAAGGTGCTGCGATGGCGGATGTTGTTGAAAAGGACGTGCTCACCAGCCTATGGGGTGGCCTATCCAAGCAGCTCATTGCGCAGATCTACGAGGTTGAAGAGCTGAGCGATGAAAGCACGGGCAAGTCGCGCTGGGCAAAGGTGAAAGATGGCAAGGTTGTGGCCGCTCCCCTGGCTGATGGGGCGAACCTCGATATCACGCTGAGCTGGCAAAGCCCATTTGAGAACACCGGGGCGGACTCAAAGGCGCCGACGCTGATGGCGATGCTGCAGTCGGGGGCTTTGCAGCCCCTGATTGATGAGACGCAGACCACGTCGACCGAGTTGCTGTCGAAGATCAGCGGCGGCCGGCTCGGTCGTAGTTCGTCCACTGCCGCTGAGGCTCAGCGCAAATCCAATGCGTTCATGGCGCAGTTTGCTGGTCGCACGAGCATTACGAAGCTCAACAGCACGCAGATGTTCAGCGGCATGCCTCCGCTCAAATTCTCAATCACAGCGCTGTTTCGCGCGTGGTCGGATCCGCAGCGCGAGGTTGAAGACCCGTTCAATCAGCTCATGGCCTGGGCTCTGCCCGAAGAACTATCACCGGACGGCACATTGATCGTGAGCACGCTGCGTGCTGCTCGCGGCGACGCTTTGATTCGCGAGGCGTTGATGCCGTCTATCGCGCCGACAAAGGTCGGCATTCTGTACAAGGGGCGCACCTACAGCCCGCTGGTGATCGAGTCCGTCGGCGTGCCGATCAGCTCAGGCGTCAACGAGGACGGCAAGTATGTGGAGCTCGCTGTCCCGCTCACGATCTGCTCGCTGACCGCCATTGACCGGCGAGATTGGGCAAGTATTCAAAAAGGTGGCAACTCATGATTGTTTTTCCCCCGTTCATCACGCGCCGCATTGTCGCCCAGATGTCCGAGATTCCGATGGGCAAAGGCCTGCGTGTCGCAGGGATTCAGGAGGGGCACGTCGAGGAGGCAGAAACGGCTTTTCTGTCTGCCGTAGTGCATGTCTCGAAGGGGCCAAGCAATCCACTTGAATGGACTGTCCAAGAGCGAGTTCTGGCGGTCGCCCACTATCTTGCTGTCGTATCAGAGACTGGCGCGGACTTCGCGCTCGGCGACAACGGGAAACTCTCGGATTACCTGGATGCCACCGCCGACTACCCGGAAGGGTCCGATCATGTCGAGGTGGGTGATGTGGGCGGTGATCGCTGGTTTCTGCGGCACCTCACTGGGGCGATGGTCGAGGCCATCGAGCGCACAGAGGGTGATGTTCTGGATGATGGCCAGCCTGTTACCGGACGCATCCATTGGCTGACCGGGGCTATGGCCGCGCAGCTGGTCAGAGATGGTGAAGAAACGCCGGACACGCTCAATGCTGGCGCGTATGACAAATACCTGACTGGCAGAATCGCAACTCTGCTGACTCTCCCCGAAAGCGCATTCACGGCCCTGCTGAACGGGTACTACCTGGCGCGCGAGGCGCAGCATCATCTCTTTCGCTACGAATTTGCGGCAGACGGCGGGATCCTGATTCTCCCCGCAGAAAAGGAGGGGGCTGCAGAAAACCTGCCGCCCGCGCGATTTCCAGTACGCGCCTGTCTCTCCGAGGCGACGCTACGACTGGGCGGAAAACCTTAAAGGGCTTGCGCATAGCCTCTCTTTATATTCACACACACCGCTTCACCAAGCGTTTGATGTGACAGAGAGCGATGCGCGAGAGTTCTTTGAGGGGCGGGCGTTTGCTGACTGGAGCAAGGCCCGCGAATTAGAGAACCGAATGCAGAGCGGCATTGCAGAACGTCTGAACTCTGTCATCCAGGCCCTTGGTGTTGTGGCGAAAGTGACGGCCGGAATCGGCCGGCGCAGATAAAACGCTCAGGGGGTTGCGGTGGTGATTGATCAGGGATGCAGCGGTCGTTTCGAGGCGTATGCATGAGAGAGCGCATCGGAACATGGATGACCTATTGCGGTGGCGCGACCGCTGCGGGGTGCGGCGCTGCTTCCGCATCATCACAAGCCGCTGCGCATGTCCCCGCGCTGGCGAGTTCTGCGCAGTCATTCGCGCTTTCCGATGCTGGGATTTACGTCGGCATGGCGGTTGGCATTTTGGGGCTGCTGATTCAGGGTTATTGCGCGCTCTCTCGGCGCCTGGAAGAGCGCGAGCTTCACCGGCTGAAGAAGCGCCGGCTGCGTGACCCGCGAACCCCGCTCTCGATCAACGATTAGGGGCGGCAGCCGTGTTTGAACATCTCAAACGGGCCTTGGCGACGCTGCTAGTCGCTGGCGGGGCCTCTGCAGGCGCCATCTACTTTGCCCGCAGTATGGAAGGGAGCGAGCTGAAGGCTTACCCGGACCCAGGTATGGGCTGGGAGCTGCCGACGATTTGTGTTGGCCACACGCGCGGCGTGCGCCGGGGTGATACGGCTACGCCGGAGCAGTGCGATGCGTATCTGAAAGCAGATCTGGAAGAGGCGGCAAAGCCGCTGGCGAACTGCATCAGGCGGCCGCTGGCGCGCGACGAATTCGAGGCTCTGGTCGACTTCAATTTCAACACCGGCGCCGCGTGCAGATCGGCACCGGTGGCCGCGATCAACGCCGGCAAGTCCTGTGACGAAATCGCGGACGCTTTCTACATCAAGGCGCCGATCCAAGAGCTTTGCTTGGTTCGAGATCCTGACTCGAAAAAGTGCCTCAAGCGGGCACCGAACATCTACGCGGGCAAGCCGATCACTGACAGCAAGGGGCGCGTCTTGCTGGCCCCTGGTGACCCGATCCGGCAATACACAACGGGGAGCCTCAAGCCGTTGAAGGGCCTGATTATTCGACGCTTCGCCGAGGGAGAGAAGTACCGGTCGGCATGCAAGGCCGCCGATGCGGAAGAGAGGAAGAAGCCATGAAAGTAACCTTGTTTGACATCGCGGTGATTGCTCTGCTGGCGGGGCTTTACTGGGGCGGGTACCGGCACGGAATCAGCGTCGAGTCGGCCAGGGCCGGAGTCGAAATTTCGAGCATCAAGACGAACTACGACAGGCAGGTTCTGCAGTCGCATCTGGCCGCCGAGAAGGCTCAGGCGGATGCGCGCAGGACAGAGCAGGAAGCTGCGGCCAGGCAGGCGCAGGTTGATGAAGACCATCGAAAGGAGCTGCAACGTGAAAAAGATGCTGCTGATCGGACTATTGCTGGCCTGCGCGCTGGTTCTATCCGGCTGTCCTACAAATCCGCCCGAGTCGGACTCCAGCCCGGCGCCACTGGTGGTGCAGTCGCCGAGACTCCCCGCGCCGCCTGCGGAACTGATGGACGAAGTGAAACCGACCTTCCGCCAGCGATTGCTGCAGATCTTTTCGGAATCGCAGCCGACGCAGACGCCCTCGCCATCAACTACGGGCGACTCCAAGAAGTAGTTCGCGGGTATCAGCGCATCTATGGCCCAGCGGAAAACAAGACCGATAGCGACGATAGGGCGGCCGTAAATTCGGGCTCTGATTCCACTGAATGAACGAACTTGGGGGCCTTATATGACGGTCAGTACCGGAAAAATCCTGCAGAGCAATTTTGGCCTGACTCAGGCGTTTGGCGCCAAAGCCATCAACAGCGATTTCGCGCTTGAAATCGAGGGCTTCGAGAGCACTTGGCTGCTGGCCAAGCAAGCGCCGTGGCCGGTTTTGACGCCGCAGGGCGAAATTGAAATGCCCGGGCCGCTCGGCACGATCATCTATCAGCCTCAACAAGCCAAGATCGCTTTGCAGGGGCAGGTGTCATTCGTCGAGACCACTTCGGGCAGCATTGATGCCATGCTTGTGTCGCTGCTCGCGAACGGCGGTCAGTTCAATGCTCGCGTGTATGAGGGCACGCCTCTGAAATACCTGCGCGTCAAGAAGCTGCGTGAGTGCTTCTTGCAGCTGGACAATGCTGATCGCGACTGGGAAAACCGCTCGCAGCCGCTGACTTTTTCGGGCTCGCTGTTCTTCCACTACTTCGGCGACGATCTGCCGGGCAACAGCACTGACTACCGCTGATGAAGCTGTCTGAGCATGTAACTCGCTTCAGCGAGGGTGAGCGACCTGTGGGCATCCTGCTGGATGCCCCTACGGTGCTCGCCCAGGCCGTTGCGGCTACTCGCTTCTATGGCGCATTTGCTCAGCTGGCCGACCCTGCGCTCACTGTGACGGCCGATATCGATGTGACCGATGACGAGTGGGCGATCATCCGCCCCTTGTTCGTTCTCTACGTCGAGCGCGAATCAGTTCTGCAAGCTGAAGGCTCCCGCATGATGGGCATTGAGGCGTTCGGTCGATCAAGCGGCGAAGTGGCAGCCGATATTACCGCGCTCGAAACAGATCTTCCGATGCGCGCTTTCTGCCAGCCGATCATCACGGTATAGGCCATGATTCTGACGCTTGAAGGCGGCGGGCAGATCCCCGGCGATCTGATCGAATCGGCCGTGCTGCGCAGCGATCTGGCTCCTGTACCGGTGACGCTAGAGGCGGTTATCCGCACGACCGGCACTGATGACCTGTCCAGTATGCTGGCAGAGGGCCGCACGGTCACGACCGGTCTTGGCGATGTCATGCACATCGCCAAGACCGTACCGACAATATCGGCCGTGGCGGCGCAGGGCGATACGCCGGTGAGCGCCGTCCAAATCACGGCAATGCTCGATGATTGCAAGCGCGTGAGCTATCGTCGCGACCGTGCGCTCATCAAAGAGCGCGCGACCCTGGGGGCCATCTACCGAGCCGCCGGCGCGAAGGTGAACGTCGATGGTGATTTCGCCGTGCCGCGATTCTCGTGCCTGGTCGGCGGTACCCCCTCTTTCCACATCGCACAGGTGCTGCAGGAAGAGGGTGGGGTTGTGCGCTGGAAGAAGGGCCGGCTGCAGTTCTTCCGTCTTGTCGATCTATTCAAGCAGTCATCGGTTATGGCTTTGCCAAACATCGATGCCCAGGACGTGAAGAGCGAATTCCTGGAGCGTCACGAGGTGCCGTGGTTTTTCTCTCTCGACGAGAGCGGCAGCCTGATTTATGGCGCAAGAGAAACCGCGCGTAGCGTGCGGTTCTCGCCGTTCACGAATGCCCTGCGGCTGCGCAATATGAGTGATCCACTGCTCGTCAGGAAGGTGGTGCCGCGCGCAGCGTTTTCGAGCCATGTTTGCGCGGGCGATGTGATTGACTTCGTGGGCGGCGTGCCACTGGCGGTGATCACCGCCGCGCACGTCTTCAAATCGGGCTCCGATGGCCATGGTCGAGAGTTGTATAGCCGCTTCTGGCTGGGAGGGCTCTCGTGAGCGTAGAGCTGTATCCGGGGCGCTGGCCTGCCGTGGTGAAGTCGTACGAGCAGGATACTCGCATGTGCCGTGTCGAGATCCCGGGCATCACCGACGGTGCCGATGTGCTGCCGTTGGCCGAAATTGAGTACCCGATTGGTGACAAGTCACGCAATGGGCGCTTTCAGACCGAAATCGAGATCCTTTCGGACGATCCGGTGTGGGTGTCCTTCATCGGCGGCGATCCACGGTACCCGATCATTACCGGCTACCGTAACCCGCAGAGCGGAAACTCCGTTGATTGGCGGCGCTGGCACCACACGAACATGGAGCTGCTCGCTGAGATGCTGATGAACATGATCGCAGGCGAGGACATCGTGATCAGGTCAAAAACCGCGACAGTGAAGATCTACGCAGCCGAGGACATTTACGCGGAATCTCTCACGCACGTAACCATAAAGGCGCCTGAAATCACAAACGATGCGCCCCTCACGAACTGCACTGGCAATCTGCAGGTAGCTGGCGTGCTGAGCGTATCCGGCGAAGGTGCTGCTGATGGTCAGGCCGCCATGGATGTGGTGGGCAGCATGAAGATCAGCGAGGGCGGGGTCGTGGTGGAGGATGGCGACGTAGTGGCGGGCGATGTCAGTCTGCGAAATCACGATCACGAAGAGCACGGCAGCGGCGGAGGCATCACGAGCCCTCCACGGACTGGTTCATAACCCGGAGTTATTATGGCAAAGCATCTACTCTTTTCATTCGCCGATCTGTCCACGAAGGACCGGGCTGCGAAATTGGCAGCCAAGTTTTTCGCAAAAGCCGGCGCCGCAGTCGTCGCGCAGGACGTATCGAGCACGATCAAAAAAACGTCAGGCGTGGCCTATCGTGAAATGACGCTGACGTTCGCCGATTCGCAAGTGGTTGTTCTGCGCATCAAAGAGACCGGCGATATTTTTCAAGCGCTTCTCAATGGCAAGCCGTTCCCGATCAAGAACCAGGACGACCACGAAGAAGCGTTCGCCGAGCTCGCCGGCGCCATGGCGAAAGGTCGCGCGGCCTATCAGAAAAAGCTGGCGGCAGCCAAGGTCGTGACGCCTGCCGGTGTGCGCAGTACCGCGCCGAAGATTGAGGCTGTGCTTACCGCGAAGCGCGATTCGCTCAAGGAGGCCATTGCTGATGTGCGCGAGAAGATCAGCGCGCTGCGCGACGCGCCGCCGGAGCCGGTCATGGATGATGCGCTGAATG
Source organism: Uliginosibacterium sediminicola (assembly GCF_039631295.1). Lineage (NCBI taxonomy): Bacteria > Pseudomonadati > Pseudomonadota > Betaproteobacteria > Rhodocyclales > Zoogloeaceae > Uliginosibacterium > Uliginosibacterium sediminicola. The sequence goes on along the minus strand of NZ_JBDIVE010000002.1, from coordinate 318,093 downwards.
CTGGTGATTCGGCGAATCCTGAGCTGGTCGGCGTGGCAGTGCAAGGCGAGGCCGCGTAGGCGCACGTAGGCCCTGGCGAAACGCACGTCATCCGGTGCGTAGAAGCGAACGCTAGCGGCTTTCAGGCCAACGGACATGCTCTGCACATCGGCGGCGCAATTATCATCAACGACCGATAGCTCTCTCTTCGTGGGCTGAGTAGCGGCCAAGAAACGGGAATCCCAAAGAGTAGTTTGCTGCGGAAAACCGGCGCGGCCTGATCGCGGGCACGCGCTGACAATCTGAGGCATGAGCAACCATGCCGAACTTCTCGCCATGATCGAGCGCGCGGCCCATGAAGGTGACTTCGGGGACAACGACCGCCGCACGCCGACGCCCGCTATGTGCGAGGCAGGCAACTACAAAAAGGGCCGGCTCCGGCTCTACGGCCTGCCGCTCGCCATTGAGCAGCCGCGCAACAGCATCCGGCGCGGAACCGACAAGAACGGCCAGGCCTGGGAATCGCGCATGGGCGCGCACTACGGCGACATCGAGGGCACGCGCGGCGCCGATGGTGATCCGGTGGACGTGTTTGTCGGCACATGGCCTCTGGCGGATACCGCATACGTGATCAACCAATACGTCGACGGCCAATTCGATGAGCACAAGGTCATGCTGGCGTTTGTCGATGAGGCTGCCGCGCGTGCCGCGTACCTCGCGAGCTATGAGCGCGGCTGGCCGGGCCTGGATAGCCTCACGCCGGTCTCAATCCCTCAACTCAAGTGGTGGCTGCGCCGTGGCGACATGAGCCGGCCGCTTACCGCGAACCAACTGCCACACGAAGGGCAAACCATGAATCGCACTTTCTGGAACAGCCAGGCCGAGCCGATCAATACCACACTGGATCGCCTGCTGTATGACGTTCGCCGTGACGACGGCAGCGACGGCCTGCTGCTCGACGCGTGCACGGCCGCCGACATCATCGCCGATGCAGACGGCGGCATCCTGGTGCTGGACGCCATGGTCGTTCAGTTCGCCCGCCTGCCGCGCCAGATGGAAATCCTCAAGAAGGTCATGGAGCGCACGCCCGGCGCGGTGAAGCCGCTGGGCTTGCAGGTCACGGAACCCTTCACCCAACGCGGCGTGGCAAACGTGGCGGCGATTTTCGAGCTGTCGGACGGCCAGACGCTTTCGATCTACTTCCACAATCCCGACGTGACCCCGAAGAAAATGGCGCCCGGCGATGAGCTGATTTCCTGGAAGTGGCTGCTGAACAAGAAGGACGTGACCATCGTCGTAGCGCCGGAGCGCGGGCAAGAGCTCAATGTCCGCGAAGTCGCGCGCCGAGTGCTGAAGCTGGCAGAGAAGAACAGCGCCGCTTTTGCTCGCGCGAACGCGAACCGCGCCGCGCGCATGGAGAACATCGCTAGCCTGAAAAGCGAGGTTGCCGCACTGGAAACAGAGCTGGCCAGCGCGCAGCATGAGCTGGAAGTTGCTCAGCAGGAGGCGGTCGACCGCCAGGCTGCCAAGGACAAGGCCGCAGCTGAAGTCAGCATTGAGGAAGTCGCCGCCGCAATGGACAAGACTCGCGGCTGGTCAGCGTGGTGGAGCGATGAAGCAATCAACGCGACCATCAATCAAGCTGCTGTACAGGGCTGGGTGCGCCGCCCTTCCACTTCGCAGGTCGAATGGACGGACAAGGGCATTGCCGCCTATCGCGCATGGAAAGACGCGCAGCCGACCCTTGCCGACGCTGCCAAGGTGGCGGTTGAAACCGCCCTGTCTGAACTGGGCGCGACCCGCGAGGAATGGCAGGTCGGCGCGACCGAAGGTTTCGAGCTGATCGCGGCCAACTACTCAGGCAGCGCCTTGAGCATTCGCGTCGATCAGGCCGGCAATGTGCTGATCATGGCCGGTGGTGGCAGGGAGGAATCGGCTCCCAGCGACCCGGTGCAGATCGCGCAGGCAATCAAGGATCTGGTTGCTCCGCCTGCCGTGGCAGAAGATCAATCTCCATTCCGTCACATGGGCCTGCAGATCAGTATCCGCAATGTCAAGGATGCTGATGGCACGGTAAAAACCCGCTGGACGGTGCAGACGCCGGAGAACATGGAGCGCGAGCAGCGCGGTGAGCGCCAGATTGGCGGGGATTCAATCGTGGATAGCCGTGAGGCTGCGATCAATGAGGCTGAATTCCTGATCCGCCAAGACGAAGAGCGAAAAAAGCGCATTGCCGAAGCGGACGCTGCCGAAGAAGCTGACAGGGCCGCGAAGGCAGCGATTGTCGAGCGGTTCGCTGAGTTCGTGGCCTATAAGGGCTACAGCCCTGCCGTTGCAGAAAAAGCCCGCGCTGCACTGATGACGATGTACGCAAGCGGGAAGCGCATGTACGAGTTGGTGGCTGACTTGGTTGCGGAAGGTCGCTTCATTGGTGAGTACGGAGGCCGCCGCACTCTGGAAAACTCCGAGGGCTACATGCTTGAGGAAAAGAAGGTCGGCAAGGTGGGTATGGACTACGCTGAGTGGCTTATCGGCAAGCGGGATCAGATGATTAGCGACACCTCCGCGCCTATTGCGTCGCTGACTGGCACTGAACTCGGCGACTTCCCTGATACGCCCGAGGGGAAGAAGGCGCTGCGTGAGGCCGCCAAGGCGCTGCTGTACGGAATGCGTGGCGATATGGTTCCGTGCCCGGCAATCGGCCGCGAGGTCGAAATTCGCCGCCGCAGCATCAAGGAGACGCTGGCGTTTTCGGCAGACCCGCGCAAGCTGAAGCTGATTCCGGCGATCAAGGAAATGATCGGCTCGGCCGTGTTGGAGTACCGCGAGGACAATCACAAGCTGGACAAAAAGCCCGGCGTCGCGACTTACTACCGGTTGGCCACGACGGTGATGCTTGAGGCGGCCCCGCTGCGCGTGTCTGTGGTGATCGCAGAGGATCGGGACGGCACGCTGTACTACGACTTCATGATTAACCGGGATGCGGCAGCAGAAAGGACAACGGCGCTTGATTCCTCAAGCGCCGCTGAAGTGCCGTCATCGCCCTTGAATGACAATTCCAAGAATCCCGGCGATCTGAATGTAGGACAGCAAGACGAGTCTGTCAATGTGTTCGATTCCGCAGATGAGGGGCCGATGGTGTTCAATCTGTTCATCGAAGGAGAGGCACCCGAGGTTCTTGATGATGAGTCGCCGGCGCCCGCCGTGCCGAGCGCCCAGTTTGAGCGCTACGCCGACTTCATCCGCGAGAAGGCCGGCGTCGTCGGCAATGGCATGATCCAGGAAATCAAGGTTGATCCGGGCTTTGAGGATGGCGAGGCCGAAAAGCTGCTGGCGCTGATTGCCGAGCTGAACCCGGAGGGCAAGCAGCCCGCCAATCAAGATGATGTGCTCGCCGCGATCAAGGCGCTTCGCCCCTTCCTGAGCAAGGCGCAGATGAGCGTGATGGGCACCGCCACGCGCGGCGAAGAAGGGCAGTGGTTCAAGGACAAGTTTGTTGAGCTGGCCGAGCTGATCAAGACCATGCCCCGATCCTATGGACAGGACGGCAAGGGCGATCAGGCCCTGGCCTACCTGCACTACTTCACCGGCGGTTCGGACTTCTGGATTACCGAGCTCGATTCCGAGGGGGACGGAACAGAGCAAGCCTTTGGCCTGGCGAAGATCCAGGTGGCGAAACTGGGCTACATCAGCATCGCTGAGATTGTGGCTGCTGGCGCCGAGCTGGATCTGCACTGGACACCGAAAACGCTGGCTGAAATCAATGGCAGCGAGGGCGATCAAGGCGACGATGATGAGAAGATGGAGGCAATTCGGCGTCAGCTTGATGACGAAAAGACATGGGTTTCTCAGGGTGACTTCTCGCCCGATTCGGTTGCTGAGTCTCGCTCCCCGGCGGTACTTCGGTACTTGAGCGAAAACACGGGCGAAGCAGAGTCCCATGCAGCGGAGCTTTCAAGGCTGTGGGCCGAGCGTGCAAATACGCAGCCTGTAGAGCCGCAGCCCGTGCCGCAGCCGGTGAACGATGGGCGCGTGGAAGGCTCTGCAACCGACCCGCACGCCGTCGACCGCGCCCTGTTTCAGTCCGTCATTGATGGCACGGTACCCGACATGTTGGCGCCGGAGCTGGCTGACCAGCTGGAGGCCGCGTACGCACGGATTGCGGGCGACGCAGAGCTGGAATCCCTGTTCGAGCGCGCCGTGAATGCCTATACGAGTTCTGCCATGAAATCGACCGATAGTCTGGCCGTTGCCTGACGGATGAGAGAGCCCCAGTGCCGGAGTCGGCGAGGGGGCTTTCACGCACAGCGTAGATCCGGGTTTATTCGTCAATTCGATTGCGAAATGTTGTTAGGCGTCAGGCTCTTCCACGCAACAACACTCGCGTGAGGCTCACACTTCCCGCCCCACTCTACAAAGTAAACCCCGTTGTCACCCGACGCACCGATTGACTGCGTTCCATCCACCAAGAGAAAAAGAACTTCTTCGGAGTAACCGGGCCACTTGTCGGACACAGGGATAAACCCGTCCCTAACTTTGCAGTCGAGCGGGACAGCCTCAAGCTGCGCTTTCGGTTCATTCGCTTCGCTCATCTGCCCCTCTCTTCCACGTTAGAACTTGCTGCATTTATCCGGCAACAGTCCAGCAGCACGACGCGTCCTGTAGCGTTTTGCTTGCGCCTTCTTTGTCGCCGCGTCGCGGTTTGGTGCCTCAACCACGAAAACCTCGCATTCAGCGTATTCTGGGTCTGTCGGCTTCCCGCCTGTTGTCCAGTTTCCAGCCGGGAATCTAGCTACAGTCCATTGCATAAATCTCTCCTTGTAATCCGTTCTAACAATTCCGTCGAGAAGGACCGCCCACAAGCTGTGCTTGTGGGTTCCCTCCGCGCTACGCGCTCCGGCGGCCCCTCACGTCACGTGTTGGGCGGCTTCAGGTTCGCCACCCTCTCAACAGCACGCTTCGCGGCCGGCAGTTCGGCTTTGGCCCGCTTCAGCCTCTTGGCCGTCCTTTCCTTCAGTTGGGCGTATGCTTGCTCCCATGTGTCAAAGTAATGCGTTCCTGAAGTCCGCTGGTGAATCTCATCCCAGCCGTTCACCGCGCGCTGCGTGATGCGCCCAAAGTATTCGTTGACGAACCACTTGCGCGGTCTCGCGTCAGCGCGCTTCGGAGCCCGCCGCTCAACTCTGCAATCGAGCGGGACCGCCTCCTGCTGCGCTTCTGTGTTCGGTTGTTGATCCATGTCCGTCACTCCTGTTTAGTGTCGTGAGGGCGGCCCCTCACTTCCGCGTTGGGCCGGCCGAACAGTTCTTCGTACTTTCCTCGGCACGGGTCGTAGCTTCGGTCCCAACCGCTTGGCCAGCCTTTGCAGAAACGGCCTACGTATTCAGCACCTTCCCACAGCGGCCCGAAATAACAGCTGCCGCATATTGGGCACTTAAACGGCTCCATGCTGGGGTGTCGTGGCTCCATGGCCAGCCCAACCGCGCATAGGTCGCCCTGATTGGCCCACACCAGCACGGCGTCGCCAAGTGCGTAAAGCGGGCTGCCTAGAACCGCAAGGCGCTGGGCGCCCGTCACCTCACTGGCGTGTACGTAGCGCACGCCCACCGCCTCAAGTTGTGCGCGCAGCCTGTCCACTTCGTCGCACAGGTTATGCACCAACAGCCGCACCTCTGCGCCCGTGTAGCGGTCGCCGCCTTCGGAAAACTCTCGCGCCGCTTTCGTGTCTACTTGCATTCGCTGCTCCTGTCAGTTGATGCCTGACCCGCGCTTGCAACGGACGGCCAATGGCCGCCGCTGAAGCTAGACGTTAGGCCTTCAAGCCTGCATCAATGGCCGCAATCGCAGCCTTCACGTCGGCGTGCCATGCGCAGGTTCCGCCCCACACAACCATCGTCTTCTGCAGCGCGCCGCGCGCCTGCTCCAGCACATCGCCGCGCAAGTACCAGCCACGCTCAAACCTTTCGGCTTGTTCGTTTGCCTTCCTCAGCGCAGCCGTCAACCGCGCAATCTCATCCGCTGCAGCCTCGGCCTCGTTGCCCAGGTTGCGCAGACTCTGCAGTTCTTGGTCTGTCAGCGTTGGTTGTCCTCTCAGAAATTGCTGTTCACCTTGGGTGCTGGGCGTAAGCAGTGTCAGGCTGCAAATGGTCAGCCCGTCAGGCCCGCCGATGCCACCGCCATCAACATCAGCAATCAACTTCTTCAGTGCCTTGTAATCTTCCATCGTCAGCACCGGGCTTTGAAGCGCAGCGATCCCGTCTAGGTTTGTCACCTCGCCGATGCGGACCTGTTTTATTGCGTGGTAGTGGTAAATCGGCATCTCAGTCCTCTCCGGGCGGCTGCCGCCCAACAGTTCATCAAGCGGACGGAGTGCCGCCGCTCATAGAGGTGTTCGGCGTCACACCCGGCGGGCGTTCCGCAGGTTCTCGTACACATCGAATGCCCGCGTCCTATCGGGTCCAACGAGCAGCGCGGCGTACGCATACCAAGCTCGCTCTGCTGCTGTTGCAAGTTCGTGCGCTTTCGCCCTCGCTTGCTCGATCCCAGCTTCTTCTTCAGTTGCCGGCGGCGGCTGCGGCCACTCACATCCTGGCTTGCCGCAGAACGGGCTTTTTATTCCTGGCGTGCATTGGCACATGGTCAGTCTCCTTGGCTTGCGGTGTTCGGCGTCGTCTTCAGTATTCGCACGCCAGTAGGCCCTTGGTTTTCGTTTCTGCAAGCCAGGCGCGCAACGTCGTCAAGCGCCCCGTAGGCCTTTCGCCCTCGTCAATTTCCGGTCGCGGATAGTCAAGCTCTGCATCGCTCAATTCGCGAGGGAAGCCTTCCGGCGGCTGCTCGCCGGTATCTTCGATATAAATCATGGCGGCATCTTCGGCAGAGTCCGCTGCGTAGACGGTTCCGCAATCGTCAAGCTCAAATGCTTTCATGGTCGTTTCCATGTTCATTGCTCCTGGCTGCGGTGCCGGGGCGTCCGCGTCATCGCTTGCGCATACACCCACTCGGTTTCGCTCTCCTCATGGCCGTTGCGGTCATTCTTCCAAGTGCTGCGCAGCACTGCCACTGACACACCGCCGATGGGCGCCCATCCTGTCGCCATAAGTTCATTTACGGACTCTTCCAATTTCGTGCCGCTTCCTTCTGATACAAACTTGTATTCCATATTTTTCCTTATCTCGGTTGAGTGTGCTCTGACAATTCCGTCGAGAGGGACCGCAGACAAGCTGCGGCCCCTCATGTCGGGGTGTATAAGTAATGTGTTCGTCCGTCCTGCGATGTAGCCGCAAATCAGGGCCATTGCGCTGGCTGTATGCGATCCACCGATGGCCGCTACTGCGAAATAAGTCCCAGCCAGAAACCAGCCGCAAACCCAGATGATGTTTTTGGCATTTTTGATCATGCTCTCATTCCCCCTGGCTTCTACGTCGAGCGGGACTTCAGCCGCCCCTCACGCCAGCGTTAGATGTCATAGATTTCGTCTAGCGCAGCCTCAACGTCAGAGCCTTCAATATGATCGTAGGCGGCCACGGCCATGTTCCAAAACCCAGCCTCTTGCGGGTGCGTGGCCTCGTAATATTTGAACGCAGGCCGTGACATGTGGTTGTGCATTTGTGCAAACGTGTCAGCGAGTTCGTTGCACTCGCGAACAAGCTGTTCATTTGTTTTCATGTTTACCTTTTGTTTCGCCAGCCCAATAATTCCGTCGAGAGGGACCGCCCTGGTTTGTGGTTAACGTACAGCCATTTTTTCGCGTCAAAATTCGTTGCCGTGAATCCATAGCCTTCTAACTCTGCAGTCGAGCCGATCCGCTGCGCTCAAGCTTTAGCCGTGTCGAACAGCCCGCCATGCATGCTTTCTAGCGATTTCTCGCAGGCCTTGTTCATCCACAGCATTTCAGTGCGCAGCGCCGTCCCGCGCGTAGCGGATATGCGCGACGGCGTTGATTCCACGCGCCAGCCTGCCAGCGCGTCAGCGTACAGGTCGCTAGCGTAGCCAGTCACGATGACCATGCCCTTCAACTCGCGCAGGGCGGCCAGCAGTTCGGCGTGGTCATCGTCGGTCATCTCGTGCCGGTAGTACCCGCGCCCGTTGCCCTGCAGCACGCGAGCGCCCAGCACGTAAGGCGGATCTACGAAGTGCAAGGTGTCGGGGCCGTCGTGCTGCGGCATCACCTCAAGCGCAGGGCGGTTTTCGATCAACACGCCAGCGAACCTGGCGCCAACTGCGGCCAGTGAGTCCGGGTACTCCATCCACAGGTGCTGCGCCGTGTTGTACGCGCGCTTTGTGTCAATGCGGAATCCAGTCACGCCTTTTGTCGCGCCTGCGCTGCCAAAGCCCATCTGCGCCCGCACGCACAGCCGGCGCGCCTGCTCAATGGGATCTTCGGCCGGCTCCCATGCTAGGTCGAATTCGTCGCGGGCGTAGGGAGTCAGCGCCAGCGCTTCCACCAACGCCGCACGCTGGCCAGGATTGCGCAGCACTCGGAAGAAGTTCGCAATCTCGCCGTCCAGGTCGTTGTAAACCTCGGCGTAGCTGCGTGGTTTCTGTAGCAGAACGCCGGCCGCGCCGCCGAACGGCTCCACATAGGTGCGGTGCGCGGGGAAGTGCCGTAGCACCCACGGGGCCAGTCGGAATTTGGCGCCGTGGTATCGCAGTGCCGGCCGCTTCACGGCAAACAGTTCAGCGCCGGCGGTCATTGCCGCATGCCGCCGCAGCTAGGGCAGTCATCCATGTCGCCAATCGTCTTCTCCTCAAGCAGTGATGCGCCGGCATCGGTAATGAAAATGCGACCCGCATTGTCTACTCGCACCAGCCCGGCCACCGTCAGGTCGCGCCATATCTGGTGCCCTACTGGCGAGTGATCGTCAATAAAATCACCAGACGTGGCGCCGCCATTTGTGTTCCTCACGTACCTGCATGCTTTTTTCAAAATCTGGTTCATGTTCTTTCTCCTGTGCCAGCCGCCTGTTACCTCAAGCGCTCTGACTCACTTGCGCGGCTGGCTCCTGTGCTGCTTGCTGCATTGCGCGTTCCTGTGCGTCTGCGTGTTGCAACACTTCTTTTGCCACCAGTAGCATGGCTGCACGAATGCCACTTGGCATGCGCCCGCGCTTACGATTGCGCGCCCAGTGCTGGCCAAGCGCTGCCATGTCGTCCAAGGCGTCAGCTACCGGGTCTTCAATCGCTGTTTGTTGTTGCATCGTGTTCGCCCTTTGGTGCCTTTGCTCGCCACCCTCCCGAGCCGACGGTGGAAAGCTGGTGCTGTTGTTAAGGCGTGCCGCCACTGCTCACGCCCGTGTTCGGCGTCATGGGCGCAGGGGTATCCAACCCTGATTGCTCATGCGCTCAGTTGGTGGGTTTGTGCGGTAGTCCCAGCCGTGTTTTGTTCTCCGGCGCCATGCGACGGGCTCAGCGGCGGCTAGTGCTGACGAAAGCACTTCGCGCGATGCCACTACAAGATCAGAGGTGCCGCCATCCATCACCTTGGCGTACTCCATCATCAGCGTGTGCAGCGAATCTACAGCCGGCATAGGCTTTCCGCTGTCATCGATCAAAATGCCATCGAAGCACGCCATGCCTGCGTTGCTAAGGATCATCCCGATCACATCTACTTTCATGGCTTTCTCTTTCCTCGGCATCCCGCCGAACAATCATGGCCTCACACGACAATCAGCAGTCGCTGGTTGTTTGTGCATTTAGTTGGTCCGCCGTCACCGAACCAGCGCAGGTAGTGCTTGCCTGCCCATTCGGCGCGCCACATCTTCCCCGGGTAGACTCCTGACGGATTTGATGTGCTGTAGTTGCTGAGCATGTCAAAGTCAGCCTTACTCACAACTGCATGGGTGTCGTCAATCAGTACCCTGTCACAACTAGGCTGTCTCCAGTGCCGGCCTCGCTCGTCTGTCATTGGAGGTATTGCGTTCATAGCTTTCCTTTCTCGGCTAGGCCGAACAATTCAGCTCATGTGTTCGGGGTCAGCGCATTCCATGCCGAGATTAGCGCCCGTTCAACATCCGCCAGTTTTTTCGGCACGTCGGAAGGAGTTATGCTGTATGCCGTTACCTTCCACCACACTCCATTTGCCTCTCCGCACAATTCAATTTCCACGCTCTCGTGCAGCCTGTTGTGCAGAACCATCGCGCTCGGTGTCACCACGATCTGCATTCCGGGCTTATCGTCGTTGCACTCGCAAGTCCGCGCCGAGAGATTGCTGCGGCGGTAGGCATACCAATTGCAGCCGTTTCCCTGGTGGCGAAGCGTGTTGTTAGCGCACCGGAACCCCTGCGTCGTGAGCCATTCACGCAATTCATCAGCGCCTACAAATGGCTTTCTGGCTCCGTGCTCCTGGTGGCGGTCGTCGGTGCGTTCGTGGCAGGTCAAGGCATCTTCGGCCACGCAGAACACATCGAGCGGCCTAACCCCTCGGTCAACGGCAATACCAGCCGGCTGGTCAATTTTGCTCATCTTCGCTCCTTGGTTTGTGCGCCATCAGGCGCTGCATAACTAGCGGGCAATGCGACCCGTTCCGGGCTGCGCCTGTTTAGCTCTAATGACGTGAGCTTCTTGAACACCACGCTGCACTCGTCGTTTCGCTTCTTCCCGTTTGCCAGCTCATGCGGCATGCATCGATATTTCTCTCCGCTGCAATCTGGCCTCCAGTCGCATGCACGGCAAATGTTCCCAAGCTGTTGCGTTGCAACGTCTGATTTCAGCACCGCCACATATCCAGGTGGCGCTTCGTGCGGGTCGAGAATTCCAGGCATTGTTACTTGCTGCATTCCTGCCGCCCATCGTGTCAAACGTGAGGAGTCAGCAGCTTGTCTGCGCGCTCGCACAGCGGCGCCAAGCTATGGCCGTGCTCGTTCTCCCATTCGGGGGTGACGATCTTTCGGAATTCGCGCAACACCGCGCGCAATTCATTGGTGTCGTGCAAGGCAGCAAGCTCGTGCGCGTCTTCAATGTGTGCCATCGCGGTTTTGATGCTGCTGCTGGCGTTTGCGAACCCCCACGCGAAGCAGTGCAATACTCGCTGGCAGGCGTTGCTGTCCCCGGCTTCAAGGTAGCGCTCGGCACTGTCGCACGCATCGCGCATCGTTTGCACGGCTTGCCGCAGGTTCTCGGCGGATCGGATAAGGTGTTTGGCTTTCATCTCTTCTCTCCATCGTTGGGCTGCTTCGCTTGCTTCGGCAAGATCTGAATGCGCTCCAAAATATCCATTTTGTGGATCGCTTCAGTGCCGCACACAGGGCACGGAATCAGCGCTTCGCGTGAGGTGGTTGCAATGTCGGCCTGCCCGCCGTTCGCCCCCGTGCAGGCCGCCGCTGCGCTTGATGCAGGGGGCAGCCTCTTGTGCCAGTTGTCGTCAAAGTCGCACATTGCCAGCATCGGCGAATCGCCGAAGCCGGCCACGCCTTCTTGCAGGTTGTTGCCGTAGAGTGCGCACCACTTGTTGCCGTCGATGCTCAGCTTCGGTTTGTAGATCACGCTTGGTCGCATGTACTCAGATGCAGCCTGGCTGATGCATTCCTTCGCCATGTGCGCGTAGTGATCAATCCTGCTTACGGCTTGGTCTTGATGGTGTTGGTCAAGCATAAGTACCTTTCCGGATCCAGCTGTTCGATGGCGGGCCTACTCTCGGCAGTCCTTGTTCTTCTTGTGGTCGCATTCTCTGTTCGTGCTTGGCTGAGCCCAGAACATCCACCACAAAAGCGCCGGCTCGTCACGGGGCGGCGGATTAACTTTGGCCGGCCGTGGCGCAGGGATTGGCGGCTTCGCTGTCGGCCTGGCTGGCGGCGAAGGTGGGCGTGGTGCCACATACGCCGGCCGCGATGGCACGATCACCGGTCGCGATGGCACGATCACTGGTCGCGCAGGAATCACCGCTGCCATGGCGCCGGTTGTTGCTGTGGCTGCTGCCAGTAGCACGCAAATTGCATTCTTCACGTTCAGTTCTCCTTTCGTGTCGCCGCTCTACGCTGTCTGTTTATGGCCACTTGACGCCGGTACGCACCGAAGAGCAGGCCGGGGGCTTCGTGCGAATATGCTCTGGCCGCTTCGATTGCGTCTTCGATGATGTTGCCGTGCGCCCAGCAGGAACACGGCACATGAGCATCCACCCAGTCCTTCAGTGCTAGGCAGCGCGGGCATGTTTTGAACGCTCTCACGTCGCCGTCCCACTTCCCGGAGGCATGTTCGTAAAGCTCTCCAGGATCAATTGCGCGTCCGCACTCCGAGCAGCTGTGTTCCTTTTTTGCACGGCGCCGCGCTTGTTGATAAAACTCAGCAGGTTCGTAGTCGCAGAAGCAAGCGTTCATTTTCTTTCCTTCGGGCGCCGACGCCCTATCGTTCGATCCAAGGGGCCGGGCTGCTCCTATTGCTGGTGGAGCAGTGTTTGGCGGACTTTCTCCGCAAATTCACGAATCTTCGGCATGAGGTAGGTGTCGCGCACTCGTTCAACCACGCAGCAGTGACCGTTGTGCGTTTCTTCCCAGCGCCGGCAAAAGCTTCCGTACAGGTCAAGCTTCTTGTGGAAGTCGTACAGGTTGCTTTCCAGCGATGCGGAATCGTCCCAGTTGAAATGCCAGTACTTCTCAAGGTCTTGCTGGGTTGCTTGTTGAATGTCGGCGTTGAGGCTTGAAACGAGTCCTTCCAGAACCTTTGCAATTCCTTCCTTTGTCACTTTCATTTCCATCCTCTCCGGGCATCAGCCCTTAGCTCTCAAAATCGATAGGTTTGTTGTCGCGAGCAAGTCGCATCGGAACAACCCCGCCGGGTCGAACGCGGCCGTCAAACTCGGCATCTACAACGACCGCTCCGCACTCTGGGCACCACCGCACCACAGACTGAATATCGTCGTCGTGTCCAGATCTCAAAATCTCTACCAGGGGGTGTTTTATTCGGTCGCACATGGTTTTCTTTCAGGCCCAGATTGCATGAACCGTGGCGACGCATAGCACTTCGCTTTCAGGGTTGCGTAACCTCTCTTCGAGGTAGGTTTTGTTCACTTCGTTTGCCCGCCGAAGCGCCTCAATCTCATCACTGAAAACGATAACGTCATCAGGTCCGGCAATTCGCACTTCAAATGACTCGCTCTCATCAGTCAGCTTTATGGCTTCGGGGTGTTTGGGCTCTGACTGGTCATCGAGCAGCTGTTGCAGCATGTCAATCTGCTCGCGAATTTCATCAGCGGTCGGCGTGGGTGGAAATTTGCGCTCGCGGTGCTCAACCGGATTTGTTGCACCGAGCGCCAGGGCGATCTGGGTGGCCGCCTCAAGTGTTGCGCTGACGCTTGTGTAGCGGTGGTCATAGCTCAGCGTGGCGTAATCAAATGGCTCGCAGCCTTCGTGCTGCAGAACGACTACGCGCTCGCCCATGATTCCGCTTTCAATCCATACCTTTGTCGGCATGACCCTCACCAGTACAGCTTGTTGAATTTCCATCTTTGTTCTCTCTCCAGCTTCTGCTGCTACTTGCGCCGACGTTAGAACTTGTAGGCGGCCCTTGCTTTTATCAGCTCAGGATGCCGGCCGAATTCGCTCATGTTGCGTTCGATGTCGGATATGCTCATCCACAGCCAGCGCTCTGCGCCTCCCTCTTCAGATACCCCCACGCGCGCCGCTTCCTTGCCCCGCAGCGCGCGCACGTCGTTAAACTCGATGAAGCGGAATTCAACCCTGCTGTCCGATTCGGCGGGCGGCGGTGTGTTTGCGGCGTCTGGCCGGGTCTCATTAGTCATGAGTCGAGTTCCATCCTGGCAAATTCGTTGGCGGCAACCAGTTCGGCGCGCTTGTTTTCGATGTGAGCGCGAATCACTGACTCGGCCAGGATCGGACTGACATCGAACAGCTGGTGACCGTTCTCGCCAGAAGGGACGCCCAGAGTCAGCCCGCGCGGCCGCCCAAAGAGGTCAGGCAGTTTCGGCGCGTACTGGTGGTCGCCATTGCGCTCAGCGCGTTCCCGCTCTTTCATCAGATCCGCCAAGAGCTTTTCGCCAGCCTTGATTTCTCGGTGAATGGCATAAATTGCTGCGCAGGTTTCTTGTGTGATCATCGCGATCCTCCGTTGTTGTTTGCCCGGCCACTATTCGGCGAGCGTGACGTTCTCGCAGCGAACCATTGTTGGTGCGTCGGCGCCCAGCGTCAGGCCATCCAGCCCGATCAGTCGCTCTTCAAAATCAACTTGGGCAATCCGGTAGGTGTTGCCCTTGTACGTTCCGGACATGCCGCACTTCCAGTTGATCGAGTCGAATTGCTCATGCGTCATGCCGGTCTCTGACTTGTTCGCTAATGCTCGATACTTGTCCAGCTCCGACAGCGCGGTCGCGATGTCTTTGTGTCCGGCGCACTGGCTTTGCACCCCGGCGCGTAATCTCATCTCCCAGTCATTCATGGCTGTGCGTCGTCCTTTCGTGTGCGGCGCTCATGCCGCAATCCGTTGTTCGTGGCGGAAATTCGCTCTTACAAGTTCTTCTGCTTCTGGCGGCGAAACGCTGTTGCCGCACATCCGCACTTGAGCTGTCGCGGAAAGCTTTATGCGCGGCACGCTGAGCGGGTCTGTCGCCTGTACGCCGTCTTTGAAAAGTAGGGCGGGGTCTGGGATTTCGTCGATGATGTAACGCTCAGGAAATCCTTGGGCGCGGTAGAGTTCGCGCGGCTTGAGCATGCGTAGCGTGATGTCGATCAGCACGTAGTCGCCGACCAGAACTACGTCAGCAGGATCAGGAAAGTGCTCAGGAAGGTAGCGATGCAGCAACGCGGCGCATGCCTGCGCGCGGGCCAGCAATTCCGGCGCCAGGAACCCGGATGGGATGTGTATCACCTGCACCAGCCCCATGCGCGCTTTCGTCGGTAGCGTGTGCATCGGATCGCTGATCTTCTGGTGCTGGCCGCCGCACGAGTAGTATTTGACAAGGTACGCCGTCACTAGGCGCTGCTGGCTGCCGGTGGACGTAACTGTCGACATCGGCTCGCTTAATGCGCGACCGTCGCCGTCGTAGAACCCGCCGTTGGCCTGCTCAAGAAAAGCTGAAACAAGCGCGTGGTGTGTGCCGCCGGCAGAGATGGTCGATAGCGGGTGCTGTACCGGGTGGCCCCCGCGTGATTCATCAGTCCCTCTGAGCGGTGCCATCATCGGGGCAACGATAGAGAAGTGGCCGCCCTTTACTTGAGCGCAGACTGTGCGCAGCGGCGAGTCCGCAGGCATCGTGCGTTGGTTGCTACTGTTGGCGTGCTCGGTGATGAATGGGGTCAGCGTCGGCTGAATCACGGCTCCTTGCGATCCTTGCGCCGTGCATGTCCAGTACGGCTCGTGGATGTTCCGCACGCGAGGCTGTTGTCCCTCTCGCTCGCCGTTTCTGGTGTTGACAATGAACGGTTCTGCGTTCGTCAGTACGTGGCTCCACAGTCCTTTGGCTACGCGCCGCATCGTGTTCTCTGCTAGCGCTTTCTTGCGCCCGAAAATGCTCTCGGCCGGTAGGTCGAAGTCGATGCATTCTGCGGCTGTGCGCCAGGGCTTCATTCGCCGATGAATTACGTCCGTTGATTTCGGATCGCCGTGCGTCGGCTTGGGCCACACGATAGGCAAACCATCGCGCCGGGCGATCAGGAAAAGGCGCTTCCTGATTGTCGGTGCGCCAGAGTTGCAGGCTCTGCGCTCCTTCCATTCCACTGCGTACCCGTGCTGGCGCAGCTGGCGAACGAAGCTCTCAAACGTCTTGCCTTTGCGCTTGGGGTCGGGCCGCGCATTGCCGTCCGCATCAACGACCAGCGGCCCCCAGGAGGTGAATTCTTCGACGTTTTCCAGCATGAGGATACGGGGGCGAGTTAGTGCAACCCAGCGCATGCCGATCCAGGCCAGGCCGCGAATGTGCTTTGACACCGGTGTGCCACCTTTGGCTTTGCTGAAGTGCTTGCAGTCCGGGCTGAGCCAGACAAGGCCGAGCGGTTGATTGCCGGTGACGGCAATGGGGTCGACGTCCCAAACACTCTGCAGTAGATGGCGCGTGTACGGATGGTTTATCGCGTGCATCGCCAGCGCTTCCGGATCATGATTGATCGCGATGTCGACCGGGCGGCCAAGTGCATCTTCAATGCCCGTGCTGGCGCCACCGCCGCCGGCGAAGTTGTCGACGACTAGCTCGTGGCCAAGGTCTAGCTGAAGCGTGTAGTTGTCGCGTTTCATGCTGTATGACTTTGTGTGGGTCTTGTCCAGAGGTGTGCGATTACGCAAAGGGCAGTCTGCGGACGGCACGAGCGCGGAGCGTGTTGGTCTTGTGGTCGTTGCCCTGGGTGCCGCTGGTGAAACCCTGGTACCAGGCGGAACTGTCATCTCTGTGATGTGTTTCGCTGCTCCAGTACCAGTCGCCCTGGAGCTGGTCGCGATGGCGTTCCCACAGCATGGCCTGCTCGACACGCGTAGGCAGGTCGCCGCCAATGCTCTTTGCCCACGCAAGCGCGGCAGCGAAGGTGGCATCGTCGTTGTCGCCTGGCAGCAGGATGATGTGGTGCACGGAACCGTTCTGGTCGCCGATGGCGCCGATGTAGATTTCGCCATCAGAGAGCGGCGGAATTTGAAGTTGTTGCATGGACTTCTCCGGTTTGTGTTTGTGCTACAGGGATGTGCTTTAGTCGCTGTAACCAATGCTCACGATGAGAACTTTGCAGCCGCCGGCTGAGCACATTTCGCGCATGATCTGCGCGGTCGTATTGATGCTCAGATGCGCGCTCAATGTCTTGGATGACAAGCGCGATACGGCATCAATGGCCAGATCGCGACGCGCAAGGATTTCCTGAATTTCGCGCTTGGAACATCCCTGCGGCACGTCAACATGAAAGCTGGCGGCGCTGGCGATTACTGCTCCATGCGGATCAATAAGCACAGCCGTCACTCCTTGCGGTGGTGGTGTTTTGGCGTTGCCATCGTGCGGAGTCGCTGTGTTTTTCTGCATCGCATGTCTCTCGAAAGTCAGTGGACGGAACAATACCCGCAAGTAATGCTTACGGCAATACATATAAGTGATTTTTTTTGAGAGAAGGAGTTTCGAGAGGCAGAAAACGCACCACTGTCGTGTGCTGGCGGCAGGCGAGAATTCAACTCACTGCCCGAAGACCGTTGAGGATGTCGCGTGAATCTGATTGAAAAACTGAAGCTGACAAAAATCCTTGTTCAGACGCGCGCGGAGATAAATTCGCTGGCCGGCGGCGGGCCGCTGGTAGCAGTCAAGCGCATCAAGCTGGCGCGAGTCATCACGACAACACGCATTCAACTGGGGGCGCTGGATGATCCGGCTCCGACGCCGGGTGGCGATCACATTGCGACGCTGCGCGAAATCACTGCAGGGAAGTTCGACGGCGATTCTCTGAGCGCGATGTACGGGCGAATTGCCACGGCTGTGCATGCCCTGAATGATGCCGGCCTGCTGACAGGTGATGCCGAGGATGTCGCAAATGCGGCAATCACGCACTGGGCTGAAGTCGAAGAGCGTACCGATGTTTAATCCGGCGGATGTCGGTCGGCGACTGGCTTTGTGTGCCGACGCGCTCAAGATCCGCGAACGCATTGCGGCGGCCCCGGCCAGCGCTCAGCGTGCGACCCGCATTCTCTGTGGCACGCGACTGGCTGCAATCCGGAAGGCATTGCGCGGGCGCTCGGCCGATCTGTCCGATGTTCTGTTGTCGCCGTCCGGTGGTATGGCGGCGCTGCGTGAGCTGCTTGAGGCGGCCAGGGGCGGCACTGACTATGAGCGATTCGAGGTTGCGGCGCGCGCCCAAGCGATCCACGGTCTGATGCGAGTTTTTCAGGCGGCCGAAAGCAGGGTTGGCATTCAGTCCGAGCTGGATGATGCTGAGCTGCTGAAGATCTGCGCTGAGTGGATTGGAGACGCAGATCCTCTGGTCAACGCCCAGATCGAGCGGGGGGCGTTCGCCGAAGAATTCAAAGCGAGAGCAAAGAGCGCGGCAGAGCAGCCCGAAGCTTTTTCTGTTCAGGTAGATCCTGAATTGCAAGCGACGAACGACGCAATCGCGGCGCGGCTCATGGAGATGCGCCTTGCGGTTCGAGACCAGTACGGCCCCTTGGTGGGCACGAACCTGGAGCTGTGGGCAAGGTACGCGCGCGATGCACAGCAGGGCGACGAGTGGGCGCGTGAATTCTGCGCCGGTGTCCTCGCGGAGGCAGAGGGCCAGGAGTGGGGCGCTCTTTTTGCAGAATATCGGCGCATTGTGCTGGAAGAAAAGATCCCGGCCGAGGACGCCATTCAGGCCCGTCGTGGGAGCGCTGTGGCTGAGGCGAGAGCGCTAAGGGTGGAGGTCGGCAGGCAGGCGATCAATGACTTGCTGGCGGCCTCGTTGATTGCAGAAGACGCTGCAACGGCGTGGGCGAACGCCCAAGAAATTACCCCTACGGCTATCGCTCGTTTGAAAAAGATCGGGTACCCGGCAGATCAGGTGCGCAAGGACATGGCCGAGTTTTACCGGCTGACCGGTGGGCGTCTGATGTCGATTCGAGTGCATTCCAGAGGCGACCGGCGCGCGAACGCGACGAATATCTACAGCCTGGAAGAGGTTGGAACGATCAACCTGGATGGCGACTTCGACAAGAAAACGCTATGGCACGAGCTTGGGCATCACATTGAGGCAGATCCCGTAGCGAAGCTGGCGGCCGGTCGGCTGATTCGGCGCCGCGCAGAGAACGGTGGCCGGTCGTACACGCTGCGCAGCCTGACCGGCAACAAGGCATATCGATCTGATGAGGTTGCGTACAAGGACGGATTTTTTTCGCCCTATGTCGGCAAGGTTTACCAGGACGGCACGACCGAGGTTTTCAGCATGGGCGTGGAGTCTTTTAGTGACCCCGAGCGCCTGGCCAAGCGCATGGCTCAAGACCCCGAAACGCTGGAGTTTGTGGCGGGTTTTCTGAAGGCGCCGCCGAGCCCAATGCTCAAAGCGCTCCTGGCGCTGCGCGAGACCCTGAGAGGCGCGGTCGAGCAGGACAAAGAGCAGGCAGGCGCATCTGTGGATGCGCTCATTGAGCAGCTTGCTGCTGGCGTCTCGATCAGGCAAACCAATGACGACAGCGCCCTCCCTGAGTGGGTTCGCTACAGCGTGCAGCGACATGGATACAAGCTTGTCGGAATGTTCAGCGAGGGGGCGCAGAGCACCTTGCTGCTGAGCGGCTGGGTCAGAAACTGGGACACAAAGCGGCGCGCCGCCGGGCTGATCCTTGCACTGGCCGGCACGAATGAAAGTGGGCGAGTTTTCTTCCAGGTTCTGGACACCTACCCCGGCCGCAACGTCGATTTGGCGAAAGCCGCGTATGCGATTTACACACGGCGCGGCACCGCGCCGAATCAACACCAGATGCAGTCCGAATCCTTCCTGAGCGAGTACGCAAAATGATTACGCCCGAGACCCATGACATTTTTACTGCGAGCACACCGTTTGGTGTGGTGGAAATCGGATTCCCGCTGACAGACACTGACCTGAGAGCCGAGCTGTCCGGCCAGCCTGCGGCCGTCTCTTGCTTTACTGACCTGCTGGGCGCGTGCGAGAACGCAAACGGGGTTCCGGTGTCGCTTCAAAACCTTGACCCGAAAACGCTGATGCTGTGCTGCCAGAAGGACGGAATAACGATCACGGCGCCGGCTGACTATGATGCTGACGAAACGGGGCTGGCCCGTTTTGAGCTGCAAAAAGCACTCGAAGTTGTCGAGACAAACGAACCCATCAATCGCGCTCGTGGCGATGTGGAACAAGCCGATCTTGAAGCGGCTTCTGCAGCCAGCTTTCGCAAAGCAATCGCCGTGCTCGACGGCCGCGCCGTTCTGGATTCTGCCCAGGGCGGCATCCTGCCCGGCCTGCGCATGGCGCTTGGCCTGGCCGTCAGCGCGCTTGCCAAGCTGCCGATCATGGCCGACATCATCAAGGCGCGCGCAGGGGGCAAGACCGAGGAGTTCGGTCTGAAGAAAAGCGGCAAGAAGTACCGCGAGAAAATCAATGCGAAGGTCGGCGCCCTGGTCGAACAGATCGCGGCAGGGCGGAACGTGAAGAGCCTCACGCCTGACGAACTGGCACTGTTCCGGGAGTATTCAGGCAGGGGCGGTCTCACAGACAACAGCCAGAATGAATACTACACGCCGGCGCCGGTTGCGCAGGGCGTGTGGGACTTGTTTGGAGCCATGGGTTTTACCAGTGGCAATGTGTTGGAGCCGTCGACCGGCGCGGGGGTTTTTAGCGCCACGAAGCCGGCCGGCATGGTGATCACCGGTACGGAAATCGACAAGATTTCGGCAACGGTCAATGCAGCGCTTCACCCTGAAGACAGGATCTTGCATCAGCCATTCGAGAAGCTGGCAGTGAGCGCGCCGGATGATTCGTTTGATGCGGTGATCGGCAATGTTCCGTTCGGCACGCGTAACGAAGGCATGCAGTTCGATCCTGAGCACAAGGATGAAAAGCGGATCGAGCGCTACTTTGTATCGCGCGTGATCGACAAGACCAGGCCGGGCGGGTTGATCGCCCTGATTGTGCCGACTGGAATCATTGGCAACAAGGCGGGGCCGTGGTGCAAGTTCAGGGCGATGATCAGCCGCAAGGCAGAGTTTCTTGGCGCGCACAAGCTGCCCAGCAAGACATTCGGCGCGCAGGGTACCGATACCGTGACGGATGTCATCGTGCTTCGCAAGCACCCTGCCGATCTTGCCGGCAAGATCAAGCACTTGCCGGCCCAGACCCTGCAAGTGGCAAATGTGCTGTGGGATGAGTTCATCTCCGGCGGCTATTGGCTAGGCGAAGGCCGCAAGTACATTCACGGGCAGTACATCCCGGCGGACAAGTCGAAGGTTCGCAGCATGGATCAGGTTATCCCTGACGATGGCGCGACGCCCGATACGCTGAAGCGCGCACTGGCGGTGCACTTTGACTCGCGCATCGACTGGAAGATGCTTGACCTGGCCGAGCCTGTCATTCCTGCATACGCAGCTGGCGACCGCCGCGCCATCAATGGGCGCGACATGGAGTTTGACGGGACGCGCTGGAACGAAGTGCAGTACGACGCGCCCGAGGGAGCTATCGACGCGGCCTTGTATGGCGCGGGTACCCTGGACGCCCTGCGGCTGATCACGAATGACCTTGAGGGCATGCTGAGCCTGAGCAGCGCGCAGGCGTTCCGCGTGTTCAAGGACTTCCCGAACCTATTGAACGCTCAGCAGCGCATGGCTGTTGAGTTTGCGCAGTCGCAGCCGCTGGATGCGTGCCGCGAGCAGGCATTCCGAGGGTCGCTGATCGGCTCCATCGTCGCGCGCTACGTCGCACAGAGCAACATCGGCGAATCGGATGACGACCATCGAAAGCATGTGCGGGAGATTGTCGAGCGCGAGTACGCCCTCTTTGGGCATCCGCGCAGCGTCAAGGGCTTCTACCTGGAGGGCGAAGCGGCCCGCTACTTCGGCTCCTACCTGTCCGCAGTCAGTGAGTCTGGCCAGGTCTCCGACCATCTGGCCGGAGGCGTCTCGGAGGCCATTGGCTATGACCCGAAGAACATGCGTTCGGTGGTCGAGTTTCTGGCAAAGGTTAAGCCGGACGGCGTGCTGTCCATTGATACGGTGAAGGCGGTCTACGAAGGCGGCGAAATCAAGTCTCTGGCCGACGTGTGCGGCGTCGATGGGGTAAGCATCACCACCAACGGCGAAATCACGACCAGCGCGAGATATTGCGCCGGCAAGGTCTATGAAAAGGCCGGCGAGTTCATGGCCGCCATGGAGCGCGAGACCGATCCTCGCGTGAAAGCCCAATTCCAGGCGCAGATTGACCTGATGATGAGCAAGGTCAAGAAGACGGGCATCGAGGACATCTCGTTTGGTCTACGGGATCGCTGGATCAAAGCCCGCTACAAGATCGACTTCCTTAATCAGCATGGTTACCAGTTTGTCTATGCGGTGCAGGGCGAAAAGACATCCGCAGATACCGGTGAGACCTATACAGGAACCATTGTCAGCAACGATTCAGACAGCCAGATCGGCGAGTTCAGACTGGTAAGTCGCGCGGAGGCGAACGGCGGATTTGGCCGGCAGCTTGAGCACTACATGCAGGGGCGCTCGATTGGCTTCAACGTCAAAGACAAGGGAGGGGTGTCGGCCGATGAGCGCATCGAAGGCTACCGCGAGCTGGTGAACAATCTCGAAGAGCAGTTCATCATCTTCATGCAGAGCCACGATGATTTCCTTGAAATCGAGCGGACCTACAACGTCACTTTCAACAACTATGTTGCGCCCGAGCGCGACGCGTCAGATCTGGGGCTGAAGGGGGTTTCGGGGCTGGTCAAGGGCCATTGGTATCAGAATCAAGGCGTGCGCCAGCTCTCTGAGGAAGGCGCCGGCATCCTGGGCTTCGACGTGGGCCTGGGCAAGACATACACCGCGATCATGTTCAGCCTTTACGACCGCCAGATGGGGCGATCCAACAAGCACCTGATCGTGGTCCCGAAGGCCGTACTGGCCAACTGGTATCAGGAATCAAAGAAGCTGATCGGCAACCACGATGGCGTGCTGTTTGTGGGCTTTGAGCCCAAGCGCGACAAGTCCGCAGCCATTGTGCAGGAACCGGTGTGGGACGAAAACGGCAATCACAAGAAGAACCCCCACACCGGCGAACTGGAATATCAAGACGTTCTGATCGAGGACATGCCGGAAGAGGTCTTCGCGAAGATGCATAGCATTCCGCAGTCCAACGTAGGGCTGGTCGTGATGACGTATGAGAAATACGCCACGATTCCGATGCGCGAGGAAAATCGCGTGAAGTACGCCGAGAGCTGGGCCGAAAAGTCCATGATGAGCATGGCAGATCTGAAGAAGATCGGCGCGGACGGGAAGGAGGGGCGTTCGTATCAAGAGGCCCAGCAAACCGACCGCCTCAAGGCCGAGTTCTCCGATGATGGAACGCGCAAGAAGGCAGAGCTGCCGTACTTCGAGGACATGGGCTTTGATCGCGTGATCGTTGATGAGTGCCATGCCTTCAAGAACTCATTCACGATGGGGTCCGATTCCGAGCGCCTGGCGTATCTGTCGAACCCGGCTCCGAGTCAGCGCGCCCGCGACATGGCGATGAAAGCCGCCTGGCTGCGTGAGAAGTACGACGGAAAGGGCGTCATCGCACTGACCGCTACCCCCGTTGCTAACAGCCCGATTGAGATTTTCAACATGCTCAGCCTGATCATTGATCAGTCCGAGTTTGAGCGACTAGGGATTTACACGCCGGATGACTTTGTGCGCCAGTTCGGCATGATTCAGTCGGTTGAAAAGGTGCGCGTTTCTGGCGAGGTGGTGACAACCGACGGCCTGGCCGGCTTCAAAAACCTGAACTCGCTGCGCAGCCTGTTCCACCGATTCGCGATCATGAAGAACGCGGATGATGTGGATCCGGACGGCAACGTGCTCAAGCTGCCCGAGGCAGTCGAAATGATGACGCCTGTCACTATGTCGGTCGAGCAGCGCGACCTGTATGCGGCGTTGCGCGAAGAGGCAAAGAAGGCCGGTAACCCGAAGGCGGTGAAGTCCGGCGAGGCACGGCCGATGTTCGCCGTGATCCGCGACATGGATCGTGTGACAACGGACATCGATCTCTACAACCGCACGATGACGTTCATCTTCAAGGCGGCCGACAAGGACAAGCTGGATGCGCTGATCGCCTCTCTGCCCGAAGAGCTCACAGCCCGCGTCACGGATGAGGACACTGGAGAGAAGGCCGACCAGAAGGTGCCGAAGAGGGCCGGCTACGCAGTCAATGGCGACACGATTACCTACATCGCTCATGAGGTGTACGAGGACGCGATTGTCTCGCGCTTCAAGAAGTTCAAGATCGAGTACGCCAGCCATCCGCTCACGCCGAAGTATGCAAAGCTGATCGACAATATGCAGGCCGAGCTGGACAGCAAGGGCAAGCAGATCGTGTTCACGGAAGAGAAAAGCCAGCATGGCAAACTGCTGCGCCTGATCATCAACAACCTGCCGGTGAGCGCCGATCAGGTTGCGATCATCAACGCTGACACAGCTGGCGGCGAGCGCCTGCAGGAAATTTCGGATGCCTACAATCGTGGCGACATCCGCATCATCATCGCCAATAAAAAGGCAGAGGTCGGCGTCAATCTGCAGAAGGGTACGAGCGCGATTCACCACATGACGCTGCCGTGGAATCCGGCCAGCATTCAGCAGCGGAATGGTCGCGGTGTGCGCCAGGGCAACACTTCGGCGCAGGTTCGGGTCTACTACTACCAGGCGCATGGCAGCTTTGATGAATACCGCCTTGATCTGCTGAAGGCGAAAGGCAATTGGATTGCCGCGCTGATGGACAAGAACAACACCAACGACAAGGCCGAAAACAGCGCCGCCATGGGCGCGCTCGAACAGGCGGCGCTGCTGGCCGACAACCGGGAAGAATTTCTCGCGATGGTCAATGCACAGCGCGAGAAGAAGGAAGCGGAAGCCCGCGCCAAGCGCGACAGCGCGGCCAAGGTCAATCTAACCAAGCTCTCAAGCCTGACTTCACGGCTCGCGTCGTTTGATTCCGATCTGGCGGCGGCGAAGAAGAGCGCTCAGGACGCTATCGAGGCCGCCCGGCGCGCGCTGGATAAGGCGAAGGCAGAGGGCGCGGATGCTGAGACCATCGGTCGCCGTGAAATGGCCGTAAAGGGCGCAGAGTTCCGCGCCGCGAAGGTGCCGGCCGAGTGGGAGAAGAAGCGCACCGACATGGAGAGCCAGCGCAAGCAGGCTGCTTCCATGCTCAACGGCATGGCAAGCAAGGGCGAACTTCCGTTTGATGCAGCGATCCTGTCCGCACCGGAGCGTTGCCTTGTGACGACCAGCCGCATGGTTGTCGCTGTCGGCCACTGCTACCAACTGCCGAAGGACAGGCCGGGCGACCGCACGACGGTCGTGCGTGTCACGGCGTTGGATGTGGGCACGCGCACGGTGGATGTTGAGGCGGTGATCGGCTGGGTGAACAGCTACGACGGATTCAAGGCCGACGACCTCTTCACCGAGGGAACGACTGAAGTCAAGGCGACCGACGAAGAGCTGGAAGTGTTGCGCAAGCTGTCCGTGGGCTATCGCTACAACGGCCTGCAGGCGCTGGGTCTCGATTTCTTCAAGGCGCACCGCGCTGAAATCCGGCTTGAAGGTGACTACTACCTGACGCGAAACAGCGACGGGCTGCTTGATGCTTCGTACATGTCCGGCATGCAGGCCGAGACCGTGATCTTCCCTGACCGTGACGACAAGGCGCTTGAGAAGGAGCTGGCCGAGTACCTGAAGGACCAAGAGACTGGACAGTACCGTTCTGGCTTGGGGGCAACACGCTTGGCCTCTATCGGGCAGGCAATCTACGGCCCTGACTGGCGCGATGTGCTGGGCGCACACCTGAACCGCGCCAGCCGCGAGGATCTGACTGCGGTTGCCAGCGCGGCGGTACAAAGTCGCATCGAAGACATGCCGCAGGCAACGGCGGCGGAGCTGGCGGATGTGGTTCGCGCCTGCGGTTCTAGCTTCTACGGTGCCGGCGTGCGGGATGCAGCCAACGGCATCGTGCGGGTATGGATGGAGTCGCAGGGCTACGTCAACATGAGCGAAATTGCCGGGGCTGTGTCGGCCGCCATGACCGCCGCACAAGCGGTGCTGCAGTCGCGCCTTGAGGTCATGAAGGCTGACGAACAGCGCGCGAAGGAAGCCGCGCTGAAGAGCGATCCGAACTACCGCGAGGTCTCGCCTGAATGGGTGCAGAAGTTCGCGGCCATCGGCCTGCAGGCGGTTATCAACAACGAAGATGTGGTCGCCCCAGGCAAGTATGGCGTGAAGACCTATGAGCGTTTCGGCAGCCTGTTTCTGAAGGACCGCAACGCGAAAAATGGGCGCCTGTACGGCACGAAGGAAATCCTCAAGGCGCGCTTCGGCGCCAAGTGGTGCCCGGAGGTGCGTCAGAGTGCAGAAAAGTATGGTGGAACCTGGGTGGTTCCGGCTACAACCGATCTGGAAACGCTCTACAGCATCCTCGCGTGACAAAAAAGGCCCGGCAAGTACCGGGCCTTTTCACGGTGGCGCGTTACTTAGGAGAGCGACGCAGAGAGCGCAGAACGCCCTTCCATCTCATCGTCGATCACAAGGTACTCGATTGTGTCGCCTTCGTCCGTGTCAACGGTGTGCCAGGTGTTCGTGGCCGTCATGTCGTCGGTGGCCCGGTCGTGATACATGAATGCCGCTGCGATGTTTCGCGCTGCGCTACCTGTGGAAACCTGCTCCTCCACGTCTGGGTCAGGTAGCGAGGCGTCCAGATCGCCGGCTTCAACCATCATGCGCTTGAGCGGCCACCAGAAGGGGCCGAACGAGCGATAGATCTGCGGATTTCGACCGACCATGCCGGCAAAGGTCGAGCGCATCTTGCTGACCCACTGACCTTGCGAGGTGAAGGTAGCAGAGCCCGCAGTGACGGTTGCGTCGAGCTGTTCAGGCGTATAGAGGATGATCTTCATGGCTGAGGCCTTTCGTGATTTTTGAAATTATGCGCTGAGGCTGTTTCATTCCTTGTCAGGCTTTGCCGCGATTCCTTCATGTTCGGCTGCGATATACAAGGCTTTTCTGACGCCTGCAACGATTCTGCCGCCGCCGAGCGCCGCTGCAATCCTTCTCTCTTCCGGGCTCAGGTCCAGCTGAGTGGTCCCGGATGTCTTTGTCTTGAGTTTCGCCGGAGATCCTGCGCCTGCGCGCTGGCCGCCGTTGTTCTTGCGCCCATCGACCTTCTCTGTGCTCGCCTTTTCCTTCATAAAATCATCCATCTCCTTTTCTCGGCAAGCATACCCCGCCGCGCTGTCTGGCGGCGTAGATACACAGCTTGGAGAGGTCGTAGCTGCGTCGAGCGGCCATTTGCGCGCGTACGGCGACTGAGTGCGCGCGGCCGTCGCGATATATGCCTGCCCAGCGGTAGAGGTAGGAGGCGTCCAGCTGCAGCCTGATCGCCGCGTCTGAAAGTTCTTGTGGTGTGAGGTTATTGATCCAGTCCGGAATGGTGGCGATCATGATTTGCGCCCTCTGCGTTGTCATATTTAATTGAATTATACAAATCAATTCAGGCTTTGCAAGGGGGTTTGTTTTCTCGGTGCTGGGGGGGGGCTTTTACACGGAAATCGGCCGAAAGAGAGGGGGCAGGCGGCGCATAACATCAGCTAAATCATCGGCTCATGGCGCCTTCATCCACTCATGCCTTCAAACCTCAAATCCCCTGCTGAGCAACAGAAAGCCGGCGTTTTCGCTACGCTCGGGATGAAGGCCAAGCGCTGGTATGCGCAGCATGTCAGCCCAGTGAATGAAATCACCGAAGCCGAGAATTACATGTACGGCGCGGGGGCCACTACGGTATCCGCCGGGCTGCTCGGTTGTGGCAGCAAAGCAGCCAGGCCGCGCATCCAGATTTATCAGAAGCTGCAGGAGATGGAGTCAGACCCGATTGGGTCGGCAGCTATCAAGATCCTGGTCTCGGCCGCGCTCGGTGGCCATGAGACCAGCGGACAGCTTGTTTTCATCGAGCAATCGGCTAAAGCGAAAACCGACAAGCGTTTGCAGAAATTCGCGGCCGAAATCGAGCAGGATCTGGGCGATCTGTTTAATCGCGTCGCATTCCCTGTTGCCTATGTAGGTGCCGCGTTCGGCGACAGCTACGCGAGGGTCTTCTCTGACGCAACAGGCGTGTCCGATCTGGATATCGGCGAGATGTACAGGCCGGCGCTCGTGCAGCCATTTGAGCGCGCATCGCGCACCGTTGGCTATACGGTCTACATCGGCCCGAAGAACGTCGCGCGCCTGGATGCAACGCAGCTCGCGCGCATGAAAATGCCACGCACGCAATGGATTCCTCAGCAAGGCGTCGTCGAGAAAAGCATGCGTATGGCGGTGGAGACCAGCGAAATTGATCAGCTGCCGATCATGCCTAGCATGGTGGGCGGATCGCTGCTGTACCCCGCAGAGGACGCCTACGACAAGCTGAAGGCGACGTTGCTGGGGCTGGTGTCGCAGCGGTGGAAAAACTCTGTCGTCCACCGGATCGTCGGCCTGAATCTGCGCAACATGAACAAGGACCAGCAACGGGTTTTCACCAAGTCCGTGGTCGACATGTACAAGCAGGTGAAGGACGTAATCACCAAGGCGATTGCGAATGGCGAAGCGGTCGCTGAGACGCTTACCAGCGTTCTGCCGATGTGGGACGAGAAGCAGCTCATCACCGGCCTGACGCCTCAAGACCCCACGTCGCAAACCATTTCGGTTGAAGACGTGATGCTTCACGCAAAGATGTTTTCCGGTGCCATCGGCGTCGATATGTCGATGATCGGGTTCGCTGATCAGCTGTCAGGGGGGCTGGGCGAAGGCGGCTTTGTCAGGACATCGACGCAGGTTGCCGAGAATGCCCGGATCATTCGCGTGTCGCTGTCCGAGTTCTTTGACTCGATCATCGATATCCACTGCCTCAAGAAGTACGGGTTCGTTTTTGACAAAAAAGAGCGCCCCTGGAAGATCAATTTCTTCGGCAGCATTTCGGCTCTCGAAGCGGAGCGCCAGCGCACACGCGCAGACGCTACGAATGCGGCGGCGCTGACTGTGCAGGCGATGCAACAGCTCAAGGATCTGGGGGCTGACAAGGCGATCATGACTTCGTTCTTGACCAATCAGATGCACATGGACGAGGAGGAGGCGAAGATCTACGCGAAGCTCGTGGACATGAAGCCGCCGGAAGGCGCTGGTGGCGTTGGGACCGGGGGATTTGGCGGTTCTGGCTTCGGCAATGAAGGTGGCGAGTGAGCTTGTTTAACGACGTATCGGCGCGTCTCGCGTCGGAAGCTACTGCTGCTTCACTGAGCAGCAGTGGCGCGCGCGGAGCGCTGTCGCTGGCGCTCGGCAGCGCTGCCGATGCAGTCGTCAGCACTGTAGGCGGTGGCGTGCTCGGCACCCTCGCGCGAGGCGGCACGACGATGGCGCAGAACGCCATCGCGAATACCGTTGACGGATTTATCCCCCCTGGCTCTTTGGCCGCTCTGGATGTGGGTTCGCGCGCCCTGGGTGATGTGTTGTCGGGGAATTTCTCGGGCGCCGGGCAGCGCCTGATGGAGTCCGGATTCCTAGACGCGGTAGTGCCAGGCCTGCGCGGAATCGCGATTCAGGAGCGCTACTGGAAAACGCCGACGCCTATGTTCGGGGGGCTCACGCCGGCTGAGGCGCGCGCGATGTTCATGGATACCGTGGGCGTGCGAAGAGCGAAAAAGAACCTCTGGATCCTCGAAGTCTCCAGCAATGTGCTGGGGAGTGATCAGCCGGAGTTGCGATTTAATCTGCTGGCCTCCGAGGTCGAGTACGCGCCGAACACGATCACCGGTGACAGGCGCCGCATTGGTGGCGTCGTTAGCGAAGCACTGCAGTCGTCGGAGCCTGTCGAGATGCGGATCACGACATTCGATGACGAGCAGGGGTCGCTCAAGAAGTGGTTTGATGCGCACGCCAAGCGCACCGTGCACCAGGACGGAACCTTTGGCGTCCCGGGCGGCAGCAATGGCTATGCAATCAAAATTAAAATTGTGCACGGGACGAACTCAACGGCGAAGATGGGCGGCGCTTATTACGATGCGGGTTATTTCAGAACAGCCAATGAAGAAATCAGCCTGTCCAGACGAGAAGATGCATTCCAAGAGCTGCAGCTGACCTTTGCCCAGCTCGATACCTTCATGAAGGTTTGACGATGGCCCTGCAGTCAGATGATCTGGGTTTTTTGGTCGGGCAATCTATTCCAGAGCTGCGCCGCACTCCAGCCGACGTGAGAGAGATTCGCGCCGATGTCCGCGCGATCCGAAACGCAGTTGTGAAGCGCGGGCGCGAAGCTGCGCGGCGGCCCGGCGTCTCATCTTCGGTTGCCACTCCTCGCGCTCGTCAGGCGTCATCGGCCGGGGGCGAGCGAGCGCCTGGAGCGGCCCGATCAGCCGCCAACTTGGCGGCCGGGGTCGCAGCTATTGCCGATAAGGCGATTTCGCGCAGGATGGCTGCTGCGCCACGTCGGGCGATGCCGAACGGTTCGCCGGCCACAACACTGCAGCGAGATGCGCGAGGTCGCTTTGTGGCTGGCAGTGGCAGCGGTGGCAGCGGTGGCAGCGGTGGCGGCGGTAGCGGCGGTGGCGGCGGTGGCGGCACGGGCAGGCCTGGCGGCGGCCTGCGTTTTGGGGCGCTGAGTGGCGTGGCAGCCGGGGTTGAGGAAGTAGATCCGACTGCACGAGCGCTTGGTGAAGTCGCTGGGCCAGTCAAGCGCGGCTTGGGCGTGGTGCTCGGGGATCGTCTCGCGTCGGAGTCGAGCTGGTTTCGCAAGATCTTCGGCGAGCTGAGGCTGTTCCGGCGCGATGAAAGTCTCTTCAACAAGGCAGCGAACAAGAGCCTGAAGAACATCGAGGAGCGCCCGTCTGCCGCCGTTCGGTCGGAGGGCGGGCCGCTTGCGAGCCTGCCTGGCGCGCGCATGCTCTCCGGGTTGCCGCTTGTTGGCCGCCTGTTTGGTGGTGGCTCATCGTTGCTCGCGGGTGGGGCTGGCAGGCTCCTGCGGGGCGGAGGTGGGATTCTGCGGCGGCTCCCTCTGCTCGGCGCATTGCTTGCAAGCGTCGGCGCCGGTTTGGATATTGCCGACTCTGAAAACGGTGACTCGCTCACGCGACAACAGAAGAATGCGCGAAACGGCCGGGCCATCGGTGGAGCTTCCGGCACGATTGGTGGCGCCGCGCTCGGGGCCGCCATTGGCACCACCATCCTGCCGGGCGTGGGGACAGCCCTGGGCGCCGTGATTGGCGGCTTTCTGGGCGACCAGGGCGGGCAGATCATCGGCGAAAAGGTCGGCGCAGCATTTGAAGACATCAAGCGCAACATCGAGACGGCGTGGACGGTCGCAGTCGGCGTTTTCGAGGACGTGGGCAAAGAGGTCGGTGAGACATGGAGGAGCGTCACTGCGGCCTTCGATTCTGCGCTCGGCGCCGTGAATCAGTGGATCAAAGACAAGACCGGGATTGATGCTGGAGCTACCTACGAGAATGCTAGGGCGTCCGTAACCGAAACGGCCGGCAGAGCCGCTAACGCCGCCGGCGAGACCGGCAGCAAGGCACTGGACTGGCTCGGCAAGAACACGACGATTGGCAAAGGCATCACTGAAATCAAGCGGCGCTGGGATGAGGCGTGGCAGCTCGGTGACACCAGCAAGCGCTTTGAGTCGGGCAAGGCCGGCGCCGGCGCGGTATCCGGCGGGAAGGGGGATAACGGCGGCGCCAGCTACGGCACATACCAGCTGTCGAGCAAAAAGGGTGTCGTGCAGGACTTCATTTCGCGTTCTGGTTACGCGGCCCAGTTCGCCGGGCTACAGCCGGGTACCCCGGCCTTTGACGCGAAGTGGAAGGAAATCGCGGCCTCTGATCCGGGCTTTGCTGACAAACAGCACGACTACATCAAGGCTACGCACTACGATCCGATGATGGCCAAGCTGAAGGCGTCCGGACTGGATCTGTCTGGGCGCGGATCGGCGGTGCAGGATGCAATCTGGAGCACTGCGGTACAGTTCGGGCCTGGCTCTGATCTGATCAGCAAGGCGCTCGGCAAGAACGCAGCCAGCATGACCGATGCGCAGATCATTGACGCGATCCAGGGCTACAAGCTGGCGAACAACGACAGGCTTTTTGCCAGATCTTCTGAGGCCGTGCGAGCGGGTACCGCACGGCGAGCTGCGAATGAGCGCTCAACCCTTCTCGCGCGCAACGAGCAGGAGATTGCAGCTGCATCCGTTCCTGTCTCGTCATTGCCCCGCTTGCCCCAGGTCTCGGTGGCATCGGACGCGCCGCGCGTGGTCGTGCCGCTGGCGTCGAGCGCGGATGGCAAGGGCGGCCCGGTCGTGGTGGTATCTAACGAGGTTGGGCAAGACTTGTCTGATCGCGGAATTGCGCATGCCGTCACAGGCGGTATTTCTGGCGGCTAAATTGCGGTGTAGGATTGTGATCCCATTTAAATAAAATCAGATCATGAGAAAGCTATTTTCAGTAGTCGGCATATTGCTCATCGCGGTTTTGGCTGTCCTGTACGGCGCTGGAAAAGTCGCCGAAAGACGCGAGGAGGTCAGCGCGCCTGCTCCAGAAAGTATTGCGCAGGCAGTGCCAGCGCCTGTCGAGAAAGTTCCTGCCAGCATGAAAGAGGCGAGGACCGCATACAACTCGAACGATGGCGCCTTCTTGATCGGCTCCCCAAAAACAAAGGCAGACGGCGGGATGTATTTCGTGTATGCCTATCTGGATCGCCCCACCGGGGAGCTAGAGCTGCGCGGCCGGCTGGATTCGGCAGATACCGGGAAGCCCGGAATCGAGTACTTCAGCGCGAAAATACCGGAGCAATTTAAGGCAGCGTTTGCGAATGCCCAGGTCGGTAGCATCATCGGCATTGTGGGGCGCTACGTCGCCAATCAGGAGTACAAGACCGTTTTGGGTCAGGAAAAATTGATGCCCGTTTTCGAGGCAGTCTATTTTGAACTGAACCCCAAAACCCCGCGCCAAGAGCAACTTGAAGAAGAGGCCGAAGCAAGAGAGCGCGATTACCAGCGTCAGATAAAAGAAAAAGAGGACGCGATCAAGGCTGAGCGCTTGAGCCAGCAGTCGGATGCTGCTGGAGCGGCGCAGGATGCGCCGGCTGCTCGATAGCAGGTGCTTCTCACACAGCAGTGAGGCCGTTATTCACGTATGGCTTGCGAAATTACCCTTGTGTATTGACCAAGGGATCTCCTGTGTGTGAATATCGTTCCACACAGAAGGCCTTGACGACGGCTAAATTTTTGAGCTAGCCTGTTATGGCTGTCGAAACAAAGACGGCACGGGTTTGGAAGCCCGTACATCCAAGGCGCATAAGCCGCGCCCGTTGTTACGTCGCGGCTTTTTTGTGTGCGCTCGGCTGTGCCTCAATGGGAGGAGCCGAGTGGGAGGGCGCGAGCCCTGCCGGTTCCTTGGTCCGGTCTTCCAACCCGCTCGGTTCCTCTCGCCCCGTTGGAAGGGGGTGGGCGGATCTTAAATGAAGCCAAGGAGCACACAGCATGTCATCCAAGCCACGTTGCAGCAACGCCCCAACCCTGCAGGCTACTGTCGCCAATATCCACAACTTCTCTGTTGAGGCGCTTGAGCAGATCGCGGCCATTGCTCGAATCACCGAGATTGCAGTCGGTTCGCGCGCGAAGATCGATGCCGAGTCGTTGCGCGCGACAATGCAAGTTATCTGGCGCGATGCCGAGTCGTTGCGCGACTTGATCACTGCGGAAGCGGAGAGCGTGGGTTGTCTGCCGGAAGATGGCCAGGAATCAGGGCTGTGAACATCCGCGCGCGCGAGGATTTGGCTGATCTGGATTAAGATTCGGCGCCCCGCTTGCAGTGTGGGCGGGGCGGCCCGGCGACACTCCCAATCGCGCCCAAGCTATCAAGCCGCTGAGGTGGCTATCTGCCGAAGCACCGCTGACGTGACTACGGCTACGGTCTCGGGAATCAAGCCGCCGAGATGGCTGTTCAATCTATCGCCTGGTGTTCCTTATGCCCCAGCTGCCATGCCGCTGAGGTGGCGTAATCGAGCATGAGTACCCTTGCGGACGACACCCGGCCCCTGTCGCAGTTAATAGGCCACTGCGATGGCTGATGTTTTCATGAAATCATGAAATCGTGAAACCGCTCCAGAAACCACCGCGCCCACACTAGAAAAGTGGTCGGCGGTGCGGCGTCTTGTCTCGCTTGCCAAGCCAACGAGATGGCTTCCCCGCTCCATTAAAGCAAGCATCTTCGCCCCGTCTTCTATGCCGACGAGATGGCTGTTCAACTAGGCGGCCAGCACGGTCAGCAATGCACCAGTCTCGCCTACCACGCCGACGAGATGGCTGTTCAACCGCAGCTAGCAACGTGCAGGTCTCGCCTACCAAGCCGGCGAGATGGCTATCCAACGTCATCGACTACCTGGGGCTGATGAGCGCCGTCTCGCTTACCAAGCCAACGAGATGGCTATCCAACCGGCTGACTGGCTGGGATCGGCGCCAGCCGGTCTCGTCTACCACGCCAACGAGATGGCTATCCAACGAAGGAACAAGACTCCCGCTGGAGTCCCGGGTCTCGTCTACCACGCCAACGAGATGGCTATCCAACCCGTGGCGGCGTCTGTCGTGTTGGCAATCGGTCTCGTCTACCACGCCAACGAGATGGCTATCCAACAGGTGATTGGCAAGTCATTGACTTGTCATTTGAAAGGTGTTTTTTTGCTTGGAAAAAAACGGTTTCAAACAGATAAAAAATCGCCGGAATATCGATTTTTCAAAAATCAGGCCGCACGCACCTCCGCTTCGGCTGTAGTGATCACGGCCGGCGTGCGCAACCCGTTCTTGCGCCCCTCGGCCATCTTGCGTTTTCGCTCTGCCGACTTTTCAAGCTGTTCCTGTTCGAGCTGCCTGGACTTCAGCCAGAAGTCCTCGATCAGATCCTCGCGAGAAGCCGAGACGATCTGCCAGGCCACGGCCGCGCCGTTGAGCTTGCGATCCAGCACGGCGCCGCAATGTGGGCAGTGCAGTTCTTGCATGTTTTCTGAGTTCGGCGAGATACCCGATTCTCCGCAGTGCGCGCACTGAGAGACGGTCGCAGCTGACAGCTCGAAGATCGCGCACTCGTGCTTGGTTGCCGCCCAGCGGATCGCGCTTTCAAGCTCGTACAGCGCGGCCACGACGCGCCCGGAGCGTGCTTTCTTCGAGAACTCGGACTTCTCGCCGGTCTCTTCGTCGACTTTCTTGGCTGCTGCGGCAAGATCCAGCGGTTCAATCACGATTGCGCTATAGCGCTTGGCCAGCTGGGCGGCGAAGTTCCGGTAGAAGTCCTTCCGGCGATTTCGAGCGCGCCGAGCGATGTGAGACGAAGCCTGCCACCGCATTTTGTCCTCTTTTCGCCACGCCTCAAGCCAGTCCGGCAGCTTTTCCACGGCGCGCAGCAGGCCGCACAGTCGGTGCAGGCGGCGGATTGCTACGTGCTGGGCGGGCAGCTTTCTGATCGCTTGCAACTCGGCAGCCGCGCGCTGCGCCATGCCTTCCGGCGTTGAGGCATCGAGTCCTTCGTGGGAGTCGGTCGGCTCGGGAATATCGATTTCGCGAAGCCTTGGAGCGATAGCGTCGCGCGATGCGTCGCGCTCCCCTTGAATCTCGGATGCGCGCTGCAGGTCGGTCTCGATGTCGGGCGGCAGGCTGATAATCCTGGCCTGGCTCGGGTCTGCTGCGTCGGTGACGCCGGCGACGCGGCGCCCATCTACATCAGAGGCCCAGCCAAAGTGCACCGCAGCGAGCGGCTCGCGGTCGTTGCTGACATGCTCGCGCTGCTCTGACTTAACGACCAGCTGCAGTGCCCAGCGCCAATCCTTGCCGATCTGGCGGCGCACCAAGCGCGCCATGCTGATGGTGCTGTCGTCAGGAAGCGCCCGGTGATACTGCCATGTTCCGGTCGCGTAGTTGTCGGCGCTGGCCGCCCCCAGGCGGAACTTGAATTCGCCGTACTTTCGCTTTCCGGCTCCTGACGCGGGGGGCTGCATGCTGAGTTCGAGGTTTGATCCGCTCAGGACAGAGTGAGCGGGCAGGCCGCCTGCTGCGGTGAATTGCAGCGTGAGCGTGTCCTGGTCTTTGGTGTCGCCTGCGCAGAAGCGCGGGCTTTTTCCTAGCGAAAAGGACTTCTTGAACGCGATCAGCGCGTTTTCAAGCACGGTGTTTGCCGTGGCCCAACCTAGACCGTCTGCGACGGCCTCACAACGCAGCTTGTAGGTGTCACACTGGCTGTTACGCCCGATCTTGCTCAGGAAGCGGTCTTGAATTTCCTTTCGGTGCTCCTTGCGTGCTTCGCGCAGGGCTGCGGACAGATCGGCCCAGGCCGCGCGCCGGTCGGCGGCGATCTGTTTCATGGCGGGCTCATCGTCGCGGGCCTTCGCATCAGCGAACGCTGCGCTGAGGGCGTCGACGCGTTCCTGGCTTTGGCGCGCGCCATCGCCGGCGCGCTCGATGACGAACTCGCGCATCTGGTTAACGATCACCCCGATGCGCTCGACTTGCCTGTTGTAAAGGCGCCTGGACAGCGCGATCTGCTGCTGAATTGCGGGCAGTGCATCCTTGTCGACGCGGATGCCGAATTCGTAGACGCGAACATTGCGATTCGTGGGCAGGGCAGGGGCTATGCTTTGGCTGTTGGCCATTGGTTGCTCCGGTTGATTTAGGTTTCGGGTCAGGCAGAAAGGCCTTGGGGGATAAGCCTGTTGGGCGCTCGGTCGTAGCCGTTGCACTCTTCACGCGTGAATCGGCCTGCATCAATGGCGTTCGCGGTATAGCCCTGAAAGCATGGCCGGTGATAGGCCTTCTCGCGTTCATGCCAGACCAGAAAAGTCTGCTTTGATTTCGGGAAGAGGATGTCGCGCAGCACGGCAGCGCGCTCAAAGTTCATCTCCTTCACGGACTTGGCCAGCTCGCTTTCAAGGCGCTTACGGCGGTCGTCTTCGCGTACTCGCTTGCGAGGCATGCCGGGCTTCAGGCTGAAAAACTCGTGGGCGCTCTTATGTGTGTGATCCCGCTTGCCCGGGCCATAGACCGCCATCCACATGCCGTTGATGCCGCCATACACGCGGCCACGGATCAGCCGGCCCTTGCGGTCGCGCCAGTACCGTGTGTCTCCGTGATTCAGGCGAACGCCGTCAGCGTCGGTCTGCTTCCACGACTTCAGGCAGGAATCATCCGGCCAGCCGTCAGGGCCACGGCTGAAACGGTGCGTCCCGCGCTTCTTCTCGTACTCGCTGTCCCAGGAATCATTGAAGTAGGCCAGCGGGTCGGGGTTCGGGCTGCTGATCCTGCTTGGCACGAACTCATAGCCCGCAAACACGTTGTTGCACAGGTAGTCGCGCAGGCGGTTGCGCGTGCGCGTCATTTCCAGACGCAGCACGTAGGGCATCACGCCTTCCTTGTCGCTCTCGTACTTGCCGTCATGATCGGGGCGGGTCGGCGTATTCACCGACTGCCACATTTTGAACTTGATCGCTCGGCCTGAGATTTCCAGCTCGCCTTTCAGGGCGCCTTTGTGGCAATTGCGGCGGCGCTCGGCAGCCCAGCGGGCGACGGTTCCGCCGTAGTGCTGCACGTCATGGGGATCAATCGCGGGCATGCTCACGGTCCAGCCCAGACGGCGAAGCTGCTGCACGATGCGAGCGAAAACATCGCGCTTGAATTCGCGCTCCCATTGATCGGCTCCCTTGATGCCGCCCGCAGCGCGGGCCTCTGCAATGCCTTCCTCCCAGACGCTCAGGCTGGCGTCGTGGAAATTAACGGTTCCGGTTCGCTTGATTTGCGCCATGCTCAATTCACCTTGATTGCGAACACGCGCACCGGGTCAGGCCCGAAGTGCGGGTGCGTGATGGTTTTGATTTCGTAGCCGCGCCAAGGTCGCTCGATGCGGTTTTCGGTGTCGTCTTTTTTCGGATATCCATTGGCAATCTCGATGCGGTCATACGCCCTGCCTTCGAGGCGCTTGCACCAGTGGTCGGTCATCAGCCGGTATTCCTCTGGCTTGGTACCCGCCTTGATCTGCTGGAAATATTCGGTCTTGAGGTTGAGATACAGGGTGCTCATGCTGCTTGATCGATGCCGTCTTGAATGAGGCGCAGCGTCTCGTCGTCGCAAAGGTCTGCATCCTGCTCTTTTGCCCAGGCGACCAGCTGCGCGATCTTCTGGATCGTGTCTTGGTGGATCACCCCGAAGCCGGCGCTCTTCAAAATAGATTTTGCGGCTATGGTCGGTAGATTCGGGCTCGCCTCCAGTTCGGTCGCGATGAGCTCAATGGCGCGAGCGCGCTGCAGCAGTTGTTCGGCGGCGTGGCGCAGCCCGAAGCTGTTCAACAACACGTCGCGTCCTGATTTGTTCCCGCGTGTCGGCATCAACAGCCCGCCGCTTTGGGCCGCCGGCGTAGCGATATGCATGTTCTTTTCTGCAATGCATCCGACAAATGCTGTAATTGCCGCCCTGGAAATCTCTGCAACGCGCTCGGGGTCATCTGCAACGCTATAAAAGTCGCTTTCACTCATCGTTCCGACGCCCCAGGCGCTCCACACCCTGCCGCAGTCGAGGGCGCCGCCCAGTGCTGCAGCGGTGGCTGCGCAGACGGCATCGGGAAGCTCATCAGGCACTGCTGGAGAGGTGCGCCTGTTCCACATCGCAGAAACCTGCTCCGGAGTGATCGAAGGAACGTCGGATACGCACACGGATACCTCGGCAGAGCATTCTGTGCAGTACGCTGAAATGGCGCGCCCAATTTCGCCCGTGATGAAGTTACGAAAGTTCTGGTGGGTGTCGAGCTCGGCGGCGGCACCGCAGTGCGGGCACGGTTCAAGAATGATGCTCACGTCCGTTCATCCTGGAGTTTGGGGTTCGTATCGGCGCTGTCAGGTGCGGAGGTGTGGCCTTCCTCGCCGCACTCAGTGCACGTCAGGACGGAATTCAAGCAGGCGCTGCATGGTGGCAAGATATGGCAGCTGCAATTTTTAGGGGTTTGGAATTGCAGAGTCCCCTCGCACCCAGGCTGAGTGCAGCGGTCGCCTTCTTCTTGATCAAACATGACGCCCCCCTTGTGTCTGCTGCGTAGCGCAATCCGGGCACGGCTCTCCGCCTTCGCCGGGGTCGTAGAAGCTCGGCCCGCCAATCATGCCGTGACCGTTGCAGGTAGCGCACGGCTCCGGGTTAGCTTGGCGCTCGCGCTGGGCAGGCGTCAGGCCGCAGCCTTCGCAGGCGTCCAGATCGTCAAAGATGCTGCGCGAGCCGTCCGCATTGCGGAGCGTGCCCTGTCCGTCGTAGTGGACGCCGCCGAACCGTTCTGAAATCTCGCGGGAGAGCTGCGGGTGCGTGTTGGAACATGCCGTGCCATAGGCACGCATTGCAGCGACTGCATGGGGGTCGTGATCAAGATCCAGCACGAAATACTGGCATCCGCAGTGCTTCCCTCCCGGCGCATCTGACCCATCGGCGCGCCGCACGATGAACTTGTGAAAAATGCCTTGCAGTTCAGATGGCTTGCTCGGGTCTCGCTCAGGGAATTGCTTGCCGTCTGCCGCGCCGTCTGTGCTGTCATGTAGGCTCCGAATGCGATCACTGAGCGCCTGCAGAACGTCATCCGGATTTTCGGCGCGGAAGCGCATCAGCAGATCGCCTGATTTCTGCATAGGCGGGTACAGCAGCGCGTGAATGCCTGAAAGCAGATGCAGCGCCCGGTCTTTTTGCGCTCGTTCAATGTCGCGCTCGGCGCGCGCCCTATCGACTTCGCGAGTCAGCGACTCGACATCATCCAGTAACGCGGGGATGGCTTCGCGCGCGGCATGGCATAGGCGAGCGGTCGATTCAATTTCGGTATCGATAAGCTCGCGCCGGGCGTTAGGGTGGTCAGCCCAGTGAACTACTCCGAGCTTGTCTGCCCAGTTATTCAGGATGGCAATTTCATGAAACTGGATAATTTCATATCCGTCTTTATCCAGAACGTAGGGCGGCCAGTTGGCTGACAGAGACCAAGGCCCTTTCGCTGCGGCCTCAATCATCGCGCTCCAGGCTGCGCGCTGTTTCTGTGATGTCTTCATTGCAGGACTCCCAGAATTTCCAGCACGTCTAGTCCGACCAGCAGGGCGTCGACCGGGTGCGTCGCCTCGATAGCCATGTCAATGCCGCATCCGGTTACGCGGTAAAGCTTGCCTGGGGTAATCGGCGTTGATTTCATGCGCAGCCTTTCTTTGTGGAATGAGCGCGCTTGATCTTGCGGCGCGCGTGAGGTTGAGTGATCGTGCGAATGGCTACACCAATCGGAACGCCGTCTGCGCACATCCGAGTGGCCATCTCTTGCGTCGTCTGGAGCTGTAGCGCGGCTTCGACCGCGAAGTAGGTGTCCAGATCGTTGCGTCTGCACAGCAAAGGCTGAGGGATGTCGCTGATCATTGGCTTGCTCCCGTAGGGAACTCGTTGTGCTTGCGGCCGTCCAGCAGGCGGCCGGCTGCTTTGGCGCCTGCGCGACCCACGACCCAGCCGTCCGGCGTCGTCGTTTTGTCTCTGACGGGCACGCTTGGAACCTGTCCAAGCATCGGAATCCACTCTCCCCACTGCTTGTACAAAAATGGCACACCAGCTGCGGCGCATTGGTCGCGCAATGAGCGCGCCCAGTCGGGAGAGATTGGCCGGGCCTGCGGGCCGCTCTCGCCACCGCAGATCACCCAGTCCACGTGCCCTGGATAGGGCGCGCCATCGTCGTCTTCAACAAGCCCGCCGTAGCTCATATTCAAATCCACAGCTTCCAGCATCGGCTCGATGCTCAAGAAGTGAATTGAGGCCGGCACGGACAGCAGCTTAGTAATGTCGCGGTCAACTTCGGTCTGTTTGCATACCGATGCACCCAGCCATACATGCGCCGGGGAGGTGCCGGAAAGCCATAAATCAATGAAGTCAAACAGCGCGTCGGATTCTGGATCTTCCGCGCCCAACTTGTCGGAAACATAGTTTTTGGCGGCAACAAGCCTGCTTCTCCAGTTACCGATGCGCTTTGTCAGCAGCAGCCAGTCAAGGTTCGGCGTGCGACGGATCAGGTCAAGCTGGTCGACGAACCACTCAATTGGAATTTCGTTGTCCAGCCAGTCTCCAAGGCTGTAGCCGAATACACGGCGGCGAGCCTGTTTCAGCGTCAAGTCACCGCATGACTTGCACGGGCCGAGCCAGTCGGCTTCTCCTCGCCACCCGCACGCCTCGCATTCGCAGAACGGCTTCTTGTTCCATCGAATCGGCTTCTTCCAGTTGTCCGTGCTCGTGCGGTGACGCGACTTTCCTGCACCCCATTGCACCTTGAGCGCCGTGGATGCGCGCTCTTTCTCGGCATAGCAGTTATCACATGCTGGGCTGACCTTCGTACAGCCAATGACGCCGTTGAACGTGCTATCGCACCAGTTGATGTTTGATTTGTCAGCCATTTTTTCTTTGCTTCAATTCAATGCCTAGCAGGATCGCGGCGTCTCTGATGTTCTGCTCTGTCACCGTCTCTGCGGGTGATGAGCTCTGGCGCGAAAGCTGCAGCCTTAAATCCATAAAGGCATCCTCGCGCGCAAGCTTTGCTTCATAGGCTTCTTTATCGAGATAAGCCCGCCCGGCGCTGTATTTATTCGCCGTGTCTTCGA
This sequence comes from Uliginosibacterium sediminicola, assembly GCF_039631295.1. NCBI lineage: Bacteria > Pseudomonadati > Pseudomonadota > Betaproteobacteria > Rhodocyclales > Zoogloeaceae > Uliginosibacterium > Uliginosibacterium sediminicola. The sequence continues at coordinate 276,860 of NZ_JBDIVE010000002.1, read as the reverse complement.
GCAGTGTGGTCAGGTCAATCCGGCATTCTTTCCAGTCGCGTTTGATGGTTGCCCACTTGCGCCCAATGCAGATGACGGTCGCAAAACCCGGAGCCCCAAAAACTCGACTTCCAGGAACGAACCAGATCTGTTGCCCGCGCCAGAGGTTGTGCGGGTTGTTATTGGCCATCGTCTGCTCGGGTTTCTGTTTGCGTGGCGCCGATATGGGTATGCACGCTTACCGTTCCAGGCTTTTGTGCAAACCATTGGTGGTCGGCGTGTTTCAACACAAAATCCATGACCAAATTGCCGAGCGCTTTGCGGTCTTTTTCAGACATGGCAAAGGTATTCTCTTCCGCAAAGAAATCTTCGCCGGCCCACAGGTCCAGCTGCTCGATGATTTGATCTGCGATTGATATGCGCCGAGGTTCTGAGTCACTGGCAACAAGAGCCGGGCATGCTTCGGCGACTTCGTAAGTCAATTTTGTGCCGTGGTTTTTTGAATCCGAGTTGATGCGATTCTTGGCGCGCTCGTGCGCTTCATCAATGGAGAGGCAGATGCCGAAATGGTCTTCGTGAGGCAGGAAGTAGCAGAACTTCTTGGGCTCCTCGTTCAATCGCTTCAGCGTATGCGTGACATGCGATCTGATCGTCGATCCGCCCGGGATGGGGGCGCCAGAAACGACCTTGAAATCAATCCACACCGCTCCTGACTTGTGGTGCGTTGACTTTCTTTTCACGCAGACAGTGCGGCCCAGGTAGAGCAGCAAATCTCCATTCTTTACCTGGCTCGGATATACGTCACTCGTCAAAAGTGCTGCATGCGCTGATCCGAGTTGCGATTCGTGCATTCCTGGCTCCGCTGTCCTGTGTAATGTTCGAAACAATACTGCTAAGTAATGCACAAGGCAATACACTGAGGTAAATATTTTTCGGTCGGAAAAAGGCGGCCTGCTGCGCTAGGCGAGCAACTAGCATTGGAGAATGGCTATCACTGGCGGCGATATCAATGGCATGGTGCGGCACTGGCTGAAAACGCCGGTGGGCGGCTATTTGGGTAGCGATTACGGTCAAGATCTGAAGGCGTTACTGCAACGGCCACTTGCGCAAGTGGATGCCGTTGATGCTCAGGACGTGCTGAACAAGCTGCGTGCTGATGTGGCGGTTCTGGATGCTCTGCCGGCTGGCTCGGTCAATCTGTACAGCCTGTCCAGCCCGCCTGATCGCACCGACTTGGTTATCGAGATTGCCGGGCAGGCCATTGATGCAGGGACGATTGAGGGATGAAAACCAAAGACGACTTCCTGGGCTCGATTGAAGATCTGATCGACAATTACCCGACGATTGCTGCGCTTTACTACGCGGAAGATCCGCGAATCAAACAGCACTTGTCCGCAATTGCGGCAATGCTGGCGATGTACTCGGCGCAAGTCGAGTCGGCACAGCTAGAGCCGTTTGAGAAGGTGCGCGACGCGACTGTGCTGGCTGACGCTGCGATGCGCGGGATTGTGCGAAAGTCGACGGCCGTGGTCGTGCAGCTGGGCGTCGTGAACAAAGGCCCGAGCGCGTTCACGTTGGAGGCTGGCCGGATCATCATTGATTCGTCCGGGCGCGAGTACATCGTGGAGGCCTCAGTGACCGCGCCTGCGGGCGGCTCGGCGAGCGCGCGAGCGAGGCAAGAGCGTCTTGTTTCTGTGTCGCATACGGTTTCAGGATCTGCGCCGTTCTACGCTATTGAAATCAGCCCGAGCGACGAACAGGAATCGCTGTGCAGCATTTCGGTGTCTGATGATGATGGCGAGTACGAGTATCGCTACCGCTATGTGAACACGGCGGTCGCCGAACGCGTTTATCACGTCGAGGCCGATGATCGTCAACGCGTCTACGTGCGCTTCGGCGCAGAGCGCCTGGTCGGCACCCAGCCCCCGGATGGAGCTGTTATCACGCTGCAGATCGGCTACTCGTTCGGCAACGTCTCCCCGACTCATGCGAGTCCGTTTTCGTTTGCTGATGTGGCCAGCGCTGCGGATGCCTCAATTGAGATGACCATGGATCAGGTCATCACCTCCGGCAGCGATCCGCTCTCAATGTCTGTGCTGCGCGATTTGGCGCGGTACCCGTCCGTCTATGATGACAATGCGGTCTATATGGGTGAATTCGACTTCACCGTACGCCGAGCATTTGCGGGCAGTCTGCAGTTCCTTTCCGTCTGGAACGAAGCGGCCGAGGAAACCGCACGCGGCCCGAATGTTGATAATGTCAATGCGATTTTTGTGGCGGCGCTGTCGAACACGGGTGGGGAGTCGGTCTTGTCTGGCGCGGCGGCGCCGGTGTTGATCGACAATGCCGCGCTGACGGAAACGCAGCAGGCAATCAAAGCGCATATTAAGCGAGCGGACGATTCGTATCGCGTTCACTTCGTGACTCCGGTCAGGTCTGAAATTGGCATGACGGTTACGGCTACAGTGCCTACGTCGTTCATTGCGTCTACTGTGCGCGCACAGATTGTTGATGCGCTGCTCGAAAAATACGGACCATCGTCCAGGGCGGCTCAGCGGGGATACAACCGGCCGCGCTATCGTGAGGTGTACGCGCTGCTTCAATCGAAAGTTCCTGCTCTCTCAAGTGGCAATGCCGATTGGAAATTGTCGATTGATGAATCGCAGGATGTGTCGGTGAGGCCCGAGCTTTGGCGCTACCTGTCCGAGACCAGCTTGACTGTAACCGTCACGTCAGAGGCGGGCGTTACCCCTGGCTGGAGCTGACATGGATTTTTCAAACGCACAGCTACCAGCGATGACCCCCTTGGCGGGGAGCTTCGAGGCCGATGATGTCGAGGCAGAGCTCAAGCAGCTTACTCGCGATCTGTTCGCGGCCTATTTGGCGTCCGACACGTTCGATGTTTCTGTGGCCGGCGTGGCGCATCTTGGCTCTGATGATCTGGTCGGCCGAGCTATTACGGCAGACGGCTTGGCGTTCCCGATGGATGGTGCCACGGCAGGCTACGCATCTCGATATCTCTACAAGGCCTGGAGGGGGCAGAACGGGCAAGGGCGCGGCCTGCACTTCTTGCGCACCTACATCCAGATGCTTTTCCCGAACTCTGGTGCGGTCTACCAGTTGTGGCAAAAAAAAGGCGTCGCATACCCGACCGACCTCAGTTACGTCGAGTCTGATGATCGCTGGCTGACCAGTCGCCTGGATATCTACATCGATGCTACTGACTCTGGCATCGAGACAGTCAAGAAAGTTACTCGCGCCCTACAAGCAGTGCTGCCGGCGCGCTTTGTTCCGACAATTCGTGCCGTGACCCTCAGTGGTGCTCAGCAGTATTTTGGCGCGACGCTTTCGGTCTCGCGCATTGTCCGCTTCAACGGTGAAATCTTGTGAGTGAACCGAACCATGAACACCATTCAAATTAAACGCACTGCAGCCGGCATTCTTGCGCAGTGGAACGCGAAAAACACCGGCGTCGATCTTGAGCTGACGCACCTCCAGTTCGGGAAAGCTCTGCGGGATATGAACGGTCTTGAAGTGGCTCTTTCTGAGCCGATGGACGCTGCTGCTATTCTGACTGGCAGCAAAGCGTCGCCTGAGCAGCTACGAATGCTGGCTCAGCTGGTTCCTTCGGCATCCTATCCATGCTCTGAAATCGGTGTTTGGGCCGGAGCTCCCGGCCTGGCTGGCAGCGTCCTGTACGGCTATGCATCAATCGACAGTGGATCGTTCACTCAGATCTACGAAGGCGAGCCCATGGCGATGGAGTTCGACATGGCGATTTCAGACAATTCTGGCATCACGATTTTTGTCGACGCCAGCGTTGCAGCTTTTCAGTCGATGCTCGATGCCCTTATTTCGACTGCCAATCCATTCTCTCAGTACGTCCTGGTCGAGTCTCTGGCTACTGCGGAACAGGCGCGGGCCGGCACCGAAAACGCAGCCTGGATGTCGCCTCTGCGCACCGCTCAGGCGATTGAGGCCCTGGTTCCGTACGCCACCGAAAATATTCCCGGGCGTGCTCGATTTGCAACCGACGCAGAGACCATTGCCGGGTCTGCGCGCAATCTTGTAACCCATCCCGCCGGTGTTGTGGCGGCGATGCACGCGATTGTTGATGCAGCGATCAATGCCCTGGTCAATTCATCGCCTGCGGCGCTGAATCAGCTGAATGAATTGGCCGCCGCAGTCGGCAATGATCCGAGTTTCGCTACAAGCGTTGCGAATGCGTTGGCGGAAAAGCTCACGCAGGCGCAGGCGGATGGCCGATATGTCCGCTCGGTAAACGGCGTAGGCATTGATGGTGCTGGGAATGTCGGATTGACCATGCACACAATCGAAGCGGTGGATGCAATTGATGTGGATGTTGCTACCCAGGAACCTATCGCTGACACGACAGTGCATCCATCTGGGGGGCTCTGGGCATGGAATCGTAGCTTGAAAGACGTGCTGAGTTACGACGGCTCCAACAAGGCGCTGCGCTTGGTTCGCTACTGGTATGGGGTTGAGGGCACGCCAACCGGCTGCGTCGACTCTAGCGTCTGCAACTGCTCAAGCTAAGGTGCTCACATGCAAACAATTATCATCAATGCAGTCGAAGTAGGCGCCCCTGTACTGAAAAAAACCGAGTCCGGCTACATGCTCGGCGGATGGAGTATCGGGATGCCTACCCCGTTCGAGGAAAACGAAATTGTTTTCTACTTCAGAGCGGTGTCCGGCCGGATCATGTCGATTAATGCTGGAAACCTGTTCTGCGAGCGAGACGGCGTATCAATGCTGGCTCTTCGCGGCGGAAACGCTGCTGATTCCCCCGTCGCTGCCATGTGGAGCGGAGCGGCGGGTGAAGAGCCGACCATGATCATTGTTGATAAGTGCTGCCCGGCTGGCGACTTCGAGTATTCCTTGCTGCCGCCTGAGTTGTCAGGGGGCAGCCTGATTTCGGTCGTGGAAAGCATTTCGCCAGCGGCCTCACGGCGCGTGCGCAACATGAATGCGAAGGTCCGGCTGCTGCATCAGATTGTCCCGCAGGACGCAGTAGCGGCACTGGAAAAGCAGGTCGACATGATGATGCAGCTAATCGCCCCGCTGCTGGATCTGATACCGGAAGAGAAGCGCCCGGAGTGGTCTGGCGACTTCCTTGCGGCGGTAGAGAAGCATTCGGCTGCTGGCGTCCGTGCGCCGGCCGAACTGATTGAGGACATTTCCGCACAGAAGGCGGTCATCCGGGCTGCGCAGGGCGCCTATTTCGCGGAGCGCGCCAGTGTTTGATCTGCATCTGCTGGGGGAAGATGAGTCAGTCCGTGTCGCGCGCTACGATCCGCACGCAAGCACGCTGGTATGGTCTGATACCGGGGCGCCTGTGGATCTGGAGCCGGTCGGCATGGGTTACAGTGCGAACCGCAGCCAGATCGAGCTGGCGAGCATGCTTCATCCAACGCGGCCAGGTCGAAAAGCGGCGAAGGTCCGCAACCTGGGCATCCAGCTCGGGCTGAAGTGCAATCAGGCATGCAGCTACTGCATCCAGGGCGAAACCGATCACACCATTGACGGCCATCCCGACGATGTGCCGGTCCTGCTCGCGAAGATCGAAAACAATCTGGATCTGGGCGACGGCGAGGGGGTGACAATCACGTTCAGGGGCGGGGAGCCATTTCTGTACGCCAAGACATTGATTCCTCTGGCGACTGAGATTCGCAAGCGTTACCCGCGTGCCGACCTGTCCACGATCAGCAACGCGAGCCTCTTCACGCCCGAGCTTGTCGACTGGATTGAAGCCGTGGACTTGGCGGTGACGATCAGCCATGACGGGCCAGGCACGCTGGCTGCGCGCGGAGCCGACCCTCTGGAGGATCCGACATTGCGTGCAGTGCTGCGTGACGCATTCATCCGGCGAGGCCGGCGCATGTCGGTCAATGTTGTTCTGTCTGCCGAAAACAACTCGATTGCCGATGTCCGCGACTACCTGCGCGCCAAGCTTGATCTGCCGGAGGGGGCGCCGCTCCTGGTCAGCACTGAGGGTTTTGCGACCACGTTCAGCACGGCCTACGCCGGTGCGGCCGATCTGAGCCGGGCAGCGCAACGGCAATGGTCTGAAAACGTGAATCGGCTGTTCTTTGACATGGCGACCGGGCGCAGCATGGATCTTGCGCACGCTCGCGAGCGCATCGGCGGCTTCTTCGAGACACTGGCGAAGGCGATCCCTTCGGTTGTAATGCAGCAGGGGTGCAATCAGGACCGAGACGACCATCTTGTCGTCGATACCAAAGGTCATGTCATCACCTGTCACAACGTCAGCGCGCGGGATGCCGGGCACCATCTGGGGGATCTGGACAATCTACCGGGCGTCGTTGTCGATACCGTCACGCACTGGATTCACAAGCACAACTGCCTGACATGCCCAGTTCTGCGCTTCTGCAAAGGGGGCTGCCACATCGTCAAGCGCGAGGACCAAGCAGGGTTCTGCGATGATCGATTTCAAGCGTTCATGCCCTACCTGGCGGCAGCGCTCTTCTACTTGACCGGGCGAATCCTGACGGAGATTCGTGGACTTCAGATCCGGCGCGAGGGTATCACCTCGTTGACGGTGATCAAGCCGGACACCATGACCAAGGGGCCTGCTCAGCGACGAAAGGTTATACCGATTCGTCATGTTTCTGGCTGAAAATTCAGGCGTAAGTTTTGGCGTAATATTCCATCATTGATGTCGGCAAACCCAATGCCCACGGGCTCCTAACGCTGATGCATCATGGGCGTGTGACTGGCGATTTCCTGCTCGCTGAAGGCGGGGGACACGGACACGGGATGATCTCGATCAAGAATGCTGAGCGCCCGATTGTATCAATCGCGCTTCCCGCGTGCGCTGCAGCATCACATCTGTGTTCACTGTGGGTACACTGCGCCCAGATTGCAGCGCCCGCTCACGTAAATTGGCGTGATCTGCAGTCGACGCAGCTCAACTTTGCTGCGTCCCCGGTCGATAACACTGTGTGCTACCCGAATCATCCACTTGCCCTCATTCATGAAACGTTTGCTGCATGCTCTGGACTGCTGGCTCGCTGAGGGTGCTTTCGAGCTCCGCATGTGGCGTCTCATGCTGCTGGGTTCTGCGCTGGTCATGCTGGTCTCTGGCGTGCTGGTGGTTGCGGCGGTTCTCGTGTGGAACGGGCGGGCGCTGGAGCGGCAATTCCAGGTTGCGCAAAGCGCCTTGGGCGAGATCCTCAATCAGCGTGCTGCCGAGACTTTGCGCCTGGCCGCTGAGCTGGCGGCAGATCAGAGCCTGTCCTTGCGCCTTGATTCGATCGATCAGGCTTACGAACACGCGCCGGAAGGGCAAACCGAATTCCAGGCCGATCAGCACGCCATCGTTCTGCAGCTGGCCCGACTGGGGCCGCAGTTACGTGCGCTGCTCGTCGCCTATGATCGCGATGGCGAGGCGCTGGCCTATTTCGATGGTCGCGACGCACGTTTCGTCATGGGGCGTTTCACGTCCAGCTTGTTCGGCGGTGATAACCGCGCCAGCTCGGCTTTTGCCACCAGTGGTGCCGCCGGGGCGGTACGACCGGTGCCGCGTAGCGAGCTGAGCTTGCCGACCCAAAGTGAATTCCCGGACTGGCGTTATGTCGATGGCCAGCTCACCCAGGCGGCTGTCGCGCCGGTATTTGCGCGGCCCGACGGCATACGTCGCCAGGTTGGCTATGTCGCCGTGTTTGTCGCCGATGTGGTTACCCAGCTCGATCAGGCTGCCCGCACGGCGGGTTTGAGTACGCGCTGGATGCTGCCGCCGGGCGTTGCGCCGGATGCGCCGGATGGGCTCAACGCGGCCGCGCGGCAGTTGCCGGCGGCGACTGTGCCGCCGCTCGGCGCGCTTGCCAGCGGTGCCGTGGCGGCCCGCTTCGAGACTGCGCAGTTCATGGCGCGGGTGTTCAGCTTGCGGCCACAAGCCGGTGCCGATGGGGTTCGCCTGATCCTGTTACTCGACAAATCCGGCATGCGTATCCGCGTGGCAATGGCCTTCATTGCCGCGATGTTGGTGCCCTTGCTGGCCAGCTTGCTGGTGATGCCGGTGCTCAAGCGCGTGTTGCGTCGTCATGTTGCCGGTCCGCTGCTTGATCTCTCGGCTTACGCCAAGCAATTGCTCGCCGCGCCCGAAGATCAAGTGCCCGCTGAAGTGCAGGCGCATGCTGACGAGTTGTTGCAATTGCGCGTGGTGCTCGATGGCCTGGTTGCCGAGCTGGCCATGCGCGAGCATGGCACCGAACTGTGGGCCTCGGTATTCTGCTGCCGTCGCGAGGCGATCTTTGTCAGTGATCTGGGCGGGCTGGTCGAATACATCAATCCGGCATTCAGCGAGATTTCCGGACTCAAACCCGATGACATCCTTGGCCGGCCGGCCAGCTTCCTCAAGGCTGGTCTGCATGACGAGGTGTTCTATCAGAAGATGTGGCAGGCGCTCGATCAGGATGGCCACTGGTCCGGCGAGGTCTGGGATCAGAAGGCTGATGGCTCGACCTACCCGCAGTGGCTGTGGTTGAGCGCGGTGACTGACCGCCAGGGCAAGGTGACGCATTACGCGGGCATCTTCAACGATCTCTCCGAGCGCAAGGAGCAGGAAGAGCGCATCCAGTACCTGGCGCATCACGATACGCTGACCGGTTTGCCCAATCGCAGCCTGATGATCGAGCGTCTGCGCGTGGCGCTGTTGCATGCCGAGCGCGAGGGGCATCAGATGGCGGTGCTGTTCATCGACCTTGATCGTTTCAAGCTGATCAACGACAGCCTCGGCCATTCGGTCGGTGACGGCTTGCTGCAGACCGTGGCGGAGCGACTCAAGCGCGCGGTGCGGGCGTCCGATACGGTGTCGCGTCTCGGTGGTGACGAGTTCATCGTCACCCTCTACAAGATCCGCTCGACAGACGAAGCGCGCGGCATGGCCGAGAACATCCTCGGCGTGCTGGCGCCGACTGCGCGGGTCGAAGGCAATGAACTGGCGATCACGCCCTCGATCGGCGTGGCGATCTACCCGGATCATGGCCTCGATGCCGATGAGCTGATCCGCAATGCCGACGTGGCGATGTATCACGCCAAGGGCCAGGGGCGGAACAACTACCAGCTGTTCAGTAGCAGCATGAGCGAGCTGGCCGAGGAGAGCCTGTCACTGGAGCATGCGTTGCGCAGTGCGCTCGATCATGACGAATTTGAGCTGTTCTACCAGCCGCAGATCGAGATCGCCACGCGCAAGCTGGTTGGCGTCGAGGCGCTGCTGCGCTGGAACAGCCGCGAGTTCGGTGAGGTGGCGCCAGACCGTTTCATCCGCATCGCTGAAGAGTCAGGCCTGATCCTGCAGATGGGCGACTGGGTGCTGCGCGAGGCCTGCCGCCAGCGGGCCGAGTGGAATCTTGCCGGCATCCAGGACTTCCCGGTTGCCGTCAATGTGTCGGCACTGCAGTTCCGCCAGCCGGAGTTTGTGCGCCGGGTCGAGGAGAGTTTGCGGCTTTATGGCGTGCCGGCCGCCCAGCTGGAGCTGGAGCTGACCGAGAGCATCGTCATGCAGGAGTCTTCGCTGACCGCTAATGCGCTGGAAAAACTGCGTCAGATGGGCGTGGTGATGTCCATCGACGACTTCGGTACGGGCTACTCCAGCCTCGGTTACCTCAAGCACCTGCCGGTCAAGAAGCTGAAAGTCGATGCGGCCTTCGTGCGCGATATGGAAAGCGACCGCGCCGACCGTGCCATCGTTGAGGCGATTGTCTCGCTGGGCCGCGCGCTCGACCTGACCCTCGTCGCCGAAGGCGTCGAGCAGCGCAGCACGCTGACCTCGCTGGGCAAGTTGGGCTGCCATGTGGCCCAGGGCTACTACTACTGCCGCCCCTTGCCGGTCGGGGAATTCCTCAGCTGGTATCGTGAATTCGCCGGCGAGGCGCAGCGCCTGTCGGTGGCCTGAGCCCGCCGGCGGCGCTTCAGTTGCCGACCACTTCCTGCATCAGCCATTCCTGTGCCGAGCGGCGCAAGCCGCGATAGCTGCGCTTGCGGTATTGCCCGGTCTCGCCATCCATTTCCCAAGCCTGGCAGTTGTCGGCGAGATAGGGCTTGAGCCCTTCGCGCAGCACGCGGCGTTTGACCTTCGGATCGAGGATGGGGAAGGCCACCTCGATGCGGCGGAAGAAGTTGCGCTCCATCCAGTCGGCGCTCGACAGGTAGAGCTTTTCCTCGCCATCGGCGTGGAAGTAGAAAATGCGTGAATGCTCCAGAAAGCGGCCGACCACCGAGCGCACCTTGATGTTCTCCGACAGCCCCGCCACACCGGGACGCAGGGCGCAGGGGCCGCGCACGATGAGCTCGATCTCGACGCCAGCTTGCGAGGCCTCGTACAGCGCAGCGATGGTCTCCGACTCCATCAGTGCATTGACCTTGGCGATGATGCGGGCGCGCCGCCCCGCGCGTGCAATCTGTGCCTCGGCATCGATGGCGGCGACCAGGTTCGATTGCAGTGCGAAGGGCGCCTGCCACAGGTGGCGCAGCGTTTGTGCGTGGCCCAGGCCGGTGAGCTGCTTGAAGACTTCGTGCACATCGGCGCCGATTTCCTCGTTGGCGGTCAGCAGACCGAAGTCGGTATAGAAACGCGTGGTGCGCGGGTGGTAGTTGCCGGTGCCCAGGTGCACGTAGCGGCGCAGGCGGGGGTGGCCCTTGTCATCTTCCTCGCGGCGCAGGATCAGCAGCATCTTGGCATGCGTCTTGTAGCCGAACACGCCATACACCACATGCGCGCCGGCCTCTTCGAGGCGCGCTGCCCAGTTGATATTGGCTTCTTCATCGAAGCGCGCCATCAGCTCGACCACTACATTCACTTCCTTGCCCTTGCGCGCGGCGCGAAGCAGCTGTTCCATCAGCACCGAATCGTTGCCGGTGCGATAGACCGTCATGCGGATGGCCAGCACCTGCGGGTCGTCCGCGGCGGCGCTGAGCAGGTCGATGACAGGTTTGAAGCTCTGGAACGGGTGATGCAGCAGGATGTCCTGCTGGCGGATCGCATCGAACAGATCGCTGCGCTTGTCCAGGCCCTTGGGCAGGGTCGGCTGGAAGGGCGCGTATTTGAGGTCCGGACGCTCAACCCAGTCGGGCACCTGCATCAGGCGCACCAGGTTGACGATGCCCGGCACGCGGTAGAGCTCCAGCCGGTCCAGACCGAACTGGTGCTGCAGGAATTCGCTCATCTGCTGCGAGCAGTTGTCGGCCACTTCGAGCCGCACCGCATCGCCATAGTTGCGCTGCTGCAGTTCGCCTTGCAGGGCTTTGCGCAGATCCTTGATTTCTTCTTCGTCGACGAACAGATCGCTGTTGCGCGTGACGCGGAACTGGTAGCAGCCGAGCACCGTCATGCCGGCAAACAGCTCGCTGACATGCGCATGCACCACCGAGGAGAAGAACACGAAGCCGTTGTCGACGCCGGTCAGTTCCTTGGGCAGGCGAATGACACGCGGCAGCGAGCGCGGCGCTTGCACGATGGCGGCATTGCAGTTGCGGCCGAAGGCGTCGCGACCTTCGAGCTCGACGGCGAAGTTCAGGCTCTTGTTGAGCACGCGCGGGAAGGGGTGAGCCGGGTCGAGCCCGACCGGCGTCAGCACCGGCATCACCTCGTTCATGAAATGCTCATGGATCCAGGCGCGCTGCGCGTCGGTCCATTGCGAGCGGCGCAGGAAGACGATGCCTTCGGCCGCCATGGCGGGGAGGATGATGTCATTGAGCAGGGCGTACTGCTCGGCGACGATCTGGTGCACCTCGCTGCACACCTGCTGGTAGAGCGCCAGCGGACGCTGGCCGTTGGCGAGCAGGGTGCCGGTGCGCATCTGTTCCATCAGGCCGGCGACGCGGATTTCGAAGAACTCGTCCAGATTGCTGGAGACGATGCACAGGAACTTGAGCCGTTCGAGCAGGGGCACGCTTTCATCGGCCGCTTGCGCCAGCACGCGGCGCTGAAAGGCCAGCAGTGACAGCTCGCGATTGATCAGGCTCTCGGCGGGGACTTCACGGCGGACGGGGCTGCGGAAAGTATCAGAGTGGGGCATGAGCAGGTCTTCGGACGTTGAACGGGGCCTGGTTCTAGGCGCTGGGGCAATTGTGTGACATTTACATGACCGTTTCGTGACGAGGCAGTTCCCGTTTGCGCTGGGTCGTAGCCGATTCATACTCTTATCGGTAACACGAGGGAGCGCTTGAACTCACGTTACAATTGCGGCCTGCGTATCTGCATTGCCTCTTCTTTGCTAATTCATGACTCAAGAACTCGTCTGCGCGGTTGACCTCGGCTCCAACAGTTTCCGCCTCATCGTTGGCCGTGTGGTGGGGGACCAGATCTACCCGCTCGACAATCTCAAGGAATCGGTGCGCCTGGCCGCCGGCCTGGGGCCCGATAAGATGCTCGACCTGGCCGCGCAGACCCGCGCGCTCACCGCACTGCGCCGCTTCAACGAGCGCCTGCGTGGTTTCGCGCCGGAGGCCGTGCGTGCAGTGGCGACCAATGCGCTGCGCGTGGCCAAGAATGCGGCGGAATTCCTGGTGCAGGCCGAGGAAGCGCTGGGCTTCCCGATCGAAGTCATCGCCGGCCGCGAGGAGGCCCGCCTGATCTACGTCGGCGTGGCGCACACCTTGCCCGATCCGGACCTGCAGCAGCTGGTCGTCGACATCGGCGGCGGTTCGACCGAATTCATCATCGGCCGCAGCTTCGACCCCTTGCATCTGGAATCGCTCTACATGGGCTGCGTCAGTTACAGCCTGCGCTTCTTCCCTGATGGTCTGGTCGACCGCAGCAATCTGCGTGAGGCCGAGCTGGCCGCGCGCCAGCAACTGCAGGCGATTGCCGGCGCCTACCGCAATACCGGCTGGGATCAGGCGGTTGGCTCCAGCGGTTCGGCCAAGGCGATCTGCGATGTGCTCGAACTCAATGGTCTGTCGCCCAGCGGCATCACGCGTGACGGTCTGGAGCGCCTGCGCAGCATGATGCTCAAGGCCGGCAGCGTCGAGCGCCTCGATCTCGACGGCCTCAAATCCGACCGCATCCCGGTGTTTGCCGGTGGCGTGGCGATTCTCTCGGCGGTGTTCAAGGAATTCGAGCTGGAGCACATGGTGTTCTCGGACGGCGCGTTGCGCCTGGGCGTGCTCTACGATCTGCTTGGTCGCTACCATCGTCACGATCTGCGCGACGCCACGGTGGAAGCCTTCATCAAGCGCTACCAGGTCGACCGCAAGCAGCTGCGCCGCGTCGCTGACACCGCGCTGCAATTGCTGGCGCAATTGCATCCGGATTGTGCCGATGGTGAAAACGTCGACCGTCGTTTCCTCGAATGGGCGGCGATGCTGCACGAGATCGGCCTGTCGGTCGCCCACGCCAGTTATCACAAACACACCGCTTACATCCTCGCCAATGCCGACATGCCCGGTTTCTCGCGTATGGATCAGGCGCGGCTGGCCCTGCTGGCGCTGGCCCATCGCGGCAAGCTGGAGCGTGCGCAAAGTATCGACCCGGACAGCCTCGACTGGGATCTGATCCTCTGCCTGCGTCTGGCGGTGCTGCTGCATCGCGCGCGTGATGAACACCAGCAGGGCGCGGTGCGCCTGGATCGCGACAAGCGCGGCGGCCTGCTGATCATGGCTGCGGCCGAATGGTTGCGCAGCATGCCGCTGACGGCTGCCGCGCTGCAGGAAGAAGAGCAGCAGTGGGCACGTCTGGGGCGCAGTGTGCGCCTCAAGCTGGTCCGCCAGTCCAGCGCCACCGAGGTGGGCTGATGCCGCGCCGCGCCGCCTCCGCTCCCAGCCTGGCGCGCCGGGAGGCGTGCTGGGTGCCACAGGGGGACTGGAGTCTGCGCGCCTTGCGGCCGCATCTGGGCAGCATTCGTCATGCCCTGGCCGGCGTGAAGAGCAGTGATGCCTGGGACCTGGCGGAAGTGCAGCGCCTGGACTCATTCGGCGCCTTGTTGCTGTGGCGCGCCTGGGGCGAGACCTATCCGGACGCGCTGGAGCTGCCCGCGGGTTTGCGTGATGCCTTCGAACGCATCGCCCGGCGTCCGGCCTTCGTGCCGCGTGCGCCGGCTACCGGTTTGCGGGCGGGTCTCAAGGAGCTGAGCAAGCCCTTTTTGGGCGCCTGGGCCCATGTGCGTGACATGGTCGAGCTGATCGGCCATGTCAGCCTGGAGTTCTGGCGCTTGCCTGCCCATCCGCGCGAAATTCCCTTGCTGGAGATTTCCGCCGCGTTTTACAAGATGGGCGTACAGGCTTTGCCGATCTCGGCCCTGCTGGGTTTTCTGATCGGCATCGTGCTCAGTTATCTGTCGGCGCTGCAGCTGCAGAATTTTGGCGCTGAAAACTTTCTCATCAACATCCTCGGCTTTGGTGTGATCCGCGAGCTTGGCCCGGTGCTGGTGTCGGTGCTGGTGGCGGGGCGTTCGGGTTCGGCAATCACTGCGCAGCTGGGCGTGATGCGCGTCACTGAAGAGATCGATGCGCTGGCGGCGATGGGCGTATCGCGCTACCAGCGCCTGATCCTGCCCAAGGTGATGGCCTTGACCCTGGCAATGCCCCTGCTGGTGGCCTGGACCTCGAGCATGGCGCTGATCGGCGGGGCGGTGGCGGCCAAGATGCAGCTCAATATCGACCTGGTCAGCTTCATGGAGCGCCTGCCCTCGGTGGTGCCGGTCGGCAATATCGCCATCGGTCTGGGCAAGGGCGCGGTGTTCGGCTGGGCGATCTCGATGATCGGTTGTCACTACGGCTTGCGCGTCAAACCCAATACCGAGAGCCTGTCGGCCAATACCACGGCGGCCGTGGTGAGCAGCATCACTTTCGTGATTCTGCTCGATGCCATGTTTGCGGTGCTGACGCGCGGCGTCGGGGTGCCGCGATGAGTCTGCCGCTGGTCAATCCGGTCGAGCTGACGGGTGTCAAGACGCGCTTTGGCCGCCAGATCGTGCACGATGGGATTGATCTGTGCGTGCCGCCGGGCGACTTGCTGGCCATCATCGGCGGCTCGGGCGAGGGCAAGACCACCTTGCTGCGCCATATCGCCGGTCTGTCAGCGCCGAATGCCGGCACGGTGCGCTTGTTTGGTGAAACCTACAACGAAGGCAGTTACCGTGAGCGGCGCCTGCGGCGGCAGCGCTTCGGCATGCTGTTCCAGCATGGTGCGCTGTTCTCCGCGTTCAACGTCTACGACAACATCGCTTTTCCGTTGCGCGAGCTGGGCGGCCTGCATGAAGACGAGATTCGTGACATTGTCATGAGTCGTCTGGCGCTGGTTGAACTCGAAGCGCAGCAGGCTTGGCTGATGCCGGCCGAGCTCTCCGGCGGCATGGTCAAGCGCGCCGCCCTGGCACGTGCCCTGGCGCTGGAGCCGGAGCTGCTGCTGCTCGACGAACCGACGGCGGGGCTCGACCCCGAGCGCAGTGCGGGCTTCGTGCGCCTGGTGCGCAGCTTGCATGATTCGCTGGGCCTGACGGTGATCTTCGTGACCCATGATGTCGACAGCTTGCAAGCGCTGGCAAGCCGCGTTGCGGTGCTGGCAGATCGCCGTATACTGGCCATCGACTCGACCGAGGAAATCATGTGCATGGATCACCCCTTTGTAGAAACCTTTTTCCGCTCGCTGACGGCGCGCGAACAATTCGTGACGCCATGGCGCTAGGAACTGACTGATGGAAAATCGTGCCCATGCGCTGGCGGTCGGTTTCTTTGCGGTACTGCTTGTCGGCGGCATTCTGTCTGTGCTGTGGTGGTTTGGTGGCGGCGGCGAAGAGTTCCGCATTTATCAGCTGGAAACGCGTAATGGTGTGACCGGCCTGACCAATCAGGCGGCGGTGCGTTTCCGTGGTGTGCGCGTGGGGCGCGTGATGGCCATCGATCTGGATGACGAGGACCCCTACAAGGTGGTGGTCGAGGTACGTGTGCGCAGCGATGTGCCGATCACCCACAGCACCTACGCGACGCTGGGCTATCAGGGCCTGACCGGCAATGCCTTCATCGCGCTCGACGACACCGGCACCGACAAGCGCCCGCTGCTGCCCAAGGGCGAGGAGCCGATCCGCATCGCCCTGCGGCCGGGGCTGATGGAGCAGGTCAGCGATACCGGCCGCAAGATCGCCGGGCGGGTGGACGACGCCTCGCAGAAATTCGCGCAACTGGCCAGTGCCGAGAACGTCGAGCGCATCAACCAGGTCTTGCAGAATCTGGCCGCCAGCACCACGCATCTGGAAAAGACCCTGGCGCAAACCCCGGCCTTGATCAGTGATCTGCGCCGTTTTGCTTCGCCCGAGGCCGCAGAGCAGATGCGCCGTGCGATGAGCGACATGGCGGCGGTCAGCAAGCAGCTGCCACCGACCATCGACAACTGGAACCGTGCGGTCGGCAAGATCGACGCTGCCGGCGGCCGCATCGACCGCCTGGGGGCGGATCTGCAAGCAGGTTTGCTGGGCGAGACCCTGCCGCGCGTCAATGCGCTCACCGAACAATTGCAGGGCAGCTCGGCCCAGCTCAATGTCTTGCTGGATGATTTGCAGCGTGCGCCGCAGAGCTTGCTGCTGGGCCGCGAAGCGGCGCGTCCGGGGCCGGGCGAAGTGGCGCCGAAGGATTCGAAATGAACAGACTTCTCCTCCTGCTCAGCCTGTGCGTGCTGGGCGCCTGCGCCTTGCCCGGCGCTGCGCCGTCGGTCACCCAGCACGATCTGGGCGGCCCCTTTCCGGCAGATCTGAAAAGCGCAGTGCCGCTGCGCGCCATCCATGTTCAGGCGCAGCCGACGGTGGCGGGCGTGGCCATGCTTTATCGTGAAGCCGCACAGCCGACGCGCCGTGCCAGCTATGCCTACAACCGCTGGGCGGCGACGCCGGCGAGCATGGTCGAAGCCGCGCTGGTGCGCAAATTCGGTCTCGAAGGCACGGCGCGTTGCCGCCTGCAATTGAGCCTGGCCGAATTCATCATCGATATCGACGCGGCTGGCAAGGCGCGCGCACTGCTCTCCGCAGATGCCAGCCTGTATCGCGACAACACGCTCCTGCAGGCGCAGCGCAGTTTCGACATCAGTGTGCCGCTTGCCGAGACCAGTCCCGGCAACGGTGCGCTGGCACTGCGCAGCGCGGTGGAGCGTCTGGCCGGCGATAGTGCGGCATGGATGGCCGGCGATGCCGGGCGTGGATGTCGACCGGGCTGATCGACTCGCACCTGCATCTGGATGCCGCTGAATTCGCGGCGGATCGCGATGCGGTCGTGCAGCGCGCTTACGCAGCAGGCGTTACGCGCTTCGTGCTGCCGGCGGTCGCCGCCAGCAATTTCAGCGTGGTGCGCGAGATGGCCGCCAGCTTGCCGGGCAGCGTCTTTGCGCTGGGCATTCATCCGCTGTATGTCGATGCCGCGCAGCCGGAAGATCTGCAGCACTTGCAGCAGGCGCTGGCCGCAGGTGGGGCCTGCGCGGTCGGCGAGATTGGTCTCGATGGTTTCGTCGCGGGGGCCGATGTGCCGCGGCAGGAATGGTTTTTTGACGCGCAGCTCAAGCTGGCGCGGCAATTCGAGCTGCCGGTGATCCTGCATGTGCGCCGCGCGCAAGACCGCATTCTCAAATACCTGCGCCGTCAGCGTCCGCGTGGCGGCATCGCCCACGCTTTCAACGGCAGCCGCCAGCAGGCGCAGGCCTTCATCGATCTGGGTTTCAAGCTGGGTTTTGGTGGGGCGATGACTTACAGCGGTTCGCTGCGCATCCGCGAACTGGCGGCCAGCTTGCCGCTCGATGCCCTGGTTCTGGAAACCGATGCGCCGGATATTCCGCCGGCCTGGTTGCCGCGTGGCCGCAACGAGCCCGCTGAACTGCGCCGCTTCGCCAGCGTGCTCGCCGAGTTGCGCGGCATCGATGAGCAGGAGCTGATCGAGGCGACCCGGCGCAACACCCTGGCGGCGCTGAATATGGCCTGAGGCGGCCTCGGCCTGCGCTTGATTCAGACGCGCAGGCGCTCCATCAGCTCGGATTCGAGCTGCACCGTCTTGCCGCTGTTCTCCAGCGCGCTGCAGGCGACCAGGAAGGTGTCTTCGACGCGCTCGCCGAGGGTCACGATTTTTGCTGTATGCACTTCGACGCCATGCTCGGCCAGGGTGCGCGCAATCGTGTACAGCAGGCCGGGGCGGTCAGCGGCGACAATCGACAGGATGAAGCGCTGGCCGCGCTCGTCCGGCTGCAGGCTGACCGAGGGCGTCAGCGGGAAGTGCTTGAGCTGGCGCGACACGCGTCCGGGCGTCGGCGCATCAATCGGCGCCTGATGACGCAGGCGCTCGGTGAGCTCGTGTTCGATGAGGCCGATGACGTCGCGATAATCGGTGTCCTGCCCCGGATCGAGCACGACGAAGCTGTCCAGCGCGTAGCCCTTGGTGGTGGTGTGGATCTTGGCGTCGAGAATGCTGTAGCCGAGGCGGCTGAAGAAGGCGCACAGGCGTACGAACAGATCTTTCTGGTCGCGCGTGTAGACCATCACCTGCAGACCTTTTTCGACCGGGCTCGGGCGCGCCTTGACGATCGGCTCTTCGCCGTGCGGACGGTGATAGAGCATGCGCGTGTGCCAGGCGACTTCCTCGATGTCGTGGCGCAGGAAGTAGACCGTGTCGAGGTCGGCCCACAGCGCTTTCTCGACTTCCGGCATCAGGCCGTAGAAGCGCAGCCGTTCGCGAATCTGTTGCTGGCGCTCGTCGAGGCCCAGTGCCTGTTGCGGGGTGTCGCCGCGCAGCAGCTGGCGCGAGGCCATGAAAAGGTCTTCGAGCAGCTTGCCTTTCCAGCCGTTCCACACCTTCGGGCTGGTGCCGCGGATGTCGGCATGGGTCAGCAGGTAGAGCGCCACCAGACGCCGCTCGGTGCGCGCCAGCGCCGCAAAGTTGCGGATCACGTCGGGATCGGTGAGATCCTGCTTCTGCGCCACTTGCGACATGGTCAGGTGCTGCTCGACCAGCCACACCACGAGGGCGACATCTTCCTTGCCCAGGCCGTGTTCGCGGCAGAAGCGCTGCGCGTCGGCCATGCCCAGCTTGGAGTGGTCGCCGCCACGGCCCTTGGCGATGTCGTGGAACAGCGCCGCCAGATAGAGCACCCAGGGGCGCTCGAATTCGGCCATCAGACGGGTCAGCAGCGGGTATTCGTGGGCGTGTTCTTCAAGCGCGAAGCGGCGCACATTACGCACCACTTGCAGGATGTGCTGATCGACGGTGTAGACGTGGAACAGGTCGTGCTGCATCTGGCCGACGATGCGGCCAAAGGCGGGAATGTAGCTGCCCAGGGTCTCGAACTGGTTCATCCGCCGCAGGGCGTGCGTCTGGCCACGCTTGTGCTGGATGATGGCGACGAAGTTGCGGTGATTCTCGGGGGCCTTGCGGAACTTGGCATCGATCAGCTTGCGGCCGCGCCACAGCGCGCGCAGCGTGCGGGCGCTCATGTCCTTGAGCTCGGAGTGCTCCTGCATCAGCAGATAGGCTTGCAGGATCGCACCGGGATTCCGTTCGAAGACTTTCTCATCGACGATGTCGAGCAGCTCGCCGCTGGCCTGGAAGTTCTCGTCGATCGGCCGCGTGCCCGTCAGCGCCAGCGGCGCGTAGCGCGTGCCGATATTCTGCAGGATCAGCAGATTGAGCTGGGTGATCTTCTTGGCGACGCGGTAGTAGCGCTGCATCATCACTTCGGAGGCGCGCTTGGCCTTGCTCGCTTCGAGCTTGAAGGCGCGCGCCAGCGCTTCCTGCAGGTCAAAGATCAGGCGGTCTTCGCGGCGCTTGGCGAGGTGGTGCAGGCGGATCCGCACATGCTGCATGAAGCGTTCGGCGCTGCGCAGCTCGCGCGCGCCCTCGGCGGTGATCAGATCGTGCTTGACCAGGTTCGACCAGCGCGTGCCCAGGCCAGCCGACAGGCTCAGCCAGATGATCACCTGCAGGTCGCGCAGCCCACCCGGGCTCTCCTTGCAATTGGGCTCCAGCGCGTAGGGCGTCTGGTTGAAGCGGTTGTAGCGCTGTTCCTGCTCGGCGCACTTGGCGTGGTAGAAGGACTCGGGATTGAATTCGATGTAGAGCTGGCGCAGGAACTCGCGGTAGAGCGGCAGGCTGCCGGTGATGCTGCGCGATTCGAGCAGTGTGGTCTGGATGGTCACATCCTGCGCCGCTTCACTCATGCACTCGGCGACGCTGCGCACGCTGTGGCCGATGTCCAGGCCCAGATCCCAGAGGAAGCCAATGTAGCGCTCGATCTTGCTGCGTAGTGCCGCATCGGGCTCGTCGTCGGGCAGCAGGATCAGGATGTCGACGTCGGAGCAAGGGTAGAGCTCGCCGCGACCATAGCCGCCGACCGCCACCAGGGTCAGCGTGTCGGGCAGGGCGCAGCGCTGCCACAGCTCGGCCAGCACGCCATCGACCAGCTTGGCGCGGCCGCGCAGCAGCTGACCGGGCTGGGCATTGTGTTCGTAGGCTTCGCGCAGCCGTTGGCCGCCTTCGCTCAGGGTCTTGCGCAGCGCCTCGATCTGGCTGCGCGTGGGCATTACTTCGGGCGCGTTCATGGTGTTCAGCTGGCCAGGCGGATGCCGGCGTCGCTGACCAGGGCCGGCATCGCCGGTGCGCCAGCGGAGACCGTGAGCACCTCGGCGCCCTCGGCGGTGACCACCAGGGTGTGCTCCCATTGGGCGGAAAGCGAGCGGTCGCGGGTGACGATGGTCCAGCCATCGGGCAGCTCGGAGATCGCTGCCTTGCCGGCGTTGATCATCGGCTCGATGGTGAAGATCATGCCTTCGCGCAGGGTCAGTCCGGTGCCGGGGCGACCGTAGTGCACCACCTGTGGCTCTTCATGGAATTTACGGCCGATGCCATGGCCGCAGAATTCGCGGACGACGGAGAATCCCGCCCCTTCTGCATGGCGCTGGATGACATGGCCAATGTCGCCCAGCGTGGCGCCCGGCCGCACCTGGGCGATGCCCAGCCACATGCATTCAAAGGTTACCTGACACAGCCGCTTGGCGAGGATGCTGGCGTCGCCGACGATGTACATGCGGCTGCTGTCGCCGTGGAAGCCATCCTTGATGACGGTGACGTCCAGATTGACGATGTCGCCCTTTTTGAGCGCCTTGGGGCCGGGAATGCCGTGGCAGACCTGGTGGTTGATCGAGGTGCAGATCGACTTGGGGTAGGGCGTGTAGCCGGGCGGGCAGTAATTGAGCGGCGCCGGAATGCAGCCCTGCACGTCGACCATGTAGCTGTGGCAGAGGCGGTCGAGCTCTTCGGTGGTGACGCCCGGCACGACATAGGGGGTGATGTAATCCAGCACTTCGGAGGCCAGGCGGCCCGCCACGCGCATCTTCTCGATTTCTTCCGGGGTCTTGATGACGACACTCATGCTGCGGTACAGGTCAATTCAGCGAAAGGTTTCAAGGCTAGCCTAGATAGCAGATGGCGGCAATGCCAACCTTGAGTCAACGCCCGCTTCGCTGCTACAATAGCGGGCTGTGTCGTATCGCCAGCTGATTTTGCTTGGCAGGTGGGGCACAAATTCGCACGTCGGCGGTATCGGGTTCGTTCTGGCAGAGAGGTTCTGGCAGGGCGCAGGAGCATGGCTTTGGGAGCATGCAACCGCGGGCGGAGGACAAACCCTGTAAATCTGGAGTATCAAAATGGCTGTAACCATGCGTCAAATGCTGGAAGCCGGTGTCCACTTCGGTCACCAAACGCGCTTCTGGAACCCCAAGATGGCCCCGTATATCTTCGGTCATCGCAACAAGATTCACATCGTCAATCTGGAGAAGACCCTCCAGAAGTACAACGAAGCCATGGCCTTCATCAAGCGCCTGTCGGCCAACAAGGGTACCGTGATGATGGTCGGCACCAAGCGCCAGGCGCGCGAAATCGTTGCCGAAGAAGCGCAGCGCGCTGGCCTGCCGTATGTCGATGAGCGCTGGCTCGGCGGCATGCTGACCAACTTCAAGACGGTCAAAGGCTCGATCAAGCGCCTCAAGGAAATGGAACAAATGTTCGAGGAAGGCTCGCAAGACCGCCTCTCCAAGAAAGAAGCCCTGATGGCCAAGCGCGAACTGGACAAGCTGCAAAAGTCCATCGGCGGCATCAAGGACATGAACGGCCTGCCGGACGCCATCTTCGTGATCGACGTCGGCTACCACAAGATCGCCATCACCGAAGCGAAGAAGCTGGGCATCCCGGTCATCGCCGTGGTGGATACCAATCACACGCCTGAAGGTGTGGATTACGTGATCCCGGGTAACGACGACTCCTCGCGCGCCATCCGTCTGTACGCTCAAGGCGTCGCCGATGCCGTGCTGGAAGGTCGTAACAGCATCGTGCAAGACATCCTCGCCGCAACCTCTGACGAGTTTGTCGAAGTGGAAGAGGGCGCCGCTGCACAAGCGTAATCGCAGCCGCTGAAAATTGCAGCCGGAGGCGTTGGGGTTCATCCCCGGCGCAACCGGCTGTTTCGTATAAGGTGCTGCTCGACCGGGCAGCGAAATGTAATTCAAGAATCTAGGAGCAAGCATGGCGGCAATTACCGCAAGCATGGTGGCTGAACTGCGCGCAAAGACCGACGCGCCGATGATGGAATGCAAGAAGGCACTGACCGAAGCTGACGGCGATCTGGCCAAGGCCGAGGAAATCCTGCGCGTCAAGCTCGGCAACAAGGCCAGCAAGGCGGCCAGCCGTGTCACCGCTGAAGGCATTGTGGCTACCTACATCTCGGCTGACGGCAAGCTGGCAGCCATCGTTGAAGTGAACTGTGAGACCGACTTCGTCGCCAAGAACGACGACTTCCTGGCGTTCAGCAAGTCGGTGGCCGAACTGGTCGCGACGCAAAACCCGGCTGACGTGGCTGCGCTGTCGGCACTGCCGCTGCAAGACTCGACGGTGGATACCGTGCGTACCGCCCTGGTCGGCAAGATCGGCGAGAACATCAGCGTGCGCCGCTTCCAGCGTCTGGAAGCCAAGGGGGCTGCTGCACACTACATCCACGGTGGCGCCAAGGTTGGTGTGCTGCTGGATCTGGTCGGTGGCGACGAAGCCCTGGCCAAGGATATCGCCATGCACATCGCCGCTAGCAAGCCCAAGTCGCTTGACGCGTCGGGCGTGCCGGCCGAGCTGATCGACACCGAGCGCCGCGTGGCGATCGAAAAGGCCAAGGAAGCCGGCAAGCCGGAAGCCATGCTGGAAAAGATCGCTGAAGGCACGGTGCAGAAGTTCCTCAAGGAAGTCACCCTGCTGAGCCAGCCCTTCGTCAAGGATGACAAGCTGACCATCGAGCAGCTGCTCAAGTCCAAGTCTGCTTCGGTGACGGGCTTCACGCTCTACCTGGTTGGCGAAGGCATCGAGAAGAAGGTCAACGACTTTGCAGCGGAAGTGGCAGCGCAAGCAGCTGCTGCGGCACAAGCTCGCTGAACACGCTTGCGCGGACGCAAAGTCCGCGCGCGTGCTTGCCGGATCATGTGCGCTGCGGCGCGGCGTGATCCGGCCGAACACAATCTGACTGACGATTTCTACAGGGGAAAAGATGGCTGCCGCCTACAAACGCATTCTGCTCAAACTCTCCGGTGAAGCCCTGATGGGCGATGATGCCTACGGCATCAACCAGTCCGTCGTTTCCGGCATCGTGGCCGATGTGGCGGCCGTGGCAGCCCTCGGTGTGGAAGTTGGCATCGTCATTGGTGGCGGCAACATCTTCCGTGGTATGGCCGGCGCTGCGTCGGGCATGGACCGCGCAACGGCCGACTACATGGGCATGCTTGCGACGATCATGAATGCGATGGCGCTGGCCGATGCTTTCGGTCACGCTGGCGTGGTGGCGCGCGTGCAATCGGCGCTGCGCGTCGATCAGGTGGTCGAACCCTATATCCGCGGCAAGGCGATCCGCTACCTCGAAGAAGGTCGCATCGTCATCTTCGCGGCAGGGACCGGCAACCCCTTCTTCACCACCGATACGGCTGCGGCGTTGCGCGGCAGCGAAATCGGTGCGCAGATCGTGCTCAAGGCGACCAAGGTCGATGGGATCTACACTGCTGACCCGAAGAAGGATCCGACGGCGACGCGTTACACCACCCTGAGCTTCGATGAGGCCATTGCACGCAATCTGCAGGTGATGGATGCTACGGCCTTTGCCTTGTGTCGCGACCAGAAGTTGCCGATCAAGGTGTTCAGCCTCTTCAAGTCCGGCGCGCTGCAACGCGTGGTGGCGGGTGAGGACGAAGGCACGCTGGTGCATGTTTGAGGCTTTGGCGCACAATCGGGCGCCGCAAGCGGACAGGATATTTGGGGTAAGAAGATGATTTCCGAGCTCAAGAAGAACACCGAAGCCAAGATGCAGAAGTCCATCGAGGTACTCAAGAACGATCTGGGCAAGATCCGCACGGGTCGCGCCCATGCCGGCATTCTCGATCATGTCATGGTCGACTACTACGGCTCGCCGACGGCGGTGCCGCAAGTGGCGAACGTGACCCTGATGGATGCGCGCACGCTGAGCGTCCAGCCTTGGGAAAAGACCATGGTGGCCAAGATTGAAAAGGCTATCCGCGATTCCGATCTGGGGCTCAATCCCGCTGCGATGGGCGACATCATCCGCGTGCCGATGCCCGCGCTGACGGAAGAGCGTCGCCGCGACATGATCAAGATCGTCAAGACCGAAGGCGAGAACGCCAAGGTGGCGATCCGCAATCTGCGTCGCGATGCCAATTCCACGCTCAAGGATGCGGTCAAGGCCAAGGAGATTTCCGAGGACGAAGAGCGCCGCACGCAGGACGAAGTCCAGAAACTGACTGACAAGCACATCGCTGAAGTCGACAAGCTGCTCGCCCAGAAGGAGCAGGACCTGCTGCAGGTCTGACGTGTGCTGCAGCCCGCTTTGTTCGCTGCGGGCTGCACAGTTTGTTGATGTGTGCATGTTTTCGCTGCATGCCGTTTGCGTAGTGAAGTCCAGTGGCGATCCAGCGGAGTCCGCTCATGTCCTTGTCGAGTTTTTTCAGCTCTACCCAGGCAATTCCGGCTGATGCCGCAATTCCCCGTCATGTCGCCATCGTGATGGACGGTAACGGGCGTTGGGCCAAGAAGCGCTTCCTGCCGCGTGTAGCGGGCCATAAGCGTGGCGTGGATGCGGTGCGCGCCGTGGTCCGCCGCTGCATCGACCGTGGCGTCGAACATCTCACCCTGTTTGCCTTCAGCTCCGAGAACTGGCGCCGTCCGGCTGACGAAGTCTCATTCCTGATGAGTCTTTTTCTCAAGGCCCTTCGTGACGAAGCCGAGCGCATGCATCGCAAAAACATCCGCTTGCGCATCATTGGTGATCTTTCACGTTTCGACCCGGTACTGATCGCCACCATTCAGGAAGTGGAGGCCAAGACTGCGGCCAATACGGCGCTGACCCTGTCGATTGCTGCCAACTACGGCGGCCGCTGGGACATCCTCAATGCGGTCAATCGCATGATCGCCGCCCAGCCCGACAAGCGTGAGGGCTACGAGGAGGCCGATCTGGCGCCTTACCTCAGCCTGGCCGATGCGCCCGAGCCGGATCTGTTCATCCGCACCGGCGGCGAGCAGCGTGTTTCCAACTTCCTGCTTTGGCAACTCGCGTACACCGAATTTTTCTTTACTGATCGTTTGTGGCCGGATTTTGACGAGGCCGCGTTCGATGAAGCCATCCTGTCCTTTCAGAAGCGCGAGCGTCGCTATGGCCGGACCAGCGAACAATTGAAGACCGTTCCCGAAGGTAATACCAGTCATGCTTAAGACCCGTGTCCTCACCGCGCTGGCCATTGGGCTGTTGTTCGCGGGCGCTTTGTTTGGCCTGCCGGATCAGTGGTGGGGCTGTTTTGTTGCCTTCATCGTGTGGTTGGCCAGTGGTGAGTGGGCGCGGCTGGTCAAGGCCAAGCTGATTGAGCGCCATATCTTTGGCGTGGCTGCCGTGGTGCCGGTGGTGGCATTCGGTTTCACGCCCGCCGGCTTTGAGACCCAGCTGCTCGGCGGCGCAGCTTATGTCTGCGCCCTGGCGATGTGGTGCTTCTCGGTGCCGGTGTTCCTGCGCTACCAGTTGCGTCTGGATGGCTTTTACGCACGCTTCATGTTCGGTCTGGTGGCTCTGGTGCCCACCGCGCTGGCGCTGATCGAATTGCGTCGCGGTGCGCCCCTGCGTTTGCTGGCCTTCATGGCGCCGGTGTGGATCGCCGATATCGCCGCCTATTTCGTTGGCCGCGCCTGGGGGCGTACCAAGCTGGCGCCCAATATCAGCCCGGGCAAAACCCGCGAAGGCGCGCTTGGCGCACTCGTGGCGGTGCTGATTTACGCGCTTTTACTGCATCTTTGTGTGCCAGCGGTGGCAAACTGGTTGAACCTGTTCGCCGTGCTGGTGATTGCCGTGATCTATACAGGTCTGAGCATTGAGGGCGACCTGTTCGAGTCCTTGCTCAAGCGTCAGGCCCAGCTCAAGGACAGCGGCACCTTGCTGCCTGGGCACGGTGGGGTGCTGGACCGGATCGACAGCTTGCTCTCGACCCTGCCGCTGGCCGCCTTGCTGTGGCTGATTTTTTCCTGAACCCGATGAGTGCAATGCAGAAACAGGTACTGACGATTCTCGGCGCAACAGGCTCCATCGGCGTCAGTACGCTGGATGTGGTGGCGCGTCACCCCGAGCAGTTCGAGGTGTTTGCGCTCAGCGGTCACGCCCAGGTCGAGCGTCTGGCGGAGCAGTGCCGCCGTTTCACGCCGCGCTTTGCGGTGCTCGGTGCGGCGGCCGAAGCGGCGCAGCTGCGCGCCTTGCTGGGCCCGCAGTCGGTCACCGAAGTCTTGCACGGTGCCGCCGCGCTGGATCAGGTGGCGGCTGCGCCGGAAGTGACGACTGTGATGGCGGCGATTGTCGGCGCTGCCGGGCTGTCCTCGTCGCTGGCCGCTGCGCGTGCCGGCAAGCGCGTCCTGCTGGCCAATAAGGAAGCGCTGGTGATGGCCGGCGAAGTGTTCATCGACACCGTGCGTGCCGCCGGTGCCACGCTGCTGCCGATCGACAGCGAACACAATGCGATCTTCCAGTCCCTGCCGCGTGGTTTTGACTACGGCCTGCGCCACTGCGGCGTGCGCCGCATCGTGCTGACTGCTTCGGGCGGGCCCTTCCGTCAGACGCCGCCGGAAGCGCTGGCGGCGATGACCCCGCAGCAGGCCTGCGCGCACCCGAACTGGGTGATGGGGCGCAAGATTTCGGTCGACTCGGCGAGCATGATGAACAAGGGCCTGGAAGTCATCGAGGCGAGCTGGCTGTTTGGTCTGGATGCTTCGCGCATTGATGTGCTGATCCACCCCGAGAGCGTGATCCACTCGATGGTCGATTACGATGATGGCTCGATGCTCGCGCAACTGGGCAACCCCGACATGCGCACGCCCATCGCTCATGCGCTGGCGTATCCGGCGCGTATCGATTCGGGTGTTGCCAGTCTGGACCTGACGCGTATCGGCAAGCTCAGCTTCGAGGCGCCGGACCTGCAGCGCTTCCCTTGCCTGCGTCTGGCTTACGAAGCGCTGCGTGCGGGCGGCAGTGCCGCCACGGTGCTCAACGCCGCCAACGAGATCGCTGTTGAAGCTTTTCTGGCTGAACGGCTGCGCTTTGATCAGATCGCCCAGCTGGTGGAGCGAGTGCTCGCGAACCATCGCGTCGAGCACTTGTCCGAGCTGGAGGCCGTCATCGAGACGGATGCGCGCGCTCGTCTTGAGGCGCGTCAGATCGCACATTCACTGGAATCCTGAGCACCATGCAAATCCTCCAGTACCTCGTAGCATTCTTCTTCGCGCTGGGCGTTCTGGTGGTCGTGCATGAGCTTGGCCACTATCTGGCGGCGCGTGCGTGTGACGTCAAGGTACTGCGTTTCTCCTTTGGTTTCGGCCGTGTGCTGTGGTCGCGCCGTGCCGGCGCTGATGCAACAGAGTGGGCGATCTGTGCCTTTCCGCTGGGGGGCTACGTCAAGATGCTCGATGAGCGCGAGGCCGAGGAAAGCATTGCGCCGAGCGAGCTGGCGCGCGCTTTCAATCGCAAGAATGTCTGGCAGCGCATCCTCATCGTGATCGCCGGGCCGCTGGCCAATTTCCTGCTGGCCATTGCGGTGTACTGGGTGCTGTTCATGGCCGGGCATCATGAGCTGGTTTCGGTGATCGGTCCGGTCAGCCAGGACTCTCCGGCGGCTCGGGCAGGTTTGCAGGCAGGGGATCGTGTCACGGCGGTCAATGGCGATGTCGTCAAGTCCTGGAGCGATCTGCGCTGGGCGGTGATGGACGCGGCGCTCGACGGCCGCAGCCTGCAACTGGACGTTCGCAAGGAGGATGGCACGCATGCACGGCGTAGTCTGTCGTTGGCTGGGGTGAGCATCGATGACCGTCAGCCCGATCCGATGCAGCAGGCTGGTTTGTCGCTGCCCGTGCCGCCGATTCCTGCGGTGATCGGCAAGGTACTTGAAGGCAGCCCTGCCGCCGCGGCAGGCTTGCAGGCAGGGGATCGAATCTTGGCGATTGACGCGCAGCCGGTGACTTACTTCCAGGACTTCGCTGAGCGTATTGCAGCGCTTCCTGGCCAGTCGGTGAGCTTGCGCGTACAGCGTGGCAGTGCAGAGATGCAGATTGGCGTGCAGGTGGCGGCACAGAAAGACAGCAAGCCGCTGCGTGGGCGCATTGGCGTGGCTGTGCAGCCGCAGCCGGGGGCGGCGGATAGCTTCATCGAAGCCGTCAGCTATGGGCCACTGGCGGCGATGTCGCATGCACTGGATTCAACCTGGAATACGACGGTGTTCAGCCTGAAGGTGATGTGGCGCATGGTGCGCGGTGAAGTCTCGCTGCGCAATGTCAGCGGCCCCCTGACCATCGCCAGTTACGCAGGGCAGAGTGCCCAGGCGGGCATCGAACCCTATGTGAGCTTTATCGCCCTGATCAGTATCAGTCTGGGCGTGCTCAACCTGCTGCCGGTGCCGCTGCTGGATGGTGGGCACTTGCTGTATTATGTGGCTGAAATCATACGCGGCAAGCCGCTGTCGGAGCACCTCATGGAGCTCGGACAACGCTTCGGGCTGGTGTTGCTCGCCGGCCTGATGCTGCTGGCTTTTTTCAACGATATCAATCGACAGTTTTCCGGCCTGGGCTGATGACCAAAACAATTCTCTCGGCAGTTGTTGCTGCCCTGTTTTCTCCTATTGCTTTCGCCGTTTCACCGTTCGTGGTGAAGGATATCCGGGTGGAGGGTGTGCAGCGTGTTGAGGCCGGGACGGTGTTCAACTATCTGCCTATCCGCATCGGCGATACGGTCGACGATCAGCGCATCAGCCAGGCCCTCAAGGCCTTGTATGCCACCGGGTTTTTCAAGGATGTGCGCATCGAGTCCGACGACAAGGTGCTGATCATCGTTGTTGAAGAGCGCCCGGCCATTGCCAAGATCAGCGTGACCGGCAACAAGGAATTCACCAACGATGTGCTGCTCAAAGGCTTGAAGGAAGCGGGTATCTCGGAGTCGCAGACCTTTGACCGTTCCGTGCTCGACCGTGTCGAGCAGGAAATCAAGCAGCTCTATCTGACCAAGAGCTACTACAACCTCAATGTGCGCACCACGGCCTCGCCGCTGGAGCGCAATCGCGTGGCGATCAATATCGAGATCACCGAAGGCGAGATCGCAACCATCAAGCAGATCCGCATCATCGGCGCCTCGGCCTACCCCGAGAGCAAGCTGCTCGGTCTGATGACACTGACCACCACCGGCATGTTCTCGTGGTGGACCAAGAACGATCGTTACTCGAAGCAGAAGCTGCAGGGCGATCTGGAAGAGATCCGTTCCTGGTACCTCAACCACGGCTATGCCGATTTCAATATCGACTCCTCGCAGGTGTCGATCACCCCCGACAAGCGCGATGTGTACATCACAGTTGCGATCAGCGAAGGGCAGCCGTACACGATTTCCTCGGTCAAGCTGGCCGGTGAGTTCCTGGTGCCGGAAACCGAACTGAGCAAGTACCTGACCATCAAGTCCGGCGAGATCTTCTCGCGTGACCGCCTCAACGAAGTGGCGCGCAAGCTGGGTGATCGTCTGGGCAATGACGGCTACGCCTTTGCCAACGTCAATCCGCTGCCTGAGCTGGACAAGGACAAGCGTACGGCCAACGTGACCTACTTCATCGACCCGGGCCGCCGTGCGTATGTTCGCCGCATCAACATCGTCGGCAACAACAAGAGCAATGACGAGGTGATCCGCCGCGAAGTGCGCCAGATGGAAAGTGCCTGGTACGACCGCGAGCGTGTCGAGCGTTCCAAGGTGCGTGTCGAGCGTACGGGCTTTTTCGAAGAAGTGACGGTCGATAACGAGCCGGTGCCGGGCACCAATGACCAGGTCGATCTGAACCTCAAGGTCAAGGAGCGTAGCACCGGTAACCTGTCGCTGGGCGTGGGCTATTCGCAGACCGAAAAGATGGTGCTCAGCGCCGGCGTGTCGCAGAACAATCTGTTCGGTACGGGCAATTCGTTGAGCTTCCAGGGCAGTACCGGCCGCGTCAATCAGTCGCTGAATCTCGCCTACACCAATCCCTACTGGACTCAGGACGGTGTCAGTCGCAGTTTCAACGTCTATCAACGCAAGGTCGACACGGGTGAGACGACGATTGGCCGCTACGCCACGCGTTCGTTTGGTGCGGGCGTGAGCTTCGGCGTGCCGGTGACTGAAGATGACAGCATTAGCTTTGGCGCTTCGCTGGACAAGACCGACGTCAATATCTTCGACAACAGCCCCAACAAGTACAAGGACTTCGTGAACCAGAACGGCAAGTCGGCGACGACCTTGCTGAGCTCGGTGGGCTGGGCGCGCGACAAGCGTGACAGCGTGGTGTATCCGACGGCGGGCACCTACCAGCACGTGTATTCCGAACTGGCCTTGCCGCCGGCGGATTTGCGCTACGCACGGATCGGCTACTCCAGTCAGTATTTCACGCCGGTGACACAGAACGTTACGCTGATGCTGTCCAATGAATTTGGCTGGGCGGCGGGTTACGGCGGCAAGTCGCTGCCGTTCTACAAGAGCTACTATGCGGGTGGCATCGGTTCGGTGCGCGGCTTCCGCGACTCCTCACTGGGCCCGCATGACACCGACTCCTCGGGCAACCGCACCAGCGAATCGCTGGGGGGCACGCGTCAAATTACCGGCGGTGCTGAGTTGCTGTTCCCGATGCCAGGTCTCAAGGAGAAGGATCGCAGCCTGCGCCTGAGCACCTTCCTTGACGCCGGGAATGTCTGGGGACCGGGCGAGAAACTCCGCCTGACCGATTTGCGCGTGGCCTATGGTTTCGCCATGAGCTGGGCATCGCCGATTGGTCCGATGAAGTTCAGCCTGGGCTTCCCGCTCGTCAAGAAGACGGGTGACGACACGCAGAAATTCCAGTTCCAGATCGGCCAGATCTTCTGATAGGCACCGCCTTGAAGCGCTTCTCGCTCATCCTTCTCGCTTGTCTGCTGGCCACGCCTGCGCTGGCGGTCGATTTCGTGCGCGTGGGCTTCGTCAACGCCGACAAGCTGATGCGTGAGTCGGCGCCCGCACAGCGGGTGCAGAAAAAGCTCGACAAGGAGTTCGAGAAGCGCGATCAGGATCTGCAGCGTGTCGCCAAGCAATTGCAGACCATGCAGGATGCGCTGGAAAAGAACTCCCTGTTGATGCCCGAGACTGAGCGGCGCGGCAAGGAGCGTGAGTTCAGCGATCTCAATCGTGATTTCCAGCGGCGTCGCCGTGAGTATCTCGAAGATCGTAACCAGCGCCAGAGTGAAGAAATGGCCGGCGTGCTGGAGCGCGCCAACAAGGCCATCAAGCAGGTTGCCGAAGCAGAGAAGTTCGATCTGATTGTGCAGGACGCGGTGTACTTCAACCCGCGTATCGATATTACCGACAAGGTCATCAAGCTGTTGGCCGATCCCTCTTCTTCAAAATGAGCCTGAGTATCCGCAGTATCGTCGACGCACTGGGCGGCGACATTTCCGGTGACGAGCGCGTGCTGATCACGCAAGTGGCGCCGCTGGACCGTGCTGGCGCCGACGAGATCGGTTTTGTCGTGCATGCCAAATATCGCAAGGCGCTGGAGAGTACCGCTGCCGCAGCGGTGATCCTGCCGCGTAGCCTGGCGGGCGCATGGCCCGGCACCAGCATCGTCGTTGATGATCCTTATCTGTACTTCGCCCGCGTGGCGCAGTTGCTCAATCCGCCGAGCCAACCGTACCAAGGCGTGCACGCCAGCGCAGTGGTGCTCTCCGAGCTGCCCGCCAGCGTCAGCGTGGCGCCGTTGGCTTTTGTCGGCGAAGGCTGCGAGATCGGTGAAGGCGTCGTCATCGGCCCCGGTAGCGTGGTCGAGGCGGGCGCGCGCATCGGCGCCAACACCTTGCTGCACGCGCATGTGGTGGTCTATGCCGGCAGCCAGATCGGCGCGCGCTGCATCCTGCATTCGGGTGCGGTGATCGGCGGTGACGGCTTTGGGTTTGCGCGACGCAAGGACGGCAGCTGGGAAAAGATTCCGCAAATCGGCCGCGCGATCATCGGTGATGATGTCGAGGTCGGTGCCAATACGACGATTGATCGCGGCGCGCTGGACGATACGGTCATCGGCTCCGGCGTCAAACTTGATAACCTGATCCAGATCGCCCATAACTGCGAGGTGGGTGATAACAGCGCCATGGCGGCTTTTGCCGGCATGGCGGGCAGCTCCAAGCTCGGCAAGCGTGTGATGGTGGGGGGCCAGGCCGGCATCATGGGGCATATTGAAGTGGCGGATGATGTGGTGGTGTCCAGTCGCTCGTTCATGAGCAAGTCGGTGAGCGAGAAGGGCATGTACACCTCGACCATCCCCGCCATCGAACACCACGACTGGCTGCGCAATGCCGTGCACATCAAACATCTGGACGAGATGGCCAGCCGTCTCAAACAACTCGAAAAACGATTGAAAGAACTGGAGAGCAAGTCGTGAGCGCGATGGACATCCTGGAGGTCAAGAACTACCTCCCGCACCGTTACCCGTTTCTGCTGATTGATCGTGTCGAATCACTTGTCGTGGGTGAAACCATTCACGCCTTGAAGAACGTCACCATCAATGAAGAGTTCTTCAATGGGCACTTTCCGCACGCCCCCGTCATGCCGGGCGTGCTGATTCTTGAAGCGATGGCGCAGGCAGCTGCGATCCTCTCGTTCAAGACGCAGAACATGATTCCCGACGAGAACTCGGTGTTGTACTTCGCCGGCATCGACAATGCGCGTTTCAAGCGCCCCGTTGTGCCTGGTGATCAGCTGCGCTTCGAAGTGTCGATCCAGCGCACCATGCGTGGCATCTGGAAGTACAAAGGTGTCGCCCGCGTCGACGGTGAAGTGGCTGCAGAAGCCGATCTCATGTGCGCAATCCGGCAAAATCCATGATTCATCCGACCGCGATCATCCACCCCAAGGCTGAGCTGGGCGAGGGCGTCAGCGTCGGGCCGTATTCGATCATCGGCGAGCATGTGCGCATTGGCGACGGCACGCGTGTGGCGTCGCACGTGGTCATCGATGGGCACACCACGATCGGTCGTGACAACCAGATCTTCCAGTTCTGCTCGATCGGCGAAGTGCCGCAGGACAAGAAGTACAAGGGTGAGCCGACCTTGCTCACCATCGGTGACCGCAATGTCATCCGTGAGTACTGCTCGTTCAACCTCGGCGTGCCGGGCGCGGGCGGGCTGACCAGTGTCGGCAGCGACAACTGGATCATGGCCTACGTGCACATCGCACACGATTGTCATGTCGGCAATCACACGACTTTTGCCAACAACGCGACCCTGGCCGGCCACGTCATCGTTGGCGACTGGGTCACGTTGGGCGGTTTTACCGGCGTGCATCAGTTCGTGCGTATTGGTGCTCACAGCTTCTGCGGCGTCAGCACCGTGCTGCTGCAGGATCTGCCGCCCTATGTCACGGCCTCGGGCAATCCCTCGGCACCGCATGGCATCAATAGCGAAGGTCTCAAACGGCGCGGTTTCACGCCCGAAGCGATTGCGCAGATCAAGCGTGCCTACAAGGTGCTGTATCGCCAGGGCCTGACGCTCGATGAGGCACGTGCAGCGATTGCCGAGATGGCCAGCCAGACGCCCGAGCTGAAGGTGTTCAGCGATTTCATCGCTGAATCCGGCCGCGGCATCGTTCGCTGACCCGCGCGGAGGCTCTTCATGCGCATTGCCATGGTGGCGGGGGAAGCTTCGGGCGATTTGCTGGCCAGCCATCTGATGCGCGCCTTGCGCCAGCATCTGCCGCAGCTCAAGTTCTGCGGCATCGGTGGCCCGAAGATGGAGGCGGAGGGCTTTGAGGCCTGGTGGCCGGCCGAGACCCTGGCAGTCAACGGCTACGTCGATGCGCTCAAGCGCTATCGCGAGCTCTCCGGCATCCGCAAGCAAGTGCTCAAGCGCCTCAAGGCGGATCCGCCGGATCTCTTCATCGGTGTCGACGCGCCGGACTTCAATCTCTGGCTGGAAGAGAAACTGCGTGGCGCAGGCGTGCCGACCGTGCATTACATCAGCCCCTCGATCTGGGCCTGGCGTGGCAAGCGCGTGTTCAAGGTCAAGCGCGCAGCCGATTGCGTGCTATGCCTGTTCCCCTTCGAACCGGCCTTGTACGCCCGTCACGGCGTGCAGGCGCACTTTGTCGGCCACCCGCTGGCCGACGAATTCCCGCTGCATTCTGATCAAGCCGGCGCGCGCGAATTGCTGGGCCTGGCGCCCGATGCGCGCATCGTGGCGATGCTGCCGGGTAGTCGCAATGGCGAGGTCAGCCGTCTGGCTGACAGCTTTGTCGCGACGGCACAGCGCCTCTATGAGTCGGATAGCACACTGCGTTTTCTGGTGCCGATGGTGACGCGTCACACCCGCGAGATTTTCGAGGCGGCGATCTACCGCGCGCAGGCGCAGGATCTGCCGATCCGCATCCTGTTCGGGCATTCGCATGACGCGATGCGCGCTGCCGATGTGGTGCTGGTGGCCAGCGGCACGGCGACGCTGGAGGCGGCCCTGCTCAAACGCCCGATGGTGATTGCCTATCGTCTGGCGAATCTGTCCTACCAGATCATGAAGCGCCTGGCCTATCTGCCTTACGTCGGCTTGCCCAATATCCTCGCGCGCGAAATGCTGGTGCCGGAATTCATCCAGGACGCCGTCGATCCGGCCGCTATGGCGGCAGCCATCGAGAAATGGCTGTACGACCGCGAGGCCTGCCGTGCGCTGAGCGAGCGCTTCGATACCATGCACCAGAGCTTGCGACAGGGCCATGCCGAGCGCGCTGCGCAGGCCATTCTGCCCTTGCTGAGACGCCGATGATGCTCGTCTGCGGCGTCGATGAAGCCGGCCGTGGCCCGCTCTGCGGTGCGGTCGTCGCGGCAGCGGTGATCCTCGATCCGGCGCGGCCGATTGCCGGCCTGGCGGATTCCAAGAAGCTCTCCGAAGCGGCGCGTGACCGACTCGCGCCGCTGATCAAGCGCGACGCACTGGCCTGGTCAATTGCCGAGGCCAGTGTTGAAGAGATCGACCGGCTCAATATCCTGCATGCCACCATGCTGGCGATGCGCCGCGCCATCGAAGGCCTGTCCCGGCAGCCGGGCGAAGCGCTCATCGATGGCAATCGCATACCGCCGGGTTTGCAGATGGCGGCGCGGGCGATTGTCAAAGGCGATGCCACCGAGCCGGCTATCTCCGCCGCCTCCATTCTGGCCAAGACGCATCGCGATGCCCAGCTGGTGGCTTTGCATCAGCAGTATCCAGAATACGGATTCGAGCAGCACAAGGGCTATCCGACGGCCATGCATCTTGAGGTGCTGGCACGTCTGGGGCCGACACCGCATCACCGCCTGAGTTTCGGCCCCGTGCGCGCAGCCGTGTCGCAGAAGCGTTTGTTCGACTGAGCCGCGATGAAGCTCATCCAGTCTCGCGACAATCCGCTCTTCAAGCATTTGCGTGCACTGGTCGAGGATGCGCGCTATCGCCGCGAGCAGGCTGCGAGTCTGCTCGATGGCGATCACTTGCTGCGCGCAGCTCTCGATGCCGGCATTGCGCCACGCCGCGTGGTGCTCGGCGCGCGCGCCCAAACGCAGGAACTCGTCACGGCCTTGCTCGAACGCCTGCCGCCCAGCTGCGAGCTGCTTGAACTCTCCGACGCCTTGCTGCGCCAGCTCAGCCCGGTTGAAACGCCCAGCGGCGTCCTGGCCGAGATCGCGCTGCCTGTTCCTGCTGCCGTATCGTTTGCAGGCGCGACGGGCGACATCCTGTTGCTCGAAGGCGTGCAGGATGCCGGCAATCTCGGCACGCTGTTGCGCACTGCGGCGGCGGCCGGTATCCAGCAGGTGTTCCTGAGTGCGCAGTGCGCGCAGGCCTGGTCGCCGAAGGTTTTGCGCGCGGGTATGGGCGCACATTTCGTGCTGCAGATCCACGAGCACGTTGCCTTGGATGAGCTGCTGGCGCAATGGCCCGGCGAGATCCTTGCCACAGCGCTGGACCCGCGTGCCGAAAACCTCTTTGCCATCGATCTGCGTCCCCCCGTCGCCTGGATGTTTGGTTCGGAAGGGCGCGGACTCAGTGCCGGAGTGCTGGCGTGCGCCACGCGTCTGGCGCAGATCCCGATGGCCAGCGGGACCGAGTCCCTCAACGTGGCGGCTGCTGCTGCGATCTGCCTGTTCGAGCAAAGACGCCAGCGCAGCCAATAGACGCGTCTTGCAGGGGCTTGGGCGTGGATCAAAGCGCGGGGTGCGCGCTTCCTGATATGCTGATGGCAAAACCATGACAAGCTGAATTGGGGAGGAGCAATGCGCTGCCGTTTCTTGCGGATTCTGTTCGTTTTTGTCTTGAGCTTCGCGGGCGCTGCGCCGCTTTGGGCAGCGCCTGAATTATGGACGCTGGCCACGCGTAGCGATGAGGAGGGCAAAGCGGTGAGCCTTCCGGTGCTCGCTGATCTGCCCGCCGTGCGGCCCAGCGCAGTGCTGATTTCCTTCGATACCGGCAATACCAAGGATCTCATCAAATACGAAGGCGGTGCAGTCAGTTATGGCCAGCCGACCACGCCGCTGAACCGCGTACGCCAGCGTCTGCTGGACAAGGGAATCGCCATCCTGACGCCCGCTGCGCCATCGGATCGCAGTGGCGGCATCGATTTCAACTGGCGCGAAAGCTACACGCATCTACGCGATATTGAGGCGCTGGTGGCGGAAGCGCACAAGCGCTTGCCAGGTGTGCCGGTGGTCCTCCACGGTTATATTGCGGGCGCCACCTCGCTCATTTACGCTGCGCGAGAGCGCATATCGGGTGTTGATGGCTATGTCATTACCAGCGGGCAGCTGGGGATTCACCGTGATGACTCACTGAGCGGCATCAAAACGCGTGGTCTGGTCATCCAGCCGCTCAGTCATTGGTGCGATCTCACGCCCACGCCGGAAGCGCGTGAAGTTGCGGCCGCTGCGCATTGGCAGTTTGTCGGGGCGGGGCACGCGCGCCCCGAGCGACAGCCGCGTTGCGTGACCAATTCCAATACCGGCCTGGTCGGTCTGGATGCAGAGTATGCCGATCTGCTCTCGCGCTGGATCGCAGGTGAATCGGCGCCGGCAAGCCTGGGGGCCAATCCGGCAGCACTCTCCTATGACGAATCGGTGTTCATGGTGGAAGGGGCGAGCCGGGGCTTGTTCGGCAAAAACAAAATTGAAGTGAGCGTCTTTACACCGCCAGGGAAGGGGCCTTTCCCCTTGCTGGTCTTCAATCATGGTGACGTGGAGGATTCGCCCAGCCTGCGGCGGCATCTGCGGTTTCGTGACATGGTGATGGCCAATGAATTCCTGGCCATGGGTTTTGTCGTTGCGATTCCCGCACGCCCGGGCGTTGGCCGTTCAGATGGCATCTACCGGCGTTTTTCCGGCTCCGGTGGCATCTTTATCGGGCCCGCGACGGGCCTGCTCGAAAAAGGCAAGGCACACCTGCAAGAGGGGTTGGCCGCCTTGAATTTCGTGCGCGGTCTGCCGCAGGTGGATGCAAGCCGCGTGGTGATGGCAGGGCAGTCTGCCGGCGGCTTTGCGGTTGCCTGTCTGGGGCTGATGGAACCACCGGTCGAAGGCGTCAAGGCGATCATCAATTTCTCGGGTGGCCGTACCGATACGCCCACCGGGGAGACCGCCAAAGGCCTCAATGAGGGCATGGTGAGTGTCTTTGAAGTGTTGGGCAAGAGCATTACACCGCCCTCGTTATGGATCTTCGCTGAGAACGATAGCCGCTATACGGCCGAGACCATTCGCGCCGCGTACGCGGCGTACGCTGCCGCAGGCGGACAGGCGAAGCTGCTGCTGTATCCGGCGATAGCGCGTGATGGGCATTTCATCTATCACCAGCCTGATAAATGGCGCGCAGAGACACGTGCATTTCTCGCCTCACTTGGTTTGCTGAGCGCGCCCTAGCGCTTGCCGGATCAGCTTGTTTGCGTGGCGGGCTGAACCATTCGGCGGCATTGTGGCCAAAGTCCGCAGCGTAAGGTCGGTCGCACAGGGTGGCCGCTGCGCAGACAGGAATCGACTTATGACTATCCGGGCTTTCTTTACGCGTGCTGTGTTTGGCGCGCTGTGCTTCACATCTTTGAATGTTCAGCTGCATGCCGCCGAGGCGAGCAGCGAGCCCGTCAGCAACGCCGGCCCGAGCGCAGGCTGGGGCCTGGGGCTTGGCCTTGGCGTGCAGAAAAAGGCTTATAGCGGTGCCGATACCCGACTCAAGGTGTTGCCGAACTTCTACTACGACAACCGCTGGGTGCGTGTGGCGGGGACCGGGATTGACGTGAAGGCCGGCAGCCTTGGCGCCGTTTCTTTTGCCTTGCGCACACGTCTTGCGCTGGGCGATGGCTATAAATCATCCGATGCCGACATTCTGGATGGCATGAACAAGCGCAAGGGCAGTGTCTGGGTTGGGCCAAGCCTGCTGTGGCGCACCGCGCTGGTCGATGTGGCGGCCGAGGCGCTGATGGACGCTTCCGCGTACAGCAAGGGCACGCAGGCTTCCTTGAGTGTGGCGCACAGCTTCCGCCAGGGGCCCTGGAGTCTTGAGCCGCGTCTGTCGATGAACTGGTTGAGCGCCAAGTATGTGGATTACTACTACGGCGTCGAGGCCGCCGAAGCGAGGCTTGACCGGGCTGCCTATGATGGTCGTGCGACGCTCAACCTGAGCACTTCGCTGCGCCTTGGCTATGCCATCGACAAGCATCAATCCCTCTCGCTTGACGCTGGCGTTCGTCGCTTGGGCAACAGCATCGTCGATAGCCCGCTGGTGGACAAGCGCACCCAGCCTATCTTCGGCATGGGCTACATGTACCGCTTCTGAGCAGGATGGCTTCAGGTCAGCGCCAGCAATTGGCGCAGGTGCTGCTCTGAAGCCTTGAATGCAGCCTGTTCCTCGGCCGTGAAGGTATAGGCGAGGATCTTCTGCACGCCTTGGCGATTGACCACGCAGGGCACGCTCATGACCAGATCAGCGACGCCGTATTCGCCTTGCAGCAAGGTGCCGACCGGCAATACGGAGTGCTCGTTGGCTTCGATGGCGCGGATGATGCGGAACACCGCGGCGGCAATGCCGTGATTGGTATTGCCTTTGCGCTCGAAGATGCGAAAGCCGGCATCCAGCGTTTGCTGGCGGATCGCGGCCTTGTCGAGCAAGGGCAGATCGTTGAGGCGGCAGTAGCTATCGACATCGAGCCCGCACACATTGCACAGGCTCCAGGGCACGAAGCCGGTGGCGCCATGGTCGCCGAGCAGGTAGCCGACGATGTTCTTCGGGTCCAGCTG
Organism: Uliginosibacterium sediminicola; assembly: GCF_039631295.1. Lineage (NCBI taxonomy): Bacteria > Pseudomonadati > Pseudomonadota > Betaproteobacteria > Rhodocyclales > Zoogloeaceae > Uliginosibacterium > Uliginosibacterium sediminicola. The sequence goes on along the minus strand of NZ_JBDIVE010000002.1, from coordinate 237,054 downwards.
CAGATGCTCGCTGATGATGCGCAGCAGACGCGCCGTATCGATCAAGGTGCCGGCTGAGATGAGGCGCTGGCGCGGGTAGGATGAGGCGCGCAGCATCACCTGGGTCATCACATCGACCGGATTGGTGACATTGATGACCACGGCGCCGGGCGAATGGCGTTCGACATCGGCGATGATCGTGCGCATGATGCCGCTGTTGATGCGCGTCAGGTCGTCGCGCGTCTGGCCCGCTTGCAGCTGGGCGCCCGCGGTGATGACGACGATATCGCTGTCCGCCGTGGCGGCGTAATCGCCGGCGATCAGCGCCGGGTTCTTGGTGTAGGTGAAGGCCGTGGTGTGGGCAAAGTCCCATATCTCGGCTTCGGCCTTGGCATGGTTGCGGTCGACCGCAACAATCTCGCTCACCCCGCTCAGATTCAAAAGATAGCCGACGATCTCGGTGCCGACGGCACCCATCCCGATCACTGAAACCTTCATGGACTGACTCCTGATCTCTCTGTCCGCGTGTTGTCCCGCGCACCGATGGACGCAGGGCTTGGGTGCACTGTACGCCTTTGGCGACAGCAATTCCCGCGCGCAAATGCAGGGGCTTTTTCGCGCAGGCTGCGCGGAAGCTGCTGCCGCGTAACGGGTTCAATTTCGGTGTTCTTTGCGCTGGATCAAGTCTTGTGCGCGAGCTGGCCGCGATGCAGCCAGTAGACTCGAATTCCCATGATGAAAGTACGGATATGCCTGAGCGGCACGCGTGTGACTAAATTCCGCTGAGCGATTCGGGAGAGATCTTATGACGACAGAGAGCGTGTCGACTGCGGGCGTCAAGCTCAGTCGGCGGCAGTTTTTCAGGGTTTCGGCAGCCGGTGTGGGGACGACCGGTTTGGTGGTGATGGGCGTGTCGCCGAACGAGGCGCGTGCCGAAGTGCGCCAGTACAAATTGCTGCGTGCGCGTGAGGTTCGCAATACCTGTACCTACTGTTCGGTCGGTTGCGGTTTGCTGATGTACAGCATGGGCGACGGTGCGAAGAACGCCAAGGCCGAGATCATGCACATTGAGGGTGACCCCGATCACCCGGTTAGTCGTGGCGCGCTGTGTCCCAAGGGCGCCGGCTTGCTCGACTTTGTGCACAGCCCCGGCCGCCTCAAGTATCCCGAAGTGCGCGAAGCAGGCAGCAGCGAATGGAAGCGCATCAGCTGGGACGAGGCCATCGGCCGCATCGCCAAGCACATGAAGGCTGACCGTGACGCCAATGTGCAGGAGAAGAACGCGGAGGGTGTTCCGCTCAATCGCTGGACCAGCACGGCGATGCTGACGGCGTCCGCATCCTCCAATGAAACCGGCATCCTGACGCAGAAGTTCATGCGCTCGCTGGGCATCGTGGCGACCGATGCGCAGGCGCGCGTCTGTCACGGCCCGACAGTCTCTGCGCTAGCTTCGACCTTCGGCCGTGGCGCAATGACCAATAGCTGGGTCGACATCAAGAACGCCGACTTCGTGCTGGTGATGGGCGGCAATGCGGCTGAAGCGCATCCGGTGGGCTTCCGCTGGGCCATCGAGGCGATGAAGCAGCGCGGCGCCAAGATGGTCGTTGTCGATCCGCGCTTCAACCGCACGGCTTCGGTAGCGGATCACTACGTGCCGATCCGCGCCGGCTCCGACATCGTCTTCCTCGGCGGCATCATCAACTGGCTGATCGCCAACGACAAGATCCAGTGGGATTACGTCAAGGCTTACACCAATGCCGATGCCATCATCCAGGAAGGCTACGGTTTCGACGAAGGCCTGTTCTCCGGCTTCGATGCGGAAAAGGGCAAGTACGACCGCGCCAGCTGGAACTACGAGCTGGATGCCAAAGGCATCATCAAGTCCGACCCGACGCTGCTGCACCCGCGCTGCGTGTGGAACCTGCTCAAGGCACATTACGCGCGCTACACGCCCGATGTGGTCAATGACATCACCGGCAGCCCCAAAGAGGGCTTCCTCAAGGTCTGCGAATTGCTCGGCGAGACGGCGGCCGCCAACAAGGCCGGCACCATCCTCTACGCGCTGGGCTGGACGCAGCACACCACGGGTTCGCAGAACATCCGCACCATGGCGATGATCCAGCTGCTACTGGGCAATATCGGCATGCCGGGTGGTGGCGTCAATGCCTTGCGCGGCCACTCGAACATCCAGGGCTTGTCGGATCTGGGCCTGCTGTCGACCTCGCTGCCCGGTTATCTGACCTTGCCCAACGAGAAGCTTCATCCGACCTTTGACGCTTATCTTGCGCAGACTACGCCCAAGCCCTTGCGTGAGGGCCAGCTCAATTACTGGGGCAACACGCCCAAGTTCTTTGTGAGCCTGATGAAGTGGTTCTGGGGCGACAAGGCTACCAAGGACAACAACTGGGGCTACGACTGGCTGCCCAAGTGGGACAAGTTGTACGACGTGCTGCAGATCGTCGAGCTGATGCACCAGGGCAAGATCAATGGCTTCATTGTGCAGGGCTTCAATCCTTCGGCGTCCTTTCCTGATGCGCACAAGGTCTCGGAGTCTTTCGCCAAGCTCAAGTACATGGTCATTATCGATCCCATCGCGACCGAGACTTCGACCTTCTGGAAGAATCAGGGCGAATCCAATAACGTCGATTCCGCCAGCATCCAGACCGAAGTGTTCCGCCTGCCGTCGACCTGCTTTGCCGAGGAAGATGGCGCCATCGTCAATTCCGGTCGCTGGTTGCAGTGGCACTTCAAGGGTGCCGAGCCGCCGGGAGAGGCGAAGTCCGATCAGGAAATCATCGGCGAGATTTTCGTCGCGCTGCGCGATCTCTATCGCAAGGAAGGCGGCAAGCTCGCCGAGCCCATCCTCAATCTCGCCTGGGCTTATCGTGATCCGAAATCGCCGACGCCTGAAGAGCTGGCCAAGGAACTCAATGGCCGCGCGCTGGCCGATATTCCCGACCCGGCCGACAAGACCAAGGTTCTCGTCAAAAAGGGCGAGCAGCTGCCGGGCTTTGCAAGCTTGCAGGACGATGGCAGCACCAGCTGCGCCTGCTGGATCTTCTCCGGCTGCTGGACCCAGGCCGGCAACCAGATGGCGCGTCGCGACAATACTGACACCGGGCTGGGCAATACGCCGGGCTGGGCCTGGTCATGGCCCGCCAATCGCCGCATCCTCTATAACCGTGCCTCATGCGATCCGGCCGGCAAGCCTTGGGACCCGGCGCGCAAGCTGATCAGCTGGAATGGCGAGAAATGGGTCGGCGCCGATGTGCCGGACTTCAAGATCGACGCCTCGCCTGAGTCGGGCATGAGTCCCTTCATCATGAATGCAGAAGGGACCGGGCGCCTGTTCAGCGTGGACAAGCTGGTCGATGGGCCATTCCCCGAGCACTACGAGCCGATGGAGTCGCCGATCGGCACCAATCCGCTGCATCCCAAGGTCATCAGCAGCCCGGCGGTTCGCATCTTCAAGACCGACCGCGAGCGACTCGGCACGGCGAAGAACTTCCCGTATGTGGGCACGACCTATCGCCTGACCGAGCACTTCCAGTTCTGGACCAAGTCGGTGCGCCTCAACGCGATCGCGCAGCCCGAGCAGTTCGTCGAGATCAGCGAAGTGCTGGCGGGCGAGAAAGGCATCAAGGCGGGCGACTGGGTCAAGGTCAGCTCCAACCGTGGCTTCATCAAGGCGCGTGCGGTGGTGACCAAGCGCCTGAAGCCGCTGACCGTGAACAAGCAGACCGTGCACCAGATCGGCATTCCGCTGCACTGGGGCTGGGAGACGGTGGCCAAGAAGGGCTACCTCACCAACATCCTGCCGCCGGCTGTGGGTGACTGCAATACGCAGACGCCTGAGTACAAAGCCTTCCTCGTCAATCTGGAAAAGGCCTGAGGACGCACATCATGCCATTGCAATCTCTCGACATCCTGCGTCGCTCGGCCACCACGACGCCTTCCACCCAGGTGCGCAGCCCGCTGGAAGTGGCCAAGCTCATCGACGTTTCCTCCTGCATCGGCTGCAAGGCCTGCCAGGTTGCCTGTTCCGAATGGAATGACATCCGCGCCGAAGTCGGCAGCTGCGTCGGCGTCTACGATAATCCGACCGATCTGTCGGCCGATGCCTGGACGGTGATGCGTTTCACCGAAACGGAAGAAAACGGCAAGCTTGAATGGCTGATCCGCAAGGACGGCTGCATGCACTGCGCTGATCCTGGCTGCCTGAAGTCCTGCCCCTCGCCGGGCGCGATCATCCAGTACAAGAACGGCATCGTCGACTTCAACGAAGAAAACTGCATCGGCTGTGGCTACTGCGTGACCGGCTGCCCCTTCAATATTCCGCGCATCTCGAAGGAGGACAACAAGGCCTACAAGTGCTCGCTGTGTTCGGACCGCGTTGCCGTCGGTCAGGAGCCTGCCTGCGTGAAGACTTGCCCGACCGGCGCGATCCAGTTCGGTAGCAAGGAAGACATGAAGGAAGTCGCCGCCGAGCGCGTGGCGCAGCTCAAGAAGCGTGGTTACGACAATGCGGGGCTTTACGACCCGCAAGGCGTGGGCGGCACGCATGTGATGTATGTGCTGCATCACGCGGACAAGCCCAATCTCTACGCTGGCTTGCCGGACAACCCGAGCATCAGTCCGCTGGTCTCGCTGTGGAAGGGCTTTGCCAAGCCGCTGGCGACCTTGGCGCTGGCCGGCGTTGCGCTGGGGAGTTTGTTCCACTACGTGATGGCGGGTCCGAACGAGGTCTCGAAGGAGATCGAAGACGAGATCGAAAACGAAGATGCACTTGAGAAGGCCAAGGGCAAGAAGGAGGAAGCGTAATGATCCGCGATCCGAAAGACCTCAAACGCTATACCGCGTCCGAGCGGGCCAATCATTGGGTGATCGGCATCTGCTTCATCCTGCTGGCACTCTCCGGCCTGGCCTTTTTCCATCCGGCCTTTTTCCCGCTGACGATGCTGTTCGGCGGGGCGGTGTGGGCGCGCATCCTGCACCCCTTCATCGGGGTCTTGATGGCGATTGCCTTCTTCATCATTTTTGCGCGCTTCTGGAAAATCAACCGGATGAGCAAGGTGGATGTGGAGTGGCTCAAGCGCGCCAACGAGATGGTGACCGGCGACGACCACAACATGCCGGAGCAGGGCAAGTACAACGGCGGACAGAAAGCCCTGTTCTGGTCGCTGGGTGTCTGCATGACGCTGATGACCCTGTCGGGCTTTCTGATCTGGCGCGCCTATTTTGGCTTTGACATCAACCTCGTGCGCCTGGGGGCGGTCGTGCACAGCGCAGTGGCGGCGGTGATGATCGCCTTCATCATGGTGCACGTCTATGCCGCGATCTGGGTGAAGGGCACCGTGCGCGCCATGTGGTACGGCACGGTCACGCGTGCCTGGGCCAAGCAGCATCACCGCGCCTGGTATCGTCAGGTGACCGGCAAGTAGCCTGCGCCGGAGCGCTGTAGCACCGCCGGGCCGTGTGCTTGACTGCACAATGCCCGGCTTCGACACATCTTTCCCCAAGCACCTCACACCACCATGCTGCCTCCGCAATCCTTGCCCACGGCGGTGTCGCCGACCTTGCTGTTGGCACCTGCCGTCGATGTCTTTGCGCGTCGTGCGGCGCGTTTTCGCAGCCTGGCCGCACAGCACAGCCAGGGCCTTTGGCTGAACTGGTTGGCCGCCTTGTCCGAGGCACAACAAAGCCTCGCTGCGACGCCTGCGATACTGGCAGTGTCCACGCAGACCGATCTGCTGGCCGCCGCACCTGCTGCGGTCGAGCAGCTACGCCAGCTGTTCAATGCCAATGCGTATGGCATGGATGGATTTGCTGTTGCGCTTGATGAATCCCTTGTGCTCGATCAGGCGCGCAGCGTCGTGCAGATGGCCGCTGGCAGCCAGTTACTGGCTGCTGCGGAGCGCAGTCATTTCCTGATCGTTGCCGCCATGCAGGTCTTGTGGGCGCAGGCCGCACGGCTGCGTGTGCAGCAGCCACAGCCGGCACAGAGCGAAGCGCATGAGGCCTGCCCATGCTGCGGCAGCGCCGCGCTGGGCAGCATCATCATGGCGGGCGAGGGCAAGGCCGGCCTGCGCTATCTGGAATGCAGCCTTTGTGCGACGCGCTGGAACGCGGTCCGCGCGCGCTGCACCTTGTGCACGCAGGGTGAAGTGGTGCAGTACCTGGCGCTGGAGGGCGCGCATGCCGCAGTACAGGCCGAGACTTGCGATTGCTGCCAGGGCTATATCAAGACCTTCATGCAGACCAAGGACATTGCCGTTGAACCGGCCGCCGATGATCTGGCCAGCCTCGCGCTTGATGTGCTGGTGGGCGAGCAAGGTTTTGCGCGCGGGGCGCCCAACCTCTTTCTGTGCGAGGCCGAGGCGGCCTGAATTCAGTGATGAATCGGCGCGCAATGTTCCAGATAACGGCCTGCTGAGTAGGTGGCCTGAAAGCGCAGCAGCTGGCGTGACGTGATGGCCGGGTAAGAGCCTTCAATCACGCGGTCGATGTTGTGCGCAAGGGCGGCATCGTCACCACAAGGGCTCAGGAAGGACGTCAGCGGGCCATTGAGGATTTCGCGCGGCCCGGTCGGGCAATCCGTGCTGACCACGGGCGTGCCGAGGATCAGCGATTCGATCAGCACCGTGGGCAGGCCCTCGTTGTCGGAGGACATGGCAAACAGCGCCGCGTGCTTGATCCAGGGGTATGGGTTGGTGTGAAAGCCAGCGAGGATGACCCGCTCCTGCAAGCCCAGTTCGACAATCAGACCCTCGATGCGCGTTTGCCAGTTGCGGTCCGATTGCGTGTAAGTGCCGCCGAGCAGCACCAGCTTGTGGCTGTGGCGACTGCGGCTGGCGGCGTAGGCGCGCAGCAGCACGTCCTGCCGCTTGCGCTGCTCGATCTTCGCGACATACACGATGTAGGGCTCATCCAGCGGCCGTCCGCCAAGCTCGCCTTGCTGGCGGATGCGCGCGAAATCGAAGGGGTTGTAGATGGTTACGATGGACTTGGGGCGTACGCCGATCTCGTCCACCATTTCGCGTTGCAGGGCGTCCGCCACGGTGATGATGTCGCGGCCTGAGTAGATGGTGCGAAAGCGCATGCGCCAGCGCAGATTGCGGATCAGGCGCTTGATCCCGGTCTTGCTGCCAAGCTTGTTATTGAGATAGCCCAGCATGGAATTGCGGTAGCGGATGTAGACATTCTCCAGGCCTGCGATGCGTGAAATGCGATCAGCATCTTCCGCGTTGGAGATGAAAAAGTCGAAGGCCTGGCCATTCGATTCGATTCGCGCGACCGTGCGTTTGAGCGCCCAGGCCAGCATCAGCTTGTTGAGGACGCGATTGCTGCAAAGCTTGCCGTCCTGTGACAGGGCGTGACGCTTGATGCTGGCGGGCACCTGGTGTTCGACCTGATCACGAACCAGGATCACATGGACCTCATGGCCCATTGCCTGGAAGGTCTGCGCCAGATTCAGCACGATGCGCTCGGCGCCGCCGCCGATCAGGGAGTCGATCAGCAAGCCGATTTTCAGGGCCGGCTCGCCATCTGCGGTGGTCCTGCGTCCCGGTTGAGCGGTCTGCTGCCTTATGGCCTCGCGGCGCGGCGCAGGGCGCGGCGCTCGCCAGGAGATGGCGTGCAGAATGCTGAGCATGCTCATGAGTAACCTTGGATGTTGTAGATCCTCTGCATACTAGGTTGCTGAGCGTGTGCTTTTTGTCGGGAATTGTATGTAGATGTAAGTGGCGTTAAGTTGTGACAATGACATCGCGCTGAAATCTAGCGTGCGCTGTGAGCTGGATCGAGTGCACGAGTAAGAAAAAGGCTGACAAAGCTGTCAGCCTTGGGGTGAGTGTCAAACTTCCAGCAGCGCAGCGCGCGCTGCCTTGCAGCTCAGGCGCCCGAGCTGCTCTGAATGCGGCTCTGTGCTTCGATGGCGCGTGCAAAGCTGAGCAGGGCCTGTTGTTGTTCGGCGGGCATTTCGGCGGCACAGCTGGCGAGGTAGATAGCCTTGATGTCTGCATCGCTCAACAGCGCCGGGCGCTGATCTGCTTCCGGGTGGGTGAGCGCAATGCCGCCGTCGGTCGGCCGACCGATGGCTTTGCGGAAAACGTCACGGGCCGCGATGTCGGTGGCCTGCAGGTACTCGTCCAGTGTGCGGATCAGGTTATTCAATGCGGGCATGCTGGCCGGCGTTTGCTGCGCACGCAGCAGGTCCACGCAGCGCCCCAATGGTTTGGCAAAGACATGAGTGCCCCAGATTGTCATTGTTCTGCTCCCTGTAAAGTTTCAAAGTCTGCCGGGTCCTGGCCGGCGAGTAATTGCGCATGCAGCGTGTGAACCGCATGGCGAACTGCGTCACTCATCGGGCATCCGAAAGCGACGATTTCTGTCTGTATGCCGAGAAACAAGATCTCGGGGATGCTTGCGCGCAAGCCCTCAATCAGAAAGCTCAGCGGCAGGTTATGGGTGGTAATGATGAAGAGCTCGGCGATCTGCTGATCGTCGATGAGGCGTATTTCGCCCGCAGTCAGGCCGATCTCGGCCGCGTCGACGATCAACACACGCGGCGGCTTGAGTGCCTCGACTTCATGCGCGACGTTTTCGGGCGTCGAGCCACCGTCGATGACCACCCATCCCGGTAGTGCTTGCTGATTCAGCAACTCGGCCAGCAGTGGGCCGGCACCATCGTCGCCCATCATGCTGTTGCCGACGGTGAGGATGACATTCGGCATGGCTTCAGTCCCGGCGTCGCGCGATGAGATAGATCGCCGGCTCTTGTTCGATGGCTTGCAGCGCATTCATCAGGGTGCCGGCCCATTGCGCCTGCTGTGCGTCGAAGGCGGGCCTGGCGGCATCGATGGCTTTGGCCAGCAGCTGGGTGTGGCTGATGTCGATGTTGATTTCGCCCCACTTGCTCAGGCCTTCGAGCTTGCTGCGTGCAGCACCTGCATCGAGCAAGCTGATCCAGGCCTCGTATTCGGCGAGCGTGCAGCGGATGATTGGCTGCAGGCAGTCAATCACACCAATGTGATGGCCGATGGCCAGTGAATAGTAGACGACCTGTTTGGCCTCACCCGGCATGTCTTCCTGACGGTCGAGGAACTTCTGTCCGAGCTGGTAGAAGATGACGCGCGGTGCCCCTGTTCCCGCAGCAAGCGCGGTGCTCATGTGCGTACTCCGGGCGTCTCGCAGACGCTTTGCAGGCGTTTGAAGATCTCGGCGAGGCGCGGGTCTTCCTCTTGCCGCAGATGTTGTACGACGCGCGCGTCAAAGTCGCGCACATCACTGCTTTCTGCCATCAGCGCCATGAAGCTGTCGGCGATCAGTGTGCCGTGGCGATAGCCCGCCATGCGCCGCGCCTCGCTCTCGATGAGCACGCGGATGTCCAGGGCGACGGCTTTGTGCGGCAGCGTGGCCTGCTCGTTCTCGGCCTGCTGGTGATGCGAGGCCTTGAGCTTCTGATCCAGCAGACCCAGCGCAACGGCAAAACCATGGATGGTCGCCGCCGGCGTCGGCGGGCAGCCTGGAATATAGACATCGACCGGTACGATCTTGTCGGTGCCGCCCCATACGCAATAGAGGTCGTGGAAGATGCCGCCGCTGCAACCACAGGCGCCGTAGGAGACGACGATCTTCGGGTCCGGCGCGGCGTGATAGGCGCGGATCGCCGGCATGCGCATCGCGCGCGTGACTGCACCGGTAAACAGCAGGATGTCGGCGTGGCGTGGCGAGGCGACGACCTTGATGCCGAAGCGCTCGGCATCGAAGATCGGTGTGATGGCAGCGAAGATTTCGATCTCGCAGCCATTGCAGCCGCCGCAGTCGACGCGATAGACATAGGCCGAGCGCTGGATGTCCTTGAGCAGGCTGCGTTTGAGCTGTGCGCTGTGTTCGCTTTCAGTGATTGGCACCGGCATGCCGTCCGCATCGCGTGGTGCGAAGTTCATGGTCGAGGGCAAGGGGCCGTTCATGCGCGTGCTCCTGTCTGTGCGCGCAGGTGCTGCGCGGGTTCGAGGGCGGCCAGCGCCAGCTTGCGCTTGCATTCCGGGCAGGTGCTCAGCTCGGCACGCGCGGCAGCCAGCTGGCTCTCCGGCAGGCCGCCTTGTTGCAGCAGAGCCAGGGCGTAGTCGATTTCCTTGCTTGGCGCGAATGCAGTATCGCAACGCACACAGTGGCTGAGGCTGAAGCTCGCTTGCTGCAGCAGATCCGCCTTGCTGCCGACGGCCAGCTCGAAATCGGGCGACAGACTGATCGCCTGCGTCGGGCAGACTTCCTCACAGCGTGCGCAAAAAATGCAGCGTCCCAAATTCAGCGCCCAGGTGCGCGTGCCGGCTGCAGTGTCGGTGTGCATGCTCAATGCATTCGGCGGGCAGGCGACGACGCATGCGGCGCAGGCAATGCACTGCTCGGCGATGAGTTCGGGCTTGCCACGGAAACCCGGGCTGACAGGGTAGGGCGCGAAGGGATATTTCTCCGTCGCCTCGCCTGCTTTGGAAATGATCTTCAGTAGTTTGAACATGCGCGCTCCCTTGCTTCAGCGGCGACGCAGGGGTGAATCAGTGCGTTCGCGGCCGTACCGTTCAATTTCCTTGTACGGGACGGTGGTGGATTTGCCCTTGTTCACATCGACCAGGGTCACGCGGTCAGTGCAGGAGTAACAGGGGTCGATGCTGGCGACGATCAGCGGCGCGTCAGACACCGTATTGCCGCGCAGCATGTAACGCAGGGGCGGCCAGTTGGCATAGGTGGGGGCGCGGCAGCGCCAGCGGTAGAGCTTCTGGTTGTCGCCGAGCATGCTCCAGTGGATGTCTTCGCCGCGCGGCGCTTCGGCAAAGCCCAGCGCAAAGGCGTGCGGGGTGTAGCTGAAGCCCTCGATGAGGATCGGCCCTTCAGGCAGGTTATCAAGGCTGTATTCGATCATCGCCAGCGAGTCGTAGAACTCTCGCACCCGGATCAGCACGCGCGCCAGCACATCGCAGCTCTCTTCGCTGTGCAGGCTGAAGGGCAGGTTGCTGAGTGCCGGTTCGGCATAGCCGACGTAGGGATGGTCGTGGCGAATGTCGCGGGCGAAGCCGCTGGCGCGCACCAGCGGACCGGCCGGGCTGAAGTCGCGGGCGACCTTGGGATCGAGGCGGCCGATGCCCTGCGTGCGCTGCTTGAAGTTCGGCGTGGCCAGCAGCATGTCGACCAGCGGCGTGATTTCGGCGCGCAGCTCGGCGATCAGCTTGAGGGTCTTGCGGCGTTCATCTTTGAGGATGTCGCGACGTACGCCACCGATCAGGTTCATGCCATAGGTTTTGCGCGCGCCGGTCAGCAGCTCGGCCATGGTCATGGCTTTTTCGCGGACGCGGAAGAACTGCATGAAGCCGGTGTCGAAGCCGACGAAGTGACTGGCCAGACCGAGGTTGAGCAGGTGGCTGTGCAGGCGCTCGACTTCGAGGAAGATGGTGCGGATCGCCTGCGCGCGCGGCGGTACGACGATGCCGAGTGCATTCTCGACCGAGGTCGCGTAGGCCACGCTATGGGTGAAGCCGCAGATGCCGCAGACGCGGTCGGCGAGGAAGGCGACCTGGTCGTAGTCCATGCGCGTCTCGGCGAGCTTTTCCATGCCGCGATGCACGTAGAACATGCGGTAATCGGCATCGACGATGTCCTCGCCGTCGACGAAGAGGCGGAAATGCCCCGGCTCGTCCGAGGTGATGTGCAAGGGGCCCAGCGGTACTACGCGGCTCTCGCCGCCTTCATTCACGAACTGGTACGTCTCGGTGTCCGCCGTTGGTGCCGGGCGCTGGTTGTAGCCCATGGTGTCCTTGCGCAGCGGATGCAGATCCTCGGGCCAGTCATCGGGCAGCACCAGGCGGCGCTCGTCCGGCAGGCCGACCGCACGCAGACCGTACATGTCGCGGACTTCACGTTCGCCCCAGACTGCAGCGGGCACCTTGGGTGTGACGGATGGATATTCCTGGCGCAGCGGATCGACCAGTACCTTGACCACGATCCAGCTCTTGATCACGCCTTCCATCGACAGCACGTAATACACCGCGAAGTTGCCGTTGAGGCTGCGCTCGTCATTGCCGAACAGCACCGACAACCAGCCGCCTTGCTCGTAGTAGAGCCAGGCGACGACGTCCGGCAAGCTGTCCGGCTTGACCGTGATGGTGACCTGGTCTGCCGTCTGCCAGGCTTCGTCGAGCACCGCGTGCGGGAATTGCTCGCGCAGCGCGAGCAGGTAATTCTGGCCGGTCTTGGCTTCGCGTGTGGCGGACATGTTCATGGCTTTCCTGCAGCGTCTGCACGTATGGAGGCGGCGTCCGTGACGGCGCTGGTGGCGACAGCCGGTTCAAGCTGTGCAGCCTGAGTGGGCGATGGCTTGGTGTCGAGCACCACCATGCTGGCGCTTTGCAGCAGCCGCATGACCGGATCTGGCGTGCGGATGCCCATCATCAGCATCAGCGCCATCAGCAGCACGATGGGCAATACGGTGAGTGCGCCCGCTTCGCCTTTGGCAATCTCGGCCGGTGCGGCGCCGAAGACGGTGCCCGAGATCATGCGCACGAGGCCGGCGAGGACGATGGTCAGCAGTAACAGCAGCACCACGATCAGCACGCCGTGACCGAGGCTCAGGCCAGCGCTGACGATCATGAACTCGCTGACGAACAGGTTGAATGGCGGCACGCCGCCGATGGCCAGCGCGCCGGCGGCCAGCAGGGTGCCGGTCAGCGGAGCCGCCTTGAGCAGCCCGCGCACCTTGTCCATGTGTGGCGAGCCGTATTTGAGCAGCACATTGCCCGAGCAGCAGAACAGCAGCGCCTTGGCGAGACTGTGATTGATGGTGTGCAGCAGGCCGGCGAGCACGCCAAGCGGTCCGCCAATGCCGAAGGCAAGCGCGATCAAGCCCATGTTCTCGACGCTGGAGTAGGCCAGCAGGCGCTTGATGTCGCGCTGGACGACGATGAAGAACGCGGCAACCGCCACCGAGAGCAGACCGAAGACGATCAGCAGGGTTTGCGGAAAGGCCGGGCCGACGCTCTTGCTGAGCAGCATCGCAAAGCGCAGCACTACGAGCATCGCGCAATTGAGCAAGACCGCCGAGAGCAGGGCGCTGATCGGGCTTGGTGCTTCGCTGTGCGCATCCGGCAGCCAGGCGTGCATCGGGAACAAGCCAGCCTTGGTGCCGAAGCCGATCAGCACGAAGACGAAGGCCAGCTTGCTGAGCGTCGGGTCGAGCAGCTCGGCATGCTGCAGCAGCACCGTCCAGTAGATCGCATCACCCGCTTGCGGCAGTGCATTGGCGGCGTTGGCATAGACCAGCACCACGCCGTAGAGGCCGAAGGCGACACCGACGGTGCAGATGATGATGTACTTCCAGGCCGCCTCCAGCGAACCGGGCTTGCCATAAAAGCCGACCAGGAAGACCGAGCCCAGCGTGGTCGCCTCGATGGCTACCCACATCATGATGATGTTGTTGGCGGTGACCGCCAGCAACATGGTGAACACGAAGAGATTGAAGATGCCGTAATAGCGGCACAGCTGAGCCAGGCTGATGTGCCCCTCGCGCTGCTCGCGGCCCATGTAGCCAATCGAGTACAGCCCGGTGATGAAGCCGAGCAGACCGATCAAGGCGAGAAAGATGGCGCCGAGCGAGTCGACCCGGCACCAGTCATGCAGGCTGCTCAGCACCTCACCCTTGAGTACCAGAGCGGCCGCGCTGAAACTGAGCACCAGCAGCAAGCTGATGCCCAGGCTGTGCACCAGAGTTGCCAGCGGGCGTGCGGCCTTGCCCGCAGCGCCAGTGGCAAACGCCAGCAGCGCAGTGATCAGCGGCAGACACAGCAGGGTATCGAGAAGATTCATTGACTGCATGGTGTCAGCCCTTCAAGGCCGTGAGTTGCCGCACGTCAAGCGTGTGCAGCGTGCGGTGGATCTTGCGGACCAGCAGGGCCATGATCAGCACGGCGAAGATGGCGTCGGTGGCGATGCCGATCTCGACCAGCTCGGGCGCGCGCCAGGCCAGCAGGGCGAGCGTCAGGTGGGCGCCGTTCTCCATCAGGCAGTAGCCGAAGATCTGCTTGATGATGTTGCGCTGGCTGAGAATGCACAGCAGACCGAGCAGGAAGTGGCCGAGCGAGACGCCCAGCGCCGGCTTGAGATCGGCCAGTACGGCAATCTTCACGGCGGATACGGCGTAGCAGGAGAGGCCGACGATGGCCGCCGCCAGCAGCACCAGCCAGGCCGGCGAGAGCAAGCCGGGCAAGTCCTCATCGTTATGCACGGCGCCGAGCAGTTTGAGCAGGATCACCGGTACCAGCACCACCTTGGTGATGAAGGCCGAGGCCGCCCACAGGTAGAGTTCCTGCGCCTCGAAGTGCGCCGCCAGGGCGACGAACAGGGCGACCAGCACCAGCGATTGCAGGGCATACAGTTTGGCCGAGCGGGCGATGCTGCGCGCCGCGATGAGCAGCAGCGAGGTGATGATCAGCAGGCCGGCGAGATTATTGACGATGGTGGTTCCGTTCATGGCTATCGTCCTCAGTTGAGCCAGCTGGCGGCGATGAAGCTCGATGCCACGCACATGATGATCAGCACGACCAGGCTGATCTTGATCGCCAGCGGAATCGGCGAAGCGTTGACGACGGCCTCCGAGGATTCACCCGGCGTGGTCGCGCCGAACCACTTGAGGAACCAGGCGAAGCTCGCCACCGATTCGATCAGCGCCAGCACCACACAGGGCAGTAGCAGGAGGTGTTCGCGGCCGAGCTGGAAGCCTGCCGTGAAGATCGGGAATTTGCTGAAGAAGCCGTTGAAGGGCGGCACACCGGTAATCGCCAGTGCCGCCACACAGAAGCTCACGCCGAGCAGTGGCAGGTGACGCAGCAGACCGCGCAGCGCCGGCAGCTGGCGCGTGCCGCAGGTGTAGGAGAGTGCGCCGGCAACCAGGAAGAACAGGCTCTTGGCATACGCGTGGTTGAAGATGTGTGCGATGCCACCGTTGAAGGCCAGTTGCGAGCCGAAGATCGACAGCGACAGCGCCATGAAGATCAAGGACAGCTGCGAGATCGTCGAGTAGGCGAGCAGGCGCTTCATGTCGCGCTGTGGCAGGTAGAGCAGGAAGCTGTAGATCATGGTGATCACCGCCATGATCACGCCGATCCAGCCGATCAGCTGCGGCACCTGGCCAGCCGAGTAGATGGCGCGGGCATAGATGTAGACGCCGACCTTGACCATCGAGGCCGCGTGCAGATAGGCACTCACCGGTGTTGGCGCTTCCATCGCATCGGGCAGCCAGGCGTGCAGCGGCAGCTGGGCCGACTTGCCCCAGGCGGCAACCAGGATGCCGAGGAAGATCGCCAGCTTGGCGCCTTCGCCAAGACTGGCCAGTCCGCTCAGCGCGAAGCTGCCGGTGTGGCTGAACAGAAGCGCGGCGGCGATGTAGAGACCGATCGACGCCAGATGCGTGATCAGCAAGGCCTTGATCGCGCCGTACTGCGCCTTGGGTTTTTCGTAATAGCCGATCAGGCCCCAGGAACAGGCGCCGGTGATCTCGAAGAAGACCAACTGGCCGAGCATGGTTGACGAGAGCACGAGGCCCGCCATGGCGGCGATGAACAGCGAGAGGAAGGCGTAGTAGCGCGGCCGGCCCTCGTGCGGATGCTCCTTGTTGCCCAGGCTCAGATAGGCCGTCGAATAGAGCACCACCAGCAGGCCCAGCGAGACCACGGCGAGCGCCACCAGCACGCTGAGGCGGTCTATCGTCAGGCCGATCAGCTGGGTGCTGCCGACGCTCAGCAGGCTGTAATTTATCGCCACGCGGCCGGCGGCATTGAAGTCGCAAGCCAGACCGATTACGCTGACGGTGGCCAGCGCAGAAAACAGCAGGGCGACCCACTTGGCATGACGCTGCGCGACCAGCAGGCTCAGCGCGGCGCCCGCCAGGGGCAGAAGGATGGTCCAGAGTGCAATGTTCTGCATGGTGTCAGAGACCAGTCAGATAAAAGACGAAGGCGAGCACGGCGACGCCGAAGCCGATCCAGGTCACGCGCGAGCTGAGCATGTAGCGGCCGCGCGCCATGCTGTTCTCGATCAGGCCGAACAGCAGGAAGATCAGCAGCACCTTGAGTGCGACCGCCAGCGTCGAGCCGAGCAGGCTCGCCAGGCTGTCGCTGCCGGCATTGCCGAAGGGCAGGAAGACGCCGAGCAGGAACAGCACCAGCACCATTTTTTTCAGCGCCAGCCCCAGCTTGAGCACGGCCAGCGCCGAACCGGAATACTCGGTCAGCGGGCCTTCCTGCAGTTCTTGTTCGGCTTCGGCCATGTCGAAGGGCAGCTTGCCCATCTCGATGAACACCGTGAAGGCGAAGGCCAGCATCGCCAGGCTGAGGGCGACCGGCGATTGCAGCTGGCCGCCGGCCATGGCCGTGCTGATGCTGCCCAGATTGGTCGTGCCCTCGATCAGTGCGACGACCAGCAATGACAGAATCATCGTCGGTTCGACCAGTACGCCCATCATCAGCTCGCGGCTGGCGCCGATGCCGGCGAAAGCGCTGCCGCTGTCGATGCCGGAGAGGGCGAAGAAGAAACGCGCCAGGGCGAAGACGTAGACAAAGGTGATCAGGTCCGCCACCGGGCCGAGCAGGGAATGCGGGCTCAGCACCGGCAGGGCCATCGCCAGCAGCAGCATGGCGCTGAGCACGATGTAGGGCGTGAAGCGGAACACCGGGCCGGATGCGGCGGGCGCCACGTCCTGGCGCTTGAGCAGCTTGGCGATGTCGCGATAGTCCTGCAGCACGCCGGGGCCGCGTCGCGAATGCATGCGGGCGCGGATCATGCGCGACAGACCGGTCATCAGCGGCGCCAGCGCGAGCAGCAGCAGGGCTTGCAGGAAGGCGAGGAAAATCATGGCAATGCTTGGCATCCTTGGCTCCTAAACCACCAGTACCAGCAAGATCACCAGGGTGACGAGCACGTAGAGGCAATAGATGCGGAAATCGCCGCCCTGCAGGCCTTGCAGCAACTGGCCGCTACGCGTCACCAGGCTGGCCACACGGCTGACGACATGGATGTCCCACAGCGGTTCGAGGCGTGTGCTGGCGGCAATCAGCCAGTCCAGGCTGCGGCGCAGGCGCGCTGAGGGATCGAGGTGTTCGCGCAGGTGGTAGAGCGGGGCGAACATCTCGTGCAAGGGACCGACGAAATTGTGTGCCGAGACACTCATGATGGCTTCCTGACCATAACCGCAGGCCCAGGATTCGCCACGCTGGCGACGCGGCAGGCGGCCGCCCTTGAGCGCACCGAGAATCAGCAGCGGCAGCAGCGGAATGGCGATCAGCAGGATCGCCAGCAAGGGCGTGGACAGCGTGGTGGTCTGTGCCTGACTGGGGAAGACCAGGCTGCCCTGCGCGACACTGATCGCCGCTCCTCCGCTCAGCGAGGTGGCTACGGCAGCCAGTTGCGGCGCCAGCAGCGGCGCGCCGAGCCCGAGCAGGATGCTGGCGAGGGCCAGCAAGAGCATGCCGGCACGCATGCTCAGCGGCACTTCCTGTGCGTGTTCGGCGCCGCTGCTGCGCGCTTCGCCAGAGAAGCTGATGCCGTACGCCTTGACGAAGCACATGGCGGCCAGCGCACCGGTCAGCGCCAGCATGACGATGGCAATCGGCCCGGCGATGCGGCTGGCCAGATCTGCGCCTTGACTCAGCGAGAACAGCGCCTGGTAGGTGAACCATTCGCTGACGAAGCCATTGAGCGGCGGTAGCGCCGAGATGGCCATCGCGCCGATCAGGAAGCAGGTCGCGGTGAGCGGCATGCGGCGCGCCAGCCCTCCCATCTGCTCCATGTCACGGCTGTGGGTGCGGAAGATGATGGCGCCTGCGCCGAGGAACAGCAGCCCCTTGAACACCGCATGATTGAGCGTGTGGTAGAGCGCCGCCAGCAAGGCCAGGCCCGCCAGTTCGGTGTGCCCGCCGGCCAGGGCGATCATGCCGGTGCCGACGCCCATCAGGATGATGCCGACATTCTCCACCGTGTGGTAGGCGAGCAGACGTTTGATGTCGTGCTCGGCCAGCGCGTAGAGCACGCCGAGCACGGCAGAGACGGCGCCGAAGCCCAGCACGATCAGCCCCCACCAGGCGAGGTGCGCGCCGAGCAGGTCGACGCCGACCTTGATGATGCCGAATACGCCGATCTTCACCATCACCCCCGACATCAGCGCCGAGGCGTGCGAGGGCGCGGCCGGGTGGGCGCGCGGCAGCCAGCTGTGCAGTGGCACCATGCCGGCCTTGGCGCCGAAGCCGAAGAAGGCCAGCAGGAATACCAGAGAGGCGAGTGGTGCGCTCAGATGGGCGCTGCGGAAGCTGTCGAAATCCAGGCTGCCGCTATGGCTGTAGAGGATGAAGAAGGCCACCATGATCAGCACCGAGCCGGCGTGCGCAATCAGGAAGTAGAGGAAGCCGGCGCTCACCGCTTCCGGGTCCTGGTCAGAAATGACGAGGAAATACGAAGCGAGCGACATCAGCTCGAAGAAGATCAGGAAGTAGAAGGCATTGTCGGCCACCACCAGGGCCACCATTGCCGCCACGAAGCTGTTGAGGAAGAAGCCCATCGCCCAGGCGCCGCGCCCGGCGTATTCGCGCACATAGGCCAGCGAGTAGAGCGCGCTGGCGAACATCAGCAGCGAGATGGCCAGCAGCATCAGCGCCGCCAGCGGGTCCAGCCGCACCACGAAATGCGCGAAGCTGAACGGCCCCGCCACCGCGTAGAGCTGGGTGCCGGCGCCATGCAGGACCGGGATCGCAGCCGCCAGCCCGGCCAGCGCGCCGAGCATGCCGGCGAGGCCCGAGCAGCGGATCGCCAGACTCTCGTGGCGGGCAAGCAGCAGGGATGCTACCGCGCCGCCCAGATAGAGCAGCACCGAGAGCAGCAGGAAGAACAAGGGTGTGCCGCTCATGCGCCGGGCTCCTGTGTGTCCATGAAGCCCATCGGTGCGGCCAGCGCTGCGGCGGCCAGTTCGCGCTTGGCCTCGCTATGCGTATCGAGTGTTTTGTGGTCGACCAGGTAGAGCGCGTGGGTCGGGCAGACGCGCAGACATTCCGGCCCGCTCGGGCGGCTGGCGCAGAGATCGCATTTCACGGCCACGCTTTTCACGCCGGGGCTGCTGGCGAGAATCGAGTCGAGGGTGGTCTGGCTGTCACTGCTGGCTTCGCCCGGCGCACCCGTGTGGAGCATGGCCGGCGAGATGTACTGGTTGGAGACGGGCAACACTCCACTGCAGGGCGTGCCGCCCATGGTGATGGCGCCGAAGGGGCAGGCGATTGCACAGAGCTTGCAGCCGATGCACAGGGTCTCGTTGAGCTCGATGGCATCTTTGCCTTGCTTGATGGCGGCGACCGGACAGACACGCGCACAGGGTGCGTCGTCGCATTGGCGGCAGAGCATCGGTGCCGTGCGGCCCGCGTCGCGCATGACGGTCAAGCGGGGCAGACTCTGCAGGCCTGCTTGCCGGTGCACCACCGAACAGGCCGCCATGCAGGTATTGCAGCCTATGCATTGAGCAGGTTCTGCAATCACGAAACGGTTCATCACCCGGGCATCCTCCCTTTCGCTGCAGCCCGACAGGCAAACTGCAGACTTTCGGCAGGCATTACACCCCCAGCTTGCGCGCGCGCAGTTGGCCGGGGTCAACCCTGAGTCACGCCAGGCGCACTTTTATGCATTTTTTTATGGATCGATAAAAACAACTGAATCGCCGAGGCGCGCCGTGTTGACTCGCCTTAAGTCTGCAGGGCAGGGGCTTTCTGCAATATGGCGGGGCGCTTGATCGTTTCCTGTCCGCTCCAGGCGGCGGGGGCGGCCTTTGCAAGTGCTTTCGTGCTTGAATGCATAACAACAATAAGGAGTTCCTGGGATGATTGATCGTGATTACGTCGAAAAAGCTGCAGAGAGCGGCGTTCGCAAGTTGTCTCTGCTGCACCATGATCCCGGCCGTTACCTCACGCGCTCGGTGCTCGCGGGCATGCAGCTATCCATCGTGCTCTTCGTGTTCTGGTCGCTGAGCTACAACCTTCACGATGTGAGCGTCGGCAAGGTCATCGCCTCCGCTTTCTTCGGCGTCGGTCTGACCATCATCGTGTTCACCAATGCCGAGCTGTTCACCAGCAACAATATGTACTTGGCCGTCTCCTCTGCCGAGGGGCGCACCAGCTGGAGCCAGTCGGTGCTGCTGTGGGTGGCCTGTTACTTGGGGAATTTTGCTGGCGCCCTGGTCGTCGCCGGCCTGCTCTACGGCGCTGGCGTGCTCGATGCCTTGCCGGCCGACCATGCGCTCTACACCGGTGCGGAACACAAGGTGCACCAAGCGGGCTCGGTGATCTTCTTCAAGGGCATTCTTGCCAACTGGATCGTCTGTCTCGCCGTGCGCGTGGCCCTGCGCTGCAAGGAAGACATCGCCAAGATCGCCGTGTTGGTGCTGATCGTCTTCATCTTCCTCTACCTGGGCTTCGAGCACTCGATTGCGAACATGGGCACTTTCTCGATGTCGATCCTGGGGCACGGCAGCATCAGCGTGGCAGATGCGATCCACAACCTGATCTATTCCACCCTGGGCAATATCGTCGGCGGCGTGGTGTTCGTCGGCCTGCCCTTTGCCTATATCAATCCCAGCGAGCATCTGCCGCGCCGTTAGGCAGCACAGGTGCTGGCGCAGGACCCGCGGCGGGCCAGCTCTGGTCCGCCACATCAACATGCCCTCAGGCAGGTAAACACATGGCACACAGAATCGTAAATTTCGGCGAAGTTCTCCTGCGGCTCACGCCGCCCGGCTACCTCAAGCTGTCGCAGACCAATTCCTTTTCTGCGACTTTTGGCGGCAGCGAAACCAACTGTGCGGTGTCGCTCGCGCACATGGGGCTGAACAGCGAATTCGTCACCCGCTTCCCGAAGAACGATATCGCCGAAGCCTGCCTCATGGAGCTGCGCTCGCACGGCATCAAGACCGACAACATCGTTTATGGCGGCGAGCGTCTGGGCCTCTACTACTACGAGAATCCGGCGGCGCAGCGCGTCTCCAAGGTGGTCTATGACCGCGCCAATTCCTCGTTTGCCACACTCACGCCGGAGATGATCGACTGGCGCAAGATCTTCGCTGGCGCGACCTGGTTCCACTGGTCCGGCATCGGCCCCGGCCTCTCGCAAGGCATTGCTGATACCACCTTGCAGGCGGTGGAGATCGCCAAGGAAATGGGGCTGACCGTCTCCTGCGATCTGAACTACCGCAAGAACCTCTGGCAATACGGCAAGTGCGCCCAGGACGTGATGCGCCCGCTGCTTGACAAGTGCGACGTGCTGTTTGGCACCGGCAGCGAATACAAGGTGGTGTTCGGCGTCGAGCCCGTGCCCTACAAGGTCAAGAGCGCACATGAGGCCATCGACCTGGCTGCGCACCAGCGCTTCTTCGAGGGCGTGCAGGCCGCTGCCCCTCACTGCAAGAAGGCCTTCATGGCCTTGCGCAATACCCTGGACGCCAATCACCACATCCTCACCGGTTTGCTCTACGCCGATGGCAAGCTCACTGCAGCGCGCACCTATGCCATCGAGCACGTGGTGGACTGCGTCGGCGTGGGCGACGCGTTCGCCGCCGGCATCATCTACGGCCTGATCAACTACCCGGGTGACGATGCCACGGCGCTGGAGTACTCGGTTGCCGCCGCGACGCTGAAGAACACCATCTACGGCGACTTCAACCTCGTCACCGCCGACGAAGTGAAGGCGCTGATGAAGAGTGATGGTTCCGAAGGCATCTCGCGCTGAGCGCCAGTTCTGGCAAGGCCGCAAAAAAAACCGGGCTGATCCCGGTTTTTTTGTGTCCGCTCGCCAGGCAGATGACCCCGACGGCATCCAGCAGTATGCTTTGCGGTTTGGCCAAGAGCTATTGGCCGGACTTTTCAGCAGGAGACATATGTGAAGCGCACAGCCGCAGTGTTCATCAGTCTTGTGACCGCCATCGCCCTGTGCATGATGCCGGCCAGTGCCACCACCTTCCCGTTGCGAAAAGCTCCGCCGATCATCGGCTACTGGAAGCTTAAGGTGCCGAGTCTGCAATGCAGCGAGATTTATCTCTTCAAAGCAGACGGCACCAGTGAGGTCAGCAGTGGCGAAGAGCGCTCGGAGAGCCGCTACGAAATAGCGAGCGTTCCGTCGGCTAAAGGCTTTTACACGTTCACTGACACCATCGTCAAAAACAACGGCAAGCCAGACTGTTCGGGCGCCAACACGCCAATTGGTGACACGGCCGTCAATTACCTGCGCTTCAGTCCGGCGGGCGATCAGATGATCATGTGCAGGAACGAATCCCTGGACGCCTGCATCGGACCGTTCAAGCGCATTGAAGGCCCCGAGCTCTGAGGGCAGCGCATTTGTACGCCGCATGCGGCTTGAAGCCTCTCGGAGTTCCCTGTGCGAAAACTGATTCTGTTGGTGGTCCTGGTTTGTCTGCTGCTCGCAGCCTGGCCGCATCGTCATCGTCTGCTGGCGACGGTCAAGCAGCAGAGCTTGCCGGCGTTCAATAGCCTGCAACGCGAACTGGCGTTACCGTCTGCGGCGCAGGCAGAGGCGAAGACTGTTTTGCACAAGTGCGTGCACGCTAGCGAGGTGACTTATACCGATGCAGCCTGCCCGGCGGGCGCTACACGGCAAGCCGTGGCGGGAGATCGCGTGAGCGTGGTGCCGGCGGCCGAGATTCCGCCCGCCGCAGCGCAATCGAGTGCGGCAACGCCCTTGCATCAGGCGCTGGAGCTGGACAAGAACACCCAGCTGGGCGAGCAGATCATCGACCGCGCGGTGGCGGGCGGTGCGAAGTAATCAGGGCTTCAGCAGATGCGTGGCAGCTGCTCGCCGCTGAGCCAGTCCACCATGCGCCGCCCGCCGAAGGCGGTTTCCATCTGCACGAAATGGTTGGCGTCTTCAATCACCTCACCGATGATGGCGGCATCCGCGCCCAGCGGGTGAGCGCGCATCAGTGCGAGCAGTTCGGTGGCGCGCTCGGCCGGGCAAATCGCAACGAGCTTGCCTTCATTGGCGACGTAAAGCGGGTCAAGCCCTAATAGTTCGCAGGCGGCATTGACGGCCGGGCGGATCGGGATCACAGGCTCGCGGATCAGCATGCCGCAGCGCGCAGCGAGCGCGAATTCATTGAGCACGGTGGCGAGGCCGCCGCGCGTGGGGTCACGCAAAGTCCGGATCTCGGGCACCGCAGCGAGCATCGTGGCGACCAGGTCGTGCAGCGCGGCGGTGTCGGACTGGATGGCGGTGTCGAAGGACAGGTTCTCGCGCAGCGACATGATCGCCACGCCGTGATCACCGAGCATGCCGGAGACGAGAATGGCATCGCCCGCGCGGATCTTGCTCGGCGCCAGATCGATGCCTGGCGGCACGATGCCGATGCCCGTCGTGTTGATGAACACGCCATCGCCCTTGCCCTTTTCGACGACCTTGGTGTCGCCGGTGATGATCGGCACACCGGCCTCTTTCGCTGCCTGGGCCATCGAGATCACGATGCGCTTGAGATCAGCGAGCGGAAAACCTTCTTCAAGGATGAAGCCGGCAGACAGATAAAGCGGCCTGCCACCTGCCATGGCGACATCATTGACGGTGCCGTGCACGGCCAGGCAACCGATATCGCCGCCCGGAAAGAACAGTGGCGAGACGACGTGGCTGTCGGTCGCCATCACCATGCGGCCGCTGCCAGCGGGCAGCGGGAAGCAGGCGCCATCGTTCTGCGCGCGCAGGTAGTCATTGTCGAAGTGCGTGACGAAGAGTTCGTGGATCAGCTGCGCCATTGCGCGGCCGCCACTGCCGTGGCTCATGTCCACGCGGCCGTCGCGGAAATTGATGGGGCGGGGAAAGGGTGTGCTCATGCTGCGACACCTGTAGCGCGAATCGCCATCACCTTGTGCCGCCCATAGGTGTAATGCGCGGCGCAGGCGCCTTCAGAGGAGACCATGCAGGCGCCGATGGGCTGCTCGGGCGTGCAGGCGCTGCCGAACACCTTGCAGTCGGCCGGATGCTTGTGGCCGCGCAGGATCGCTGCGCATTCGCAAGCCTTGGGGTCAGCGACCTGACGATAGGCGATCGAAAATTTCTGTTCAGCGTCAAAAGCGCTGTATGCGGAGCGTATTGTCAGCGCGCTCAGCGGCACTTCGCCCAGACCGCGCCAGTCGAATGCTTCGCGCAGTTCGAAGACATCGCTAACGATGGCTTGTGCTTTGATATTGCCGGCAGCGCTGACGGCGCGGCTGAACTGGTTTTCGACTGCGGAGCGGCCGGCATTGATCTGGCGCACCAGCATCAACACCGCTTGCAAGACATCCAGCGGCTCGAAACCGGCGATCACCACCGGGCGTTTGTAGCGTTGTGTGAAGGCTTCGTAAGGCGCGCTGCCAATGATGGTGCTGACATGGGCGGGGCCGACAAAGCCATCGAGTGCGACGGCGTCCGGGTCTGCTGCGGACTCCATGATGTGCTGCATCGCGGCGGGCGTCAGCACGTGGTTGCAGAACACGCTGAAGTTGCTGAGTGAACGCCGCGCGGCTTGCTGGATGACGGCCGCCGTCATCGGCGTGGTGGTCTCGAAACCGATGGCGAAGAACACCACTTCGCGTGACGGGTTTTCCTCTGCGATGCGCAGTGCGTCGTCGGCCGAATAGACCATGCGCACATCGGCGCCACGGGCTTTGGCCTTGAGCAGCGAGAGGCCGCCGGAGGCCGGCACGCGCAGGGTGTCGGCATAGGTGCAGAGGATCAGCTTGTGCGTGCTGGCCAGCGCGATGGCGCTGTCGATGCGGCCGATGGGCAGCACGCAGACCGGACAGCCAGGACCGTGAATCATGCGTACCTGTGCGGGCAGCAGATCGAGCAGGCCGTAGCGCGAGATCGCGTGCGTGTGGCCGCCGCAGAACTCCATCAGGCGGTAGCTTTTCTGTGGCTGTGCTTCGGCGGCAATCAGCGCGGCAATGCTGCGGGCGGTCTCACCATCACGGAATTCGTCGATGTATTTCATGGCGCAGACCTTCAAGCCAGCGGCGGCGTCAGCGGCAACGCCCCTTCGTGCGTGGCGCGCATTGCTGCGAAAGTCGCCAGTGTCTCGGCCGCTTCCTCAGGGTCGATCTTGCCGATGGCATAGCCGACATGGACGATCAGGTAATCGCCGATGGCCACATCTTCAACAAGCGCGATGGAGATCTCCTTCTGCACGCCAGCGAGGTCGATGCGTGCGCGGTCTTCACCGAAGAGCGCGATGACGCGGGCGGGGATGGCTAGGCACATGGGCTGTGTTCCTCGTTGTTCTTGTCATGGCCAGGGTGGGTTTGACGCGCAGTGGCCGGCCGCCGTACTGCAAGGGCACTGTCGGCGAGTGCGCGCTGCGCCACCCAGGCTTGTCCCAGCGCCAGGCCACCGTCATTGGACGGAGCGAGGCGCGCTTCGAGCATGCGCAGGCCGCGCCGGGCGAGGGCTGCGCGCAGGCCGCTGGCAAGTATCGCGTTGAGAAAGCAGCCGCCAGCGCAGGCGAGCGTGCGGATGCCGCTCGCGTCTGCGGCGGCTTGTGCCCACTCGGCGAGCGCTTCGATCAGGGCGGCGTGGAACAGCGCCGCGCGCTGCGCCACGGGCAGCGTGGAATCGAGCAGGGCATTGAGCGTCGCTGCCAGATTCAGCTGCAGCAGGCCGTCGGCATTTTCAATTTCATGCAGCGGACTGCGTAGCTGGAGCGTGCCGTAGCTTGCGGCGAGTCCTTCCAGGCGCATCGCAGCCTGTCCCTCGAAACTCATTTGTGGCTGGATGCCCAGCAAGCCCGCTGCAGCGTCGAAGTAGCGGCCCATGCTGGTTGTCATCGGCGTGCCGCGTTCGAGCATCTGCGCCAGCAGTGCTGCGCCGCTTTGGTCGGCAAAGCGTGTGCGGATCTCCGCATGCCGGCCGAGTTGGGCCAGCGCTGCCGCACCCATGCGCCAGGGGTCGCGCGCGGCGCGGTCACCGCCGGGCAGGGCAATCGGCTGCAGATGGCCGAGGCGTTCGACATGCGCGCCATCGACCCGCAACAGTTCGCCACCCCAGGCGCTGCCATCGCTGCCCAGACCGACGCCATCGAGTGCGAGCCCGAGCACAGGCTCGTCGAGCTGATGCTCGGCGAGCACGGCCGCGATGTGGGCGTGATGATGTTGCACGGCGATGGCCGGCACTTGCCATTGCGCGGCCAGGCGCAGCGCAAGCTGGGTGCTGAAAAAATCCGGATGCAGATCGTGCGCAATCGCCTGCGGTTTCACTTGCAGCAGCTGTTGCAGATGATTGACGGCGGCTTCGAGTGCGCGGCAGTTGGCGACGCGATCGAGATCGCCGATGTGCTGCGAGAGAAAGGCTTCACTGCGCGTGCCGCTGCTGCGCGTGAAACACAAGGTGTTCTTGTAGTAGCCGCCGACTGCGAGGACGTTTGCGCCCGCGCGTGTGCCTGCGCCTGCACCCGTGAGGGGAATCGCTGCGGGCGTGTAACCACGCGCACGACGGATGAATTGTGCGTGATCGCTGCCGGGCAGGCGGCGCAGCACGCTGTCATCGCAGCGGATCACGATGTCGCGGTCGTGGATCAGGAAGGCGTCGGTGATGTCCGCAAGCTGCGCCAGCGCTTCGGTGTTGTCGCTGATCAGCGGTTCGCCATGCACATTGGCGCTGGTCATCACCAGCGCGAGTGACTGGGCCTGATCGAGCCAGGCGCTGCCGGGCGGGCGTCCAGCGGCGTCGTGAAACAGCAGGTAGTGCAGGGGCGTGCCGGGCAGCATCACGCCCAGCCAGGCCAGATCCGGCGCCACGCCAGTGAGCTGGGCATCGGCGCCTACGCGTTTGCGCAGCAGCACGATGGGTCGCGCCGTACTCTGCAGATCAGCTTGTTCAGCGCGGCTGATTTCAGCGAGCGTGGCGAGCGAGGCGACATTCGCCAGCATCACCGCGAAGGGTTTTTCTTCGCGCTGCTTGCGTGCGCGCAGGCGCGCCACGGCTGCCGCATTGCGCGCATCGCAGGCCAGATGGAAGCCGCCCAGGCTCTTGATGGCGACAATGCCGCCGCGCTGGATCAGGGCGAGGCTTGCCGCGATGGCGTCACCCGCGACGGCCTGCCCCTGCGCATCGAGCAAGTGCAGCTGCGGGCCGCAGACTGGGCAGGCATTCGGTTCGGCGTGGAAGCGGCGCTTGGCGGGCGCTTCATATTCGGCGGCGCAGTCAGGGCACAGCGCGAAGCCCGCCATGCTGGTGCGCGCGCGGTCCCAGGGCAGGGCCTCGGCGATGCTGTAGCGCGGGCCGCAGTCGGTGCAATTGATGAAGGCGTAGCGATAGCGGCGATTGCCGGGCTCGAACAACTCGGCGAGGCAGGCTGGGCAAGTGCAGGTGTCGGCGCCGATGGCGGCTTGGCCGGACGACGCAGCCTCGCTCTGGCGGATCTCGAAAGCGCTGCTGTCAGGCGTAGGCGCCAGCGCTTCCGACTCGCAGGCCTCGATGCGCGCGTGCACGGGTGCCTCGCGCAGCAGGCGAGTGCGCAGGGCTTGCAGGGCGCTGGCGCTGCCCTGCGCTTCGAGTGTCACGCCGTTGGCATCATTGCGCACCCAGCCGCTCAGCCCCAGCTCGCTGGCCAGGCGATGCACATGCGGGCGGAAACCCACGCCTTGCACGAGACCACGCAGGCTGAGGCGTTCGCGCATCACGGCGCCGGGCCCTCAATCGGGATGGCGGCATGCGCCCGGCTGCAGCCGTCTTCGAGCCAGCGCAGCCAGTCCTCGCAGCCTTCGCCGCTTCTGACCGACAGGCAGATCACCGGCAGCTCGGGGCGCAGGCTGCGGGCGTAGCGGATGGCTTGGTCTACATCGAAATCGAGGTGGGGCAGCAGATCGATCTTGCTGATGATCAGCAGCTCGGCGGCGCGGAACATGTCCGGGTATTTGAGCGGCTTGTCCTCGCCTTCGCTCACCGAGAGGATCACCACCTTGTGCGCTTCGCCCAGATCGAAGGCGGCGGGGCAGACCAGGTTGCCGACATTCTCGATCAGCAAGAGGCCGTCCTGCGGCAGCGCGGCATTCGCTTCGAGCCGGTCCAGCGCCTGCGCAACCATGTGGGCATCGAGGTGGCAGCCCTTGCCGGTGTTGATCTGCACGGCCGCCGCGCCTGCGGCGCGAATGCGTTCGGCATCATTGGCGGTTTGCTGGTCGCCCTCGATGACCGCCAGCGGTGTGCGCTGCTGCCAGCGCTTGATGGTGTCGACCAACAAACTGGTCTTGCCCGAGCCAGGGCTGGAGACGAAATTGAGTGCCAGCAAGCCGCGTGTGATGAAGCGCTGGCGATTCTGCTCGGCCTGGCTGTCGTTGCCGGCGAGGATGTCCTGTTCGATGCGCAGCAGGCGTTCGCCGCTCACGCCGGGCGCGTGGTTCAGTTCCAGCGGCGCTAGCTGCGGTGAGGTGCCGAGGCGGAACTGCGGCGTGCTGCGCGCGCGCTTGCTGTAGGCGCTGACGCCGTGAGAGGCGGCCGGATGGCCATCGATCGTGCTGTCGCCCGCGGCGCAGCCACAGCTTACACACATGGCATGACTCCTTGTTCGATGGCGACATCGAGTACCTGCAGCTCTTCGCCGGCGGTGATCTGCAGCGCGTAGCTGCCGCAGTGCGGGCAGGTCTGGCCGAACTGCGTCAGTTCGATATCGGCGGCGCAGCGCTGGCAATGGGCGCGGCCAGCCAGGCGCTCGATGTCGATCTGCGCACCGGCGGCGAGGGTGTCGCGGCTGACCAGCTCACAGCAGTAGCGCAAGGTCTCCGCATCGACATGCGCCAGCGCGCCGACGGCCAGACGGATGCGCGTAACACGGCTTGCCTGCGCCTGGCGGGCTGCGGTGTCGACGATCTGGAGGGCGCGTTCGGCCAGGCTGAGCTCGTGCATGGCCCCAGCATGGCGCGAAGTCAATACGTGGGTGACGACTATCGTCAACTTCGCGGGCGATAGGTTCCAGGGGCCATTCCCTTGCGCACGATGGTTGCGCTTTGTTTGATCCGCATCTAGGTACGGCTGGCGATATACGCGTTAGATGGCAGCTTGCCGCAGGATGGTCTTTCGAGGACCTGCGTCGCAGTCTTGAGCCCATATTAGGAGACAGGAATGAACCGGTTTGTCATCGCCGAAGCGAGTAAATGTATCGGCTGCCGTACTTGCGAAATTGCCTGCGCCCTGGCGCATCAGACGGAGTCCGCGCATGAGGCTTTGACGCCCGCAACTTTCAGCCCGCGTCTGACCGTGGTGCGCAATGCCCGGGTGACAGCGCCGGTGCTCTGCCGCCAGTGTGACGACGCGCCCTGTCTGCGTGCCTGCCCGAGCGGCGCCATTACCTATGGTGCCGACAGCGTGCTGGTCAATCAGTCGCGCTGCGTCGGTTGCAAGAGCTGTGTGGTGGCCTGTCCCTTTGGTGCGATGAATGTCGTCACCGTGGCGGCCGAAGCGCCTGCAGGTGCGGTGTATGGCACGCAGCGTCATGTGTCGCAGGCGCTCAAGTGCGATCTGTGCGCAACGCGCCCGACTGGCCCGGCCTGTATTCCGGCCTGTCCGACCAAGGCCCTGCACATGATCGACAAGGACAGAATGGCGGCCACCCAGTTGCGCCGCCAGCAACAGGCCGCGCTGGATATTCCCGCCGGCGTGCAGTTCTGAAGCGTTCACGAAAGGGTTTTTCGAGATGAAAAAGGTCATTACCGTCTGCCCGTATTGTGGTTCGGGCTGCAAGATCAATCTGCTGGTCGAGGGCAACAAGATTGTTGGCGCCGAGGGCGCCCAGGGCGTCACCAATGAAGGCGAGCTCTGTCTCAAGGGCTATTACGGCTGGGACTTCCTCAACGACACCAAGCTGCTTACGCCGCGCCTGACCAAGCCGCTGATCCGCCGCCAGCGCGGTGCCGAGTTCGAAGCGGTGAGCTGGGACGAAGCCATCGATTTCGCCGCCTCGCGCCTCAAAGCGATCAAGGAACAGCACGGCCCCGATTCGATCATGGTCACCGGCTCCTCGCGCGGCACTGGCAATGAGTCCAATTACATCGCACAGAAGTTCGCGCGTGCGGTGATCGGCACCAACAACATCGACTGCTGCGCGCGCGTCTGCCACGGCCCTTCGGTGGCCGGTCTGCAGGTGACGCTGGGCAATGGTGCGATGAGCAACTCGATGAACGAGATCGAAAATACCGATTGCATTCTGGTGTTCGGCTACAACGCCGCTGATTCGCATCCCATCGTCGCGCGCCGCATCCTCAAGGCCAAGGAAAAGGGCGCCAAGATCATCGTCTGTGATCCGCGCTATATCGAAACCGCGCGCCTGGCAGATTTGTACCTGCCGCTCAAGAACGGCTCCAACATGGCGCTGGTGAATGCCTTTGCCAATGTGCTGATCAACGAGAATCTCTACAAGGCCGACTTCGTCGCGCAGTACGCCGAAGGCTTCGAGGCGTACAAGGCGATGGTCGCCAAGTACACGCCGGAGTATGCCGCCGAGATCACCGGTCTGGACCCGCAGCTCGTGCGCGAGGCGATGCGCATGTATGCCGGTGCGAAGACCGCGACCATCCTGTGGGGCATGGGCGTGACGCAGTGGGGGCAGGCCGTAGACGTGGTCAAGGGCTTGTCGAGCCTGGCGACGATTACCGGCAATCTGGGCCGGCCGAATGTCGGCGTCGGCCCAGTGCGGGGTCAGAACAATGTGCAAGGCGCTTGCGACATGGGCGCGCTGCCCAATACGCTGCCCGGCTATTACCCGGTCACGGATGCTGCCGCGCGCGAAAAATTCGCCAAGGCCTGGGGCGTGCCGAGCATTCCGGCGGAGAAGGGCATCGGCATCACCGAAGTTCCGCACAAGATCCACGAGGGCAAGCTCAAGGCCTACTACATCTTTGGCGAAGACCCGCTGCAGACCGATCCCGATCTGGGCATGCTGCGCGAGGCTTTCTCGCAGCTTGAGCTGATCATCGTGCAGGACATCTTCATGACCAAGACGGCGATGGTGGCTGATGTGATTCTGCCGGCGACCTCCTGGGGCGAGCACGAGAACGTGTTCTCCAGCGCCGACCGTGGCTTCCAGCGCTGCTACAAGGCGGTCGAGGCCAAGGGCGATGTCAAGGACGACTGGGAAATCCACAGCCTGATGGCGACCGCCATGGGCTACCCTATGAAGTACAACAATGCGCAGGAAATCTGGGACGAGCTGCGCAGCCTGTGCCACCTCTACACCGGCGCCACTTACGAGAAGATGGCCGACCTGGGCTATGTGCAATGGCCCTGTGAAACTGAGGATTCGCCCGGCACGCCCTGGCTCTACAAGGGCAACAAGTTCGACACGCCGAGCGGCAAGGCCCAGCTCTTCGGCGCCGAATGGCGCGCGCCGTTGGAGAAGGTCGATGCGGAATATCCGTTGGGCCTGTGCACCGTGCGCGAAGTGGGCCACTACTCCTGCCGTTCGATGACCGGCAACTGCACGGCGCTGCAGACGTTGGCGGATGAACCCGGCTTCGTGCAGATCCACCCCGATGACGCAAAGAAATTCGGCATCAAGGATCAGTCCCTGGTCTGGGTGGCCTCGCGTCGCGGCAAGGTCATCACGCGGGCGAACCACAATGACCGGGTGAATCCGGGGGCGGTCTATATGACCTACCAATGGTGGATCGGCGCCTGCAACGAGCTCACGGTCGATCAGCTTGATCCGATCTCGAAAACGCCGGAGTACAAGTACTGCGCGGTCAATGTTCAGCCGATTGCCGATCAGCACTGGGCGGAAAACCATGTGCGCCAGACCTACGGCAAGATGAAGGCCGACATGGCGCGCGCAGCACAGGGCGTGCCGGCCTGAGCGGTGTACTGAGGCCGCGCTCTGGCCATATGGAGTTTGGTCGAGTCCTGGCAACCGTTCGTGCCGAGTGGCGCGAAGCGCTGTATCGAGGCAGGCCAGGCCCTCGATACGCACCCTTCGGGCGCACTCGGGCCGAACGGTATTTAAATTGGAGTCGGCGGATCAATCGCGCATTCTTGAGTGACTACTTTGCTTGCCATGCACATGACATCGATAGCTGCGCCACGGCTCGAAGACCGCTACGGGCGGCGCATCGATTACCTGCGCGTATCGGTGACCGACCGTTGCGATCTGCGCTGCAGCTATTGCCGGCCGCGTGAGTCGGCCGCGGGCGATTACGCCGAGCCGGCAGACTGGTTGAGCTTTGCGGAGATTCGCCGCGTGGTGGCCGCCTTTGCGCGGCTTGGCGTGGCGCGTGTGCGCCTCACCGGCGGCGAGCCGCTGTTGCGTGCGGGCATTGTCGATCTGGTTGGCCAGCTCGCCAGCGTGCCCGGCTTGCGCGATCTTTCGCTGTCGACCAATGCCACGCAGCTGGGCAAGCACGCGGTGGCGCTCAAGGCGGCGGGGCTGGCGCGCATCAATGTCAGCCTGGATTCGCTGGACCGCGCCTGCATCACCCAGGTGTGCGGGCGCGATAGCCTGGCAGCGATTCTCGATGGCATCATGGCGGCCAAGGCGGCTGGCCTGGCGCCGATCAAGATCAATATGGTCGCCATGCAGGGCGTCAATGCGCATGAGATCGAGGACATGGCGGCGTTCTGCATCGAGCACGGTTTCATCCTGCGCCTGATTGAAACCATGCCGGTCGGCGAGGCCGGGCGCAGCGCCAGCTTTCTGCCGCTGGAGCCGGTGCGCGCGCGCCTGGTCGAAGCTTTTGACTTGCAGCCCTGTTCGGCCGAGCTCGGCGGCGGGCCGGCGCGCTATTGGCAGACGCGCGATGCGCGCAGCCAGATCGGTTTCATCACGCCGATCACCCAGCACTTTTGTGCGAGTTGCAATCGCGTGCGCCTTGGTGTCGACGGTACGCTCTACCTGTGCCTCGGCGAGGAGGCGCGTGTCGCGCTGCGGCCCTTGCTGCGCAGCGGGGCTGACGACGCGGCGCTGACGCAGGCGATCATTGAGGCCATCGAGCGCAAACCGCATCGCCATACTTTTAGAGAAGCACCACAGCGCATTACGCGCTTCATGTCACAGACCGGAGGATGAACATCGTGCCCGCAGAAATCCTTGAATTGCCCGCCGTGCCCAGTGGCGAATTGATGCCGTGTGACAACGTGGTCGATGGCGAGTCGCTGCCGGTCGCCTCGTATAGCTTGCCGGTCATTCGCCATCGTGGTGATGAAATCATCCAGGCGCAGGACGAAGTGGCCGAAGAGTGCCCGGTCGCCCTGGTCTTCAACGGCATCTCGCATGCCGTGATGATGGTCACGCCGACCGAGCTGGAAGCCTTCGCGGTGGGCTTCGCGCTCTCCGAAGGCATCGTCGGCAGTCTGCACGAGATATACGATGTGGATATCTGCTGGCACGGCGCCGGCGGTATCGAAGTGAAGCTCGACATTGCCGAGCCGGCTTTTCTGCGCTTGAAGCATCAGCGCCGCACGCTCACCGGCCGCACCGGCTGCGGCATCTGCGGCATCGAGAGCCTCAACCTGCTTGATCTGCGGCCGGAGCCGGTCGATGCCAGCTCGGCGGCGCAAGTGGGTTCCGCCGCTCTGCAACGCATTCTCGCCGAACTGCCCAAGCATCAGCCGATCACCCAAGCCACCGGATGCGCGCATGCCGCTGCCTGGTGCACCAACGAGGGCATGATCCTGCGTGTGTTCGAAGATGTCGGCCGCCACAATGCGCTCGACAAGCTGCTGGGCTGGATGGCCAAGGCCGGCATCGATCCGAAAAGTGGCCTGGTCTTTCTCACCAGCCGCGCCAGTTACGAGCTGGTGCGCAAGGCCGCGCGCCTCAATGTGCCGGTGCTGGCCACCATCTCGGCGCCCACCGCACTGGCCATCCGCATCGCGCAGAGCGCAGGGATTCGTCTCTTGAGCTTCTGCCGCGAGCAGGGCTTTGTGGAGTATCCGGCGGTGGTCGAGGCGCTGGAGGAGTGAGGGGGCGGGAGTGGTGAGTTGGCGTTGCCAGAAGCACAAACTAGCCACCTTGCGGTAGCGCAGTTTTGAGGCGCATTACATTTTTGCTCGCCGATATATAGACGCGAAGGGCGCGAAGAAAGGCAGAGGTTCGCAAAGAAAAGGCGGTTCTTGCTGCCCTTAGCTGCCTTATGTTTTTCTGCTGCCTGGGCGATGAACTATTCATCGCTTAAAACGGATACGCCTCAACTGAACTGCATGAGCCACATTGCGGCCCTTTGCGCCTTTGCGCCTTTGCGGTGAAGCCAGTGCCTTTGCGCTGAAAGCCTGCGCGCTACCCAAACTCCGTTCGCCCCGTTGCGCGCGCAGCGCGTGTATCGAGGGGCCGGCGAATCAAGGGACGAGTGATCGGAGGCCGGCCTCGATACGACGCTACGCGTCACTCGGCTTGAACGAGTGCTTGCAGGCTCCGGCAGCACAGCAACAGGAAAGCACAACCTCGTCTCCTTTGCGGCCCTTCGCGTTTCCTTCGCGCCTTTGCGGTGAAGGGTGTGCCCTTAGGCCTTGAGATGCCTTTATCAGCGCGCCTTGTCGCGCACCAGGCGTTGTTTCTCGCGCTCCCAGTCGCGCTGCTTTTCGCTGTCGCGCTTGTCGTATTGCTTCTTGCCCTTGGCAAGGCCGATTTCCATTTTCACGCGGCCGCGTGTGTAGTGCAGATCCAGCGGGACGAGGGTATAGCCGGCGCGTTCGACCTTGCCGATCAGGCCGGCGATCTCGTTGGCCTTGAGCAGTAGCTTGCGCGGCCGCACCGGGTCCGGCTTGATGTGGGTGGAGGCGGCCAGCAGCGGGCTGATGTGCATGCCGACGACGACCACCTCTTCGCCGCGCAGGGTCACGTAGGCTTCTTTGATCTGCGTGCGGTTGGCGCGGATGGCTTTGACCTCCCAGCCTTCGAGCACGAGGCCTGCCTCGTAGCGCTCTTCGATGAAGTAGTCGTGAAAAGCCTTGCGGTTGTCGATGATGCTCATTGCTGGATGTGGGCCGGAGAAGAGTGCAAGGGGCGCTTGCGTTAGAATGCTGATTTTAGCAGTCAAGCCATTTCAATGTCGGAAGTCCGAAAAGTCGTCCTGATCGAGCAGACCCCCGCGCGCATGTTCGCCCTTGTCGATGATGTCGAACACTACCCGGCCTTCCTGCCCTGGTGTGGCGGCACCGAGGTCGTCGAGCGCAGCGACACGCTCACCGTGGCCACGCTCAAGGTCAATTATCACGGCATCCGCACGCAGTTCACCACCGCCAATGAAAAGCAGGCGCCGCTGTCGATGAAGCTGCAGCTGCGCGACGGCCCGTTCCGCCATCTCGAAGGCGAGTGGCTGTTCAAGGCGCTGGGCGATACCGCCTGCAAGATCGAATTCCGCCTGCACTACGAGTTCGCCAGCAAGCTGCTCGACAAGGCGCTGAATCCGGTGTTCAGCCATATCGCCAGCACCTTCGTCGAGTCCTTCGTCAAGCGTGCCGAGCAGCTCGACTCCGTATAGATTTGTCTTCAAAGGAAGCCTCCATGTCCGAGCCGATCACCGTCCAACTGTGCTACGCCTTGCCGCACAAGCAGGAGCTGCTGACGCTCAAGCTCGCCGCCGGCAGCACGGTGCAGCAGGCCATCGACGCCTCCGGCCTGCTTGCCCGTTACCCCGAGCTGGATCTGGCGCAGTGCAAGCTGGGCATCTACGCCAAGCTGGTCAAGGCCGACACCGCGCTGCGCGACCGCGACCGCATCGAAATCTACCGCCCGCTGATTGCTGACCCCAAGGAGGTGCGCCGCAAGCGTGCCGAAGAAGGCAAGGTCATGAAGAAGGGCGGCGGCGCTTTGCCGGAGGCCTGAGTGGCTTGCCCGGAAGCGCTTCCCGCTTCTGGCGTGAGGAATGAAGACCGAGGCAGCACAACTCAGCCAGCTGGCATGATTTTTTGAACAACGAGGCGGCGGTATGGCACAGGACGCAGCGTCTGATTCCACTCGACAGCCTGGGGCGACTGGCCAGCGTCGTCGCATCCTCATCATCCACCAGAACTTCCCCGGCCAGTTCCGCCATATCGCCTTGCATCTGCAGCAGTCCGGGGCTGAAGTCGTCGGCCTGGGCCGCGAAACCGCGCCGGGTTTGTCGAATTTCAATTGGTTCAGATACACGCTGCACCGCGAGGTCAAAGCCGATACGCATCCCTACTTGCGTCAGATGGATGCGGCCGTGCTGCACGGTCAGGCCGTGGTGCGCGCCTTTGGCGAGCTCAAGCGCAAAGGCTTTGAGCCCGACACCATCCTCGCGCATCCGGGCTGGGGCGAGACTTTGTATGCCAAAGACGTTTTTCCACACGCGCGCCTGATTCATTTTTGCGAGTGGTACTACAGCAGCGAAGGCGCGGATTTTGGCTTCGACCCGGAATTCCCGACCACGCTCGACGACGCCCTGCGCATCCGCACCTGGAACGCGCTGCACCTGCTCAACCTCGAAAATTGCGACGCCGCCATCGCCCCCACGCACTGGCAGAAAAGCCGCTTCCCGGCGGCGTATCAGGACAAGATTTGTGTCGTGCACGAAGGCATCGCCCTTGATGGCCTGGCGCCTGATCCGCAGGCGGTACTGAGGATTGCGCCGCGCAGCCTGCCTTCCTCTCTCCCGCTCGTGGGAGAGGGGCTAGGGGAGAGGGCAATTGTAGAGGGTGGCGCGTCAGCGCCGGGAGAGGGGCCAGCGCTAGAGTCTGCACAACACCAACTCAGCTTCCACGCCGGCCAACCCCTGATCACCTTCGTCTCCCGCAACCTCGAACCCTATCGCGGCTTCCACCGCTTCATGCGCGCGCTGCCAGCCGTGTTGCGCCAGCATCCCAGCGCGCAAGTGCTCATCCTCGGCGGTGACGAAGTCAGCTACGGCAGCCGCCCCAAGGACGCTGCTAACTGGCGCGAAAAGCTGCTCCGCGAGCTGACACACCCCTCTCCCGTCACGGGAGAGGGGCAGGGGGAGAGGGCGACCGATTCAATAGCCGATCAGAATACAAATACGCTATCCCCCGAACACCTGAACCGCATCCACTTCCTCGGCAAGCTTCCCTACGCCAGCTATAAAAAGCTGCTGCAAGTCTCCGCCGTCCACGTCTACCTCAGCTACCCCTTCGTCCTCTCCTGGTCCCTGCTCGAAGCCATGGCCAGCGGCTGCCGCATCATCGCCTCCGACACCGCGCCGGTGCGCGAAGTGATACGGCATAACGAGAACGGCACGCTCTGCGACTTCTTCGACAGCGCGCAACTCGCCAAGCAGATTCTCAACGCACTCGCCGACCCGCAAGCCGGTGAGCCGCTACGCGCGCAGGCGCGGCTTGATGCGCAGGCTTACAGCTTGGCACGGGGATTGGCGGGTTATGAGGATGTGCTGAGAATGGTGAAAAATAGAAAGGAAGTTTCTGGCGAAGGATGGAGTTCATGAAATGCTGGATTGAACGACAGCAGGCTAGGCATTTGCTGGCGAAGGTCCGTGGGTGCAATAAGCGAAGCGCATTGCAGCGGATGTTTCGCGGTGGCAATCATCGCCTGATGCCCAACTATTTGCGTGCCTGGCGCCCAGTCTGTACTTCTTTTTTCGCGGTGGGTTTGCTGCAACGGCAAGGCAGTGATTTGTCACGCCCCCACATTGATGTGCTGTGACGCATGGTGATGGATCTGAGGTGTCGTTGTCACGACAAGCGATGCGGCCGCGCCTGATGTGTTGACTACGCGCTGAGTGTGCGGGCTGATTCATGCGCAACGCCGCAAGCATAGACCGGGCGGCAATAAAGCGTGTTGACGCGCAGGGTTTGCCGGCAAGTTTTGCCGCGCGGGCTGATGTTGCCCCGGTCTGTTACGAGGTCCCAGAAGATCGTTTTTCGGGGCTCATCTGCCTGGTGGGCATGGAATGAGTCCTGTGTTTCTTGTTTTTGTTTTGTTAATCAATGACTTGTTTGTCTTAACGGTTTATTACCTCTTCAGGCGGGAAAGTGGACGCTGACTTGCAATAGAGGCTTCATCTGCGATCACGTGGCAGGCGAGCGCGATGGTCACCCTCTATTCATCCTTTTCCGGAGCGAGTCATCATGAATGTTTCAAGCCTCAGCAACAGGGATAATCCGGCGCTCAGCAGTCGCGTGGCGCCGAAGAAAGCGGACAAATCGGATGCGGTTGGCGCCCTGATTGCCAACAACAAACCCTCCAAGAGTTCGACGACTGAAAGCACCAGTACTACTGCGCCCGGCACGGTCAATACGACGACGGCAAACTCCGCAGCGGGCAAGGTGCTGCAGCCCCTGGCTGCGGCGGCGAGCAATGCTGGCAAGAGCGCGGCCACCAGCACGGCCACCAGCACAGCAGCAAGCGGCACAACGGCCGGCCCTGTCGCGGAGAAGGAGAACCCGACGGAGCAAGCCCTGCATGCGCTGATCCATAACCTGTTCAGCGCTTTGCAGCAGTCGCAGGGCTCGGCGGCGACAGGCACGCAGACTGCGGCCAGCACCATTGCGGATGGCAGCAGCAGCGCAAGCACCGCGGCAACGGGCAGCAGCCAGTCTGCGACCCAGGACGCCAATGTCATCACCATGAGCCCAGCAGCGCTGGCCAATCTGATCAACGATTTGAACAAGCTGGTCAGCGCGGCAAGCGCAGGCGTGCCACGTGCGCCACAGACCACCGCCAGCGCACCGGCGGCAAGCGGATCCATCGTCAACACGCACTCGTGAGGGGGAGGCGGCATGGAAAAAGGCCGGCTTTCGCCGTAATGCAGTTCAGTTAAGACCTATTCAGTTCTTTGGGCGACGGATTTTCAACGCAAAGGTCGCGAAGAAAGACAGAAGGTCCGCAAAGGAAACCAAAAAATCGTTTCCTTTGTGGACCTTTGCTTTTCCTTTGCGTCCTTTGCGTCCAAAGCCAGCGCATCAAACATGCGCATAGCCTAACTGAACGGTATTGCGGCTTTCGCCTGCCTTTTTGCGTGAAGCGCGCAATGGATCAGAACAGATGCACGTAGCTCAGCTCGATGATGCGCTGGGTATAGCTGGGTGCCTGCTCATTGGTCGGCAGCACGGTGTTGGGCGTGTAGCCGTATTGGTAGGCGTTGTAGTAATAGTCATTGCTGCTCAGGCGTGAGAGTACGTATTGCGCGCGCAGGCTGGAGGTTTTGTCCAGCTTGTAGAGGCCGCTGAATTTGAGTTGCACGGTCTGGCTGGAGATATCCGGCGCGCTGCCACAAGTGAGGGTTGCGGCGGCACTGCAGGTTGCCAGATAGGGTACCTTGGTGCTGTAGGAGGTTTTGCCGACCGAGTAGTTGAGGTCACCGGCAAGTTCCAGCTTGCCGCCGAGCAGGCCTTTTTGCGTGAGGTTCAGACCGAGGCTGTTGTCCTTGTCCTGCAACACATTGCTCCAGGCATTGGCGGGCAGGGCGTTGAGAACACGGAGGTCGCGGCGGCGATATTGCTGCGAGACGTAGACTGACAGCGTGCCCTTGTCGCTGTAGGCATAGCTGGAGTCGAGGCTGATGCTCCAGCCGTCGCCGTTTTGCACGCCGTAAGTGGAGTCGTCGTAACGGTCGCCCGTGTAGCGGCCGGAGAGGCCGAGCGAGAGCGCTTCGCTGGCTTGCCAGTTGAGGCTGGTCTTGAGCACTTGCTCGGTGCGCGAGGCATCGAAGAAGGGGTAGAAGCCGTAGAAGTCGCCGCCATTGACGCCCGCACCGAGGGTGCTGGTGTTGCCGGAAAAGGCGGCTTTGGCATAGCGATCAGAGTCGGTGCGGCGATGGTCGTAGCTATAGCCGATACGCAGATCGAGGCTGTCGAAGGCGCGGATGCGATAGCCGCCGTCGATCTTGCTATCGGAGGTGGCGGTGGCGACCACGCAATTGGTGCCGGCCGGATAGGTCGCGCTGACTGCGTACTGGCCGCACCAGCGATGCGTTTCCTCGTGCGTGTAGGCCAGGCGGGCACTTTGCTCGCGGCTGATACGGTAGTCGCCGGCCAGCTCGTACTGGGTCTTTTTCACGCTCAGCGGGGTGTTCGGATAGGCCGCCACGTCGTTGGCATTGATCGCATTGAACTGATAGATATTCGATGCCGTGCGGTTGTTGCGTTCATTGAGCTTGGCGCTGAGGGAGAGATTCAGGTTCTTGATGTCCTGATTGCTCAGCTTGAGTGCCATGTTCTTGGTGATCACGCGGCCGTCCAGCGAGCTGGTCGGCAGTGCGGCGTTGAGCATGCCGGGGTCGGCGTAGAACGATGCGTTCTGGGTATTGCGACCGTAGGACAGGCTGCCGGTCAGCTTGGTCTTGCTGGCCAGGGCGTAGTGTCCGTCAAGATTGAGCTGGTGCAGATCATTGCTCGGCGCGGTCGCCATGTTCTGCATGGTGGTCGCACCGGCGTAGGTCTGGAAGCTCAGCCGGTCGTTGTTGTTGCGGAAGTACGAACCGTAGTACGAGCTGGTGAGCAGGCCTTTTTCACCCTTCCAGCTCAAGGCCAGATTGGTGGTGTCGGTACGGTAGTCGGTGGGCATCGGCAGGATCGAGATGGTCTGCGCAGTCGCGCCGCCCGCCTTGGAGGCGGCACCGACGGCGATCAGCTTGGCACCGCTCTGCTCAAGGCGATTGAAATCGGCATTGAAGCTCAGCTGCGGGCTCAGTTCGATGCCGCCAGCCACCGAGGTGTTCTCGCGTGTGCTGTAGATCTTTTGTGTCTGCATTGCCGACAGCTGGGTGGCACTGAGGGCGTTGGTATTGCTGGCCAGACCGAAATTGCTCGGCAGTACGAAGCTGCTGCCGCCCATGCTGCCCTGATACGGCGTCTGGTAGCTGTCGCTGATGTTGTGGCGCAGGCTGTCGTAGCCGAAGCCCAGATTCCAGCTGCCCTGGCGCGCCAGCGTAGCAGCGATGGCGCGTGAGCTCAGGCCCAGGTCGGTGCCGCTGAGTGACCAGCGGGTGATGCCGCCTTCCTCGTTTTTGCTGTAAGCGTCGCCGCCGCGCACATCGAGATTGAGTTTCAGATGCGCGCCGCGCTCGTCGAGGCCGTTGTATTCGCCGGCCTTGGCTGAACCCCGCGAGCTGTTGATGGCGCCGATCTCGACGTAGTTGCTCGGGTGCTTGAGGGCAAAGACTTCGTCATTGTCATCTTCAGCGCGTGCCTGCATGGACAGCAGTGCTGCACTGACAGCAAGAAAGACGTGGCTCAGTTTGATCGTATCGTTACGGAAGTTCATGGCTGTCTCCGGCAATCAGCGCAACAAGTAGCCGCCAGCGGGGCTGTTGGACCCGTGGACCTGGCTGTGGCAGTTGGTGCAGGAACGTCCGGTGGCACTGCCACTCGGCGTGCCGGTGAAGCCACCTTGTTTGCCAGCCATGTTGGCGGCCGCCGGGTTCCGGCTGATGTGGGTGCCGTCATGACATTCGCTGCACAGCACCGGCGCCCGCGACTTGAGCAAGGGCGTGATGTTCGAACCGTGCGCGGTGTGGCAGCTGGCGCAGTCTTCAACCACCGGCTGGTGTTCGAACAGCATCGGACCGCGCTTGTCGGCGTGGCACATGAAGCAGGTTTCGTTGAGCGTGTTCTTCTTGAGCAGCTTGGGGCCGATGGCGCCATGCGTGTTATGGCAGTCGGAGCAGGCGACCTTGCCGTCCTTGACCGGGTGCGCCGAGATCTTGTGGCTGTCGGCGCGTTGCTCCTTGTGGCAGGCGAAGCAGGCATCGGCTTGCGTTTTCTTGTTGAGCACCTTGTCGTGTGGCGTGTGCGAGACGTGGCAATCACTGCAGGCCACGCCATTGACCTGGTGCTGGCTGCCATCCCAGTTGTTGTGCTTGGTACTGTTCTTGTGGCAGCTCATGCACTGCGCATTGCGAGCCGTGTCCTCGGAGCTGGGATAGGCGCCTTTCTTGAAGACCACATCCGGCGAGGGACGTCCCTTGACCTTGGGGTCACCCTTGACGTGCTTGTCGCTGTCGCCGTGGCAGGACTGACAGCTTGGCGTGCGGCTGTCGCCACGTACTCCATGCTTGGTCTGGTAGAGAGAGAGCACGGGTGCTGGCTCGTTCTCGTCGTGGCAGCGCGTACAGATGGCGTCCTTCTTCAGCGCGTTGCTGGCCGCGGTGCTACGGGACGGCGTGCTGCCCAGATCGGGCAGGACGATGTCGGCGGCCTGCAGCAAGGGCGCAGCGAGAAGCCCGCTGGCGACGATGGCGGCCATCAAATATGTTCGGATCAAGCTCATGTTTCCCCCGGGCTGCTGCTGCGGTGCGTATGCCGGCCGTATGGCCGCGGCATGCTTACCTTGAGTGGCTGTACGAAAACCCGCTGCGGCGCTCAGACGGCACAGGTTTTCGTGGCAATGCTGTGCTGACAAACCTGCAAAGGCGCGTATGGGCCGTTTGCGGTGTATCTGATCTCATTGCCAGACCGGCGTCCTCTGCGTGGGGCGCCTGGTTTGCTTTTCTCTGCTCGGGGGCGTCAGTCGCTTTCGTGCCGCGCAGGACACAGCGATTGACTTTCCTTAACCTGGATTATCGTTGCCTGTCCGGGGGAAGGCTGTAGGAGGCTGATGAAAATGGGCATAGGAATACTCCTATGTGGCCCCTAAGCCTCATCAGCCTTGCCGTACGTCAAGGAGCTGGTGCTCGATGGCATAGCGCACCAGATCGATCTGGTTGCTCATTTCCATCTTGGCGAGGATGTGTGATTTGTGGGTGCTGACCGTCTTGATGCTCAATGAGAGTTCATTGGCGATCTCGGTCAGGCTGATGCCGCGCACGATGCGCGTGAAGATCTCGTATTCGCGATCACTCAGGCGGGTATGTGGCAGATTGTCGTCATGCCGCGTGATCTGCTGCATGACCAGCAGTTCGGCCACGCGGGTACTGAAAAAAGTGCCACCGGCCGCAACCTTGCGCATCGCCGGCAACAACAGG
The DNA here is from genome assembly GCF_039631295.1 of Uliginosibacterium sediminicola. Taxonomy (NCBI): domain Bacteria; kingdom Pseudomonadati; phylum Pseudomonadota; class Betaproteobacteria; order Rhodocyclales; family Zoogloeaceae; genus Uliginosibacterium; species Uliginosibacterium sediminicola. Next base: position 194,149 of record NZ_JBDIVE010000002.1, on the reverse strand, counting down.
TCGCCATCATCGTCTTTCGATAGATAGCCGGCGGCGCCGACGCGCAGTGCGCGCAGGGCATATTGCTCTTCGGGATGCATGCTGAAGACGAGGATCGGCAGCTTGGCTCGCTCGGCCTTGATCAGCTTGATCAGCTCCAGACCATTGCGCCCCTGCATCGACAGATCAAGCACCACCAGGCCCCAGTCGCGCTCGCGCACCTTGTCGAGCGTCTGGTTGCCATTGCAGGCCTCGCCGGCAACGACCAGGTCTTCAGTGTCGGCGAGAATCTTGCGCAAGCCGTCGCGAATGATGGCGTGATCATCGGCCACCAGTACCTCGATTGTCATGCCGTTTCCTCCTCACTCCTGGCGCTGCAGCAAGGCAGCGTGACTTCAATCGTCGTCCCGCACAGCGCTTCGCTGCGGATACTGAACTCTGCGCCCATGGCGCTGGCGCGTTCGCGCATGCCCAGCAGACCGAAGCCCTCGCTGCGTGCGTCTGGCTGCATGCCCTGGCCATTGTCGGCAATGCGCAGCACCAGCTTGTCATCGGCTTTGAGCAGCTGGATGCTCACCTCGCTGGCGGCGGCGTGGCGTGCCACATTGGTCAGTGACTCCTGCACGATGCGATAGAGCGCTGTGGCCAAGCCAGGCTCGCTGACTTCGTCGGCCGCGTCCAGTTGCAGTTTCACCTGCAAGCCGCTGCGCTTGGCGAATTCGCGCGCCTGCCAGGCCACGGCTGCGCCAAAGCCCAGATCGTCGAGCACCAGCGGGCGCAGTTCGGTGGCGATGCGGCGTACGGCGCCCATGGCTACGTCGAGCATCTGGCGCATCTCGTCGATCTTGTCCGGGGTGACTGCACGGCCTTCCTTGAGGCGACCGCTGAGCCAGGAGAGTTCGAGCTTCAGCCCGGTCAGCTGCTGACCCAATTCGTCGTGCAATTCATGGGCGATGCGCGAGCGCTCCTGTTCGCGCACGTTCTGCAACGAGGCCGACAGGCCGCGCAGCTGCTGGTTCATCTCGCGCAGCTCGCGTTCATTGCGGCGGCGTTCGGTCACATCGCGCAGCACCGAGGTCATCTGTTTCTTGCCGCCGATCAGGGTGTGCGAGATGGTCGATTCAATCGGGAACTCGCTGCCATCCGCGCGCACGCCGATGATCTCGGTTTGCGGCGACATGCTGCGCGTGCCACCCTCCAGATGCGTGAAGCGCGTGACATGGTGCTGGTGCGCCGCCTGCAGGCGTTGCGGAATCAGGCAGGAGAGTGGCTTGCCGATGATGTCCTTGGCGTAAAGCTGGAACATGCGCTCGGCCGCCGGGTTGAAGAGCTGGATCAGCTGGTTCTCGTCCACCGCGACGATGGCATCCATCACCGAGTCAACCGTCTGGTAGTAGCGTTCATGTGCCTCGCTCAGCTCGCGAGCGAGGCGTCCCTCACGCGCAATCTCGGTGATCAGCAAACTCGCGACGGCGGCAATGAACAGGCTGGCCAGTGTTGCGCCGAGCGCAATCGGCAGGGCTGTGCCGCGCCAGGCTTCGAGCGCTTCGCTCTCCTCGTTGATGACGCTGATCAGGAACGGGAACTGGCGCACGCGGCCGATCGTGAAGGCCTCTTCCTTGCCATTGGCTTTCTTGCGGTAGCCAAAGTCGACGCCGTCCACGGCATCTGCCAGCGTGTGCTCGGCGATCTCGCTGGCGCGTGTGCCGATCATGTTGTCGCGTGGCGGATTGCTGGCGACCAGGGTGCCATCGTTGAGGTAGAGCGCAACCGGACGTGCGTAATCGAGCTTGAGCAGGGAGTACAGCGCTTCGAAGTGGGCAGTATTGACGGCAGCGACGACGAGGCCCTTGAAGTTGCCTTGCGCGTCGTTGAAGCGGCGCGCCATATGCAGGGTCCAGCGCTGGTCGATGCGCCCGCGCACCGGATGATCGACGAACAGGCCCGGATCCTTGGCGCTTAGGAAAGCTTTGAAATATTCGCGGTCGGCCACCGAACCGTTGTGTGGTATTTCGCGCGATGTATTGACGACACGTCCGTTGTGATCGACGACGAACAGCGAGTTGAGATGGCGAACGCCCGAGGCCCGCGTATTGAGCAGCAGGTGAACGGCGGCGCTGTCGAGTGCGAGCTGTCGTCCATAGCTGTTCTGCAAACGTTCTTGCAGGTTTTGCAGCAGCAAGTCGGTACTCTCGAAGCTCTGCTCGCTCGCCTCCATGAACATGCGCGTGACGCTGACCGTCTCCAGCCGCGTGTGAGCCAGTTCGCGGGCGCGCAGATCCCACAGCGAGAAGGCGCTGGAGACGAGGATGGCGAGGATCGCCAGCGCCGCCAGGACGCTGATGGCATGAGTGGGGCGTGCGTTCCAGCGAGTCAGTTGCATGCCTTGAACGGCCTTCGCAGAAAGGGCTCATGCGTGCTGCATGAGCAATGCGCCAATCGCTGGCCGGCGGCACCCGGGCGGGCCGCCGGGGAATCGCGTCAGCTTACTTGGCTTGCGCGCGCAGCCAGGCGATGAGGTTGTCGATCTCGGCCTTGTCCTTGGTCTTGAGCATCTTGTGATCCTCTTCCGAGCCGTCTTGCAGCTTGACCTTGGGGCCGGTGGTAAGGTGTTCGAGCAGCTTGGCGTCAGCATCCTTGCCCTTGAGCTTGCTGGCGATTTCCTTGAAGGACTTGGCTTCCTTCGGCTTGTCGATACCGTGGCACTTCAGACAGCCTTCTTTCTTGGCCAGTGCCTGTGCTGCGTCGGCATCCACGGCGCTGCTGGCGATGCTGCTATAGAACAGGCTGCCCAGGGCGAGGAGCAGGCTGGTGGCGATGGTTTTGCTTTTCATGTCGTGGCTCCGATCAGGATTGTGAGGGGCGGGCGTCTGCGGGCACTCAGTGCTCGTGCCAGCCGGTAATCATGGTTTTGAACAGACTGGTCACCGTCTTGCCCATGGTGCCCAGATAGATATGCGCGATGGCGAACAGGATGATCACGCCAGCGGACAGGTAATGCAGCACAGCCACCGGCAGCAGGCCATCGACGCCGAACAGCTTGTCCGGCGCCCATTGCGGGTAGAGGAAGATCAGCCCGGTGAGCACCGTCACCGGCAGCACGGCATACATGATGAACCAGTAGGTGATCGCCTGCAGCGCGTTGAAATTGACTTCCTTGGTCACCGGAAAGGGCTCCTGCTCTCCCTTGAACACGCCCCAGCAATAGAACTGCGTTTGCTTCCAGCAGCGCTGGAGAATGCCGGGCGGCTTGGGCACGTACTGCCACCAGTTACCGCTGATGGCATTGGCGACGACAAAGCCCGCATACAGAATGGCCAGTGCAATGCCGGCAAAGTTGTGGATGCGTACGGCCAGCGAGAATTCGACCAGCAGCGCGCCCGGGCTGGCGAAATGGATGCTGGTACCGGTGATGCCCAGGGTGATGATCAGCAGGGCATTGATCCAGTGCCAGATGCGCAACCACAGTGGTAGCAGGTAGATGCGTTCAGTCATGCTGTTTTCTCCGGCGCAGGCGCGTCGTGATGATGCGGATCAGGCCATGTGCCAGCACGCCCAGCAGGGTCAGCGCGGCCAGACCGATGAACAGCGTGTCGAGCAAGGGATTGCGTGTGGCGCCGATGACGTAGGACTTGCCCAGCATCACGCTGTTGAGGAAGCCGTATTTCTGCTGCTCGTCCTTGGCCAGGTAACGATACAGGCGCAGATTGAGCTGGCTGTTGACGCTGTGGCAGGTGACGCAATTGCGCTCGGCCTTCTTCTTGTCGACGATCTCGTGCGAGAGCATGTCCTTGTTGAGCGGCGTGTGGCATTCGACGCAACGGACCGAGCTCCAGTGCAGGCGCGTATTGGGCAGCCAGGCGTGGATCTCGTCGATGGCCGGGCGCACTTTCTTTTCCGGCGCAAAGCGCGCGAAGGTCTGGTCGGAGTCGTGGCAGCCCAGGCAGATACGATTGTCCTGCGCGACGATCTTGCCCGCATCGGTCTGGTTCTTGGCGACGCGGATGACATGCAGATCATGGCAGGTGGTGCAGCTGAATTTGTCGGCCAGGTGCTTGGCGTGCACCGACTTGTCGAACTGCGCCTGGATGATGTCGGTCTTCTTCTGGTGGCAGTCCGAGCAGTTGGATGTGTTGTCCTTGGCATCCTCGGCATGCGGGAAGTCTTCGTAACCCTCGGTGTGGCACTTGGTGCAGGCGAATTTGCCGTGGTCGGCATTCTGCAGCGCCAGCGGGTCGATCAGTACCTTGCGCAGCTTGGCAACATCGACACCTTCCTGCGGGTGTTCAAGTCCTTGAGGGCTGTGGCAGGACAGGCATTGCGCATTGACCTTGCGTGCCTTCTCCAGCGCAGCGGGGCTCATGCCGCCCTCTGCATGTGCCGCCGGTACGAGGCCGCATAACACCACCAGATACAGCGCGAGGCGCAGCAACTTGGCAAGGGATGTGTTCATGGGCGGCAATCTGTGATCATTGATGAAGGTGCTGGGGGCGCTCGCGCCTCTGGCTGACATGCTGCAGGTGACAGGCAGGCTGCCTGACTGTCGACACCGATTATCCGCGCCGCTCTCGGCGCTGGCTGTAGGACGGCGATGAAATTGGCCATAGGAAATGTCCTATGGCAGTTCAGGAAAGGCGCGGAAGGCCCAATGCACGGGCAGCGCAACAGAAAATTTCAGATTGCGACGGCCGGTAACGGCACGCGGGCTCCAGCTTGGGTAAAATCAGGCGCTTGCTGAACGCAGGCCGGTGCGAGATCCGGCGCCGGATCAGCAAACAAATTTTTCTGAGAGGATGGACATTCATGGCAACAGCGAAGAAGGCTGCGACGCCGGCGGCAACGGCCGCAGTCGCAATCAAGCCGGTGAAAGACACTTTCACCAAGGCAGCACTCATTACGCGTCTGGCTGAGCAATCTGGCGTTGAAACGAAGTCGGTCAAGGCTGTCCTGGCTGCACTCGAAACCACGCTGCTGGGTTCGCTTCACAAGAAGGGCGCAGGTGAATTCACGCTGCCCGGTCTGCTGAAGATTGGCGTGCAACAGATCCCGGCGAAGAAGAAGCGCTTCGGCAAGGACCCGTTCACGGGTGAAGAGCGCTGGTTCGATCCGAAGCCGGCAAGCGTCCGCATCAAGGTGCGCGCACTCAAGAAGGTCAAGGACGCAGCGCTGTAATCCGGCGTCTGTGCATCAAAGAAAAGGCCGCTGCGTGAGATCACGCAGCGGCCTTTTTTCATCCGCGTCCGGCGCTTGTGTGTCTCAGCGCAGCGGCGGCGCGTAGAGAATGCCGCCCTTGTTCCACAGATTGTTGAGACCACGCGGCAGCTTCACCACCGACTTAGGGCCGAGGTTGCGCTCGAAGATCTCGCCATAGTTGCCGCCCGCCTTGATGGCGCGATAGGACCAGTCCTTGTCCAGGCCAAGCAGCTTGCCGGTGTCTTCAGCGGTGCCGATCAGGCGCTGCTGCACGGGGTCTTTGCTCTGCACGCGCAGGGCGTCGATATTGACCTGGGTGATGCCGTTCTCTTCCGCCTCGATCAGCGCGAAGGCCACCCATTTGACGATGGCGAACCAGTCATCATCGCCGCGCCTGACCACCGGGCCCAGCGGTTCCTTGGAGATCACTTCCGGCAGGATGACGTAGTCATCCGGGTTCTGTGCTTCCTTGTTGCGCAGACCGGCCAGACCCGAGATGTCCGTGGTGTAGGCCTGGCAGCGGCCGGAGAAGAAGGCCTTGAATGCGGCTTCGAAGCCCTCGAACACCACCGGCTTGACCTTCACGCCCTGGGCGCGGAAGTAGTCGGCCAGGTTCTTCTCGTTGGTGGTCCCCGATTGCACGCAGATCTCGGCATTCTTGAGCTGCTTGGCGCTCGTCACCTTGAGCTTCTTGGGCACCAGGAAGCCCTGGCCGTCGTAATAAGTGATGGCGGTGAAATTGAAGCCCAGCGAGGCGTCGCGGCTCAGCGTCCAGGTGGTGTTGCGCGCCAGTACATCGACTTCGCCGGACTGCAGGGCGGTAAAGCGCTGCTGTGAATTGAGCGGCACGAAGCTGACCTTGTTCGGGTCATTGAGCACGGCGGCGGCGACGGCGCGGCAGAAATCGGCATCGAGACCGGACCACTTGCCCTGGCTGTCGGGCAAGGAGAAACCGGCGACGCCGGTGCTGACACCACACTGCACGCTGCCGCGCTGTCGGATGCTGTCGAGGGTTTTGCCGGCATGGGCGAGCGGGCTGAGCAGGCTCAGCACCGCCACGCTGGCGAGCAGGCGGATGGGGCGATCGAGATTCAACATATTGAAAAATCCTTTGGAGGCTTGCGATTCGGAGGCAGCGACATTGTCGCTTACTTACAGTCGCGCGCCAGTTGTTGACTCAGGCGCTCAGCCTCTTGCTGGCGTTGTGCGCTATCCATCACGTCGGCCTGGCCGCTGGAATTGGCGCGTGCCACGCGCAGATTGTTGTTGCCAAGCATGGCCTGGTTGTTACGCAGGCTCTCGCAGTAGCGTTTCTTTTCTTCTGCTTGAGCATCGGCCGCTTTTTTCTTGGCCGCGGCTTCCTGCTCGGCGGCCTTGCGTTGCTTGTATTCGAGGTCCTTGTCGGCCCAGCTCTTGGGGCCTGACTGCGCCGCCGGGGCCGACTGTGCATCCGCCTTGGGCGCCGATTGCGTGGCATTGGCGACGGGGCTGGCGGCCGGTGCGCTGCTGCTCAGCGGCGCGTATTTGGGGCCTTTGCTGGGCGGCGCCTTGATCGGCGTGGTGTTGTCGGGTGGCGGCTGGTCGGAGAAGTGCATGCGACCACTGGCGTCTTTCCAGGAGTAGATCTGGGCGCCCGCCGAAGCGGCCAGCAGCATGCTGAGAAGGGCAATCAGGGTACGAACCGACATCGGGAATCTCCTGCCAAGAATGGCCAGATACTGCGCTGCCTTGCACGGGTTTTGCCAGCAGCGCCTGACGAACGTATAATAGGCATTTGCTGAGGAAGGATTATAGACATGCGTTTGGTCCAGAAGGCGCTGACGTTTGATGACGTCCTGCTGGTTCCCGCCCACTCCGATGTCATGCCGCGTGATGTCAGCCTCGCAACGCAGCTCACGCGCAACATCCGGCTCAATATTCCCCTGGTTTCTGCTGCAATGGACACGGTGACCGAGTCCCGTCTGGCTATTGCGCTGGCTCAGGAGGGCGGAATCGGCATCATCCACAAGAATCTGACGGCCCGTCAGCAGGCGCAGGAAGTGGCGCGCGTCAAGCGCTTCGAGTCCGGTGTGCTGCGCGATCCGATCACCATCCCGCCGCACATGTCGGTGCGCGAAGTCGTCGCGCTGACGCGTCAGCACCGCATTTCCGGCGTGCCGGTCATGGACGGCAAGCGCGTGGTCGGCATCGTCACCAATCGCGACCTGCGCTTCGAGATCAATCTCGACCAGCCGGTGTCGGCGATCATGACGCCCAATGAGCGTCTGGTCACGATCAAGGAAGGCGCTTCGCTCGAAGAAGCCAAGGCGCTGATGCACAAGCATCGCCTGGAGCGCGTGCTGGTGCTCAAGGACTCCGGCGAGCTCTACGGCCTGATCACCGTCAAGGACATCCAGAAGTCCACCGAACACCCCTTCGCCGCCAAGGACCAGCACGGTCGTCTGCGCGTCGGCGCAGCCGTGGGCGTGGGCGAGGGCACCGAAGAGCGCTGCGAGCTGCTCTCGGATGCCGGCGTTGACGTGATCATCGTCGACACCGCGCACGGTCACGCACAAGGCGTGCTCAACCGCGTCAGCTGGGTCAAGAAGAATTTTCCGCACATCGAAGTCATCGGCGGCAACATCGCCACCGGCGCCGCCGCACTGGCGCTGCGTGATCACGGTGCGGATGCGGTCAAGGTCGGCATCGGTCCCGGTTCGATCTGTACCACGCGCATCGTCGCCGGTGTCGGTGTGCCGCAGATCACCGCCATCGACAATGTTGCGACCGCGCTGGCCGGCACCGGTGTGCCGCTGATTGCCGACGGCGGTATCCGTTACTCCGGCGATATCGCCAAGGCGATTGCCGCAGGCGCCAACTGCGTGATGCTTGGCGGCTTGTTCGCCGGCACCGAAGAAGCGCCGGGCGAGACCGTGCTGTTCCAGGGCCGTTCCTACAAGTCCTATCGTGGCATGGGTTCGCTGGGCGCAATGCAGCAAGGCTCGGCCGACCGCTACTTCCAGGACGCCGAGAACAATGCCGACAAGCTGGTGCCGGAAGGCATCGAAGGTCGCGTCGCCTACAAGGGGCCGGTCGGTGCCGTGATCCTGCAACTGACCGGTGGCCTGCGTGCTTCCATGGGTTATGTGGGTTGCCCGAGCATCGACGAGATGCATCGTCGTGCCGAGTTTGTCGAGATCACTTCCGCCGGGATCCGCGAGTCGCATGTGCATGACGTGCAGATCACGAAGGAAGCGCCTAACTACCATCAGGAGTAGTTTTAGGGGCTAGGGGCTAGGGGCTAGGGGCTAGGGGCTAGGGGCTAGGATGGCCGAGGTGCGCAGTTACCGCGATTTGAAGGTCTGGCAGCTCGGGATTGAACTGGTCGAGTCGGTCTATCTGCTGACAGCCTCTTTCCCGGAATCTGAGCGCTTTGGTTTGATAGCTCAGCTTCGTCGCTCGATGGTGTCGGTGCCTTCGAACATTGCAGAAGGTCATGCGAGAGGTTCAACGCGTGACTTTCTGCGTTTTATTTCCATCGCGCTGGGTTCGCTTGCAGAGGCAGAAACACAGCTCATTATTTCCAACCGTCTGAATTACTTGAACGGCGACGAGGTGCAGAGGTTTCTGGGACAGATGGACGAATTGGGTCGCATGCTGCGTGGTCTGCAGAGCACGCTGGCGAACCGTCTTCCTAGCCCCTAGCCCCTAGCCCCTAGCCCCTAGCCCCTCACAAAAATGCACGACAAAATCCTCATCCTCGATTTCGGCTCCCAGGTCACCCAGCTCATCGCGCGTCGCGTGCGTGAGGCCAATGTGTTCTGCGAGATTCATCCCAACGATGTGTCGGATGAATTCATCCGCAGCTTTGCGCCCAAGGCCATCATCCTCTCCGGCAGCCACGCCTCGACCTATGAAGACCATGAACTGCGCGCGCCGCAGGCAGTGTGGGATCTGGGCGTGCCGGTGCTGGGCATCTGCTATGGCATGCAGACCATGGCCGTGCAGCTCGGTGGCAAGGTGGAGTGGAGCGATACACGCGAATTCGGTTACGCCGAAGTGCGCGCCCACGGCCACACCAAGCTGCTCGACGGTGTGCAGGACTTCGCCACCGCTGAAGGCCACGGCATGCTCAAGGTGTGGATGAGTCACGGTGACAAGGTCACGGCGCTGCCGCCGGGCTTCAAGCTGATGGCCTCGACGCCGAGCTGTCCCATCGCCGGCATGGCCAATGAGGAGAAGGGTTACTACGCGGTGCAGTTCCACCCCGAAGTGACGCATACCCTGCAGGGCGCGGCGATGCTGACGCGTTTCGTGCGCGAGATCGCCGGCTGCGCGGGCGACTGGATCATGGGCAACTACATCGACGAAGCCGTCGCCAAGATCCGCGAACAGGTCGGCGATGAGGAAGTCATCCTCGGCCTGTCCGGCGGTGTCGATTCCTCCGTCGCCGCTGCGCTGATTCACCGCGCCATCGGTGATCAGCTGACCTGCGTGTTCGTCGACCACGGCCTGCTGCGCCTGAACGAAGGCGATATGGTGATGGAGATGTTCGCCGGCAAGCTGCATGCGAAGGTGATTCGTGTCGATGCCAGCGAACTCTTCCTCGGCCAGCTGGCCGGCGTCACCGATCCCGAGAAGAAGCGCAAGATCATCGGCGGCCTGTTCGTCGATGTGTTCAAGGCCGAGGCGGCCAAGCTCAAGGCGGGCGATGGCGGCCACAAGGGCGCGACGTTCCTGGCTCAGGGCACCATCTACCCCGACGTGGTCGAGAGCGGTGGCACCAAGACCAAGAAGGCCACGACGATCAAGAGCCACCACAACGTCGGCGGCCTGCCCGAGCAGCTTGGTCTCAAGTTGCTCGAACCGCTGCGTGAGCTGTTCAAGGACGAGGTGCGCGAGCTGGGCGTGGCCCTGGGCCTGCCGCCCGAAATGGTCTACCGTCATCCCTTCCCCGGTCCCGGCCTGGGCGTGCGCATCCTCGGCGAAGTGAAGAAGGAATTCGCCGACCTGCTGCGCCGTGCTGATGCCATCTTCATCGAGGAACTGCGCAATACCCGTGACGAAGCCACAGGCAAGACTTGGTACGAGCTCACCAGCCAGGCTTTCACCGTCTTCCTGCCGGTCAAGAGCGTGGGCGTGATGGGCGACGGCCGTACCTACGACTACGTCGTTGCGCTGCGCGCCGTGCAGACCAGCGATTTCATGACTGCCGACTGGGCCGAGCTGCCCTATAGCCTGCTCAAGCGCACCTCGGGGCGCATCATCAACGAAGTGCGCGGCATCAACCGCGTCACCTACGATGTCAGCTCCAAGCCGCCGGCAACCATTGAGTGGGAATGAGCAAGGCAGTGAGCTTGCAATCGTAATGAACAGGGCCGGCGCAATGCTGGCCCTGTTTTCATGCGCAGAGCCGCGTGCTCTGGCACCGATGGATATTCGTCTGAAGCACTTTGATGAAGCACACACTTGAACAACTGCGTGCCGGCGAGCTGGCTGGTGTGCGGCGGCTGAGTCTTTCCTGCGGGCTGCGCGAATTCCCGGCGGAGATTTTCTCGCTGGCCGATTCGCTGGAGATTCTCGATCTCTCCGGCAACGCGCTCTCCACCTTGCCAGACGCGCTCGTGACGCTGCCGAAGCTGCGCATCGTGTTCTGCTCCGACAATCAGTTCACCGCGCTGCCCGAAGTGCTGGGGCGCTGTCCGGCGCTGACGATGATCGGCTTCAAGGCCAATCGCATCCGCCATGTGTCACCACGCGCCTTGCCGGCCGGGCTGCGCTGGCTGGTGCTCACCGATAACGCCATCGAAGCACTGCCGGAAGAGATTGGCCAATGTACGCAACTGCAGAAGCTGATGCTGGCCGGCAATCGTCTGCGCAGCCTGCCCGCTTCGCTGGCGCAATGCACGCGGCTGGAATTGCTGCGCATTGCCGCCAACCAGCTTGCCGCCTTGCCCGACTGCCTGCTCGGCTTGCCGCGCCTGTCCTGGCTAGCCTTTGCCGGCAATCCCTTCTGCGCTGCGCTGGAATCTGCCGCGCTGGGCGAGCACAGCATTCCCGACATCGACTGGGCACAGCTGGATGTTGATGTGCTGCTGGGCGAGGGCGCTTCAGGACAGATCTACCGCGCCCACTGCGCACAGCCCGGCGAGGGACGCCTGGCGGTGGCGCTCAAACTGTTCAAGGGTGCCGTCACCAGCGACGGACTGCCGCAGTGCGAGATGGCTGCGGCCATCCGTGCCGGCCAGCATCCTGGCTTGATCGGCGTGCTCGGCCGGGTGCAGGGCCATCCGCAGCAGGCACAGGCCCTGGTGATGCCGCTGATCGATGCCGCCTTCCGCAACCTCGCCGGGCCGCCCAGTCTGGATTCTTGCACGCGCGACATCTATGCCGAGGACACGCGGTTTGACCTGCCTGCCGCGCTCGCCATGGCGCAGCGCATCGCCTCGGCCGCCGCCCATCTGCATGCGCGCGGCATCATGCATGGCGATCTCTACGCGCACAACACGCTGCACTGCGGGCAAGGGCGGGCGCTGCTGGGAGATTTCGGCGCCGCCTCGTTCTACGCGCCTGATGCGCCTGTCGCCAGCGCCCTACAGCGCATGGAAGTACGCGCCTTCGGCTGCCTGCTCGAAGAACTGCTCGAACGCAGCCGCGTGGCGCCGCAGGAAGCCGCCCGCCTGGCCGCCTTGCAGGCTTTGGCGGCGGACTGCCTGAGCGAGTCGCCCGCGCAGCGCCCGCTGTTTGCCGAGATCGAAGCGCGCCTGCAGCACGGCTGAGAGCGCTCGCTTGGGCAGTGTTGTATTGAAAGTGTTGAGGCTTGAGCCTGCCTCGATACGGCGCTGCGCGCCACTCGGCACGAACGGGGAGCAATCACGGCAAATTTTTTGCTCCTGAGCTGGTCGTGACGATAGCCTCGTAAGCTCACAACTGGAGGTGCTAAATGAGCAAGCTAAGCGAATTAGATTCCTTGAAAATCAAGTACACCGAGAGCGTGATCGCGGCGCAGGTAGCTGGCGAAAATCTGCTGAAAGCGGCAGGAGAAGGACCTGCTGCGATAGTCGCAGCCTTAGCTGCTGTTAAGGAGGCGGCTGAACAGCGAGATTGCATCGAAGTGCAACTACGAGCTATCGACGAGGATGACGGCCAAGAGTAGGGCTAGCCGGCATAGCAAGTAAAAAAGAGCCGCCTCAGCTTTGTTGCGTGCGCGAGTTTTCCTTGCGCACGCAGATGAGTTTTTGGGTTCGTGTTTTTCCTACACGATTGCTTGTGATTGTGCCGCTTTAGCTGTTGACGTAGCCGACCAGACGCTGGCGCTTGTTCCCTGCGCCACGCGCCGTGCCGTCGCACGCGCCATCCACATGAAGCACAGCGCGCCCACCAGGGCGGTGGCGTCCACGCCCAGTGCGGCGGCACTGGTATTGGCCCACAGGCCCAGCGCCGGTAGCGCCCAGCCGAGCAGGGAGCTGGCCGGGATGCACAGCGTGGCGGCCGCTGCCAGCCACAGCAGCTGCGCCGCCGCCCGCGCCGCGCCGCGCGCAAAGGCCCAGGCGATGCTGGCGAAGAACACCGCGTAATAGACATACCAATGCCAGGCATTGAGATCGGCGACGTGGCCGTAGAGCCATTTGCCGGCGACGATGCTCAGCGAAATGCCGCTCACGCAGCCCAGGCAGACGCCAAGCGTGCCGGCGGCCAGCCATTCCGTGTCGCGACGCTGGGCCGGCAGCGCTTCGCCGCTGCGCTGTTTCTTGCGCCGCGATTCGATCCACAGCAGATTGCCGCTGTAGAACAGCCAGGCGCCGGCGAGGGCGAGCAGGAAGTACATCCAGCGCACGCTGTCGCCGCCAAAGGTGGCAAAGTGCAGCGCGAAGAAGCTGGCCAGGGTGAGATTGGCGACGCTTTGCTGGCCGGGCAGGAAATCGCGGCTCATGACTTTGCCGCTGTAGGGATCAAGCGCGACAAAACCGCCCATCGCGCGTGGCGAGGGCGCGCCGGCGTCGTGCCCCCAGATGCGCACCATGGCGCGCGGGCCGCTCACATTCACATATTGCAGGGCGCTGGGCTTGAACTCGGGCGCGATCTGGCGGGCGCGGGCGAGCAGCTCCAGCGGTGGCAGCATGTTGGCCGGATCGCGTGGCGCAGCCTGTTTGGGCGGCGTGCGTGGGCTGAAGGCCTTGGCCAGCTGGCCGTCATGGAGGTACTTGTTTTGCAGTGCGTAGATGTCGTCGTGATAGGCGAAGACGACAGCAGTGATGGCCATGACGATGTGAAACGGCAAGCTGAACAGGCCCACCACATTGTGCGCATCCAGCCACATGCGCTTGAGGTTCTTGCCGACGCGCAGCGCAAACAGGTCCTTGACCAGGGTCGGCAGCAGGACGACCACGCCGGACACCAGGGCCAGCGCATACAGCGTGCAGATCAGGCCCATCAGCCAGCGACTGGGGTCGTTGTCGAAGGGCAGGCCGACCACGCGATGCAGGATGTCGATGAACTCCGCCAGCTGCGAGGGCTGGGTCTCTTCGATGTGCGCTGCGCCGCTGCCGTCCAGACTGGCGCTGAAATGGCGTCCGCCCAGCGTGTCGTGATCATCCTGGCCGGGTGTGCGTTCCTGCCATTGCAGCTGCCGGGTTGCTTCATCGAGTTGCAGGTTCAGCGCGAAATCGCGCGCCGCGGCGGGGCGCGCCGCCAGGGTGCGGCTGATCAGCGCGGGCGCCTCGGCCAGTGTCACCGGCGTCGAGATGCTCGGCGGCGCGACCCAGCGCGCCAGTGGTTCTTTGAAAACGGTCAGCGCGCCGGCGTAAAAGGCGATGAACAAAGCCATGCCGCTGAGAATGCCGGTCCAGGTATGGACGCTTTTGTAGATCTTGATGAAATCGGTGCGCATGATGTGCAGGCTCTCAGGACAGACGCGTCAGCAGCAGGGCGCCGAAGACGAGGAGATTGGCGGCGCCCAGCCACAGCCAGGCGCGCAAGCCGCTGGCAAAGAAGAAGCAGCCGCTGAGCACGCCCAGCCACACCGGCACCACCAGCCACATCGCGAACTGCGCCCGCGTGCTGGCCGGTAAGCCGGCGCTGGCCCAGGCCAGCAGGCCGCTGCAACCCATTGCCAGCGTGAAGCCGAGCAGGGCGCCGGCGCTGGTCTTGGCCAGCCAGTCACGGCGAATGGCCGGCGCGGCGGTCTTGGTTGGGGACGACATCTCAGTGCTCCTTGGGCGCAGCGCGCAGTGCGCCGAGGTAAGTGAGGGCGACGCAGAGCAGCATCAGCCAGGTCAGCAGCACGAACACGGCGGTCGGCAGCAACAGGCTTTGCGCCAGCAGCCACAGCGCGCCGGCCAGCAGCAGGGCGGCGCCTAGCCGCGCCGGTCGGGCGCGCAGTGCCGTGCGGCACCAGCGCTGGTGCGGCGAGGCCAGATAGAGCAGGACGCTGCCGGCCAGGGCCAGCAGCAAGCCTGCCGCGAGGCTGGCGGCCATCAGAAGTCCACCGTCGCCGACAGCTTGTAGGTGCGTGGCGCGCCGAGGGTGGCGTAGCCCTCGTTGAAGCGGCCGGACCAGTAGTTGCGGTCCGTCACGTTCTCGATATTGGCGCGCAGCACCACGGCCTTGCCGGCGATGCGGGTGCTGTAGCGCGCACCCAGGTCCCAGCGCGTCCAGGACGGGATCTGCAGGGTATTGGCCGCATCCAGATACTGGCTGTCGGTGTAGATCAGGCGCGTGTCGAGCGTCAGGCCGCTGAGATAAGGCGTATCCCATTCGCCGCCCAGGTTGGCGGTCCACTCGGGCACGCCGGGCGCCTTCTTGCCGTTGTTGCTGGCGGTGGCTGCGCGCACCTGTTTGCCTTGGGTATAGGCCGCACCGCCGAGGATGCGGGTCTGCGTGCTGAGCTTGCCGAAGATGTTCCATTCGACGCCGCGATTGACCTGCTCACCGTCGAGCGCCAGGGTCGGCAGCGCGCTGCCATTGCTGATCGACACCGTCGAGGGTTTGAGGATGCGGAACAGGCTGACGGTATTGGTGAAGTCACCCACGGCCCATTTCACACCGGTTTCGGCCTGGCGCGTTTTGTACGGTGCCAGGGTCTCGCCGGAGTTGGCATAGGTTGTGCCGACGGTGACGCCCGGGCTCAGACCTTCGATGTAATTGGCGTACAGCGAGACATCCGGGCCCCAGGGCTTGAACACCACGCCGGCCAGCGGCGTGATGGCGGTTTCGTCATAAGCGCGCGGGCTGGCCATTTTTTGCCGCACATGCTGATTGCGCGCACCCAGAGTGAGCAGCAGTTCATCGTCGAGCATCGACAGCGTGTCGGACAGGGCCAGGCCGGTGTAGGCGTTGTCGGCGCTGCGTACCACGGCGCCATGCGCACCGGCCAGGACCGGATTGCTGTTCGGGTTGTACAGATTGGTCGTGTAGTTGGCGCTGGTCGCCACGCTGGCGGCGCCGCTGGTGGTTTGCAGCGAGGAGTAGCTGGCGACCACGCGATGGGCGACGCTGCCGGTGGCGAAATTGCCGCGCAAGCCAGTCTCTGCCGAAATGCTGCGCGTGTAGCCGGCCTGGTTGTAGGTGGTGCCGGTGGAGCGGCCGTCATCGGCAAGCACGATGGTGCGCGTGCCGTTGATGTAGCCCTCGTAGTTGTAGCGCGCCTGGCCGATGCTGGCATAGGCGCTGAGCTGGCGGTTCAGATCAATCTCGCCGCGCAGCATGGCGCCTTCGGTGCGCTGCTTGGCATAAGTGCCCTGCAGCGCATTCTTGCTCGCATCCGGTGCCTTGAGAACGTGCCCCAGGGTGCCAAAGTAGACCATCAGCGGGCTGCCATTGGACTGGTCCTGTTTGACGTCGTAGGCGTCAAATTCCAGCTTCCAGTGATCGCCCCGGTAATCGACCGCCACCGTGCTGAAGTTCTCGTCCTTTTTCTGTCCTTCCAGCTCGGTTTTGCCATTGTTCGCCGAGCCATTGAAGCGCACGCCCAGACGCTTTTCCTCGCCGAAGCGGCGGCTGATATCGGCCGCCAGACCCAGGCGTGAGGACGAGATATAGCTGCTGGTCAGGCGCGTCAGCGGCGCATCGGTCGCGCGCTTGGGCACCAGGTTGATCACGCCGCCGACCGCGCCACTCGGCGCCATGCCCGAGAGCATCGCCGCCGGACCCTTGAACACCTCGACGCGTTCAAGGAATTCGGTCGGCACATGGGTGCCCGGCATCAAACCATAGAGACCGTTGAAAGCCAGTTCCGAGGAATTGATGTCAAAGCCGCGGATGGTCATGTTTTCCGAGTTATGGCCATCGCTGGTGGTAAAGCGCACCGAAGGGTCATTGCGCAGCACATCGCCGACCGTCGTGCTCTGCTGATCGGCAATCGTTTGTGCGGTGTAGGCGGTGACATTGAAGGGCGCATCCATGATGTCCACATTGCCCAGGATGCCCAGGCGCGCACCGCGTGCGACCTGTCCGCCGGCATAGCTGTCGGGGGTGTCATTGGCCAGCGGCGCGTGGCCCGTCACGGTGACCGCCGGCAAGGCCAGATCCTTGGCCGGTTTGGCCTGGCTGCTGAGCCCGGCGGGAAGCGGGCGCAGCACGAAGCCGCCTTGCTCGATGGGCACGGCCTGCAAGCCGGTATCGGTGAGCAAGGCGGCCAGCGCGTCCTGCACGCTGTACTGGCCCTTGATGCCGGCGGTGGTCTTGGCCTGGGTTTGTTCAGCGGTGAAGCTCAGCAGCACATTGGCGCTGCTGGCCAGGCTGCGCAAGGCCGCGGCCAGCGGCCCGGCTGGAATATTGTATTGCTGGCGCGCACTGCCGGCCTGGGCTGCGCTGCTGGCCTGCGCCAGCGCGGTGGGGCTGATGCTGCACAGCGCGAGGCTGCACAGCGCAACCGAGACCGCCTGGGCGATGGGGCGCAGGCCAGGGCGTTGCGGGAATGAGGGAGAAGCTGTTGTCGCTGCGGTATTCATGAGGGCTCTTCCAGACAAGTGGCCTGCTCACATGCAAGCCTTACTGGGTAGGTGCCTTGGGAAATCGAATCGGGCAGTGCGCAACGCAAAAAAATCAGATTTTTTTCAGTTGCCCGTTTCAGTTGCCTTTTTCAGTCGCGCGCTTCTGCCGCCGTCACCGTCACCCAGTAGCGGCTGCGCTGCAGCACCTGCAGCGGCAGCACATTGGGCAGATTGGCGAGGATGCGGTCGGTGTCCTGCAGCGGGAACACGCCCGAGATGCGCAGCTCGGCGACATCCTCCGTGCAGCGCAGCAGCCCCGGCCGGTAGCGGTCCAGCTCGGCCACGAAGTCGGCCAGGCGCATGTTGTCGGCGATGATCTGGCCACGCGTCCAGGCGCCATCCTGTTCGTCGACCGCTGTTGTCATGCCGAAGCCGCTGGCGCTGAACGACAGGCGCTCGCCGGCATTGAGCCGTTGCACGCCGGCGGCAGCGCTGCGCGGGCGGATCTCCACCGCGCTCTCAAAGACCATGACGCGGCTGTGGGCCGCGTGCTGGCGCACCGAAAAGCGCGTACCCAGCGCCAGGATCTCGCCTTCGGCCGTCTCGACAATGAAGGGCCGCTGCTCGCGCTGGCCGCCACGGCGCGCATGACCGGTGACGACCATCAGCTCGCCGGCGTGCAGGCGTACCCGGCGCTGCCGCTCATCGAACTGCACGCTCACTGCGCTGGCGGTATTGAGTTGGAGCAGGGTGCCATCTTCGAGCGTCCAGCTGCGCTGCTCGCCCGTTGCGGTGCGATGGCTGGCGCTGAGCGCCTGCCAGGTCTGGGTGCGGCAGCCCAGGGTCGCCGTGAGGCCCGCAAAGCCGCCCCACAGCAAGAGCTGCAGCGCCTGGCGACGGCCCGGCTGGCGCGGCGCTTCGCTGGCATAGGGCGACAGGGTCTGGTAGGCCGCCTGCGGCTGCAGCACCTTGAGGCGGCCGACGACCGCTTCGATGTGCTGCCAGGCGCGTTCGTGATCCGGGTGTTCGGCCCGCCAGGCCTGCCAGCGCGCACGCTCGGCCGCGCTGGCTTCGCCCGACATCAGCAGGGTCAGCCAGTCGGCTGCCTGATCGGCAATCGCCGGGTGCAGCGGCTGGCCGCCCGCCATCGGCATGCTGTGCGGGCTGTCCTGGCTGAGCGAGGCAGACATCCTGGGCGATCTCAAACCGCCAGTGCGAACAGGCACTGCCGGTTGGCGCGGCTGAGGTACTGCTTGACCGAGCTGGTGGACACCTGCAGGCGCTCGGCGATCTCGGCATAGCTCAGCTCTTCGAGCTGGCACAGCAGGAAAGCTTCCTTGACGGCCGGCGGCAGGCCGTCGAGCGCGCGGTCGAGCTGCTGCAGCGCTTCGAGCGCCATCATCTGCGCCTCGGGCGAGGGCGCCAGCGGCTCGGGCAGCTGCGCCAGCATATCGAGGTATTCAGTCTCCAGCAGCTGGCGACGGTGGCGGTGCGCCATCAGGCGGCGTGCAATCGTGCTGAGGAAGGCACGCGGCTCGCGGATGTCGGTCTCCACGCCGCCATGCAGCAAGCTGAGGAAAGTATCTTGCGCCAGATCCGCCGCCACGAAGCCATCTCCCAGTCGCCGCCGCAACCAGCCCTGCAGCCAGCTGTGGTGCTCGCTGTAAAGGGTGTGCACTTGTGACTGGAGAGCGGACTGAATCGCCGACATGGTCTTCGCTTGCTAATGAGAATTGTTCTCAATATTAACTTAAGCGAAGAGGCGCGGCAAATTCCTTGGCGTATGTCAGGACTAGCTGGCGATGGGCTGGCGGGCCTGAGGGCGTATTTCCGCAGGCGGGTACAAGCCCTGCGGAATATGAACGCCAGTTAGAACTGGTACTGCGCCGAGAAGGCAATGCTGCGTGGCGCGCCAACGTAGTAGCTGTTGGCCCAGTAGTTCTTGCCTTCCACATTATTGACGTTCACGCGCAGGGTCAGCGGTTTGCCCTGCAGGTTCAGGGTGTAGCGCAGCCCCAGGTCCAGCGTGGTGTAGGCGGGCAGGCGATCGGTATTGGCTTCGTCGGCCCACTGCTTGCCGGTGTAGTAGATGCCGCTGCTGACGCTCAAACCGGTCACCGGCAATTCGTATTCGGCATACAGCTTGGCGACGAAGTCAGCGACGTTGATCGGCTTCTTGCCGCTGTAATCGCCACCCTTGAGTTGGGTGTCGAGCAGGGTCACGCCACCGAGCAGGGTGAGTTTCTGGTTGGCCTTGCCTGTTGCCGTCAGCTCGATCCCCTTGTGGTTCTGGCGACCATTTTGCGTATAGATATTGTCGCTGCCGGTGTATTCGTAGGCTTTTTCGATCTCGAACAGGGCGCTGGTCAGCTGCATCTCGCCCAGCGTGGCTTTGATGCCCAGCTCTTTCTGCTTGCTGACCATGGCGGGCATCACTTCCTTGGCATTGCTCGCCGTGTCGGGCGCGCGACCGCCGATCTCCAGCCCTTCG
Organism: Uliginosibacterium sediminicola; assembly: GCF_039631295.1. NCBI lineage: Bacteria > Pseudomonadati > Pseudomonadota > Betaproteobacteria > Rhodocyclales > Zoogloeaceae > Uliginosibacterium > Uliginosibacterium sediminicola. The sequence goes on along the minus strand of NZ_JBDIVE010000002.1, from coordinate 174,574 downwards.
ATGTAGCTGGCATAAGTGCTCAGCCAGGAAATAGGCGTGAACACCAGCGACAGTGAGGGCGAGTTGCGCGACTTCTTGTACTGCGCCTGGGTCTCCGAGCCGTCTTCGGCCAGCGTCTTGGAGGTGATCGTGCTGCGCGTGATGCCGACCAGGGCGGACCACTGCTGGTTCAGCTTGATGCTGTCGCCGATGACGTAATTGCGGTTCGAATCGCGGCCCGCATAGTAGAGCGCGTTGGAATCGTTGGGGAATGCTGGCTGTGCAATATGGGTCGGCGTGGCGAAGCTGTACGGCCCCAACCAGCCGGTGCCGGAGAAGTAGCTTGAGGTCCAGGCTTTCTCCGAGAACATGAAGTGACCCAGGGTCAGCTTGTGCGAGATCGCTGCCGTGTCGAACTGGATGTCGGCCAGCGCCTGGGCGGCTTCATAGTTGGACTTGCTCTGGCCGCCGCGATAGGCCAGCTGTTCATAGCCGGCTGTGCTGCTCACGCTGTTGAGCGTGTGCACGGTCTCGGGCCGCTCGAGCACGTTGTAGCTGTAAGCGCCGCGCAGCGTGATGTGCTCGTTGAGCAGATAAGTCAGGCGGTTGGAGAATTTGGTGCTGGTGACTTCGTCCAGCGCCCAGGCTTGCGACCAGTTCTTGCTCACATCAGGCGCCGCGCCGCGCGGGATCGAGTAGAACCAGTAGGCGGACGGGCTTTGCGTCTTGTAGTGGTTGTAGACCGCATTGACTTCGAGCAGCAGCTTGTCCGTGAGGTCCCAGTCGAACGCGCCGCTGACCAGTTCGCGGCTGATGCTTTGCTCATCGACGGCGGTATTGCCTTCCTGTTTGACCACATTCAGGCGATAGCGCGTATCGCCGTCGGCATCGATGGGGCCGCCGAAGTCGCCATGCACGTAGTTCTGGCTGCCGCCGTAATTGCCGAGCGTGACGCTGTTATAGCGCTGCGCGGTGGGACGCTTATAGACGTAATTGACCATGCCGCCCGGCGCCGCCGCGCCGTAGAGAAAGCCCGATAGACCGTTGAGCACCTCGACCCGCGCCTTGTCTTCGACGACCGCCGCGTGGTTGTAGGGGCGGCGCAAGCCGTCTTCGGCCGTGTCGTAGCTGGTGAAGCCGCGAATGCTCACCGCCGGCGACCAGCCGGTGTTCTGGGCGGTGATGGTGCGGGTGGATGGGCTGATCTTGTAGATGTCATCCGCCGATTGGGCCTGGGTGTTTTCGATCAGCTCCTGCGGGATCACGCTGACCGCGAACGGTGTTTCCTGCAGCGAGCGACTGCCCAGCGCGCCCAGCGAGGTGAGTGTTTTGCTGCGATAACCAGCGCTGGCCTTACCCTCTGTTTGCGGCGAGGCTTCCGTGCCGGCGCGCACCGTCACCGCCGCCAGCTGGGGCTCTGGCTTGTCGCTGGCGGCGCTTGGCGGCCGTTTCTTCAAGCTGAATCGAGCCGCGCCATTGGGCACCGCGTCGAAGCCGGAGCCCTCCAGCAAGCGGGCAAAACCGGCGGCCACTGTATAGCTGCCCTGCAAGCCCTGGCTGCGCAGACCGCTCAGCTGGGCGGCATCGAAAGCCAGGGTGACGCCGGCCGCGCCGGCAAAGCGGCTCAGCGCTTCGGCCAGCGGCGCGGCGGCAATCTCGTAGCGCTGTTCGCTGCTGTGGGCGCTGGCCGGGGCGGCGGACTGGGCTGCGGCGGGCAGGCTGGCGCACAGCAGTGCGGCGTGAACCAGCAAGACCAGGGGACGCAGGGCAAAGTGGTGGGGCTGATGTGTCATTGCAACTCGCTCAGTGATGGGTTTGAAGAGGGATCACCGGGAGGACGAACGAGCGTGGCCGCAAGTGCAAATCGGGCCGAAATATTTTTTGAACTCAGATCGTGCGCGGCACGAGGCGAATCCAGTACGGCGTGAAGCGCTCGACGCGCAGCGGGAAACTCTCGCTCAGCGCGGCCAGGGTTTGCTCGCTATCGTCGAGCGGGAAGGCGCCGGAGATCTTCAGCGTGGCGATGGCGGGATCGCAGCCGAGGTAGCCGCTGCGATAACGTGACAGCTCTGCCAGCACCTCGGCGAGCGGCCGCTCGACAACCACCAGATGGCCGCTGGCCCAGCTGCCGGCGCCGATTTCGAGCGCGTGCAGCGGCGCGCTGTCGCTGGCCGAGAAACTCAGCTGCTCTCCCGCTGTGACGCGCTGGACCAGATCGGGCCGCCGCTGCGGGCGCACTTCCACCGTCTTCTCCAGCACGCCGACCGTGGTCCGCCCGGCCTCGATGCGCACAGTGAACTGCGTGCCCAACGCCTGGATGCGGCCATGCTCGGTGTGCACCATGAAAGGCCGCGCCGGCGTGTGCGGGTCGCGCTGTGTGCGGATGAGGATTTCGCCGGCGTGCAGCTCGATCAATCTTTGATCCGCGCTGAAACGCACATCGACCGCACTGCGCGTATTGAGCGTCAGTTGCGAACCATCGGCGAGTTCGATGCGGCGGCGCTCACCGGTCGCGGTGCGGTAATCGCTGCGCCATTCGGCCCACGGCGCCTGCCGATAGGCGAGCAGGCCGCTACCGCTGAGCACGCCCAGCAGCGCCAGGCTGCGTAGCACGCTGCGCCGGCTCGACGGCTTGCCCAGCGCCGGCAGTACCAGCTCGCCGGGCACGCGTTTGAATTCGCCGCATACCGCCTCCACGCGTTGCCAGGCTTGGCGATGCGCGACATCGGCGGCCAGCCAATCCCGCCAGGCTTGTTCCAGCGCCGGCGTGCTGGGCTCACCGCGCAGCCGCGCGTACCAGTCGGCCGCCGCGTGAATGGCGCGGACATTGGCCTCGCTGGGCGCGTTCATAGCTGCGCCAGACAACAATGCGCCATGCCGCGCGCCACATAGGTATTGACCGAACGCAGCGAAATGCCGAGGCGCTCGGCAATCTCGGCATAGCTCAGGTCCTCACACTGGGCGAGCAGGAAAGCCTGCTTGACCTTGGGTCCCAAGCCGTCGAGCAGGCGGTCCAGCTCGAACAGCGCTTCCTTGAACAGCGCCTCGTCTTCGGCAGACGGATGACTTTGTTCAGGCAGCGCCGCCAGGGCTTCCAGATAGCTGCGCTCGATCTGCTGGCGGCGGAACAGATCCACCGTCAGCCGCTTGGCGATGGTCGCCAGATACGCCCGTGGCTCGCGGATCTGCGCCTCGGCCTGGTTGAGCAGCACCTTGATGAAGGTCTCCTGCATCAGGTCCGCCGCCTGCTGCGGGCAGTCCAGCTTGCGCCGCAGCCAGCCCTGCAGCCAGCTGTGGTGCTCGACATAGAGTTCGGCGACGGGGTCGAGTGTTGCGGCGGCGGTCGTCAAGGAGCTGCTCCGGGAAATCGAAGGTGCTGCTTCGCCTGTTTGGAGTGCAGGTGAGCGGCACGGAGATAAGAATGATTCCCATTCTCTGCATTTGCTCCGGGTGCGTCAATTGTTGTCTGAAGATATCTGCGGCGGCTTCCTCAATGAACTTGGCTTTTTGCCACGAGGTTACCCAGGCTGATCAAGCATCGTCAGGTGGCGATCCCGAGCCTGTGCGGCGCGGGATCGCGGGTCAAGATGTCAGCGATAAGGACCATAAGGACCTTATGCCAAGGGAGGCCCGAAGCTCACCAGCGGTAGCTGCCGCTGACAATGACTTTGCGGCGCTCGCCATAGAAGCAGCGGTAGGGGCACAGGGCGACGTAAGTCTTGTCGGCAAGATTGCTGATGTTGAGCGCAAAGCGCCACGGCCCGGTGCTGTAACTGCTCATCGCGTCGAACACGGTGTAGGCGGGTGTTTCCAGATCGGTCCAGGTGCCGATGGTTTCCCCGACATAGCGCGCGCCAGCGCCGAACTTCAGGCCCGGCAAGCCGAAGGCGCCGAATGCATATTCGCCCCACAGGGAAACTTGGTTGTAGGGGACGCCGCCGGTTCGCCGACCATCCTGCGTCGGGGTCAGCGGGCTGCTCTTGAGCGTCCTCGCGTCGGTGTAGGCGTAGGCTGCGATGAGGCTGGTATTGCGATCAAGGCTGGTCTTGGCCTCCAGCTCGATACCACGCGAACGCACCTCGCCCTGCTGCACCTGGAAGTAGTCGCCCAGGTCCGCATTGAGCGGGTCATCAACCAGTACGTTGGTGCGCGTCAGCTGATAAATCGCTGCCGAAAGCATGGTGGCCGAGCCGCTGGGCTGATAGCGCAAGCCCAATTCGTATTGTTCGCCCTTGGTGGGGGAGAAGCGCGTTCCGCTGCGGGCAACTCCGGTGCTCGGCTCCCATGACTGACTGAAGCTCAGGAACGGGGCCAAACCATTGTCGGCCAGATACACCAGGCCGGCCCGTCCGGTAAAGGCATTGCTTTTCTCGTTGTTGACGGGGCAATTGCTCGCGTCGGCAAAGGCGCAGCTCTTGTCCTTGGTGTCGTCCTGGCGGCCGCCCAAGCTCATCACCCAGCGATCAGCGAACTTCATCTGATCCTGAACGTAGACGCCCATGCGCGTGCTCTGCGCCTTCCATGAGTAATCCTGGTAGCTGAAGCTGCCCGGGGCTGCGCCGTAAGTCGGCGCATAGACATCGATGGACGCAATATCCGCGGCATAACGCTCGGATTGGTGTTTGGCCTGGGTGTAATCAACGCCCAGCAAGCTGGTGTGCTTCACCCGTCCGTGATGCCAATGGTATTGCAGCGAGGAGTCTGCGGTGGTGGCGGAAGACTCGTCATGGCGCTTGTTGACGCCACGGCTGAGCGTGGTCCGCTCATCGCTGTCCAGCTCCCCGATCCAGGTATTCACATAGTCATTCTTGTTATGGAAGTAACGCAGGCTGTGACGCAGTTTCAGCGCGTCGTTGAAGGCGTGCTCAAACAAATAGCCGAGGGTGTAACGCTTGTTCTCGTACTTGTCGATGCCCGGCTCACCCAGGTAGCGATTTGAGGGCAGCTGGCCGTTGCGGTTGGACAGCAGCGTGCCCGACTGCGGCAGCCCCGGATTGTAGGCACTGCGGTCGTGCTGGTATTCGGACAGCAGGGTCAGCGAGCTTGCTGCGCTGGGCTGCCAGGCCAGCGCGGGCGCGAGGTAGGTCCGTTTGTCGGGGATGTGATCAATGAAGGTATCGCTATCGCGTCGCAGGGCGGTCAGCCGGTAGGACCAGGTGCCATCTTCCGTCAAGGCGTCAGCAAAGTCGCCCGACAGCTGTTTGCGGTTATAGCTGCCGACTTCGACATTCAGTTCGTGCAGCGGGTCTTTCGTCGGCCGTTTGCTGACCGTGTTGACCAGGCCGCCGGGGGCGGACAGACCGTAGAGCACCGAGGAGGCGCCCCGCAGCAGCTCGACGCGCTCCAGACCATAGGGTTCCTGCTGGCCATTGAATCCATTGACGTTGTACTTGAGGCCGTCACGGAAGTAGCTGCCGTATTCGGCGTCAAGATCAAAGCCCCGCACGCGCATCTGGTCGCGCGTCGAATCGACATCTTCGGAGTGCAGCACGCCGGCCGAATAGCCCAGCGCCTCGGTCAGGTTGGCGGACTTCTGCGTCTCGATTTGCGCCGCCGTGACGACCGTAATCGACTGCGGTATCTCGATGATGGGCGTATCGGTCTTGGTGCCGGTGCTGCTGCGTTTGGCCACATAGCCAACGACCGGGCCGCTGGCGTTCTCGCTTTGCTGGCCGGCGCGCACCGTCACTGGTGCGAGCGTGGGTTCTCGCGGTGCCGTCTGCGGCGACTTGTACAAGGTAAAGCTGCCGTCACGCCGCGCTTCGGCCACCAGCCCGGTGCCCTGCAGCAGGCGGGCGAGTCCGCTGCTGGCGCTATGGCTGCCTTGCAGGCCGGGGCTGTGCAGCCCGGCGGTCAGGCTGGTCGGGAAGCTGAGCAGGATGCCCGCTTCGCGGCCGAAACGGTTGAGGGCGGCTTCGAGCGGGCCGGCGGGAATGTTGTAGCTGCGTTGCGCGGTGGCGCTGGCCGCTTCGGCGGCGCTGGCTGGCAAGCTCAAGGCCGGCAGCAGGCCGAGATGGGCGACGGCCAGGGCCAGGCGGCTCAGGCGGGGCAGAGTGCGGTGGGGCATGGTGCATCCTCGTGAAGGGTGAAATGTGTTGTTTCACCGGGTATGTCCCACGAGAAAAAAAAGTAGACCATTTTTCGCCCGCGATCTGTCGATCTGTCGATCTGTCGATCTGTCGATCTGTCGATCTGTCGATCTGTCGATCAGGCGGCGGGGCGCAGCGTGACCCAGTAGCGGGTGAGGGCGTCGATGCGCACCGGCAGGCTGGCGCACAGCGCGTCGAGAATGCGTTCGGTGTCGGCCAGCGGATAGCTGCCGGAAACCTGCAGATGGGCGATTTCCGGCGCGCAGGCGAGGCGGCCGTAGCGGTGGCGGCTGAGCTCGGCGAGGAATCCGGCGAGCGGCATGCCGCTGGCGACCAGCATGCCCTCGCGCCAGGCGACGGCGTTTTCATCGGCCGCGCGCGGCACCACAGCCAGGCCGGGCGCAAAGCGGCTCTGTTCGCCGGCGTGCAACACCTGCCGAGTGGCCGTGTCGTCGCCGGTCTGGATGGCAACGGCGCCCTCGAACACGGCGAGCTGGCCGGCATCTGCCAGCAGGCGCACCGCGAAACGCGTGCCGAGCGGGCGCAGCACGCCGTAAGGGGTGCGGACGAGGAAGGGGCGCGCCTGCGCGTCGTGGCCGGTGCGGATCAGGATCTCGCCGCGCTGCAGGGTCAGCTGGCGGCGTGTTGCATCGAACTGCAGGTCGACCGCGCTGTCGCTGTTGAGCGAGAGTTCGCTGCCATCGGCCAGATTCAGCGTGCGCCGTTCGCCGACGCCGGTGCGCAGGTCGGCCAGCCAGCCGGTGCTTTGGCGGCCGGAAGCACTGTTCAACCATAACCCGCCGCTGGCGCCCGCCGTCAGCAGTGCGATCAGCAGCTCGCGGCGCTGGCGGCGCGGGCCGCCGAGCAGGGCCTGGCGTACCGGCGGTGCGTGTTCGGCGACTTGCTGCAGGCGGCCATTGACGCGCTGGATGTGGTCCCAGGCGCGACGGTGTTCGGGATGCGCGGCCAGCCAGTCGGCGAAGGCGCGCCTCGGCGCCTCGGCATCGCCCGCCTCCTGCAGCTCGAACAACCAGTCCACGGCCTGGGCGGCGATGTCCGGGGCGATGTCCACGGTCGGCGAACGCGGCAGGGCGCTGTTCATCTCAGGCCACATCAAGCGCGAAGTAGCACAGCGCGCCGGCGCGCCGCAGATGGCGCTTGACGGTGGTGACCGAAATACCCAGTTCGGCGGCGATCTCGCCCTGCTTGCGGCCATCGAGCTGTGAGCGCAGGAAGACGCGGCGGACCTCGTCCGGCAAGGTGGCGAGCAGGGCGTCGATCTCGCTCAGCGTCGCGAGGATGATCTGGCGCTCCTCCGGCGACGGCGCCAGCGCTTCCGGCTGCAAGGCCAGGGCGGCAAGATAGGCCTGCTCCAGATATTCGCGCCGCCAGTGGTTGGCCAGCACGCGCTGCGCGACCGTCGTCAGAAAGGCACGCGGCTCCTGGATGGCGACCGGCTCCTCACGATTGATCAGGCGCAGGAAGGTGTCGTGGGCGAGATCGGCGGCGCGATGCGTACAACCCAGCTTGCGCCGCAGCCAGCCCTGCAGCCAGCTGTGGTGCTCGACATAGAGTTCGGCGACGGGGTGGGATGAAGCGATAGCGCTCACGGGAAGCCTCCGGAAGAACAGGAATCACTGGCTGGCTATCTGAAGGCCTGGCTTGCCATTGAGAATGATTCTTATTGTCAGGCTGATGGGCGCTTGGCGTCAAATCCTGATGGCCCGTTGCAGGGCGTCTCGTGAGGGCTTGTCGAGTTTAGAGGAGGTATCGCAGCACGATCAGCAGTGGCAGACACAGGGAGACCCACGACAAGACATGCCATGCACCGCTGCCCAGCAATGCGGCGAGCAGACCGAAGAGGGTGAGCGCGGCGAGTAGCACCGGCATCGCCCAGACGCGAAGCAGGCTATTGCGAGGTTTTTGCGCGGCGCTCATGCGGATGACTCCTGTTTTTCCAGCGCCTCGTGGGCAGCCAGGATGTGCGCGAGCCGCGCCTTGTGGGTGTGACGGCGCGTGATCCAAAGATACAGCCCGCTGCCCAGCACCACGAGGGTGATGAGATCAAGCAAGCCCCAGACGATCTTGAGCGGTAGCCCGGCGTAGTCCCCGAAATGAAGCGGGCGCGAAACTTCGATCATGCGCAGATACCAGGGCATGGTCACGATTGCATTGAGTTCGCCGCTGCGTGCATCCACCAGTGCCGGGCTGAGTAGCCGGGAGGTCAGCGCGCTATTGCCCCTGGCCCACAGCACGTAGTGGTGCGAGCTGCCATAGCGGCTGCCCGGAAAGTCGATACCGGTGACGATCATGCCCGGCTGTGCGGCGAGCACTTTTTGCAGCGCAGCCTGCAGCGAGCCCATTTCATCGGGTGAGGGCGGTACTTTGCCCCGCCAGGGCGCGATGACTGCCTGCACATCCGTACGCTGCCACAGTGCGAACAAGGGGGTGGTCAGCTCGTTCAGGGCGCCGGTGAGCCCGACCACCAGTGCCCAGACCACCGTGGCGATGCCCAGCAGGTTGTGGAGATCCAACCATTTCAGGCGGCGGGATTTCCCGCTGCGCACGGTGCCGAATTCCAGTTTGCGCATGTAAGGGCCGTAGAGCACGACGCCGGAGATGATGGCGAGGACGAACAGCAGTCCCATTGCACCGAACACGAGCGCCCCGGGCAAACCTGCGAACAGACCGGTATGCAGGGCAAACAGGCTTTGATTGAACTTGGGCAGCCATGCCGGCGAGTTGGCGGATTCGCCCAGCAGGCTGCCCGTGCGGGCGTCGAAGGCGAGCCAGTGCATGTGCTGCGGATCTTCCGAAAGTTCCCATGAAGGTGCCATATAGACCCGGATCTGGGGTGCGTCCGGATCCAAGAAGATGCCGGTGATCAGATCCTTTGGAAAAGCCTGCCGTGCCGACTGGGTGATGCGGTCCAGACTGATTCGCGGCGTGTCTTGCGGCAGCTCGGCGTAAGCCGCCATGGGTATGAGTGCGTCTCCGAGTTCGTCGGCAAACACCAGTGGCAGCCCGGTGAGGCAAGCGCCAAACAAGAACAGGGTGCACAGCAGCGAGCTCCAGCTGTGCAGGGCGAACCAGCGGCGCAGGCGCCGCTCTCCGGGGCGGGAATCTGGATGCATGGATGCTTACCAGCGATAGTTGCTGGAGGCGATCACCGAGCGACGCAAGCCATAGACGCAACGGCTACTGCTGTCGCAGGTGGCAACCGTGACCTTGTCGAACAGGTTGCGAACGTTGAGGGCGAAGCTCCATTGGCCAAGCGTGTAGCCGAGCATCGCATCGACGAAGGTATTGGCCGGGATGCGCAAGCTATTGTCATTGCTGCCATAGCGGTAACCGATATAGCGGATGCCCGCGCCGGCTTGCATGCCCTTCCATGTGCTGCCGAATTTTTGGTCCAACCAGAGGCTGGCCATCTGGCGTGGTACATCTTTGGGCGTTTTGCCGGTGTAGCCGTCATTGCTCTTCGTGATTTCGGCATCCATGAGGGTGTAGGCCGCGATGGCCGACAGGCCACGGCGCAGTTCGACGGTGCTGGAAACTTCTGCGCCGCGCACTTGGACCTCTCCGGTCTGCACGTAGTAGTAGAGGTGATCGGGGTCGGACGTCAGGCCGTTTTGCTGGGTCAGTTGATACAGCGAGGTGGTGATGAAGCTCTTCGCGTCCGGAGCTTGATACTTGAGGCCGAGCTCTGCCTGGCGGGCGGTGGTCGGCTTGAAAGGGGATCCGTCGAAACGGGTGCCAATGGTCGGGGTGAAGGAGGTTGAATAGCTGGCGTAGGGCGCAAAGCCGTTGTCAAAGAGATAGACGAGGCCCAAGCGGCCAGTGAGTTTCCTGTCCGTTTGCTTGGTGGTCGAGGCGGCGAGCAGATTGATGGTCTTGGTGTCGGCCTGATCACGGCGCAGGCCACCGGTGAATGACCAGGCGCCAAGGCGAACCTGATCCTGCAGATAGAGGCCGATCTGCTTGAGCGTGTCTTCGGTTGCGAAATCTACTTCCGGCAAGGTGTAGCTTTGGCCATAGACCGGATTCAGGATGTCGAGCGCGGTGGCGTCCCCATCCTGCTCCGACCAGTGGTCGTGGGCGCGGAAGTAATCCACGCCGATCAGCGCCTTGTGTTCGGTATTGGCCAGACGGAATCGGCTTTCCGCCTGGGTGTCGACCGCAAGATTGAGCTGTTTGGCATCTGCCGCCAGCGTGTAGCGGTTGAGTTTGGAGGTGCCGGTGGCCAGCCCGGCGGCATAGACGTAGCCGATGTCGGTGCGGGTCTGCGACAAGCGCAGGTTCTGGCGGAACGTCCAGGCACTGTTCAGGCTGTGTTCGAGGCTGTAGCCCAGGCTTTGCTGAGTGCGATTGACCTTGTTCAGATCTTGCTCGCCGGTAAACAGGCTGGTGGGAACGCGGCCGTAGGTGCCCGCATTGAGTGTGGTGCTCGCGGGCAGGTATTGCGTCGAGTAGCCGTCTTCCTGGCGCTGGATTTTTGCCAGCACGGTCAGACGGGTGTTGGCCGTGGGTTTCCAGGTCAGCGAGGGGGCCAGGTAGTAGCGCTTCGAGTCCACCTCATCCACTTGTGTGCCCGTGTTGCGGGTCAGGCCAGTGAGGCGGTAGCTGAGCTGGCCGCTTTCCCCAAGCGGGCCGCCGAGATCGAAAGTGGCTTCTGCCCGGCCGTAGTTGCCGGTCTGCAGGCCGACTTCACCAAAAGCCTCATCGGTGGGGCGCTTGCTCTGCAGGCTGACCAGTCCGCCGGGGATGTTCTGCCCATAAAGAACCGATGAAGGGCCGCGCAGCACTTCGACTCGCTCCAGTCCGTAAGGCTCGACGTTCTCCGACAGCAGGGTGTAGCGGCTGGCGGTGGTGAGCCCGTCTAGATAGGGCATGCTGCTGGAGTAGCCGCGCAGCATGAACTGATCGATGCGCAGGTCGGTGCCGCCGTATTGTTCAGCCAGTACGCCAGAGGTATAGCGCAGGGCCTCACCCACGGTCTGCGTCGCCTGGGTCGTCATCTGCTCGCGGCTGATGACCGTGATCGACTGCGGTGTTTCGATGATCGGTGTGTCGGTCTTGGTCCCGGTGGCGCTGCGTTTGGCGACGTAGCCCGAAACAGGGCCGGTCGCGGTTTCCTGTTCTGCGCGGGCCCTTACCGTCACCGCGGGCAGCTCCGGTTCCGCCGCCTTGGCGGCAGGCGTTCGAGGCACTGCCCGCAGCACATAGCCAGCATTCGTTTTGCTGGCAGCAAAGCCACTATCGCGTAGCAGTGATTCAAAGCCTGTTTCAATGCTGTAACGGCCCTTGAGGCCACGCGTAAGCAAGCCTTGCAGTTGTTTGGCATCGACGGCGATGGCGACGCCGGATTGTTGCGCAAAGCGATTGAGCGCTTCGGCAAGCGGCCCGCTCGGGATGTCATATTGGGTAAGTGCTGCGGCGCCCTGCGCGCTGGCCTCCGGTGCATAGCCGGCGAACAGGCTACTGGCAAAGGCGATATGAAAGGCGACAGCCAGAGGGCTCAGGCGCAGGCGCGTGGTGCTTGCCGCGGTCGGCTGTTGGTGGATGTTCATGTTCGGGCTCCTGTTTGTGGGTTTCATCTGCCTTGACGCGCGAGAAACACAAAGTGGAACCAGTCAGTGCCAAAAAAACTAAATTAATCGCTATTGCCTGGTGGGGGCATCAATCAGCACCAGGTAACGTGTGAGCATGCGGATGCGTAGCTGAGGAAAATTATTGAGCAGCAGTTGCAGTGCCCGCTCGCTATCGTTCAATGGCAGCACGGCTGAGACGCGGATGTTTTCGATTTGCGCACGGTTGTACTGAATGTAGCCAGGGCGTTGACGTGCGAGGGCGTCCAGCACTTGACTCAGTGGCGCGTTATTGACGATGAGTTCGTGCTTCTGCCAAGCGTCGCTAAGTTCGCGCGGATTGATTTTTTCAACGGGACTGATGGCTTCCGGTGTCATGCGCACACGTTCGCCAGCGCTGACACGCAGTCCCTCGGCGTTTGTTTTGGCATCCGTTCCGAGTGGCTGTGCAGCGATTTCTCTGGCTGTACGGACCAGCACTTTCGATTCGAGCATGCTCAATAGGGTTGCGTCCTCTTCCCGGTCGACGACAAAACGTGTTCCCAGCGCGCGGATGTTCCCCTCAGGTGTCTCTACGACAAAGGGGCGTGTCCTGTCCTTGGCAACGTCGACAAGAATCTCGCCTTGGACGAGTTCGATGCGGCGTTGTCCTGCGTCGTAATGCAGGTTGATGGCGCTGGCGCTATTGAGTGTGACGCGTGTGCCGTCCTGCAAAGTATGCGTGGCCCACTCGCCGGTGGCGGTGTGGAAGTCAGCCAGCCAATACGCGGGAGGACGGATTTGTAGCGTGACATAAGCGGGCGCCAGCATGAGCAGCAGAAGACCGAGCGCGCGCGGCAGCTTGCTGCGGCTGCGCTTGGTGCCTTGCGCGGCATGCAGTGCGGCACGTGCCGGGCCGGCGCTGCCGCCGGCTTGCTGGCGCATGGCCTGCAGCTGGCCGATCAGCCCTTCCAGTTGTGCGGCGGCTGCCGCGTGGCGTGGATCAGCCTGCTTCCAGGTGCTGAAGCCCACCTGCGCTTCGGCACGCTCGGCCGGGTCATCCGCGCTGAGCATGACGATCCATTCGGCCGCCTGCGCAGCAATCGCGTCCTCATCCGGCTCGACAGCGCGCGCGTTCATGCCTAGTGTTCAGCCATCGCAGCGCACTGCTGGCGACATTGCAACAAGGCCTGAACAAGGTATTTCTGCACCATGCGTGTTGACACCGCCAGGTGCTCCGCGATGCGTGCGTGTGTCTGCTGTTCCAGATAATGCAGTACGAAGGCTTCGCGTGCCTTGGTCGACACGTGCTCCAGTGCTGCACAGATTTGCTCCAAAGCCTGCAGGGCCATCAGCGTCTCTTCGGGCGAGGCATGCAGCGCAACGTCCAGCATCTCCAGCTCGGCAAGATAGGCTTGCTCGATGAGCTGGCGGCGGGCGCGGTCAATCATCAAGCGTTTGGCTGTTGTCGTGAGATAGGCGCGTGGTTCCTGGATGCCCAGAAGTGCGTCGCGCGAGGCGATGATGCGCACAAAGGTGTCGTGCGCCAGATCGGCGGCATTGTGTGCACAGCCCAGTTTTTTGCGTAGCCATGTGTGCAGCCAGCCGTAATACTCGCTGTAGAGCGTCTGGATTTCTTGCTGCAGGAGCGAAGACGGTGCTGCGGACATGAAGCCTCATTCGCAAGCTCGGGAAGCTTGCTTTGCAAATAAGAATCGTTCTTATTATACGTAAGGCGTCCCCGGATGCAACGCAGTACAACGCGCCATATGGTCAGGGGCTCGCACAAGCGATAATGCGAAGCTTGGCTAGGTATTCCTCCGGGTGGCGGCCCGGCTGATTTAGCGATTGTAAAAATAAAAACCTATAGGACTAGGCAATGGGCGAGCAAGACGAATTTTTCATGCGCGAAGCGCTGGCGCTGGCGCGCGAGGCGGGCAGCCTGGGCGAGGTGCCGGTGGGCGCGGTGGTGGTGCTGGAAGGCAAGATCGTCGGCCGCGGCTTCAACCAGCCCATCCTGCGCCACGACCCCACGGCGCATGCCGAAGTCATGGCCCTGCGCGATGCCGGCAAGACCCTCGGCAACTACCGCCTGCCCGGCTGCGAACTCTACGTCACCCTCGAACCTTGCCTGATGTGCAGCGGCGCGATCATGCATGCGCGCATCGCGCGGGTCGTGTTCGGCGCCACCGACCCCAAGACCGGTGTCGCCGGCAGCGTGCTCGATGTGTATGCCGAAGCGCGCCTCAACCACCACGCCCGCGTCGAAGGCGGCCTGCTCGCCAGCGAGGCCGGTGGCCTGCTCTCAAGCTTCTTCGCCGCCCGCCGGCAAAAGCCCCTGCTGGCCTGAGTCGCCCGCGCCTGTGGGTATTGCGGCTTTCCCACAGAAAATGTGGACAAGCCTGGGAGTTGCGTCGGGACAGCTTCCGCAAACGTTTGGCAGAAAAGGCTTTTTGCGCACTGCGCAAATTTTGGGCAGACCGCGCCGGGCACTGGAAAATCGCTTCATTGTTGCGCAAAACCGCCTGCCAAGCGGCCTGGCTGGGGATAAAGCCCGCCGTCGCCCCGCGCAGCGCCCGCTTTCCCACAGAAAATGTGGACAAGCCTGGGAGTAGCGTCGGGACAGACTACGCAAAGCGCTGGCCGGAAAGGAAAAACAGGCGCTGTTCAATTTTTGGGCAAGCCGCCCAAAGATCGCCGTTTTCACACGCAACACCGTTTCACGCCGTCCTGTTGGGGATAAACCCTCGTTGGCGGCCGCTGTGCTGCGATCTTCCCCACAGAATGTGTGGATAAGCTTGGGGGGCGCTGCGGGACAGGCTTTGCAAGTGATTGTCTGAAATGGATTTTTAATGGATGCGCAAATTTTGGGCAGCCACGGCCATGATCTCAAGCGAAGCGCTGCTGATCGCGCTGGCCGCGATCTTCACCCGCTTCATCTCCAGCACGCGGAGAAGTCGGGGCGCTGTTGAAACCAAGCTCCGCACCTGCCGGAGCATGACAAATATCAAGCTTCGCGCTGTTTTCATGGCCGCGGCGGATCAAAAAAAATTTGATTTTGTCTTTCGTTCGCGGCTTGGCATAGTGGGCGCCCCTTTGTCCGCGCGCCATCGGCCACCTGTGTGGGCCAGGGCGTACTGTGCAGCGAAAGTCGAAAAGCTTTGCGCGAGTCGGTACGGCAAACAAAATCAGTCAAGCACTAAATGTGCGGCAATTGATTTTTTTGCCTTTGGCGCTCTTGTGATTAATCAATTGTTTTTTTAGTTCTGAGCAATACCCACGCTCTTGCGCTGGCTCAAGGCTGAGCTTTCGCGAGATTGAAACAATCACTAAAAATAACGTTTTCCCTCTAAAAAATAGTATTAAAAATGACTAAGCAAATAAAACTTAAGCATACGCTGGGTTATGGCAGCGCGAATTTGTTAGGCAGTGGAGCTCTGGCGATCAGTGGTGCATGGCTGATCTATTTTTATACGACATTTTGTAATCTGTCTGTTGTTCAAGCCGCAGCTATTTTCTCTGTCGCGAGTGTGCTGGATGCGATCAGCAATCCGGTGATGGGCTACATAAGTGACAATTTTTATAACACGCGTATTGGCCAGCGCTTTGGCCGGCGGCGCTTCTTTATTCTGTTGGGGATTCCGCTCGTTTTGCTTTACCCGTTTCTCTGGATGCAGGGATTCGGCTTTTGGTATTACCTGACAACGTACGCGCTGTTCGAGCTGATCTATACGTCAATCATGGTGCCCTATGAAACCCTGGCGGCCGAAATGACTTCGGATTTCGCGGTCCGTTCCAAGCTGACCGGCTCGAAAGCCATGTTTGGTAAAGCGGCGAACTTCTTGGGAGCCTTCATCCCTGCGCAGCTCTTTCTGGTCTACAGCAAAGACTCGCCAATCCCATTTTTGATGACCGGGGTTATCTACGCGGCAATCATGTGTGTAGCGATGATTGCGCTCTATCTGACTTCGTGGGAGCGGCCGGCATCGGAAGTGGTGCGGGAGACTACGACGAGCCTGTGGCAGGCCCTGAAAAAGCTGAGCATCGATATGGCCTCGACATTCCGCTTGAAGATATTTCGAAAGCACTTGGGGATGTATCTGCTGGGCTTTGGCGCTGAATGGCTGTTTACCTCCGCGTTCACCTATTTCATCATCTTCGCGTTGGGGCAGGACAAGCAGATCGTGGCCGGGCTCAACAGCTTTAGCTCGATCTTGCAGTTTGTATCGACATTCATGTTTATTGGGATCTGTATTAAATACGGATTCGCAAAGCCTTACCGTGTCGCCTTGATGGTTGTCTGTATCTCGGTCATGGCTTATGTTTCACTGTATTTTCTGGGCTGGTCGCAACAAGTCACGCTTATCGTTTTGTATGCGGTTACAGCGATTTTTGGCTTTAGTACCGGCGGTGTTTATTATATTCCATGGACGATCTACACATTTTTGGCCGACGTGGATGAGGTGCTGACCGGGCGCCGCCGTGAGGGTATCTATGCGGGCGCGATGACTTTTGCCGGGAAAATCATACGCTCTATCATTGTTTTTTGTATGGGCTGGGTGCTGGGTCAATATGGCTTCGTTTCCGGCCAGGCAGCACAGCCGGAGTCAGCGGTGCAAGCCATTGTGGGCGTTTTTTCTCTCGGCGTGATTGGCCTGGCCTTGGGCGGCATTTATTACACGACGCAAATGAAGCTTGATCGTAAAAACCATGCCGTTTTGCTCAAGGAAATAGCGCGTATTAAAGCAGGCGGTAAGATCGAAGACGCCTCCGCTGAGGCGCGGGCTATTGCTGAAGAGCTGACCGGCTGGAAGTACGAGCAATGTTGGGGTAATAACTCGCTGGCCATGAAATAAGCATCATTGTTGCGCCTTCCTTCTTCTCGCCCGAAAAAGGAAGGCGCTGGCGGGCCGCCAGTGTCGGCCGAGTGTTCGACAAACTCCCGCTCCGAGGCCTCGCAGGCCGTGTTGCAGTGTTTTTTTGAAGTCGCGCTCTTTGCTGCGAGTGAAGCTGATTGCGGCGCCATCGCTGAATGGCGCGCTCAGTGAAGCGCGCTTCGACTTTCCCACACAAAATGTGGACAAGCCCGTGAGTTGTGCCGGGACAGCTGGC
Source organism: Uliginosibacterium sediminicola (assembly GCF_039631295.1). Classification (NCBI taxonomy): domain Bacteria; kingdom Pseudomonadati; phylum Pseudomonadota; class Betaproteobacteria; order Rhodocyclales; family Zoogloeaceae; genus Uliginosibacterium; species Uliginosibacterium sediminicola. Next base: position 157,827 of record NZ_JBDIVE010000002.1, on the reverse strand, counting down.
GCAAAGCGCTGGCACGAAAGGAAAAACCGGCGCTGTTCAATTTTTGGGCAAGCCCGCCCAAAATCCCGATTTCCCCCATCCCAACCCGCTTTTCAGCGCCGCGCTGGGGATAAACCCGCGCCGCTCACCGTGCGCCAGGATCTTTCCCACAAAAACTGTGGACAAGGCTGGGAGTAGGGTCGGGACAGTCTACGCAAGCCCTTGGCGTACAAAGGCTTTCAGGCAATGTTGAAATTTTGCGCAGCCCGCGCCGCCGCATTTTGATGCACAAAACACCCCGCAAAAGCAAGCCTGAAGCGCTGCATGGACAAGGACCGTCCGCCGGCCGACTGATCAGCCAAATGCGCGCCACAGACGCTTCCCGCACAGCTTGGTGAAAAATCCATTCCGGGTTTTTGCCATGGGCATAGTGGGGTGTGGCATGATGGGGCGTTGATGCTTGGTATGGCGATTCGTTGAGACGAGCCGGAAGCTGGGCCGGGTAAAAATGCAGGGTGCGCATTGCGCACCATTCCATTAATCCGTCAGTCAATATGTCAAAAAACGCCGTGCGAGTTTGAACATGAGTTCCACGTGTGCGGAGCGCACCCTACAAGGTTTTTTTCTTGAGGCAGTCATGAAATACATGATTTTTGTGCTTGTTTTTCTACAAGGGCTAGTTTCGGCTGCTCATGCGGCGGCTGTTTACATCACGCCTCGCTCTGTGGAAGCGCTTACGAGCCCTACGCCAACGCTAGCCGTGTTGGCTGATCAGCAGATACGAAAAGACCGGGCATTTTATTCTGTCATGATCGGCAAGCGTGACTTTGATACGCTTGAAAAGGCTGCAGAAAAGATCGCCGAGGCCTATCGCCAGCATAAAATTTCTGCCGATGATTTTACGTTGCAGGCTGCGGCGCTTGTGCCGATGGACTCGGACAAGTTGCAGCTTCCTGATCTGCAGGCCTGGACGCAGGAAAGACCGAAATCTTACGTGGCCTGGTACGTTCTGGGGCGACAGTACCTGAATATTGCACGGGTTATTCGTGGCGATAAGTGGGCGTCAGATGTGTCACGGGATCAGTTTGCGGAAATGGACAAATACGCAAGGATGGCACACGCCGCCGGACTGAAGGCACTTTCGTTAAATCCCCGTTTCATCCCGGTCTATCGCATTCTGGTTCCGGTGGGAAGTTTTGTGCTGAATGCTGATAAAAAGTACTTTGCCGAATCCTGTGCTCAATTACGTGTAATTTTGCCCCAACGCACGAATGAATGCGCCAAGGTTTCGGACTCTTCCGATCTTTCTAAAGAGTTTCTGATGGCAGCGACGGAGGTCGAGCCAGATCAGTACCTACTCTACGAGATCTATATCGACTATAACACCCCGCGTTGGGGTAAAAACTATGGCACGCTTTACGAACTGGCCAAACGCGCCAGACAGAATGGGCATATTACAACTGATCGGCTGACTGATCTGGAAGCCTACATTATGTACTTTCAGGCCCGAGACGCAGCTGATCTGGACAAGGATCCGGCCCGTGCGGCAGATCTTTTTATAAAGGCGTTTAACCATGCGCCGAAAGCAGAACATCTGAATTGGCTTCATGATGCAGGCTACTACGCGCGGCAAGCCCGCAAGGTAGATTTTGCGATCGAAATTTATAATAAGGCGCTGTCGGTCAACAAGGATGATTATGAAGCCTTGTTTCAGCGCGGGGTCACCTATCGTGAAGAGAAGCATGACAATGTTCGCTATTTCGCAGATCAGGCTGCCTCTGCGATGCTTGGTTACAAGTATGCGCAGAACAATATCGGTTACTACTACATGAGCGGTGACAGCGGTTATCCCGTGAATCTGCAGGAAGCCAAGGCGTGGTTGACACTGGCGGCTAATCAAGGCTATCAGCACGCGAGGGATAAGCTGAGTGTGGTGGAACGCTTGATTACGGTACAACAGGGTGGTTCATCCAAACCATAGGAGTGTTGTGCTGCATATGCGGATCGGGTCAAAGTCCGTAAGTCGGAATGATTAAATGCACGGCTGTAGGTCGGAAAAGCGAAGCGCCTTCCGACGTTCGAGCCAGGTAGGGTGCGCACCGCGCACGCTGAATCTACGTTCTTACCCTTGCGGCATCTTTATCTGAATCGGCGGTGGATTGATTCTTGGAATGGTGCGCAATGCGCACCCTACTGCTAATTTTCGACCGCCCACAGCGGGTCGATTTTCCTTTCGCGAGCATCCCGCTGCAGCAAAATAAAAGGCGGGCAATGCATATGCCGCGATGCCCTCTCCCGGCGCAGCGCGCCACCCTCTCCCGCAAGCGGGCGAGGGGACGGCAGGCGTTCCTCCGGGTTTGCGGCTCGTGCCTTGCGCTGTCCCGTGCTTTCTCTGCGCCTTTGCATTCCTTGTCTCTACGCTGAACGCTTCTCAAGCCTGAACCCTTCGCGGCCCTTTGCGTGTCCTTTGCGCCTTTGCGGTGAAGGCTTGCTTTCGCAGTGAAAGCCTCGCCCGCCACTCCGTCGTGCATTGCAAGTTCCCGGCTTTGGTCTGTAAAATGAGAATTGTTCGCATTTGTGTTCGAGTCTGTGCTCGAAGCGTTTTCCGGGAAGCTTGCTGTGTCGAGTACTGTCTGCCACTTGCTGCCGGTCGAGCAGCTCTATAGTCAGCACCATGGCTGGTTGCAGGGCTGGTTGCGCAAGCGGCTGGGCTGTTCGCAGCGGGCGGCGGATCTGGCGCAGGATACTTTTGTGCGCATCCTCGCCGCGCAATTGCCCGAGCCACTGCATGAGCCGCGTGCTTACCTGACCACGGTGGCCAAGGGTGTGCTGGTCAATTGGTATCAGCGGCAGGATCTCGAACGCGCCTATCTGGAGGCCCTGGCGGCCTTGCCCGAGCCGCTGGCGCCCTCGGAAGAAGAGCGTTATCTGATCCTCGAAACCCTCAATGAGCTTGATCGCCTGCTGGCGGCCTTGCCGCCCCTGGTACGGCGCTGCTTCCTGCTCTCCCAGCTGGAGGGCCTGAAATATGAGGACATCGCGCTGCAGCTCGACATCTCCTTGGCGACGGTCAAGCGCTACATGCGCCAGGCCTTCGTGCAATGCCTGAGCTTGATGGATTAGCCATGTCAGCACCGTTTGCGGAATCGGCTGGCGTGGAGGCGCGTCTCATCGATGAGGCGGCAGACTGGCTGGTGCGTCTGGCCGAGGCTGACGCCAGCGAGGCGGATCGCCAGGCCTGCCTGCAGTGGAGCCAGCGCAGCGCGGCCCATGCGCGTGCCTGGCAGCGTGCGCAGCGGCTGCTGCACAAGCTGGGCGCGGTGCCGGTCGAGCTGGCCATGCCGGCGCTGGACCGGCCGCAGCGCAATTCACGCGGCCGCGCACTGGCGACGCTCGGCAAGCTGGCGCTGGGGTTGGCGGCGCTGCCGATGGGCTGGCAGCTGTGGCGGGTGCGCGAGCAGGCGGGCTGGTTTGCCGATTACCGCACCCAGGTTGGGCAGTCGCAGCGCGTGGCGCTCGCCGATGGCGGGCAGCTGCTGCTCAATACCGATTCGGCCATCGATGTGCGGCCCGCCAGCGATCATTGCGCGCTGCAGCTGCACTGCGGCGAAGTGCTGGTCGAGGCCGGGCGGCAGCCCCTGCGCCTGCAGACCCGGCACGGGCGGATCGATGCGCGCGGCGGGCGTTTTGTCTTGCGTGTGCTGGAGGCGCACGCGCGGCTGGATGTGCTCGACGGCGCAGTGCGCGTGACGCCGGCGGCGCTGGGCCAGACGCAGACCGTGCACGCGGGGCAGCGCGTGCATTTCTCGGCCGCGCAGCTGGCCGGCCCGCATGCCTCGGACGCGGTGGCGGCGACGGCCTGGACGCACGGCATGCTGCTGGCCGACAAGATGACGCTGGCGGAGCTGGCCAGCGAGCTGGAGCGCTACCGGCGTGGCCTCATCCACTGCGATGCGGCGCTGGCCGGGCTGCGCGTCAGCGGTGCTTTTCCGGTCGGCTCGGAAGCGGCGACCGAGCGCACTTTCGCGATGCTCAGCAGCATCTATCCGCTCGAAGTGCGCGTGGCGATGCAGGGTTTGTGGGTGAGCTGGCGCCCGCGTGGCGGCGTGCAAACCTGAGTCAAAAAAGTGTGCGTGCGCTGTAATGCAGTTCAGTTAAGACGTATTCAGTTTTGGTGCGATGGATTTTCGACGCAAAGGGCGCGAAGAAAGACAGAAGGTCCACACAGGAAACCCAAAATTGTTTTCCTTTGTGGACCTTTGCTTTTCCTTTGCGTCCTTTGCGTCAAAAGCTAGCGTATCAAACATGCACATAGCCTAATTGAACGGTATTTGTGCGCGCGCTGACACTTTTTTGCGGCTCGGCTGGCAACAGGGATGAAACCTCCATTTCGGGGACTTAAACCTTTTGCTCAGTACAAGGATGGATGCACATGTTCCAGCGCCCGCATATCGAAGAATTCAGCTTTCGCCGCAAACCCTTGGTGGCCGCTATCTCCGCACTCGTGTTCGGCATGAGCCTGGGCGTGCTGAGCGCGCCAGCACTCGCCGCCACGGCTGAAGCGCCGGCAAGCAGCGCAGCACAGCTCTACAAGCTGCCGGCCGGGCCGCTGGGGCGCACGCTGGCGACGGTGGCTGCCGGCGCGGGCATCTCGCTGGTGTTTGAACCGGCGCTCGCCGAAGGGCTGCGCAGTCCGGCGCTGGAAGGGCGTTTTACCGCCATGGCGGCGCTCAGCAAGCTGCTCGAAGGCAGTGGCCTGGAGCTGGTACCGCGCAGCGATGGCAGCTACAGCTTGCGCAAGCTGGTGCTGAGGCCGCAGAGCACTAGCGAGCCGAGCTTGCCGGCGGTGACGGTGCGCGCTCAGCTGGCCGAGGGCAGCGAGGACCGCGCCTACAGCGTCAAGTCGGCCAAGGTCGGCGCGCTGGGCGACAAGAGCCTCCAGGACACGCCGTTCAGCATCGAGGTCTATTCGCGCGAGCTGATCGAGAACAAGCAGGCGCGCTCGCTGGCCGACGCGACCAAGGGCGATGCTTCGGTGAGCCTCTCGAATGGCAATCTGACCTCGGAGAACAATGCTGTTGCGATCCGTGGCATTGCGCCGGACTTCTATACCGGCCAGCGCATCGATGGCCTGGCGACGCGTTCGCGGGCGGCCGATCTGCCGCTGGAGCATTTCGAGAGCATCGACATCCTCAAGGGGGCGGGAGGCTTTCTGTATGGCTTTGGCGCGCCGGGCGGGGTGATCAACTACGTACTCAAGCGGCCGACCGAGGAACCGCTGCGCCGGCTGAGCACGCAAGTCATGGATAGCGGTCTGGGCCTGGTGCATGGCGATTTCGGCGGCCGTCTCGGTGAGGACAAAGCCTTCGGCTATCGCCTGAATCTGGTGCACGAGGAAGGCGAGACCTATATCAATGACGGCAAATCCAAGCGCAGCTCGGCTTCGCTGACGGCGGACTGGCGCATTCGTCCCGACCTGCTGTGGCGCGTCGATGCCTTGTTTGCGCAGCATGAACGCTTTGGTGGCTATTGGGCGCTGTCGCCCAACTCCAATGGCGTGCCGACCAATACGGCGGTGGCCCAGCTGCTCTCGCCGATTGACGGCAGCGAGCGCCTGGCGCCCAGCTTCACGCGCTATGGTTCGATGCACCAGAGCCTCGGCAGCGATGTGGCGTGGACGATTGTGCCGGACTGGCGTCTGAGCCTCGCGCATCGCGTATCGGTCAATGCACGTGAGTTCATGGCGCCGGCGATCTATGCCGACACCCAGGGGCATTATTCGATGCGCATCTGGAACTACGCCAACCGCTTCGAGAGCGATCAGTCGCAAGCCATGCTCAATGGCAAGCTGGTCACCGGTCCGGTCAGTCATGAGCTGACCGCCGGCGTGGCGCGGACCCAGACGCTGAGCTTCAACACGCCAGCCGTCTCGGTGTATGCGCCGATGGGCAGCCTGGCCTCGATCCAGAACTTCAACAATCCCTATTCGTCCTACGTGTCCTACCACGATGCCCGTACCGAGTACGACAACATCGTGCGGCGCGAACTCTTCGCGTCCGACACCCTGCATGTGGGCGCGGACTGGGATCTGATCCTTGGTGCGCGACGTGGTCGTCTGGAAGACAAATACGCCGCCTACAAGCGCAGCGCGACGACGCCCAGCCTGGCCGTGGTGTTCCGCCCGCGCCCCTGGTTGTCGACCTATGCCAGCTATGTCGAAGCCTTCGAGGAAGGCGCCACCGCGCCGACGACGGCGAGCAATGCCGGCGAGGTGTTCGAGCCGCTGATCAGCAAGCAGCACGAAGTGGGGCTCAAGGCCGAGGGTGATACCTGGTCGGCCAGCACGGCACTGTTCCGCTTGCAGCGTGGCCGCACGATGACCATCGGCACGACCTATTCGCAAGACGGCGAAGCGCTCTACAAGGGGCTTGAAGCATCGCTGAAAAAGCGCCTCGGCACGCAATGGCTGCTCAGCAGCAGCGCCATGTGGCTGGATGCGAGCGGGCGCAAGACCAGCGGTGGGCTCTACGACGGCAAGAAGATCCAGGGCGTGGCACGCACCCAGCTGAGCAACTATGTCGAATACCGCGTCGCCGGCCTGCCGCTGACCCTGAGCGGTGGCGCACGCTACATCGGCAAGCGTCCGCTGGATGCCAACAACCAGTGGAACGTCGGCTCGGTGACGCTGCTCGATGCGGGCGCGCGTTACGAGACCGAGCTGGCCGGCTACCCGACGACGCTGCGTCTGAACATCGACAATCTGGCTGACAAGGCTTACTGGGTTACGGCGCCGGAGAGCAGCTCGGTGCAGCAAGGCGCGCCGCGCACCATCAAACTCGGCATGCAAGTGGACTTCTGAGCATGCGTCGCTACCTGGTGCTGATGCACCGCTACGTCGGGCTGGTGATCGCGCTGTTCCTGCTCGTCGCCAGCCTCACCGGCAGCTTGCTGGCGTGGAACGACGAGCTGGAGGCGCTGATCAGCCCGCAGCTCTTCGTGGCCAAACCACCGGCGCCCGGCGCGGCGATGCTCGACCCGCTGCAGCTGCGTGATCAGGTGCAGGCGCAGTACCGTCACACCTTCGTGCCGCGCGTGCTGCTGCAGCTGGAGGCGGAGCGCAGCGTGAAGTTCCGCCTCTACGCCTTGCCCGACCCGAAAACCGGCAAGACGCCGGAGCTGGCCAATGACGAAGTCTTCGTCAATCCCTACACCGGCGCGGTGCAGGGCGAGCGCAAGTTCGGCGCGCTGTCGCAAGGCCTGGTCAATCTGATGCCCTTCATCTACGCGCTGCACGATTCGCTGGCGCTGGGCCGCGCCGGCACCATCTTGCTCGGCGTGGTGGCCTTGCTGTGGAGCATCGACTGCGTGACGGCGATTTTTCTCACCTTTCCGGCACGCACGCGCAGCGCGAGTGCGACGCCCTGGTGGCAGCGCTGGCGGCAGTCCTGGCAGGTGCGCTGGCGCGGCGGTGAGTACAAGCGCTATTTCGATCTGCACCGTGCGGGCAGCTTGTGGCTGTGGGCGGCCTTGTTCGTGATCGCCTGGAGCAGTGTGTCCTTCAATCTGCGCCCGGTGTACGACGCCAGCATGCAGGCCTTGCTGGCGTATCAGCCAGAAGAGACACCGCCCCGTCTGGCGCGGCCGCTGCTGCGCCCGCCGATCGACTGGGAGCAGGCGCGCAGCATGGCGCGCGACAGCATGGCGCAGCACGCCCGTGCGCAGGGCTTTCGCATCTTTGGCGAGTACATGCTGATCTACAACCCGCTGATCGGCCGCTACAGCTATTACGTGCAGACCGATCGCGATGTCTCGCAGCGCTGGGGCATCACCCACATCACCATCGACGCCAGCAGCGGCGTGCAAAGCCCGGTCTGGTTGCCGACGGGAGCGGCCGCCGGCGATACCTTCCGGACCTGGATCACCACCTTGCACATGGCGGCGCGCTGGGGGCTGCCGATGCAGAGCTTCATGAGCCTGTGCGGTCTTGGCATCGCCATGCTGTGCGTGACTGGCGTGTGGATCTGGGCGCGCAAGCGGCGCTCGCGGCGCATCGCGGCGAGCCGTGCAGGGGATGCCGTGCGCGTGTAAGCTTGCGGCCCATGAGTCCCGTCCTCGTCCAGCCGGTCATTGCCATCGTCGCGCCTTCAGCCTTTCTGCCTGATGCAGAGGTTTTGCAGCGGGCGCTGGCGGCGATGGCGGCACTGGGCTGGGAATGCCGCTATACGCCGGAGGATCTGCTCGGCCGCGTCGGCCGCTTTGCCGCCAGCGATGCCGACCGTGCCGCCGCGCTGTACCGTGCGGCCGAAGATCCTGAGGTCAATGTGGTGATGGGCCTGCGCGGCGGTTACGGCATCAGCCGCCTGCTCGACGGGCTCGATTACGCGCGCCTGGCAGCCGGCAACAAGCTGTGGGTCGGGCATAGCGATTTCACCGCCTTCCAGCTGGCGCTGCTGCAGCACACGGCGCAGGCCAGCCTGGCCGGGCCGATGGTGGCGACCGATTTCGGCGTCGAGCAGCCCAGCGCCTTCACCTTGCAGCATTTCCAGCGCTGGTTCGAGGCGCGCGAGGACAGCATCACGGTGGCGCAGCCGGCAGGCTGGCAGGGCGAGCTCTCCGGCATGCTGTGGGGCGGCAATCTGACCATGCTCACGCATCTGGTCGGCAGTCCGCATCTGCCGCGTATCGAAGGCGGCATCCTGTTCCTCGAAGATGCCGGCGAGACGCCGTTCCGCCTTGAACGCATGCTCTACCAGCTGTGGCACGCCGGCATCCTGCAGGCGCAGCGTGCCATCGTCCTCGGCCAGTTCTCCGAATACCGGCTGACCGCGCGCGACAATGGCTATGACCTGCCCGATGTGATCGCCCACTGGCAGGACAAGCTGAGCCTGCCGATCTTCAGTGGTCTGCCGCATGGCCATGTCGCCGACAAGCTCAGTCTGCCGGTCGGCGGCTATGCGCGCATCCTTGCCGATGAAGCCGGCTACCGCCTGCGTTACGCCTTTGCTGCGGAGTTGATTGAATGAGTGAGTTGTCCTTGCAGCTGGGCGACTGGGCCACCCTGGGCGCCGAGGCCTACGCCCTGCGTCGTGCGGTGTTCGTCATCGAGCAAGGCGTGCCGCCGGAACTGGAGCAGGATGAATTCGATATCCTCTCCCTGCATGCCGTGCTGCGCGACGAGGCGGGCACGGTGCTGGCCACCGGGCGTCTGCTGCCTGATGGACATATCGGCCGTGTTGCCGTGCGCGCCGATTGCCGCGGGCGCGGTCTGGGCCAGCAGCTGATGCGGGGGCTGATCGAGGCGGCACGCGCGCGTGGCCATGCCGAGGTGGTCTTGCACGCACAGTGTTCGGCCGAGGGCTTTTACGCGGCCTTGGGCTTCGAGGTGTGCAGCGAGGTATTCATGGAAGCCGGCATTGCGCACTGCGCGATGCGTTATGCATTACAGGTTCAGCGCGGCTGAAACACCTCGACATGGCGCTGGCCGCCTTCGATCAGGCTGGCCAGTGCCAGCGTGGTTTCAGCGGCTTTGAGCTGCGCGAGGAAGGCTTCCGGCGCGCTGACCGCTGCATAGACTTCCATCCAGGTCGTATCGTCATCGCGGCGGCACAGCAGGCGGCCGTGGATGCCGCTTTGCGCGGCGAGCTGGGCGAAGAGCTGCGTGACCCGCTCACGCGCAGCGGCTTGTTGGGCCGCCGCGACACGATAGTAGATGTAGACGCTGCAGGCGTCCGCCATCAGCTGATAGTGTAGGGCAGGCTGCCGAAGCTCAGGGCCAGACCTTCGGGGCTGCCCAGATGCACATTGCCCGACTCGAAAGCCGCGATCTGCAGCACCGCCAGCGCGTCGAAGCCGCCTTGCGGCGCCGGCGTCACCGCCAGCAGCTTGCCGCAGGACTGCACGCCGAATTCCGCCGAGAACAGATCGCTCCCCGCTGCCGGCGCGCTGTCGCCGTCGATATGGGCGAGGTACATGCGCTTCTTGAGCTTGCCCAGGTACTGCGTGCGGGCGACGATTTCCTGGCCGGGGTAGCAGCCTTTCTGGAAATTGACGCCGCCGATGAGCTCGAAATTGAGCATCTGGGCGACGAATTCATCCTGCGTGGCGGCGCTAATCAGCGGGATGCCGGCCTGGATGTCCAGCCACTGCCAGGCTGCCGTGCCAGCAGGCTGGGCGCCGCTGGCGGCAAGCTTCTTCCAGATGTCGGCCGCTTGCGCCACGGGCACGGCCAGCACCACGCGGCTGGCATCGATGCGGATCACTTGCACGCCGCCTTGCGAGACGGTCATCACCTCGGGTGGCAGGGCGAGGCCGGCTGCGTCCAGCGCGGTGGCGGCACCGGCACCGGAGAGGCCGATCAGCGCGACATTCGGCGTCAGATCATGCAGGCGCAGCTTGGAGCGCATGATGAACATGCCGAGCTTTTTGTGGATTGCGGCGAGCAGGTCGGCCGAGAGTTGCAGCAGATAGCCCTGGTTGTCGCGCCAGATGGTGAAGCTGGCGAGCATGCGGCCCTTGGCCGAGTTGAAGCTGCTGTACTGCGCACCATGCAGTGGCAGTTTCTTGATGTCGTTGGAGAGCAGATTGTGCAGGAACACTGCAGCGTCTTCCCCCTCGGCTTGCAGCAGGCCGGTGTGCGTGAGCGGCACGATCACCGTGCCGGAAGCGGCGGCGCGCACATCATCGGCCGCGCTGCCAAAGTGCAGACTGCCGGCGACGCCTTCTTCGAAACGGGCGCCGATTTGGTCGAGAAATACAAGCCAGGGAGATTGCATGGGGGTGTCCTGTCTGATTCTAATGAAGCATTGATCCAAGCCGTCGAGGCTACGCCACTACATATCAAGCAAGCTTCGGGCTAAGTCCTGTAAAGCGGGCTTGGCGTTTGCGGCTTTCGGCTATTATAGGCCGCCGCAATGCACGCCCGCCGCATCGGAACTGCAGCTGGGCGCTGTGCCTGATTCGGCTATCTTTTCGTTTGCTGGTTCCCGCATGATCCGCTTCTTTTTCAAATTTTTGCGCTGGGCTGTGTTGTTTGTCGCAGTTGTGACAGGCACCGCAGCCTGGTATGCCACACGTCCTCTGGCCCAGCGCGAAGCGGTGCTGGATGTCGAGATCGCCCATGGCAGCACGATGCGCGATGTGGCGCGTCAGGTGGTAGAGCAGGGCGTCGAGGTGTCGCCGCGCTTCCTCTCATGGATGGCGCGTCTGGCCGGGCGTGCGCACAGCATCAAGGCCGGCAATTACCGCATCGAGCAAGGCATCACGCCCTGGGATCTGCTCGAACTGCTGTCGGCCGGCTCGACCAGCTATGCCGAGATCGCCCTCGTCGAAGGCTGGAGTTTCCGCCGTCTGCGCGCCACCCTCGATGCCATGCCCGACCTCAAGCACGACACCCTGGGCATGTCCGACGCCCAGGTGCTGGCTGAGTTGGGTTTGCCGGGCGAGAGCGCGGAAGGCCAGTTCTTCCCCGACACCTATTTCGTCGCGCGTGGCGTCAGCGATCTGGAAGTGCTGCGCCGCGCCGCCAGCCAGATGCAGAAGATGCTGGCGCAGGAATGGGCGCGCCGGGCGCCCGATCTGCCGCTGCAAACGCCTTATGAAGGACTCACCCTCGCCTCGATGGTCGAAAAGGAGACCGGCATCTCTGCTGATCGTGGCAAGATCGCATCCGTCTTCGTCAATCGACTGCGCATCGGCATGCCCTTGCAGAGCGACCCGACGGTGATCTATGGTCTGGGCAGCAATTTCGATGGCAATCTGACACGGCGTGATCTGCAGACCGACACGCCCTACAACAGTTACACCCGGCGCGGCTTGCCGCCGACCCCGATTGCCATGCCGGGCCTCGCGGCCTTGCGGGCAGCGCTGCATCCGGAAGCGACAAACTTTCTCTACTTCGTCGCCCGTGGCGATGGCAGCAGCCAGTTTTCGCGCTCGCTTGAAGAGCACAATCGGGCGGTCAGCCGTTATCAGAAAGGCAAGGGATGAGTCGCGGACGCTTCATCACGTTTGAAGGCATCGATGGTGCCGGCAAGAGCACGCAGATTGCGGCCGTGCTCGAGCGCCTGCGCGCCGCCGGCCTGGACGTGCTGAGCAGCCGCGAACCCGGCGGCACGCCGCTGGGCGAGGCCCTGCGCGAGATCGTCCTGCACCAGAGCATGCATCTGGAAACCGAAGCCTTGCTGATGTTCGCCGCCCGCCGCGAGCATCTGGCCCAGCTGATCGAACCGGCGCTCTCTCGCGGCGCCTGGGTGGTGTCGGACCGCTTCAGCGACGCCACCTACGCCTACCAGGTCGGTGGCCGCGGCTTGCTGAGCGAGAAATTCGTCGCGCTGGAAGCCTGGGTGCATCCGGCGCTGCAGCCTGATCTGACCTTCCTCTTCGATGTCGCCCCCGCCGTGGCCGCGCAAAGACTGGCGCAGGGCCGCGCCGAGAGCGACCGTTTCGAGCGTGAACAAGCTGACTTTTTCGAGCGCGTGCGCGCCGCCTATCTGCTGCGTGCCGAGCAGAGCGCCGGGCGCATCGCGGTGATCGACGCTGCGCGCAGCCCCGAGCAAATCACCGCCGATGTGCTGGCGCGACTGGAGTTGCTCCTTGGCTGAGTTGCCTGCAGATTTTCCGCCCTGGCTGATGCCGCTGTGGCAGCGCGCTTTTGCACGTGACGCCAGCTTGCCGCATGCGATCTTGCTGTGCGGCGCGCCGGGCAGCGGCAAGCGCCTGTTTGCCGAACAGCTTGCCCGCGCCTTGCTCTGCGAGCAGCGCACGGCGAGTGGTTTTGCCTGCGGCCACTGCGGCGCCTGCACCTGGTTTGCCGCCGCCAATCACCCCGATATGCATCGCATGGTGCCGGCCGCCGATGAGGCCGAGGATGACGAGGGCGAAGCCGAGAGCGACAGCGGCAAGAAGGAAAAGAAGAAGTCGCAGCAGATTCTCATCGATCAGGTACGCGAGATGCAGAGCCTGCTCGAAGTCAGCGGCCATCAGGGCGGGCGCCGCGTGGTGCTGATCGACCCGGCCGAGGCGATGAATCCGGCCGCTGCCAATGCCCTGCTCAAATCGCTGGAAGAGCCGGCCATCGACGCGGTGTTCCTGCTGGTGTGCCATGCGCCGCGCCGCCTCTTGCCGACCATTCGCAGCCGTTGTCAGGTGTGGAATTTCGAGCGTCCGGCGCCGGAACTGGCCACGCAGTGGCTGCAGCAACATGGCGCGGCCCACACCGCCGCCGAGAGCGAGGCCCTGCTGGGTTTTGCCAGCGGCTTGCCGCTGGCGGCGCTGGCCTTCGTCAAGGGGCCGCAGGCCGAGGCGCGGGCGCGCTTTGCCAAGGACATGCTGGCCCTGCCCAAGAGCGATCCGCTCAAGCTCGCCGCGCAATGGGATACCTGGCTCAAGGCCAAGGACGCCGACAAGCAAGGGCTCTCGTTGCTGCTGCTGGTCAGCTGGTTGCAGCGCTGGCTATCGGATGGCGCGCGTCTGGCGGCTGGGGGCAAGGCGCGTTTCTTCCGCGATTTCGAGGCCGGCCTGCAGGCGCAGAGCGCCCGCCACAGCGAAAACTGGATCAGTTGTTACAATGAGTTGCTGGCCTATCGCCGTGTCGCCCAGCATCCGCTCAATGCGCGCCTGTTTCTCGAAGATGTCTTGCTGCGCGTGGCACGCGCGCTGAACAAGGCCTGAGTCCGCTTCTGCGTCTCAGGCCGGCTTTACAGGGCGCCACGGTGGCGCCCGCTGCTGATCGAGGTCATTCATGGAAGCTCGTCCCGCTGCTGCCCGCCCAAGCGTCCTGTCGCTGAACATCAATTCGCGTTCGGCGCTGCACGCGGCCTACATGCCCTTCGTCAAGAACGGCGGGCTGTTCATCCCCACGGCGCGTGCCTATAAGCCGGGCGACGAGGTGTTCATGCTGCTGCAGCTGATGGACGACCCGGCCAAGCTCGCCATCAAGGGCAAGGTGGTGTGGATCACGCCCGCCAATGCGCAGAACGGCAAAACCCAGGGCATCGGCATCCAGTTCGCCGCCGACGAAGGCAGCTACTCGGCGCGCATCAAGATCGAACAGGTACTGGGCAGCGCGCTGGGCTCGAGCCGGCCGACGCATACTTTGTAAAGTGGGGAGTGGTTGGTCGGGAGTGGGGAGTGGGGAGTGGGGTAGCATGTGCGGCCTTGTGCCGCAGAAATCCGCGTACGCTCGACTCACGACTCACGACTCCCGACTCCCGACTCCCGACTCCCGACTCCCCAATGTTCATCGATTCACACTGTCACATCGATTTTCCCGATCTCGCCGCGCAGGGCGATGCTTTGTTTGAACGCATGGCGGCGGCGCAGGTGATGCAGGCTGTGTGCATTGGCGTCAATCTCGAAAACATCGGCCGCGTGCTCGCGCTGGCTGCTGCACGCGACAACATCTTCGCCACGGTCGGCGTGCATCCCGAGCACACCGAGGGCGAGGAGCCCAGTCTTGAACGCCTGCTTGAGCTGGCGGCGCAGCCCAAGGTGGTGGCGATTGGCGAAACCGGTCTCGATTACTACTGGCACAAGGACAAGCCGGAATGGCAGCGCGAGCGCTTTCGCGTGCATATCCGCGCCGCACGGGCCTGTGGCAAGCCGCTGGTGATCCACACGCGTGATTCGGCCGAGGATGTCATCCGCATCCTGCGCGAAGAGCATGCAGAGGCGGTCGGCGGTGTGATGCACTGTTTCACCGAGACCCAGGCGGTCGCCGACGCGGCGCTGGAACTCGGCTTCTACATCTCGATCTCGGGCATCGTCACCTTCAAGAATGCGCAGCAGGTCAAGGACGTCGCCCAGCAGGTGCCGCTCGATCGCCTGCTGATCGAGACCGATTCGCCGTATCTGGCGCCGACGCCTTATCGCGGCAAGATGAACGAACCTTCCTATGTGCCGCAGGTGGCCGCCGAGATTGCCCGCTTGCGCGGCATCGACATCGCCGAGCTGGCTCAGGCGACACGCGAGAACACGCGCCGCCTGTTCGCCGGCATGAACGCCTGAGCTATGGCAGCGGCAGGCGGATCAGGCGTTCGCCGCTGATGATCAGACTGCGCGAGGCTTGATCCAGCGCGACGCGGTTGAGGTGGGCGCGGGTATGCGTGGCCACCGCCTGCCAGTGCTGGCCGTCATCGCTGGAGCGCAACAGGGTGCCGTCGCGGCCGGGTACCCAGATATCGCCGCTCTGCGTATCGAGCAGCGGTTTGCGCAGCGATGAAGCGCTGACAAAACCGGTCTGCTGCCAGTGCTCGCCTTCGTCGGTCGAGCGCAGGATGCTGCCGCGTTCGCCAAAGCCGAGCAGGCTGCCGGCGGGGCTGCGCAGCAGGTAGGCGATGTGGCCGCGCTCGGGCAGGCGGATCGTCGTCCAGCTCTGGCCCTGATCGCTCGAACGGAACACGCTGTTTGCCGCACCCAGCGCCCAGACATGGCCGCTGCGCGCATCGTGCTGCAAGCTGCTGACGCTGCCGGGCAGTTTCGTCACGCTCTGCCAGTGATCGCCGGCATCGCTTGAGCGCAGGATGCTGCCATCGCTTTGCGCCACCAGGAATACCTGCGGGCTGAGGACCAGGGCCGCGCTGAGGCTGGATTCGTCCTTGGCGATCAGGCTGGCCTGCCAGCTGCGGCCGTCGTCCTGCGAGCGCATCAGGCGGCCCGGATTGCCCAGCGCCAGCACGGTCTGATCCAGGCTGGACAATTGTTTGAGGAAACCTTCGCCGGCGTCGGCAATCGGCTGCTGGCTGCGCCAGCTAAGGCCGCCATCGGTACTGCGCAGCACGCTGCCGACCGGGCCGCAGACGAGCAGGCGGCCGCTGTGCGGATCCAGATTCATCGCCTGCAAGGACACCGGCGAAGCCAGTCCGGCGTTGCTCAGCTGCCAGTCCAGGCCGCCGTTGGCGGAGCGTGCGACGAGGCCGTCAAAGCCGATCAGCTGCAGCGCGCCAGGTTCCGGCAGGGCGACCAGATCGCTGATGTAGCGCGACATGTCGGGCCTTTGCATCTGCCAGTGCTGGCCGCGGTCTTCGCTGCGCAGGATCAGCCCGCCGCTGCCTACCGCGAGCAAGGTCTTGCCGTCGCTGGAGGCGTGCAGCGCATTCAGGCGCGAGGTCCATTGCGGGCCGTTGAGGATATCCCAGCTGCGGCCGGCGTCGCGCGAGCGGGCAATGATGGCGCGTGCGCCGACGGTGTAGATGTCGCCTTGCTGGGCATCGACGTAGAGCGCATTGAGGTAGGCGCGCTCGGCGACCTGACTCTGCAGCCAGCTACGACCCAGGTCACGCGAGCGCAGCACGGCGCCGCCAGCCGTGCCGAGCAGGATTTGCTGGTGGCGCGTGTCGTAGAGCGCGGAGTAAATCGGATCGGGCGTATCGAGGCTGCCGCTGCGCAGCAGCTTGCCGCCGGGCGAGAGCAGGCTGAAGTCGCCATTGTTCCAGATTGCCAGCGTGCCGCCCTGGCCCGGCGTGTTGACGAGGTGGATCAGATTGGCGCGATTGATTGCGCTGAGCGTCTGCCAGTGTTCGCCGTCGCGCGAACTGAGCAGCAAGCCGGCCGCGCCGCCGGCCAGCAGCGTGCCTTGTGCGGTCTCGCCAAGCGTGTAGATCGGGATATTGTCGGGCGTGCGCAGCACCGGCTGCCAGCTTTGCCCTGCATCGCGGCTGATCAGGATGCCCTGGTTGCTGCCGGCGATCCAGCTGCGGCTGCGGCGCTGGTAGTGCAGGCTGCTGATCAGTTCGCCTTCGGGGAGACGGATCTGCTGCCAATGCTCGCCCGCATCGTCGGAGCGCAACAGGTAATCCTCGGCAATGGCGAGGACCAGGCGGTCGTCGTGGCTGGCGAAAGTCTGGATGCGCGAATCGCCGGTGTCGGCTTGTTGTGTCCACTGCCGGCCGCCGTCACTGGAATGCCATAGCGTGCCATCGCCACCGCCGAGCAGCAGATGTTTGTCGGCCTTGTCCTGCCACAGCGCGTAGAGCGGGCTGTTGAGGATCTGTGCCGGCGCCGCCCAGGCACTGGGGCATAACAGGGAGAGGGACAAGCAGAGGCTGATCAACAGGACTGGGCGCAGCATGGTCTGAGAAGCTCCGGCAGAAAAGCGTGTGGCGGGCAAAACAAAGGCCCCCTCTCGCGAGGGGGCCTCAATTTACAGCGGGATGCGATCAGATCAGAACGACTTTACGTCGCTGGTCTTCACGTCGCAGGCGGTGGTGCCCCACTCTTGGCCGATGCTGCTTGAACCATTGTGCGTGCGGCTGCCGGTGTAGGTCACGCAAACCTTCGGCGTGCTCTTCACGCCGTCGCTGGACAGCTTGTAGTCCTGGATCGTCAGGTTGCGCAGGATGGCCTTGTCCGAGATGGCGAATTCGCTCGGCACGCTGCTGTCCCACTTGGTGTTGATGCCGACGATGCTGTCCAGGCCGGGGCCGGAGACGCGCGTGCCGGATGCATCCACGTGCTTGACGGTCAGGCCGTCCAGATCCAGCGAACGACCACCCTTGTTGGACGAGCAGTCACCGCAGGTGCGCAGGATCTTGCCAGCACTGGTGTAGGTGGTTACCGAGTTGCCTTGCGAATCCTTGCTCAGGGTCGAAGCCTGCATGATGGCCGTGAAGTTGCGCACGTACATCTTGGCGTTGAAGGCATTGTCCTGGAAGAATTTGTCCGGCTTGTTGCCATGCTCGTAGGCGTTGTCGAGGATCTGCGTCGCAGTGCTGTCGTAGATCGAGAAAGTGCCGCCTTCCGAGTAGTTGCCTGCAGCGTGTTCGCAGACTTCATCCCAGGTGACGTTCTTCAGCGTGCAGTTGCCTGCCAGGCAGGAGATGCCATGACCGCCGGCGCCCGACTTGATGTGGACGTTCGACAGGGTGGCGCCGTTCTGCAGCGAGATCACGGCAGCCTGGCCTTCGGTGTCGCTCAGGCAGGAAGTACCGATGGTCTTGCCGCCGCAATCGACCGACACACCATCGAGCACTGCACCGGCGACGCAGGACGCGCTGCCTGCCGTCGAGGTGCTGCTCGACGAGCTCGAAGCCTTGCTGCTCGATGCGCTGGAGGTTGCGGCGCTGGACGAGGACTTGCTGCTCGACGAAGAGCTGCTGGAGCTCGAAGCGCTGGCCGGGTCATAGGAACACCAGGCGCTGGAGGTGAAGCTGTTGCTCGGGAACAGCGAGGTGCTGCAGGTGAAGCTGCCGGTCAGCGTGGCATAGACGAAGGAGCCGGACTTGCCCAGCGCGACCTTGTGGGTGCCGCTCATGGTGCAGGTGCTGCCTACTTGCGCACACTTGGTGTAGCCGGAGGGATAGTCGGTTGCTGCATGAGCGCCCGAGACGGCGAGCGTCACCGCCGCGCCGATCAGAATCTTGCGAAACATGTGTGTCTCCTAATTTGTTTTATTGAACGGGTCTTTTCCAGACTCACACCGTGTTTCCGGTGTTTGGCTGAGTCAGGCCCGATGTGGACAGATTGAATTTTTTATTGCTGCCCGCGGGGCGAAATATGCGTGCTTCGTTCAACCGGGTCAAGTCCCGTTAAGGAAATAATGCACGGAATCTGATCAGGATAGTGTGCAAAGCGTGAATTCATCACGCGGGACTCATTCTTGTTTTGCAGGTGGCTGATCTTGCAGCTTTTTTATTTTCCCTGGCGCGTTGGCGACTCTGTCGGATTTGTCGCAAAAAAAGGCGCGGGCTAAACTAAAGTTATAAGCGCGAAGATTCTGCCGATCCGCTGTCGCAGATCGGCAAGGCCATGATTTTTAGCGCTGAAATAGCGCAAGATGCGTATCGGGATATTTATTGTTTTTGCTGATTTACGCTGCGCTGCAGAATCAGTAGCTGTGCTCGCTGGCGGGGAAGCTGCCATTTTTGACGCTCTGCACATAACTGCGCAGCGCTGCTTCGATGCTCTCGGCGCCGTGCATGAAATTGCGCACGAAGCGCGCCTTGCGGCCCGGATAGATATTCAGCATGTCGTGCAGCACCAGCACCTGGCCGTGGGTGTCGGCGCCCGCGCCGATGCCGATGGTGGCCATGCTGCTGCGCGCGGCACTGAGCGTGCTGGCCAGCGCGGCAGGCACCATTTCAAGCACGATCATCGCCGCGCCAGCTTGTTCCAGCGCGCTGGCGTCGTTGAGCAACTGTTGTGCGCTGTCCTCGGTCTTGCCCTGGATGCGATAGCCGCCGAGCTGGAACACCGCCTGCGGCGTCAAGCCGATGTGGGCGCAGACCGGAATGCCGCGTTCGACCAGGAAGCGCACCGTCTCGGCCATGTAGGCGCCGCCTTCGAGCTTGACCATGTGGGCGCCGGCGGCCATCAGCACGGCCGCGCTGCGCAGGGCTTGCTGCGGGCTTTCCTGGTAGCTGCCGAAGGGCAGGTCGGCGATCAGCCAGGGGCGCTTGCAGCCGCGCGCCACACAGGCGGTGTGATAAGCCATGTGCTCCAGCGTCACCGGCAGGGTGCTGGTCTGCCCCTGAACCACATTGCCCAGCGAGTCGCCGATCAGCAGCGAGTCAACGCCGGCCTGCTCGCACAGCGCGGCAAAGCTGGCGTCATAGCAGGTGAGCATGGTGATCTTCTCGCCGGCGGCGCGCATCTTGCCGAAATCGAACAGGCTCAGGGCCTTGAGGTCTGCTTGGGCGCTCATCTTGAATCTCCTGCCGAGAGCTTGCAAAGCCCTTCAGCGCGCCTGCGGCGCGAAGGGTTTAATTGGGGCGCAAAGGATAAGCCAATTTGTGCGTGCCAGCATGCCCAGATGCGGGCTTCCTTTGCATTGCGTTTTATTGCGAGTAGCCAAAGAACTCGCGATAGCTGCGCATGGCAAACAGGCGTTTGTAGAGCAGCTCGAAGTCTTCTTCGATCTCGACCGGATTGAGTTGTTCCGCATTGACGATGAATAGCGGCGAGCGGTCGTAGTGGTGGAAGAACTGCGCGTAGCGCTCGGTCACCCGCGCCAGATAGTGCTCGGTGATGCGTCGCTCGGCATCCATGCCACGGCGGCGCACACGCTCGATCAGGGTCTCCGGCTTGGCCTGCAGATAGACCACCAGATCCGGCGCCTGCGCCTGCTGGTGGAAGCTGGTGTAGAGGCGCTGGTAGAGGCGTTCTTCGTCTTCGGCGAGGGTCAGGCCGGCGAACAGCGGATCTTTTTCGAGCAGAAAGTCGCTGATCACTCGCTGGCCGTCGCGGCGCAGCGGTTCGAGCTGGGCCAGCAGGTCGGTGCGCTGGTAGAGGAATTCGATCTGTGTCGGCAGCGCCCAGCGCTCCATGTTCTGGTAGAAGCGGCCGAGGAAGGGGTTCATTTCCGGCTGTTCGAGCAGCAGATTGGCGCCGGTGCGCTCGGCCAGGCGCTTGGCCAGCGTGGTTTTGCCTGCGCCGATGGGGCCTTCAACAACGATGTAGCGTGCTTTTTCGAGCATCTTGATCCCGCTGTGAATGAAAGATGGGGTGCGCGCCGCGCAGCCTGGTTCAGCGCCTTATGCGCGGAACATGAAATACACGGCGCCCAGCATACAGAGTCCGGCCCACACGTAGTCAAGCTTGAAGGGCTGCTGCATGTAGAAGATCGAGAAGGGCACGAAGACCGACAGGGTGATCACTTCCTGCAGGATCTTCAGCTGACCGAGCGACAGGCTCTGCGCGCCGATGC
This sequence comes from Uliginosibacterium sediminicola, assembly GCF_039631295.1. Classification (NCBI taxonomy): domain Bacteria; kingdom Pseudomonadati; phylum Pseudomonadota; class Betaproteobacteria; order Rhodocyclales; family Zoogloeaceae; genus Uliginosibacterium; species Uliginosibacterium sediminicola. Next base: position 137,210 of record NZ_JBDIVE010000002.1, on the reverse strand, counting down.
GGTTGGCCGGCACCTGCAGCAGGTATTCGAACAGCGCAATGCCCCAGCTCAGCAGTGCAGCGACGATCCAGGGTTTGTTGTGCAGGTTCTTCAGGTGGCCATACCAGGCGAAGGTCATGAAGACATTCGAGGCGATCAGCAGCAGGGTCGTCGTCAGCCAGTTCGGCATTACACACCCAGGCGTTCGATGGCTTGGTCTTGCAATTTGGCCAGCAGGGCGTCGACCCGGCCGAGGCCGGGGATTTCCAGCGCCGGCGCGATCTCGGCCAGCGGCGCCAGCACGAAGGCGCGCTCGTGCATGCGCGGGTGGGGAATCTGCAGGCCGGCCTGGTTGATGCTGCGATCAGCGAACAGCAGTACATCGAGGTCGAGCGTGCGCGGCGCATTGGTATAACTGCGTTCGCGGCCGAAGCTCTTTTCGAGCGCGAGCAGGGTTTCGAGCAGCAGGGCCGGGCCCAGCGCGGTGTCGATCTGTACCACGGCATTGATGTAGTCAGGCTGCGGATCGCAACCGACCGGTGCCGAACGGTAGAGCGAGGATTGCGCGCGCAGCCGGCAGTGCGGCAGTTTGCCGATGGCGATCATCGCATCGCGGACGGCGGCGGCCGGATCAGCGCCGATATTGGCGCCCAGACCGATCCAGGCACTGACGGTGGGCAGCAGCATTATTCGCTCGTGGATTGGGCGGGCGCCTCGCCGGCGCCCTCGGCCTTGGGTTTGCGGCGCACGCGGCGGCGCTTCTTGCGCGCCGGATCGGCGCGCTCCGGTTGCAGCATGGCTTCGCGCGCATCGGGCTGGCTGTGGGCGAAGCTGTCCCACCACTCCGGCAGCTCCAGCGGGATCTCGCCGCTCTCGGCGCGCAGGCGCAGGAAGTCGTAACCGGCGCGGAAACGCGGCTGTTCGAGCAGGCGATAAGGCATCTTGCCCGAGCGGCGCTCAAAGCGCGGCTGCAGCGCCCAGATCTCGGTGATGTCGGCCGAGATGCGGCGCGTGATGGCGAGCTTCTCGGCCTGTTGTTCGAGCACTTCGTTCATCGCCGCCATCAGCGCGGGCGTGCTGTGCTCGCCGGCTTCGCGGCGGGTATTCCAGTTGGCCAGCACCTCGTGCCAGAGCAGGGTAGCGAACAGGAAGCCGGCCGAGATCGGCTTGCCATCGCGTACGCGCTGGTCGGTGTTCTCCAGCGACAGCCAGACGAATTTCTCGCCCATCGGCTGGTTGAGGATCACGTCGAGCAAGGGCAGCAGGCCCTTGTGCAAACCCTCTTCGCGCAGGCGCTTGAGGCAGACCACAGCATAGCCGCTGGTGAGCAGCTTGAGCATCTCGTCGAAGAGGCGTGCGCTGGGCACGTTTTCCAGCAGTTCGGAGATCTCGCCGATCGGCTTGCGCGTGGCCGCTTCGATCGACAGGCCCAGCTTGGCCGCCAGACGCACGGCGCGCAGCATGCGCACCGGGTCTTCGCGATAGCGCTGCACCGGGTCGCCGATCATGCGCAGGGTCTTGTCCTTGAGGTCGGCGACGCCGTCGTGGTAGTCGATCACCGTCTCGTCGGCCGGGTCGTAGTACAGCGCATTGACCGTGAAATCGCGGCGTGCAGCGTCTTCGGCCTGCGAGCCATAGACATTGTCATGCAGCACGCGGCCGTGCTCGTCGGTCACCGTGTCTTCGTCGTGCAGGGCGCGGAAGGTCGAGACTTCGATGGTCTCGTTGCCGACCATCACGTGCACGATCTTGAAGCGACGACCGATGATGCGCGAGCGGCGGAACAGCGCGCGCACTTCCTCGGGCGTGGCATTGGTGGCGACGTCGTAATCCTTGGGCGGGATGCCGGCGATCAGGTCGCGCACTGCGCCGCCGACGACATAGGCCTTGTGGCCGGCTTCCTGCAGCGTCGCGCAGACACGCCGCGCCGCCGGCGTCAGATCCTCACGACGGATGCCATGCCGGGCAACGGGAATCAGGGACGGTTCAGCGGATTTACTTGGGTCGCGCTTGAAAACGCGGCGCAACAATTTGCGGATCATTCAGGCAGGGTCCGGGTTTGCTTGCTTGTAAAACAAAGAATTATACGGGCTTCAGCGTCTGCCGGCATGCTCAAAGCTGGCTCAGCGTGGTGTTTTTAGGCTTTCGTCAATCAGTTGGCGCCAGCTGTGCAGCTTGTCGGCACCACTGATCGCCGCATTGGCCGGGCTGCTCGACGGCAGGCGACGGTAGCGCAAGGGCTGTGGCAACACCAGCTGCGGCGCGACATGGCGCATGAATAGCTGCTCGGCCGCTGCGCCATTGAAGCCGACATGCTGGATCTGCGGGTGTGCGGCAAAGAAGCCTGCAAAATCATTCACCTGCAGTGAATCGCGGACGATGTCGGCATCCAGGCTGCCCGGCCGCTCGCAGCTGTGCAGCACGTCCCACAGCGCGATGCCGGCTTGCTGCATGGCGTCGATGCGTGCTTCATAGGGCAGCGCCGGGTCAAAGCCGAGCAGCTCGCCGAGCAGGCGCCAGAACTGGTTCTGCGGATGGGCGTAGTAGCGCTGCGCACGCAGCGAGGCGGTGCCCGGCATGCTGCCGAGGATCAGCAGGCGCGCATCGCTGCGGGCGCGCGGCGGCAGGCTCTGCAGGCGCGTGGCTGGCGTGCTCACACCCGCAGCAGCACGGTCTTCAGCGGTACGTGTTCGTCGCGGCATGGGAAGTCGCTGTCAGGCTGGATCCATTCGATCTCGCGAATCGGCCGGCCGGCTTTGAGTGCGCTGCGTTCGAGCTGCGCCAGCCAGGCGTCGCGGCGGACGTCGGCCACATTATTGTTGCAGATCAGGCTGCCGCCTTCGGCGGTGCACAGCAGGGCCGGTTTGAATACGGCCGGGTAGTCATTGATCAGGTCGACCACGCCGAAAGGGCTCTTGGCATAGCGCGGCGGATCGAGGAAGACCAGGTCGAAGCTTTGCTTGTCGAGTTTGGGGAAGGGCGGCAGGCGCTTGCCGCGCACGATCTGCGGCTGGCCGATGCCGCTCAACTGGCGCATCGCGGCGAAGGCGTCGCTCTTGAGAAAGCGCACGCCGATGGGCGGGCGGTTGAGCTGGGCGTTTTGCTTGCCGACGGCCAGACTGGCCTCGGCGAAATCGATATTGAGCACTTGTGCCGCGCCGGCACAGGCGGCCGCCACGCCGACGCCACAGGTGTAGGCGAAGAGGTTGAGCAGGCGCTTGCCGGCGGCCTCCTGCATGACGCGCCGGCGCGCAGCGCGCAGGTCGAGGAACAGCCACGGGTCCTGCCCGCCATGGCGCGCCTGGATCAGGTATTTGACGCCGCCCTCGCTGATTTCATGGCTTTGCGCGGCGGCGATCTGCTCGGCCGCATCGAGCGTGTTGCGGATCCGTGAATGCGCCTGGCTGCGGTCGTTATAGACCAGCTGCAGCCCGGGCAGCGCCTGCGCGTAGAACGCGCGCAAGGTGTCGAGCAAGGCCGCCGGCAGCGGGCGATGAAAGCTCTGCACCAGCAGGAGCTCGCCGTAGCGATCCACGCAGAGGCCCGCCACGCCCTCGACGCTGCCGTGAAACAGACGGTAGGCATTGGTCTGCTCGGCGTGCAGCTGTGCGATCAGCGCGCTGCGCGCATGCAGGGCGTGGGTGAGGGCCTGGAGCAGGGATTCCGCAGTAGTGTCGGGCAAGGTGGCTTGGGTGCGAGGAGATTGGAAGGCTTCGACAATACGCGAACACGGCGTGCCGGCAGCGCTTTTTCAGCGCAGGCTGATGACTGGCCAGCCGGCTTGCTCGGCATGCTGGCGCAAGGTCGGGTCCGGATCGACGGCCACCGGATCGCTGACCCGCGAGAGCAGGGGCAGGTCGTTGAGCGAATCACTGTAGAACCAGCTGCGCGGGAAGCTGTGCAGGTTCAGCGCCAGCGACTCCAGCCAGGCTTCGACGCGGGTGATCTTGCCGGCCTTGAAGGCCGGCGTGCCACGCGGCGCGCCGGTAAAGCGGCCGTCTTCCTGCGCCGGGATGGTGGCGATCAGGTGTTCGACGCCCAGCGCACGGGCAATCGGCGCGGTGACGAAGGCATTGGTGGCGGTGACGATGGCGACCAGATCGCCGGCTTCGCGGTGCTGGCGGATCAGCGCCTGGCCTTGCGGCAGAATCATGGTGCTGATCACTTCGCGCATGAAATCGGCGTGCAGCGCATCGAGTTCGCCACGCGTCAGGCGCGCCAGCGGCTCCAGCACGAAGGCCAGGAAGGCATTGTTGTCCAGCGTGCCTGCCTTGTACTGCTCGTAGAAGGCATTGTTGCGCGCCTGGTAGGCCTGGGCGTCGACGGCGCCGCGCGCGCAGATGAATTCCCCCCAGGCGTGGTCGGAATCGCCGGCCAGCAGGGTGTTGTCGAGATCAAAAAGGGCGAGGTTCATGCTCTGGGCTTCTTAAGGAGTTTTGAGGATTTCGCGCAGCAAGGGCAGGGTGATCGGCCGCGCCAGGCTGAGGCTGGCTTCATCCAGCGCGTCGAGCACCGCCATCAGCCAGGGCAGGTCGCGGCGGCTGTGGCGCAGCAGGTAGTCGATCAGCTCGCCGGGTAATTGCATGCCACGCGCACGGGCGTGTTCGAGCAAGGTGGTCTTTTTCTGCGCATCGCTGAGCGGGCGGATTTCAAAAGCCAGGCCTTGCGCCACGCGGCTGGCCACGTCGGCACGCAGGGTGAGGACGGTGGGCGGCACATCGCCGGTGATGATGAAGCTCTGCTGCATGGTGCGCGCATTGATCATCAGGCGGAACAGCTCGGCCAGCGCGGCTTCGTCATGGCGGGCCAGGTCATCGACCAGCAGCAGGCCGCGCGGCCCGGGCGATTCGATGCCCTGCGCCGGCTGTGCATAGACCACCGGGCGGGCGCTGGCGCTGGCCGCAGCGGCCTGCAAAAGATGGCTGCGGCCGCTGCCGCTCTCGCCCCACAGGTAGAGCAGGCTGCCATCGTCGCGGCTGCATTGCTCCTGCAGCGCAGCCAGCAGGGCCGCATTGTCGCCGGGGACGAAGTTGGCGAGGCTCGGTTGAAAATCGGGGCGGACGTCGAGAATGAGCTGTTTCAAGGGGCAAAAGTAGCAATGGCAGGCGGTTTGGACGGCGTCGGCCAGGCTCTGGCACAGCGCATGATGGCCGCAATCTTACCGCGCCTGCGGCGTGACCGCCGCGAACAGGTAAAATGCCGCCTTTCTGCATTGACCGGACATTCCATGTCGCAAGCTCCCACATCCCAGCCCCTCGACTACACCGCCGCCGGCGTTGACTACAGCAAGATCGACCCGCTCAAGATCCTGGCCCAGCAGGCGGCACGCAGTACCCAGGGCAATCTTGCCGCCCACGGCGTCAGCGAAATTGCCGCCTCGCGCGGGGAATCGGCCTACGTCATGGAGATTGGCAATCTGCTGATCGCCTCGATCACCGAATGCCTGGGCACCAAGGCCCTGGTGGCTGACGCGGTGCGCCCGATCAGCGGCAAGACGCATTACGACTCGATTGCGCAGGACACCATCGCCATGGCGGTCAATGACCTGATCACCGTCGGCGCCACGCCGCTGTCGGTGCACGCCTACTGGTCGGCCGGCGGCAGCGACTGGTTTGCCGACGAGCAGCGCATGCGCGACCTGGTCAGCGGCTGGCAAAAGGCCTGCGATGTCTGCAAGGTCAGCTGGGGCGGCGGCGAGACGCCGGCGCTGGCGGGCGTGGTCGAAGCCGGCCGCATCGATCTGGCGGCCTCCTCGGTCGGCATCATCCCCAGCCGCGAGCGCCTGACCCTCGGCGACAAGCTCGGCGATGGCGATGAAATCGTGCTGCTGGCCTCCAGCGGCATCCACGCCAATGGCGTGAGCCTGGCGCGTAAGCTGGTCGATCGTCTGCCGGAAGGTTATGCGAGCAAGCTCTCGGACGGCCGTCTGTACGGCGAAGCCCTGCTTGATCCGACCGTGCTCTACGTGCCGGTGACCGAAGCGCTGTTCGCTGCGGGCATCGTGCCGCATTACTCGGCCAACATCACTGGCCACGGCTGGCGCAAGATCATGCGTCACGCCGGCAATTTCACCTATCGCATCCATACGCTGCCGGATGTGCCGCCGGTGCTCGCCTTCATCCAGCAGCACGCCGGCATCGATGATCGTGAAGCTTATGGCAGCCTCAATATGGGCGCCGGCTTCGCCTTTTACGTGGCGGCCGGGCAGGGCGCCGAAGTTGTGCGCATCGCCCAGTCGCTGGGTGTGCAGGCCTGGCTGGCCGGGCGCGTTGAAGCAGGCGCCAAGCAGGTGGTCATCGAGCCGCTGGCCCTGAGCTATGCGGCGGATGAATTGCATCTGCGCGCTTGAGGCGCGCTTGTGGTGCGTCGGCCGGCGCGCATGCTGCCTCTTGGGTGGTAGCGGCGCGCAGGCATCCTCGTCACAGTACTGGAGCATGATGGGCGGCACCCGGCCTGAGCGGAGTATGCAGGCCGGATGCGCCTGGAAGGGCTGAATCCGGTTACGCAGCGCGCCCGCTGCGCATCTTTGAAGGTCTGAGCAGGAAGCTTATGTGCGTGTGTGTTTGCACCGGTATGGTGCTAGTCTAGAGCGCAGCTTTGGAGCAAGTGTTCGGCTCTGGTGCAAAATAGGCTTTTGGGCGGGGGCATGATGCGATGGCATGTGTTTCGCTTATGCTTCAGTACCTGTTTGAAGGATGCAATGAGGCTAATCCATGACCGTGGCGCAATTCTTCAACGAGATGACGGACAGCGCAGGAACGATCCGTCCTCACTACAACAAGTTTGCTGACTGGCTGCAAAGCACCCCGCCGCAAAGGCTGGCCGACAAGCGTGAAGCGGCCGATGCGCTGTTTCACCGGGTGGGTATCACCTTCGCCGTGTATGGCGAGGCCGAGGGTACCGAGCGCCTGATTCCCTTCGATGTCATTCCGCGCATCATCCCGGCGCAGGAATGGGTGGATATGGCGGCCGGTCTGCGCCAGCGGGTGCAGGCGCTGAATGCCTTCATCCACGACATCTACCACGATCAGGAAATCCTCAAGGCCGGGCGCATCCCGAGCGAGCAGGTGCTGAGCAATGGCCAGTACCGGCGCGAGATGCAGGGAGTCGATGTGCCGGGCAACATCTACGCGGCGATTGCCGGGATCGATGTGGTGCGTGCCGGGGCCGGCGAGTACTACGTGCTCGAAGACAATCTGCGCGTGCCTTCCGGCGTCTCCTACATGATCGAAGACCGCAAGATGATGATGCGGCTCTTCCCCGAACTGTTTGCCAAGTATCGTGTGGCGCCGGTCGAGCATTATCCCGACCTGCTGCTCGATACCCTGCGCGTGCTGGGCCAGAAGGGCGTCTCCGGCCCCACAGTGGCCGTGCTGACCCCAGGAGCCTTCAACAGCGCCTACTTCGAGCACGCCTTCCTGGCGCAGCAGATGGGCGTCGAACTGGTCGAAGGCCGTGACCTCTTTGTGCGTGAAGGCCGCGTCTTCATGCGTACCACACAAGGTCCGAAACAGGTCGATGTGATCTATCGTCGCATCGACGACGACTTCCTCGATCCGCTCGCCTTCCGTCCCGATTCCATGCTCGGCGTGCCGGGCCTGCTTGATGCCTATCGCGATGGCGGCGTGACCCTGGCGAATGCCATCGGCACCGGCGTGGCGGATGACAAATCGATCTATCCCTATGTGCCGGACATGATCGAGTTCTATCTGGGCGAAAAGCCCTTGCTCAACAATGTACCGACCTACATGTTGCGCAAGAAGGAAGACCTCGAATACACCCTGGCGCATCTGCCCGAGCTGGTGGTCAAGGAAGTGCACGGCGCGGGCGGCTACGGCATGCTGGTCGGGCCGGCGTCGACCAAGGAAGAGATCGAAGACTTCCGCAAGCGCATCCTTGCCGCGCCGGAAAAGTACATCGCCCAGCCGACCTTGTCGCTGTCCGCATGCCCGACTTTTGTCGAAAAAGGCATCGCACCGCGTCACATCGACCTGCGTCCCTTTGTCTTGTCGGGCAAGGAAGTGCGCTTCGTGCCGGGCGGGCTGACGCGTGTCGCGCTCAAGGAAGGTTCTCTGGTGGTGAACTCTTCGCAGGGCGGTGGTACGAAAGATACCTGGGTACTCGAGAGCTGAGCGGCGCGCGGGCCTGGCCCGCGCCTTGTGCAGCACGAGCGGGCTTGCCCATCTTGGAATACATCGCGATCCCCGCTGGTGGGGATGGCGTCAAACAGAGGCTCATCAATGTTAAGCCGTACCGCAGACCACCTCTTCTGGATGGCTCGCTATATCGAGCGAGCCGAGAATGTCGCGCGCATGCTCGACGTCAATTACCGCATGAGCCTGCTGCCGCAGAGCGATGCGGCGGTCGAACGCCAGTGGCGCGCCGCGCTCGACACCATGGGCCTGCTCGATCTGTACAAGGAAACCGGCGGCGCCTATGCACCGACCGATGTGATCCGCTTCATGGTGCTTGATCGCAACAATCCCTCCAGCATCTTCTCCTGCCTGCGCTCGGCGCGTGAAAACGCCCACGCGGTGCGCGGCACCCTGACCTCGGAACTGTGGGAGACCACCAATTCCACCTGGATTGCCATGCGCAGCTTCAGCCAGGCCGGGCTGGAAGGGGATGGCGCCAGCGAATTCTTCGAATGGGTCAAGTTCCGCTCCCACCTCTCGCGTGGTGTCTCGGTCGGCACCATGCTGCGTGACGAGTCGCTGCACTTCATGCGCCTGGGCACCTTCCTGGAGCGCGCTGACAGCACGGCACGCCTGCTCGATGTCAAATTCAACGAGCTGAGCAATTCCGGCCGCGCCGACGAAGCCGCCGAATATTACGAGTGGAGCGCGCTGCTGCGCTCGGTGTCGGCGTTCGAGATCTTCCGCAAGGTCTATCGCGATTCGATCACGCCCAGCCGCGTCGCCGAGCTGCTGATCCTGCATCGTGACATGCCGCGTTCGCTGGCCAGCTGTATGGAAGAAGTGCACGAACTCCTGCAGAAGGTGGCCAACCAGCGCTCGGCCGAGACCGAGCGCCGCGCCGGCGAGATCGCCGCTTCCCTGCGCTTCGGGCGGATCGAGGACATCTTCGAAGACGGCCTGCACGACTGGCTGACGACTTTCATCGAGCGTGTCGCCGATCTGGGCGGGCGCATCTCCAACGACTTCCTCGTTCCGGTCAATTGATCTGTCCGGCGCGGACGGCCTGCCCCTGGCAGGCCGTCCGCGCCCATGCCGGGCGAGCGGGCGCGGCGCGTGTCTAGCTTGTGCAGTTGCGGTCTGGCACCTAAACTCCGGTTTGCATTAACAATTTCACGGATTTCCGCATGACGTATTGTGTAGGCATGCTGCTCGACGCAGGCATGGTTTTTCTCGCTGATTCGCGCACCAACGCGGGGGTTGATCACATCAGCACCTTCCGCAAGACCTTCATTTTCGAGCGCAGCGGCGAGCGCGTGCTGGTCCTGATGACCTCGGGCAACCTGGCGGTGACTCAGGCCATGGTGTCGATGCTGCGTTCCAAGCTCAATGCGGGCGAGGATGTGGAAAGCCTCTACAACGTGCCGGACATGTTCGCCGCCGCGCGCCATGTCGGCGAAACCCTGCGCGAGGTGCACCAGCGCGATGCCGAGGGCCTGGCCGCGTTCAGCATCGAATTCAATGCTTCGATCATTCTCGGTGGCCAGATCAAGGGCGAGGCGCCGCGTCTGTTCACCGTCTATGCCGCGGGCAACTTCATCGAAGCGACGCCAGAGACGACTTACTTCCAGATCGGTGAGTCGAAGTACGGCAAGCCGATCATCGACCGCACCATCACCCGCGCCACGCCGATGGACGATGCGGTCAAGTGTGCGCTGATCTCGATGGATTCGACGATCAAGTCCAATCTCTCGGTGGGCTTGCCGCTGGATCTGGTCTGTGTGCGCAGCGACGCTTTCCGCGTCGCCCTGCATCAGAGCATCGACGCCGCCAATCCCTATTTTTCCGCTTTGCGTACGCGCTGGGGCGAGTCCCTGCGCCATGCCTTCGACGAGCTGCCGCGTCCGGACTGGCTCGCGGATCTCTGACTTTTCCCCGCTTAAGTCGGCCTGCTAGGGCGTGTTCACATTCAACGCAATCCGCCGGGTGAATGTGACACGCCCTACTGCTCGACCAGGTAGGCGATGGTCATGGTCTGGTTGTAGAGATTGCAGCCCTTTTGCGTGTTGCCGGGGCTGATCTCGCCATAGCTGTGGAAACCGGCATAGGTATTGTTGCTGCCGAGCACCTCGATGACGGCATCCACTTCTTCATCGGTGCGGCCGCCCATCACCAGTTTGCGCCCCACGCAGCTCACCAGCAGGGCGAAGCCTTGTCCGGCGCCATAGACATGCGCGGCTTCGGCGGCGGTGACCGCGCCGTCGACCAGGGCGTCGGTGCTGGCGTGCATCAGTTGCAGGAAGCCGTTTTCGACGACATCGCCGGCCAGCACCAGGGCGCCCTGTTCTTCGTCGACCGCCAGAATGCTGCGGATGACGCCGACCTCTGCGCGCGACTCCGAGAGCATCGAGAAAGGGAACAGCAGTCCGGAGGCGGGCAGGCGCTCGGCATGTTCGCCCAGGTAGCGTTTATAGACATCCAGGGCCGGCTCGCCATCGAGCTCGAACAGCAGGTTGTGCTGCGAACGCGTGACCTTGCGTGCCGGGCCGAAGGGTTTCCAGCCGCCATAGGAGCCGAAGCCGGTGTTCAGGCGATTGCTGCTCAGCCCGACAGCGACCACCTGTTCGCTTGCAATCGACATATTGTGCAGGGTGTAGGTCTGCTTGAAGTCGGCGCCATCGCCGGCCAGCCCGCCTGCGATGTGCGCCTTGCCCAGCTGGCTGCGCATGCCTTCGATGAGCAGGCTGCCGTTGATCTGTGTGCCGGGCGCGAAGACCAGCACGGTGTGCACGCCCGAGGGTTTGAGGGCCAGCCCCAGGCGCTCGCCGGCGGCAAAGGAATCATCCATATCGGCCAGCCGGGTGGAGATGACGCGCAGGGCGGGGTGTTCGAAGTGCAGGGCATTGATCAGCACACTGCCGTCGTGGGCGCCGTCGTTGCAGATTTCACCGGCGGTCGAGCAGCCGACGATCTCTGCCGTCGGAAAATTTCGGCGCAGCCGCTCGACCAGTTCCGGATGGCGGAAGACTGCGCTACTGCCAAAGACGATCAGCAAGTGCGGCTCAAGACTCGCCAGCGTCTGCAGCTGTTCAGCGCGGATCTGATCGACCGCCTGGAGTGAAATTTGCGCCGATTTCATGCACAGCCCCTTCCGCATTGCGGCGTTCAGCCACCTCGTCAAATCGAGGCGATCTGCAGCCTTTACGGAAGCTATCGCGCGCTGCTTGAGTCAGGCGCGCCGGACGGCTTAATAGAGGGCGGTAATGGAGGCGCGCTTTTCGGCCAGCAAGGCCAGCAAGGTCTTGTGGCGGCGCGGGTGCATGCGGCCCTGGGCGACGGCTTGCAGCACTGCGCAGTCCGGCTCCTTGGCGTGGCCGCAATCGCGGAAGCGGCAGGTGCCCAGCAGCTCGCGAATCTCGCGGAAGCTCGCTTCCAGTTCGCCGGTGCCCAGCTGAGCCAGGCCAAATACCTGCAGGCCGGGGCTGTCGATCAGGGCGCCGCCTTCGGGCAGCTTGTAAAGCCGCGCATGGGTGGTGGTGTGCTTGCCGGAATCGAGCACGGTGGAAATCTCGCGTGTTGCTGCCTGCGCCTCGGGAATCAGCGCGTTGGTCAGCGTCGATTTGCCCATGCCGGACTGCCCGACCAGCAAGCTGATTTCGCCCTGCAGGCGTTCGCGCAGTGCGCTGACATCTTCCTTGGCGCTCAGCTCCAGCACCGGGTAGCCGATCTCGGCAAAAGGGCGCAGCGCTTCGCGTGCCAGCGGCAGGCTGTCGCTCAGATCACACTTGTTGAGCACGATCAGCGCCTGGATGTCCTGCGATTCGGCGGCGCAGAGACAGCGCGTGATCAACTCGTCATTGAAGCCCGGTTCGGTGGCGACGACGATGACGACCTGGGTGAGATTGGCGGCGATCAGCTTTTCCTTGAACGCATCTGCCCGGTAGAGCAGGTTGCGCCGCGGCAGCAACTCGTCGATCACGTCGCCCGCCGCAGCAATCGCGACGCGGTCGCCGCAGGCAAAGTTGCTCTTCTTGGCGCGCGGAAAACAGCGCGTGGTCTCGCCGGTGTCGTCGCGCAGGACTTCGTACTGGCGACCGAAGGCCGCTACGATGGTGCCGTGGGTCATGGCTTGAGCAATTGTCCGATGCGGATCGAGGCTGGCGGGTGTGAATCATAGAACAGCGAGTGCAGCGGGTCGGGCGTCAGCGTCGAGGCATTCTCCTTATACAGCTTGACCAGCGCATTGACGAGGTCTTGCGCGCTGGCCTGCTCTCGTGCGTAGCGATCGGCCTGGAATTCATGCTTGCGCGACCACATGCTGGTCAGCGGGGTGAGCGGGAACAGCAGCAAGGGCAGGGTCAGCGAGAACAGGATCAGCGCCAGCGCATTGCTTTGCGCCTCGACGCCGAGGCCGCTGTAGAAGGCTTGTTGCTGCATCAGCCAGGCCAGCACCCACAGCAGCACCAGCACCGCCAGGCCCATCACGCTGATGCGTTGCCACAGATGCTTGTGCTTGAAATGGCCCAGCTCGTGCGCCAGCACGGCCTCAACTTCAGCCGGCTGCAAACTGTTCAGCAAGGTGTCGAAGAAAACGATGCGCTTGCCGGCGCCAAAGCCGGTGAAATAGGCATTGCCATGCGCCGAGCGCTTCGAGCCATCCATCACGAACAGGCCTTGCGAGCGGAAACCGCAGCGCGTCAGCAGCGCTTCGACGCGCGTCTTCATTGCTTCGTCGTTGAGCGGCGTGAATTTGTTGAACAGCGGCGCAATGAAGATCGGGTAGATCACCATGGTCACCAGATTGAGGCCCAGCCAGAAGGCCCACACCCAGATCCACCAATGCTCGCCCATGCCCTGCATCAGCCATAGCACGGCCCACAGCAGCGGCGCACCGATGAGGATGCCGAGCAGGCTCTGCTTGACGAGGTCGATGAGGAACAGGCGCGGCGTGGTGCGATTGAAGCCGAAGCGCTCTTCGAGCACGAAGGTGCGGTAGAGCGTCAGTGGCAGATCGATGACGAAGCCGGCGCCGGACAGCAGGCCGAACAGCAGCACGCCATGCCACAGGCTGGTCGGCGCGATCCACAGTGCTGCGACTTCATATAGATAATGCAGGCCACCGCCGAGCGTGAGCACCAGCAGCCACAGCGTCGAAATAGCCAGATCGATGCGCCCCAGCTTGCCCTTGGCGAGCGTGTAGTCCGCTGCCTTCTGGTGGTCGGCCAGTGCAATGCTGCTGGCGAAGGCGGCCGGTACGGCCGAGCGATGCGCAGCGACATGGCGCGCCTGACGCAAGCTCAGCCACAGGCGCAGCGTGAGGCTGATGATCAGGACAAGGAGGAACAGGCTGGTGAAGTTCGATGCGCTCATGGAAGGTGGAGTGGTGATCGGCTGCGTGCGACAATGCCGCACCAATTTTGCGGAGTAACAAAGATTATGGCACAGGACCAGAACCACCTCGTCTGGCTGGATATGGAGATGACCGGGCTGGAGCCGGATCGTGATCGCATCATCGAAGTGGCGATGATCGTCACCGATGCCAATCTCAACACCATTGCCGAGAGCCCGGTGATCGCCGTGCACCAGAGCGATGCCGTGCTCGATGCGATGGACGAGTGGAACAAGAACACCCATGGCCGCTCCGGCCTCATCGATCGCGTCAAGGCTTCGACGCTCGACGACGCTCAGGCCGAGCAGCTCCTCCTCGACTGGATGAAACAGTATGTGCCTTCGCGCACTTCACCGATGTGTGGCAATACCATCTGTCAGGATCGCCGTTTCATGGCGCGCTGGATGCCCAAGCTGGAAGAATATTTCCACTACCGCAACCTCGATGTCAGCACCCTGAAGGAATTGGCGCGGCGCTGGAACCCCGAAGTATTCAAGGGCGTCGTCAAGCGTGGCGCGCATACGGCGCTGGCGGACATCCAGGAATCGATCGCTGAATTGCAGCATTATCGAAATACTTTTCTGAAAATGCCTTCAGAGGTTTGACAAAGCCTCAGTCACTCTCTATCATGCGCAGCTCTTCAGGCGCGTAGCTCAGCTGGTTAGAGCACCACCTTGACATGGTGGGGGTCGTTGGTTCGAGTCCAATCGCGCCTACCAAATTTTTGCATGACGGAGATGCAGGAAATGATGTTTCGAACTTGCTTTCAACTCGCGTTGTAAAACAAGCCGGCCTCAGTTCCAGACTTCGTCACCTGAAGATAGTCTGTAAAAGAAAAAGTGCGGCTTGTCCGCACTTTTTTTTCGTCCACGTTTTTAAAGATCATCATGCCCAACATCACGCTTCCTGACGGTTCAGTGCGCAGTTTTGATGCAGCAGTCTCCGTGTTCGACGTTGCTGCCTCGATCGGCGCAGGTCTCGCCAAGGCGGCGCTGGCGGGCAAGGTCGATGGCGCGGTGGTCGACACCTCCTATGTCATCGATCGCGATGCCGCGCTGGCCATCATCACCGACAAGGACGCGGATGGCCTGGAGGTGATTCGCCACTCGACCGCGCACTTGCTCGCTTACGCGGTCAAGGAGCTGTTCCCCGAGGCGCAGGTCACCATCGGCCCGGTGATCGAAAACGGCTTCTATTACGACTTCGCCTATTCGCGCGCCTTCACGCCCGAAGATCTGGTCGCCATCGAAAAGCGCATGAGCGAGCTGGCGAAGAAGGATATTTGCGTCACGCGCGAAGAGTGGGATCGCGATGAAGCGGTCAAATTCTTCCTCGGCCTCGGCGAGCACTACAAGGCCGAACTGATTGCGGCGATTCCCGCCGGACAAACCATTTCGCTCTACCGCGAAGGCGATTTCATCGACCTCTGTCGCGGCCCGCACGTGCCCTCGACCGGCAAGCTCAAATTCTTCAAGCTGATGAAGGTGGCCGGCGCCTACTGGCGCGGCGACGCCAAGAACGCGCAGCTGCAGCGCATCTACGGTACGGCATGGGCCAAGAAGGAAGAGCTTGAAGCCTATCTGCACATGCTGGAAGAGGCGGATAAGCGCGACCATCGTCGCCTCGGTCGCCAGCTCGATCTGTTCCACATGCAGGACGAAGCGCCGGGCATGGTGTTCTGGCATCCCAAGGGCTGGACGCTGTGGCAGCAGGTCGAGCAATACATGAGGGCACGTCTGATCGATGCCGGTTACGACGAAGTGCGCACGCCGACGATCATGGACCGCACTTTGTGGGAGAAGTCCGGCCACTGGGAAAACTACCGCGACAACATGTTCACGACGGAGTCCGAAAAGCGCGACTACGCCGTCAAGCCGATGAACTGCCCGGGTCACGTGCAGATCTTCAATCACGGCCTGCGCTCGTATCGCGATCTGCCGCTGCGCCTGGCCGAATTCGGCTCCTGCCATCGCAACGAGCCCTCGGGCGCGCTGCATGGCTTGATGCGCGTGCGTGGCTTTGTGCAGGACGACGCCCACATCTTCTGTACCGAAGCGCAGATCGAAGCGGAAGCGACGGCCTTCGACAAGCTGCTGATGAGTGTCTACACCGACTTCGGCTTTACCGACGTGGCTGTCAAGCTGGCGCTGCGTCCGGAAAAGCGTGCCGGTTCGGATGAAACCTGGGATCGTGCCGAAGAAGGTTTGCGCGCGGCGCTGCGTGCGTCCGGCAAGGAATGGGAAGAGATGCCGGGCGAGGGCGCCTTCTACGGCCCCAAGGTGGAATACCACATCAAGGATGCGCTCGGTCGCTCCTGGCAGTGCGGCACCATTCAGCTTGACTTCGTGCTGCCCGAGCGTCTTGGCGCCGAATATGTTGCCGAAGACAATAGCCGCCAACGCCCGGTGATGCTGCACCGCGCGATCCTTGGTTCGCTGGAGCGCTTTATCGGGATTCTCATCGAAAACTTCAGTGGCGCCTTCCCGCTGTGGCTGGCGCCGACGCAAGTCGTGGTGATGAATATCTCCGAAGGCCAGGCTGATTATGTTGCGGAAGTCGTGAAAACCCTGCTCGCGCAAGGCATTCGTGCGCAAGCGGATTTGCGGAATGAGAAGATTACCTATAAAATCCGCGAACATAGCTTGCAGAAGCACCCCTATTTGCTGGTTGCCGGCGATAAGGAAAAGGCAGCCGGTACGGTTGCGGTGCGGGCACGTGGCGGTCAGGATCTGGGCGTCATGCCGGTAAGCGAACTCATCGAGCGGCTTCGTCGCGAGGTTTTGGCACGCGGCGCAGGCGCTTGATTTTTTTGGAATTTACGGAGAACTAACCATCGCTCAGGACAAGTCGCATCGCATCAACCGGGAAATCACTGTTCCCGAAGTGCGTTTGGTAGGAGAAGAGAGCGAGCCGCTCGGGATCGTGTCGATCCAGCAGGCGCTCGCTATGGCTGAAGAAGCTGCCGTCGACCTCGTGGAAATTGCGCCTCAGGCCAAGCCACCGGTCTGTCGTCTGATGGACTTCGGCAAGTTCAAGTATCAGGAGCAGAAGCGGGCTCACGAAGCCAAGCTCAAGCAGAAGCAGATCCAGGTCAAGGAGATCAAGCTTCGGCCGCAGACTGACGAGAACGACTACCAGATCAAGATGCGCAACATGACCAAGTTCCTGCAGGACGGTGACAAGGTCAAGGTGACCCTGCGCTTCCGGGGCCGTGAAATGGCTCACCAGGAGTTCGGTATTCGCCAGCTTGAGCGCATCAAGGCCGATCTTGAAGAACTGGCCGTGGTGGAGCAGTTCCCCAAGCTTGAAGGTCGCCAGATGATCATGGTGCTGGCGCCCAAGAAGAAGGTTTAAGGTTTCGCGGGGTTCGCGCCCTGCACGGCTCGCAGCACCGCCGCAAAAGGTGCTGCACAACAAGTGATGGTCCGGTAAGCAAGCGTCTTGCATGTAGGTGCAGTATTTACGTTGTAGGGCAGACCACCGGCTGTCATGTCAAAAACTGGAGTAAGCAATGCCCAAGATGAAGACAAAGTCTGGCGCGGCGAAGCGATTCAAGATTCGCGCCGGTGGCAGCGTCAAACGCGGTCAAGCGTTCAAGCGCCACATCCTGACCAAGAAAACCACCAAATCGAAGCGTCAGCTCCGTGGTATGACGGCCGTGCACAGCACGGATACCGATCGTATCCGCGCCATGATGCCCTACGCTTAATAGAGAGGAGATAGAAAATGCCTAGAGTTAAGCGTGGTGTAACGGCTCGCGCCCGTCACAAGAAAGTTCTGAACCAGGCCAAGGGTTACCGCGGTCGTCGTTCCACGGTCTATCGCATCGCTAAAGAAGCGGTGATGAAGGCCGGTCAATACGCCTACCGTGACCGTCGTCAAAGGAAGCGTCAGTTCCGCGCACTGTGGATCGCCCGTATCAACGCCGCTTCGCGCGAGCTGGGTCTGACCTACAGCCGCTTCATGAACGGCCTGAAGAAGGCTGCGATCGAAGTCGACCGCAAGGTTCTGGCTGATCTGGCCGTGTTCGACAAGCCCGCATTTGCTGCACTGGCTGCACAAGCCAAGGCTCAGCTGGCTTAAGCGCAAGCGCCTGTCGGAAAAAGGAGGCTGCGGCCTCCTTTTTTTCGTCCCGGATTTGATGGATTCAGATGCAATCGATCTGGGCTTCCGATAAAATTCAAGGTCTTGTATCGTTTTCTTCGTGTTTTTTGTGGGCTGCCGCGAGGCGGTCTGCAGCGCTGACGGATCGCCGTGAACCCACTAGATCAAATCCTCTCCGACGCACAGGCAGCCTTTGCTGCGGCGCTGGACATCCCTGCTCTGGAGCAAGCCAAGGCGCTGTTCCTCGGCAAGAGCGGTAGCCTGACCGAGCAGCTCAAGGGCCTCGGCAAGCTCGATGCGGAAGCTCGCCGCACGGCGGGCGCCGAAATCAATCGCTGCAAGAGCGCGGTCGAAGCCGCACTTGAAGCGCGTCGCGAAGCCTTGCGTGCGGCCCAGCTGGCAGCTCAGCTGCAGGCCGAAGCGCTGGACGTGACTTTGCCCGGCCGCGGTGCGGGCCTGGGTGGCTTGCATCCGGTGACGCGCACGCTTGAGCGGGTGGACGAGCTGTTCCGCTCGATCGGCTTTGAAGTGGCGGATGGCCCCGAAATCGAGGGCGACTGGCACAACTTCACGGCCCTCAACACGCCGGCGAACCACCCGGCGCGTTCGATGCACGACACCTTCTACCTGCAGGATGCGCCCGGCGTATTGCTGCGCACGCATACCAGCCCGGTGCAGATTCGCGCCATGCAGGCGCATGCGGCGCGCTATGCTGGCGGCGACATGCCCGAGTTGCGCATCATTGCGCCGGGTCGCGTGTATCGCGTCGATTCCGATGCGACGCATTCGCCGATGTTCCATCAGCTCGAAGGGCTGTGGATTGGCGAGCACATCAGCTTTGCCGGTCTCAAGGGCGTGATCATCGACTTCCTCAAGCGTTTCTTCGAAACCGAGGAACTGCAGGTGCGTTTCCGTCCCTCCTTCTTCCCGTTCACCGAGCCGTCGGCGGAAATCGATTTCGCCTTCATGAGCGGGCCCAACAAGGGGCGCTGGCTGGAGATTGCCGGTTGCGGCATGGTTCATCCGAACGTGCTGAGCAATGGCGGCGTCGATCCGGCGCACTACACCGGTTTTGCATTCGGCATGGGCCTCGACCGTCTCACCATGCTGCGTTATGGCATCAATGATCTGCGCTTGTTCTTCGAGAATGACCTGCGCTTCCTGACGCAATTCAAGGATTGATATGCAGTTCTCTGAACACTGGTTGCGCAGCTTGTGCAATCCCGCGCTCGATAGCGCGGCCCTGTGCCATTTGTTGACGATGGCCGGTCTTGAGGTTGAAGAAGTCGAAGCGGTGGCGCCGCCGTTCAGCGGTGTGCGCGTAGCGCAGATCGTCGCCTTCGAAAAGCACCCGAACGCCGACAAGCTCAAGGTTTGCAGCGTGGATGTCGGCAGCGGCGAGCTGCTGCAGATCGTCTGCGGCGCGCCGAATGTGGTGCTCGGCATGAAAGCGCCTTGCGCGACGGTGGGCGCCAAGCTGCCGGGTTTCGACATCAAGGCGGCCAAGCTGCGCGGTGTCGAGTCTTTCGGCATGATGTGCTCGGCCGACGAGCTCGGCATGACGCAGGATCACGACGGCTTGCTGGTGTTGCCAGAAGACGCACCGGTCGGTGCGGATCTGCGCGACTACCTGACGCTGGATGACAAGAAGATCACCATCAAGCTCACGCCCAACCGCGCTGACTGTCTGAGTCTGGCCGGCATCGCGCGCGAGCTGGCTGCGCTGAGCGATACGCCGCTGGCATTGCCGCAGATTGCACCCGTGGCGCCGCAGCATGATGCGCGCCGCACCGTGCTGCTCGACGCGCCGCAAGCCTGCCCGCGCTATGCTGGCCGCATCGTGCGCAATGTTGATGCCGCAGCGCCGACACCGGACTGGATGCGCCAGCGCTTGCTGCGCTCGGGTATCCGTTCGATCAGCGCGGTGGTGGACATCACCAATTACGTGCTGCTTGAACTTGGTCAGCCGATGCACGCCTTCGATGATGATGTGTTGCGTGGCGCGATCCACGTGCGCATGCCGCGCGCGGGCGATCAGCTGACTTTGCTGAATGCTCAGGAAGTCACGCCGGCTGACGATGTCCTGCTCATCGCTGATGATGAACGCGTGCTGGCGCTGGCCGGTGTGATGGGCGGCGAGGCGAGCGGAGTGACGACGGCGACGCGCAATGTCTTTCTCGAGAGTGCGTTTTTCCAGCCCGATGCCATTGCGGGTCGTGCGCGGGCGCTGGGTTTCTCCTCGGACGCCTCGCATCGCTTTGAGCGTGGTGTCGACTTCGATCTGGCGCTGCGTGCGCTGGAGCGCGCTACGGCTTTGCTGCTTGAGATTTGTGGCGGTGAGGCCGGGCCGGTCAGCGAGACGATTGCTGAGGCGCAGCTGCCGCAGCGCACGGCCGTGGCCTTCCGCCCGCAGCGCGCCTGCCGCGTGCTGGGCATCGATGTCGAGGCTGGTGTGATGCAGGCTGCTTTCGAGCGCCTGGGCATGCGCGTGATGGCGGCCGGCGACAGCTGGCAGGTGACGCCGCCCTCGTATCGCTTTGACATCAGCATTGAAGAAGATCTGATCGAAGAAGTCGCGCGCGTCGTTGGCTACGACAATATTCCGCCGATTGCGCCGCAGGCCGGCATCAGCATGCTGCCCCTGCCTGAGAGCAAGCGCAGCCCGCATCGTCTGCGCCGTGTGCTGGCGGGGCGTGATTATCAGGAAGTGATCAGCTACGCCTTCGTCGAGGAAGCCTGGGAAGCGGACTTCGCCGGCAATACTGATCCGGTTCGCTTGGCCAATCCGATTGCCAGTCAGCTGGCTGTGATGCGCTCGTCGCTGATCGGCGGTCTGGTTGGTGTGCTGGGCAGCAATCTGCGTCGTCGTGCCGAACGTGTGCGGATTTTCGAGATCGGCCGCTGCTTCCTGCGCAGCTCCGCCACTGAACCCGTTGCCGGCTACGAACAGCCAGTGCGTGTCGCAGCGCTGGCCTGGGGCCCGGCGCTGGCCGAGCAATGGGGCGTGGCCACGCGCAAGCTGGATTTCTACGACGTGAAGGCGGATGTTGAAGCCTTGCTCGGTAGCGCGGCAGTATTTGAAGCCGCCGTGCATCCGGCCCTGCATCCGGGGCGCTGTGCGCGGGTTGTGCTGGATGGACGCAGCGTCGGCTTTGTGGGTGAATTGCATCCGGCCTGGGTGCAGAAATATGATCTGCTGTCTGCGCCGGTGCTCTTCGAGCTGGAGCTCGATGCGGCGCTTGCGCGCAACTTGCCGGCGTATCAGGAACTGGCGCGGCAGCAGGCGGTCACACGCGACATCGCCTTGGTCTTGCGCACGCAAGTGCAAGTGGCCGAATTGCTGGCGGTGCTCAAGACAGCCTCCAGCGAGATCGTGCGCTCGATTCGCGTGTTCGATGTCTATGCAGGCAAGGGGCTGGAGCCGGATACGCGTAGTATTGCCCTGCGTGTCGTGCTGCAGCACACTGAACGCACGCTGGAAGAGGCTGAAATTGAGCAGGCCATCCAGGCCCTGGTCAAGGCAGCAGGTGAGCAACTGGGTGGGCAGTTGCGCTCATGAACAGGCAGACAACAAACATGACTTTGACAAAAGCCGAACTGGCCGATCTGCTCTTCGACAAAGTGGGGCTCAACAAGCGCGAGGCCAAAGATATGGTCGAGTGTTTCTTTGATGAAATCCGCAATGCTTTGTCGCAAGGCGATGATGTCAAGCTCTCGGGCTTTGGCAACTTCCAGCTGCGCGACAAGCCGCAACGCCCCGGCCGCAATCCCAAGACCGGGGAAGAGATTCCCATTACCGCGCGCCGCGTGGTTACTTTTCATGCCAGCCAGAAGCTCAAGGCTGCAGTGGAAGAACTGAGTGATGCAAACGGAACAGCCGACGCCTGAACCGCTGGTCTTGCCGCCGATTCCAGCCAAGCGCTACTTCACCATTGGTGAGGTCAGCGAGCTGTGCGCGGTCAAGCCCCATGTGCTGCGTTACTGGGAGCAGGAATTCACCCAGCTCAAGCCCGTCAAGCGGCGCGGCAACCGCCGCTACTACCAGCACCACGAGGTGCTGCTGGTGCGGCGCATCCGCGAACTGCTCTACCGTGATGGCTTCACCATCAGCGGTGCGCGCAATCGTCTTGAAGAGAATGCGCTGTACGAGCACGAGGTTGCGGAAGAGAATGTTCGCGTGCTCGATCGCGTCAAAAGCGTGCGCGCCGAGCTACTCGATCTGCTGGAATTTCTCAAGCACTGAAATTACGTTTTCAGGCGTGCAGAAGCGGGGTATCCCTGCTACAATGCGCGCCTTGTGTCGGGGCGTAGCGCAGCCTGGTAGCGCACTTGCATGGGGTGCAAGGGGTCGCGAGTTCGAATCCCGCCGCCCCGACCAAATCCTTCCGTAGTTCTTCTGTTTGCTGTCATGGCGTCGCTTGCATGGATGTAAGCGGGCAGGCGCCGCGGCTGATCACCAGGATCATGCCGCGCAGCGTGCAGGATTCCTGATCATCCTGACAGCCTACTTTCGAGTGGTTCCATGCGTATTCTCCTGAGCAACGATGATGGGTATCACGCTCCGGGGATCGCCGCTTTGGCGCATGCCCTCGATCCGATTGCCGACATTACCGTGGTGGCCCCCGAGAGGGACCGCAGCGGCGCCAGCAATTCGCTGACCCTTGACCGTCCGCTGCAGCTGCGCCGTGCGCCCAGCGGCTTCCATTATGTCAATGGCACGCCCACCGATTGTGTCCACCTGGCCGTTACCGGCATGCTCGAACATCTGCCGGACATGGTGGTCTCGGGCATCAACCACGGCACCAATATGGGCGACGACACGATTTACTCCGGTACCGTCGCCGCCGCCACCGAGGGCTTCCTGCTCGGTGTGCCTTCGATCGCCATCTCCCTGGTCGGCAAGCAGCCGGAACACTTCGCGACCGCCGCCCGCGTGGCGCGCGAACTGGTCGAGCGCTTTCAGCGTGAGCCCTTTGCCGCGCCGGTGCTGCTCAATGTGAATGTGCCGGATCTGCCCTACGAAGCCTTGCGCGGCGTGCGCATCACGCGCCTGGGTCGTCGGCATCGCGCCGAACCGGTCGTCCGCGCACAAAACCCGCGTGGCGAAACCATTTACTGGGTGGGGCCGGCGGGTCCGGCTGCTGAAGCCGGCGAGGGCACCGATTTTCATGCCGTGGCCGCCGGTTTTGTGTCGGTGACACCGCTGCAGATCGATCTGACACACACCGCACAGCTCGAAGGCGTGGCAAACTGGCTACAGCGCTGAAGTGGCCTTGCGCCGCCTTGGCCTTCAGCTGTGTCCCGACCTGAAATGGCCAGAAATTTGTTCCGATGATTGATAGTTCTCGCCCCGCCAATCCGATTGCCGCGCGTGCGCGCGCCCGCATGATCGAGCACCTGCGCAAGCTGGGTATCCGTGACGAGACCGTGCTGGACGCCATGAACCGCATTCCGCGTCACGCCTTTGTTGAAGAGGCGCTGGCCAGTCGTGCTTACGAGGATACGGCCTTGCCGCTGGGCTTCCAGCAGACCATCTCGCAACCCTTCGTCGTCGCACGCATGCTGGAGCTCTTGGCGGCGGGCGGGCGGGCGCTGGGCAAGACGCTGGAGGTCGGTACTGGTTGCGGCTACCAGGCGGCGGTGCTGTCCTGTCTGTCCAGCGATGTCTATACGATGGAGCGCATCGCCAAGCTGCTCGACCGTGCGCGCTCGAACTTGCGTCCCTTGCGCTTGCCCAATGTTCGTCTGAAACACGGCGATGGCAATCTGGGCTTGCCCGAAGTGGCGCCTTTTGACACGATCATCCTTGCCGCCGCGGCCAGCAAGGTGCCCGAAGCCTTGCTCAAGCAGCTCGCGCGCGGTGGTCGCATGGTGATGCCGCTGGGCACGTCCAGCCAGGTGATCCTGATGATCGAACATGGCGCGACGGGCGGTTTCAAGGAAACGCGTCTGGATGCCGTGCGCTTCGTACCCTTGCTGGCAGGTACCGAATGACTGAGTTGAAAACCATTTCCGCGCTTCTGGCGCTGTTGACACTGGGCGCTTGCGTCAGCAATACGCCTGCGCCGGTCGAAACACGCAGCCCTGCGCAGGCCGCGCCTGCTGCGAGCAGCGCAGTGGCCAGTTCGGCGCCGAGCGCGCCGGCACAGCCGCGCCCCGGCTATTACATCGTCAAGAAGGGCGACACGCTCTACAGCATCGCGCTGGAACACGGTTCGGATTACCGTGAGCTGGCGAGCTGGAACAATCTGGACAATCCTTCGCTGATCCTTGTCGGCCAGGAATTGCGCGTACTGCCACCGGGCGTAACGCCGGCTGCGGCGGATGCACCGGGGACTACGCGCCCCGTCGCCGTGCCGCGCTTTGAGAGCCGTCCGGCGGATGCGCTGTCTGCTCCGCTGATGGCGCCGCCGCCCAAGCAGGACAACGGCATTGTCAGCGAACCGCGTGGCGGCCGTCTGGCCTACTCCGACAAAGCCTGGCGTGAGTTGCAGGCGCAGTCCGAACCACGCGTGGATGCGCGGCCTCCGCTGGCTGCCAGCGTTCCTGCTGCGGCCAGCGATGCCAAGGCGCAGCCGCCCAAGCTACAGCCACCCGCTGCGGCCAGCGCCCCGGTGCTGAAAGCGCCGCCGGCCGCCAGCGCGCCACAGCCGGCGCCGGCCGCCGAGTCGGCCAAAGGCGGTGACGACAAGCCTGACTGGAGCTGGCCGGCGCGTGGCAAAGTGATCACCAGCTTCAATGACTCGACCAGCAAGGGGATCGATATTGCAGGCAGCGTGGGTGATCCGGTTTATGCCGCCGCATCGGGCAAGGTGATCTACGTAGGATCCGACTTGCGGGCTTACGGAAACCTCGTCATCATCAAGCACGGAACGCAATTCACGACGGTTTATGCCCATAACAAGGAGATCCTTGTGAAGGAGCAGCAGCAAGTGCAGAAGGGGCAGAAGATCGCAGTCATGGGCGACAGCGATGCAGACCGGCCCAAGCTGCATTTCGAACTGCGGCAGCTCGGGGGCAAACCAGTCGATCCGATCAAATATCTGCCCACACGCTGAGGCGAGAATGCTCGAACCGGAATTCCTTGATGAGCCAGAAGATAAGGAGCCAGATGTTCCGGCCGAGCTAGAGGCATTTGCTGATGTCATTGCAGCGATGCCGCCGCCAGAGAGCGAATTCCTCGGCGATGTCACCCAGCTCTACCTTAACGAGATCGGTATCAATCCGCTGCTGACGGCGGAACAGGAAGGTGTGCTGTCGCGGCGTGTGCGCCAGGGCGATTTCGAAGCGCGGCAGAAGATGATCGAGCACAATCTGCGCCTTGTCGTGAACATTGCAAAGCACTATCTCAATCGCGGCATTCCGCTGCTCGATTTGGTCGAAGAGGGCAATCTCGGGCTGATGCACGCGCTCGACAAATTCGATCCCGAACGCGGCTTCCGTTTCTCCACCTATGCTACCTGGTGGATTCGCCAGAACATCGAGCGCGCGATCATGAATCAGTCGCGCACCATCCGCTTGCCGGTCCACGTGGTCAAGGAGCTCAACCAGGTGCTGCGCGCGCAGCGCCAGATCGAGGCGGCGACCGGCGCCACCGCCAGCCCCGAGGCGATTGCCGAAAAGCTCGCCCGGCCGGTCGAGGATGTTCGCGCCGTGCTGGCGCTCAATGAGCACACTGCTTCGCTCGACGCGCCGCTCGACATCGACCCCAATCTGTCGATTGGTGAGTCGCTGGCGGACGAGCAGGCGATCAGCCCGGAGATCAACATCCATAACAGCGAGGTCGAATCGCTGATCCGCGAATGGCTGGCGCAACTCACCGACAAGCAGCGTCTGGTCATCCAGTATCGCTATGGCATTGACGACGTCGAGGTGCTGACGCTCGAAGATCTGGCCTCGCAGATGGGACTGACCCGCGAACGCGTGCGCCAGATCCAGATCGAAGCGCTGGCGCAGTTGCGGCGCCTGATCAAACGCCGCGGCGTGTCGCGCGACGTGTTGTTCTGAGGCGGGCAGGCCGCTTCAGGCCGGCGGCAGCAGGCGTTCGAAAATCGCTTCCAGCCCGCGCGCAAAGCGCGGCACATCCATCAGAACACTCTTCGGCATCGTGTCGCCCAGGTAGGCGTGCAGGGCGCTGATGCGTGCAGGCTCGGCGGCCAGCGCGCAGGCCTTGGCGATATAGTCATCGATGCTGTCCGCTACCAGTGGCTCGAGGCCGACCGCGCACAGCAGGTTGCGCCCCATGCGCGCATGCAGCGCTTCGCCGGCGAGCGTGACGAATGGCGTGGCCATCGACAGCGCATCGAAGCCGGTGGTGCCGCCGTTGAAGGGAAAGCTGTCCAGTGCGATGTCGATCTCGCGATAGCTCGCGAAGTAGTCCGCTGGCGACATGCGGCCGCGGATCTGCAGGCGCTCCGCGGCCACGCCGAGTGCTGCGAAGCGCGTGCGGATGTCGGCGGCCAGCTCGCCGTCCGGCTCGCCATTGATGACCAGCAGCAGCTGCGAATGCGCTACGCGCTGCAGGATATGCGCCCAGACAGCGATTGCGCTGGGGCTGACCTTGGCGAAATTGTTGAGGCAGCCGAAGCGGATGTAGCCATTGCGCAGGCAGGGTGGCGTGCAATCTGTTGGCGGAGCGCTATAGCTAGGTTCGCGTACGCAGTAGCTGTCCGGCAGCGCCAGCGCTTCCTCGCTGCTCCAGCCGCCGCGCAACAAGGCTGGATCGGGCGGAACCAGCACGTAGTCCATGCCGATCACGCCAGTGGTGCCGGGATAGCCCAGCCAGCTGATCTGTACGCTGGCCAGACGCGTGGCAAACACCTCCAGGCGCGTGCCGTCGGTGTGGCCACCGAGGTCGATGAGGATGTCGAGCTGGTCGTTTTGGATCAGTTGCGCGAGTGCTGCATCACCCAGCTGCGAGACCTTGTGCCATTGGCTGACGGCGCGCCGTGCGCGCTGTGACATCGCGTCGTCGAGTCCGGAATTGTCATAGACGATATGGCAAGAGCGCTGTGTGTCGAAAGCTTCGAGTACCGGGATGACGAAATGGCCGACGGCGTGATTGCGCAAATCAGCACTCAGCCAGCCGATGCGCAGCACATCGCCGCGTCGGCGTGGCGCCTGGCGAAGCCCTGCTTGCTTCTCGGCACACAATAGCTGGCCATATTGCCGCGCCTGTTCGAGGATCTCGGCTGCGCTGGGCTGATCGGCGTGCAGCATCGCCCACAGCAGGTTGGAGCGCAGTGGCAGCTTGGCTGGTGCGGCTGCAATGGCGCGCTGCAACCAGGACAAGGCTTCTTCGGGCACGCCGGCATCCTTGAACAGCATGCCCAGACTCAGCAGGGTATTGAGATCTTCGGGCGCGACAG
Source organism: Uliginosibacterium sediminicola (assembly GCF_039631295.1). Lineage (NCBI taxonomy): Bacteria > Pseudomonadati > Pseudomonadota > Betaproteobacteria > Rhodocyclales > Zoogloeaceae > Uliginosibacterium > Uliginosibacterium sediminicola. The sequence continues at coordinate 110,235 of NZ_JBDIVE010000002.1, read as the reverse complement.
CCAGCACTTGTTCGGCCGCGCTCAGCGCTTCCTGCAACTTGCCAAGCCGTGTGCACACCATGACGCGCTTGCTCCAGGCCTGAAGGTTGCCGTCATTGGCGGCGATGGCCATGTCGAGGTTTTCCAGCGCGATGTCGTACTGCTTGCGCAGAATGAAAACATCGGCCATGCCGACGGCCGCCTGATCGGCGGGCAGACCATAGTGCATGGCGGCGGCCCAGGCATCGACCGCCTCGGCATGGCGGCCAGCATGCGCCAGTGCTTGGGCAAGATTGGCATGCGTGCTCGCATCGCCGGGGCTTTGTTGCAGCAGCGCCTGCCAGGCTTCGCAGGCGCTGTGCCAGTTGCCGGCGGCGCTTTCGTGTTCTGCCCGTGTTCTCAGGGCGCCCTGTCCTGTTTGGGCTTGCTGCTTCAAGAGCGCTTTGGCGCGTGCTTCCTTGCCCATGTCAGCGCGTCAGGCTGGCTGTGCATTGGCGCAGTGCATCGATGACAGGCTGAGGATCGAGGCCGGGCCACATCGGCAAGCTGAGGATTTCGCCGGACAATTGCTCGGTCAGCGGCAGTGCTGGCCAGCTTTGCTCGCCATAAGCTGCTTGCAGATGCGGCGGCTGCGGGTAGTGGATCTGTGTGGCGATGCCTTGCTCTGCCAGCAGGCGGGCCAGCTCCTGGCGCTGCGTGCAGCGAATGACAAACAGGTGCCAGACCGCTTCGCTGGCAGCATTCAGCTGCGGCAACTGGATGCCGGGCAGATCGGCCAGTGCGCGGCAATACTGTTGCGCGAGTGTGCGACGTTGCGCATTGAGCGTATCCAGATTGCGTAGCTTGATGCGCAACAGGGCCGCCTGTAATTCGTCGAGCCGCGAATTGCAGCCTTTGACGAGGTGGACGTATTTCTGGTCGGAGCCGTAGTTGCGCAAGCGGCGGATGTTCTGCGCCAGCTTTGCGTCCTGGGTCGTGACGGCGCCACCGTCGCCGAGCGCGCCAAGATTCTTTGCCGGGTAGAAGCTGAAAGCCGCGGCGTCGCCCAGACTGCCGACGCGCTCGCCTTTGTAACGGGCGCCGTGCGCCTGCGCGGCGTCTTCGATGAGATAGAGGCCGTGGCGGTCGGCAATCGCACGCAGACTGTCCATGTCGGCCGGTTGGCCGTAGAGGTGCACGGCAATGATGGCGCGTGTGCGCGGCGTGATGGCCTCGGCCACGCGTGCCGGATCGATGTTGAAGCTGGTCTCGTCCGGTTCGACCGGTACCGGCTGTGCGCCAGTCTGCGAGACCGCCAGCCAGGTCGCGATGAAGGTGTGCGCCGGGACGATCACTTCGTCACCTGCGCCGATGCCCATGCCGGCGAGGATCAGGTGCAGCGCATCGAGGCCGTTGCCGACACCGATGCAGTGCGCGCTGTCGCAATAGCCGGCGAACTCCTGCTCGAAAGCGGCCAGTTCCTCGCCGAGAATGAAATTGCCACGGTCGAGTACGCGGTCGAATGCCGCGCGGAGTTCATCGGCAATCGGTGCCTGGCTGGCGTGCAGATCCATGAAGCTGACGGTCATTTCTGGCGCGCCTGTACGGCTTTGATGAATTCACCATAGTCGCGGAAGTAGTCGCTCTCGTCGTAGTACGCCGAGGCCAGTACCAGGCACACCGCACCGGAGGAGAAATTGTCGAGATAACGCCAGGTCATCGGGCAGATATAGATTCCGTTGTAGGAGCGGTTGAGGTGGAAGCGTCGCTCACGGTCGCCGTCGTGCAGCACCACGTCGAAGCTGCCCGACATGGCGATCATGAACTGGTGCAGCTTGCCGTGGGCGTGACCGCCGCGCTCGGAGCCGCCAGGAACATCGTAGAGGTAGTAGACGCGCTTGATGTCGAAGGGGATGTGGCGATCACCCTCCACGAAGGTGAGGTTGCCGCGCACGTCGTGGATTTTCGGCAACTCGATGATCCGGCAGTCGGACAGCGCCATGGCAGGTTCCTTCCTTCAAACACCTTTATGCAATGGCAAGATGCTAGTCCCGGACGGCGCGGCTGGATGGGCCGATATGTTGGCGGATTGCGCGTCTATTTGCGCCGCCGTGGAAGCTTAGAGATCGAGCAAGTAGGTGTCGTAGCAGACGCAGCGCGCGCCGAATTTTTCCTTGTGACGCATCAGGCCAGCATTCAGTGTCTGACCACCGTTTTCGCTGGAGATGCCGAATTCGAGCCAGCGGCAGCGGTTGCGGTAACGCTCGGCCAGTTCACATTCGAGCAGTTCCATGAGTGAGCTGCGGCGCCCGCTGTCGGAGCTGGCCAGATACTGCGTGTGGGCAACCGGCCCGGCCAGATAGACCACGGCACCGCCGTGCAGAACACCGGTGGCGTCGCGCACTTCCAGCAATTCGATGTGTTGCGGGAAGTTGGCATGGAGCTGCTGCATTTCGGCGGCCGTGTGCACGGCGGCGACGCCGTGGCGTGCGCGCAGATTGCTGTCGATGAGTGCCATCAGTTCGCTGGCGTCGGTGGCCTGTGTGCAGCGCAGGCCCAGCTTGAGTGCTTGGCGAGCACCGTAGCGCTTCATGCTGGGCAGGTGCAGTCCCGCCAGCTCGATGGCGGCGGAGGGTTCGCGTTTGAGCAAATGTGCGCCGTGACGGAACAGCGCGTAAAGGTCTTCCTCGGTCGGCTGGCGATGATAGATGTGCGGAATGGCCTTGTATTCGAGCTGCCGGATGCCCGCGGCGCGCAGCGCATTGCATGTAGTAGCGAAGACCGAGAGCATTTTCTCGACACGCATCTGCGCATCGGTGATGAAGCCGCCGTAGGTCAGTCCCCCGTGCGAGCGCAGACTGTCGCCGTGGCGGCTGGCCGGGAGCAGGGCAAGCAGCCGGCCTTCGTCTTCGATCAGCAGCGAAGCATCCTTGAAGCGCTCCGCGTGGTAATCCATATAGCTGCGTTCGAACAGCAGGGTGCCGTTGCGGCTGTTACGCACGAAGCTGTCCCAGCGTGGCTTGTCGGCAGCGGAATAGGGCAGGACTTTCATCGCTGCTGGCTGCGGATCAACGCGCAGGGTTTGCTGCAGTCTCTAGCAGCGCGTGCAGTTGGCTGACGCATTGATCGAGCGAAAGCGCCACGGTATCGAGTGCGCAGGCCGGGTTTGCGGGCGCCTCGTAAGGTGCAGAGATGCCCGTGAACTCCTTGAGCAGGCCGGCGCGTGCCTTGCGATAAAGCCCTTTTGGATCACGCGACTCGCAGGTTTGCAAGCTGGTGGCGATGTGCACTTCGAGAAAGTGTTCGGTACCGATGATCTCGCGTGCCAGGGCGCGATCCTTGGCATAAGGTGAAATCAGCGCAACGATGACGATCAGGCCGTTGTCATTGAACAGGCGGCACACGTGGGCAACACGGCGAATGTTTTCGGCACGGTCTTGTGGCGAAAAGCCAAGGTCGGCACACAAACCGCTGCGCAAGTGATCGCCATCGAGCACGACACATGCTCGCTGTGCTTCGCCCAGACGGACTTTGAGTGCCTGGGCGATGGTGGATTTGCCGGCGCCGCTTAAGCCGGTGAGCCAGAAGGTAGGTGGATGCATGTCGGTCGCCTCGTGCGCCTCAGGTGCGGCGCTTAGTTGAAGGTGTAGCCCAGTGCAGCGAAGAGCGGTATCGACGCGAAGTGCTCATTGAGCGTCTGCACCGCGGCGGCATCGACCTGAGTACGCCATTTGTCGAGATTCTCTGGCTCCGGATCGCTGAAGCGTGCGCGGCCACCCGCCCAGGCATCCTGGCCATCCTTGAGCAGCTGGGCGCTGTCATGCGTCACGGCGCCTGGCTTGAGCACGGCGGGGTCTTCGGGCAGGCCGAGAAAACTTAGCACCTGGGTCATGATGTGTGCAGTACGCGTCAGCAAGTCTTCGTAACGCACGATGATGGCGCGATCACGATGGCTCTCGCAGGCGTCTACGCCGGCCTGCACGCAGTCGGTGATGTATTGCGCCATATGCGCCGGGCTGGCGAGAAAATCGGGCTTGCTCTCGGCTTTCTGCTCCAGCCGCTGCGCCACCATCAGCATGGAAATCATGACGGCACGGGGGTCGCGCACGATGTGCACGAAGCGTGCGCCGGGCAGGATCTGCATCAGGTCTTTGAAGACCAGCACATTCATCGGCGTCTTTTCAGACAGGTAGCTGCACTGGCGACGATCCGCTGCCGGCAGCAGCAGGGCGTCGATAAGCTGGGCGATGGCTGCGTCGATCTGTGCAGCATCGACGAATTGTTCGATGCGGCCGTATTGCAGCCCGGTGTGCAGGCGGTTGCGCAGGTGCACGATGTCGGTGAGGTGATCGAATTCGGGGCCGCCAAAGACGTCACGATGTGAGTCCATCATGGACTGGAACATGCTCGTGCCGGAGCGCGGTGCGCCACCAACGATGATCAAGCGATTACCACGCATGGGAGCCTCGTATGTGTTGCGGCAGCGCTACCATCGCCGTGCCGCGCAGAATGCAGGTGCCAGCCTGACGCAAGCTGGGTATTTGAAGTCATCCTAGCGCATCGATGAAGCCGCGCATGGTGCGATATGTTGGTGCTTTGTGCGGCAATTTGTCGATTGGTGTGCGGCGGATTCAGCGCTGCATGCGGCGCATGGCGAGGCCCGCGCGCAGCAGATTGGCGTGAGTCCAGAAGCGGCGCAGCGACTGTGCATCGTCGAACAGGGCCACGCGCGCCCGCAGTTTAAGTGGCTCGGGCAGTGGCGCATCAGCGACGCGTCCGAGTGCGGCGGCGTGCTTGCGCACGAAGCGCTGGCGATGTTCCTGCCAGTGTGCGCCAAAGCTGCCGACCGACATGTGCAGCAGCGGAATGTCATGGACAACGCCGACGCGCAGACCGCGCTGATGCAGCGAGAAACTGTAGTCGAGGTCGTAGAGGTGAAAGTGGTCGAAGGTCTCCGCATCAAATTGCAGGGTGTCGACGGCTCGGCGCGCGGCGACCATGCACAGGCCGTCGATGACCTGCGCCGGGCTGATCGCGACATCGTCGATGCCATACACATGTAGCGAGAGCTGCGGGAGCCCCGGCGGTGCGTGGCCGACGGCGCCATATTGCTGCGCGGGCCCGGCGGACCACCAGTAGCCATCGCTGACCGCCTTGGCGCCGGCGAAGCCGATCAGATCGAAACCCTTGGCCAGATGCTGTTCGATTTTTCCGGCAAAGCCGTCATCGAGAATCAGGATGTCATCGTGCGAGAACACCAGACTGTCGCCACGCGCGCGGGCGATGCCGCGGTTATAGGCTTCGGCCAGCGAGCGTGCGTCGTGGATGCCGATGATCTCGAAGCGCCGGCCTGCCAGCAGGCGCTCATAGCTCTGCACGATGTGCGCGTACTTGCCGGCGTCGATGCTGCAGATGATGACTGACCAGCTGGGCGTGGCCGTCGTACTCATGCTATGCCCTCCAGTTTTTGTTGCCACAGGGCGTGCAGGCAGGCCGCGAAGGCCTCGGCAAAGCCCGCTGTGTCGAGCAGGGCCGAATCCTGCAGGCGATCGCGCAGGGCGCTGCCCAGCTCTCTGGCGAGCGTGACGTCGCTGGCCAGTTGCACGGCCAGCGCTACGTAGTCTTCGTCATCAGCCTGATGTGCGATCAAGGCTGCGCCGCCGAGCTGATCAATCAAGCCGGCGCTGAGCGCTGTCCACGGGGTGACTGCGGTACTGCTGATGCTGCCAACGCCCTGCTGCAAGCCCAGCAGGGTGGGCAAGCTGCTGTCGCCACTGAGTGGGCAGAGGCCGAGATCTACATCCTGCCAGGCCTCAAGCAGGGCGCCGCTATCCATTGCCATGCAGTGATCAATACGCGCGGCCTCAATGCCCAGGCTGGCGAGCTGGCTGAGCAGGGATGCGATGGCGGTGGCGGACAGATCGCTGAAGTTGAGGCGCAGGCGCGCCTCGGGGAGCGCTGCGAGGATGCGTGCCCAGGCCTGCCAGCTGCGCTGGTCAATGAGTTCGGCCGCTTCCAGGCACGCCAGCCGTAAGCCGCGTGGCGCTGTGTGGCGCAGCGGAGAAGCGCTTGAACTGGGCAAATCCAGGGCTGGCAATGCAAAGGCAGGAAGATGCTCGATGACGGCGGGCGCCTCGCAGCACAGTTCGGCGTAGTTGTCCGTGGAAGCGCTGAGCGCATCCACCAGCAGATGATCGATGCAGGGTAGGGCAAGCGGGCGCGGCGGCCAGCTCCAGTTGACTTGCAGCGGTGCATTGCGGCGCGAGAAGACATCCAGCGCGGCGAGACTCGCGTAAGCATCAAGATTGATGAGGATGTTGATCGCATGCGCGCGGATGCGCGCATCGCAGGCATCGGCATCGAGTCCGCAGAGATTGTCCCAGGCGTCCGCGAGCAGGAACAGGCGTTGTGTGGATTCGCTGCTGGAGAGGCCGCGCGCGAACACAAAGGTTTCGAAGCGCTGCGGGTCCAGCTCGCGCAGCAAGGCTTCCAGGCGCAATGTGGTGCTGCTGGCGTCCGGCAGGCCGAGCACAAAGCCTACGCGGAGACGTGCGACAGGCTGCGCGGGCATCTGTTGTAGCTGATTGCCGTGGCTCTGTGCGAAGCGCTGCGCTTCGGCGCGCAGGTCGGCCGCGCGTGTGGTGTCGCGGCTGAGCATCAGCTCGATGGCGCGTGCATGGCTATCCGGGAAATCGCGGGCCAGCAGGCTGGCGGCGTATTCGCTGGACGTATCGCCCAGCGCACGTGCGAGCTTGATAATGCGCGCGAGAATCGCCGGCCGCATGCTGCTCTCGGCCTGCGTAAAGGAGCCGAGTAGTTGCAGGGCGTCACGCAGGCGACCCTGGCGCTCCCAGACTTCGGCGAGCAGGACGAAGCCACCGATCAGCGTTGGCTGAGCTTCGACTGCCGCCGAGAAATAGGTTTCAGCGAAGGCCAGTTGATCGCGCTCCAGGCAGCGCTGAGCAATCGCCGCCATGGTATTGGCGCGATCTGCTGAACTGTCGATGGCGTGTTGGAAGAAGGTGTGGGCGTCGTCCGGCAGTGCGCTGGAGAGTGCGATCAGGCCCAGATAGACGAACACCAGCGGATTGCGTTCGCCCGCTTCGACCATGCTCAAGAAGCGGCTGTAGGCCTCTTCGAGCTGGCCGTCGTCGAACAAGGCAACGGCAAAGCCCAGCGGGTCATGGCTGCTGCGCTGCGTGCCGCTGTGCAGCTCGCTGGCCATCTGTGCATGGGCTTCGCGCGTGGCTTCAAGATAGCGATGGCCGAATTTTTCATCAGGCTCCAGGTAGCAGCCCTCAGCCCACTCATTCCAGGCATTGATGAACAGCAGGCGTTCTTCGCCCTTGAAGCGGCGGCAGGTTTCGCGCAGACACTGGTTTAGCCAGGACTTGTAGAGTTCGGGTGAGGCGCGGCGCAGCACGTAGGGGTTGAAGCGTTTGCGCGCAGTGTTGTCCCACGAGGGGACCAGTGCCTTGAAGCGTTTGTAGTCCGGTGCGGGCTTGTTGCCGTAGTGCTGGGCAATCTTTTCGTAGTCGAAGACAAAGCCCGAGAACTTCGGGTGTTGCTTGAGGATGGTCTTGGGATCGCTGAGTGCGACCTTGTCCAACAAATGTGGCGGAAATTCGGTGGCGGCGTCGAAACCATAGGCTTGCGGATCGAGCTCGACAAAGCTCTCGACGCGTACCAGATAGAGTCCAGGGAGGCCGGCGGCAACTGCTTCTTCGCGCCAGATGTCGGTCATCGCCGCGCAGTCGGGGATGATGTCTACGCGATAGACCAGGAGCAGCGGTTTGCCATCGACGCGGATGTAACGCGCGTCCTGCAGGAACGGCAGCATGTCGCGGATGATGCGACGCGCATAGTCCTCGCCGTACTCCTGGCGCATCAGCACTTCCTGCTCGCTGCCATCCCAGCGGCGCGACCAGTTTTCGTTGGCCCAGCACAGGCAGAACGGGAAGTCGGGTGTGCCGCTCGCCAGCATGCGGTCGAGCGGCTTTTCGAGCAGGCGACGCCCGGCAAACCAGTAGTAGTAATAACAGAAGCCGTGAATGCCTGCTTCGCGCGCCAGTGCCGCCTGCTGTTCCATGATCTCCGGCACTCGCAGGTCGTAGTAGCCCAGATCGGCGGGGCGGCGTGGCTGGTCGTGTCCTTCAAAGAGAGGCTCGGCGCGGGTCACATTGCGCCACTCGGTAAAGCCTTTGCCCCACCACTCGTCGTTTTCGGGGATGGGGTGAAATTGCGGCAGATAGAAGGCGATGCTGCGTGGCATCGCCTGCGAGGGCAGGACTGTGCTGTGCGGTGTCGGTTCGCTTGGCATGCTGGATGAGGGCCTACTTGCGACGCAGGATGGTGAAGGCCTGCGGCATGATGTTGCGATCATCGATGAAGCTCAGTACATCAAAATATGCGTTCCAGTGCTTGAGCATGTAGCCCAGCGGAATCAGCGCTTCGCCATAGAAACTCGATGGTCGCGCATCGCCACCCCCGGTGGCGGCGAACAGGAACTCGCCACGGTCGTAGGCAGCGCGGCAGGCCTCGGCGTCGGTGAACGAGGCGGCGAGATTGATGTGCCAGGGATGGCTCAGCGTACTCTGCTGGCGGTAGTAGGCGCACTGGTCGATGAAGTCGCGTCCTTGCGTGGTGAAGGCGACCAGGCCGCCTGGCCTGAGAATGCGCGCGAACTCCTTGATCCAGCCGTTGGCGGCATCTTCCGAGAGATGCGAGAACACCGAATAGGCGGTGATCAGATCGAATTGCTCGTTCTCGATGTGGGTCGGCGGGAAGGGCTCGCAGCGGGAGAAATGGCCGAAGCTGAAGCTGTTGCGGCAGACATCGACCATGGCTTGGTCGACATCGATCCCGTGGATGTTGTGCGGTTCGAAAATCTTCACGAAGGTGCGCGGGAAGCGCCCCCAGCCAGTGCCGAAATCAAGCAGGGTACGCGTCGCCAGCGGGCGCATGCGATTCACATAGGGCAGCACGGCACGGTAGAACAGGCCTGCCTCCTGCATGGCTTGCTCGTTGCTGCTGCCCATGGTGTTGATCTGGAATTGCTCGTCCGGGAAGCCGGGCAGGATGAATCCGTGATAGTCCAGAAACTTCGGGCTGTCGCACAGCACGCGCAGCCATTCGGCATCGCTGAGGCCGCGAATGCGCGCCAGGCCATCGGCCGGCGTGCCGGAAGGGCGCTGCGCATTGGTGGCATCGCGCAGCAGGCTCAGGATAAGGCGCCCGCTCTCCATATCGCCAGCACTGACCATGTCCTGTCCCAATTGCAGGATGGCCGGCAGGATGGACGGATGTGCTTGCGCGGTCTGCTGCAGGATGTTGTAGCCCTCTTCGGGCATCTTGCCGAGAAAGGCCAGGCGACCGAGTTCGAAGAGGATCTGGGGGTCTTCGGGCGCGAGTTCAAGCGCCTGCATGAGTGCCTCGTTGGCTTCGCCAAGATGACCCGCTTCGATTAGCGAGCGGCCGCGCGCCAGTGCCTCGGCGGACGTGCTGGGCTGCGCTCGGGTTGCTGTAGGCAGCAGGCTGAGGAGGAGGCGCCCGTTCTGCGTATCGCCCGCGCTGAGCAGGGTCTGCGCCAGCTGCTCGATCGCCGGGAGAATGGCAGGATGCGCCTGCGCAGTTTGTTGCAGGATGTTGTAGCCCTCTTCTGGCATCTTGCCGAGAAAGGCCAGGCGCCCCAGCTCGAAGAGGATTTGCGGGTCTTCGGGGGCGAGTTCGAGTGCCTGCATCAGTGCTTCATTGGCTTCGGCGAGATGGCCAGCCTCGATCAGGGCGCGAGCGCGAGCCAGAGGAGAGGTGTCGCTGGTGGAGTCCTGATTGCCGATGGCGTCCAGCAGCGCAAAAACCTCGGCGGTATTTTCCTGGCGGATCTGGCTGCGCAGCAGGTAGCTGGCGAGTGGGTCGCCGGGCGGTCGTTGGTGGCGGGCGTCAGGCTCGAAGCGCTGTTCACCACGCACCGCAGCGCGGAAGCTGCCGGACGCGTTGTAACGCAGATAGCAGTCACGGCCATGTTGTGCTTGCTGCGCCAGCGCGGCCGGCGTCGCCTGTGCAACCAGGCTCAGCAATTCTTCGGGGGTGCTCCAGCTCCAGATAAGGCTGTCGCCCACGGCGCCATCGCTGCCCAGAATGGGGTAGAGCATGTGGCGATGGGTGATGATCGGAATGCCGGCGGCCATGGCTTCGATACAGGCGCGGGAGCCACCAATTGGAAATGATCCGATGTAGAGATCGACTCCCAGTTGTTTGAGCGTCTCGCCCACATTGTCCACCCAGGGTATGTGCACGAAACGCGTGGGTGCCAGCCCCTCGGCTGCCAGCCCCTGATGAATGGCTGCCAGCATGTCCTCGGTCAACGAACCGATGTGTACGTGGCTACCACCGCTGGTCTTGAGCAATTGCGGCAGGATGTCCCAGTAGTGAAAGGGGTAGGGGCTCAGGAATTTGGCATCGTGGCCGCTGCTGCAGCTGAGCAACTGAGCGTTGGCGAGAAAGTGCTGGGCATCGTGCGGACGCGCGCCCGGATCATCGACCGACAAGGGCCAGAATTCGGCCGCGAGTCCGTTGGCGCGGCAGTCGACGCAGTGCGCGGCAAACAGGTCCACATGTCGTGTCCAGTTCAGGCTGGCACCCAGACAGAGGTGGTGGTCACCGTGGTGGCAGAACAACACTTCGCGATTGAGGCCTGGCTGGATCGCTGCGATGGCGGCGACATCGGCATGGTGATTGAACAGCATCACCTGGGCGTCCGGGTGGCATGCGAGCTGCATCTGCGTCCAGGCCAGGTGTTCGACATACTGGCCGCGTTCCGGGCGGCGGACTTCGATGCCCAGAGCCGTGAAGCGATCAAGCCCGAACGCGTAGTCGCTGCAGAAGAAATCAGTCAGCAGGATCAGTACGCGCTTGTCCGGCAGGGCGCGGATGATGTCTTCGACGACGCGCGAGTGGCCACCGACATTGTGCAGTTCGGTGGCGAGGATGATCACCTCCGCCTGTGGTTCAGCGGGGGGCGGGCAGAGCTTTTCGCTGCGCACGTAATCGAGTGAGATGGCGCCAATGCGCTGGCAGATTGCGTCGAGCGTCGGCGAGCGCAGTACGCTGCCGGTCGCGGCCGGATCATGGATGACAGCTTCGACCAGGGCGCGCAGCGCGGCCAGGGCGCTGTCGAATTCGCCGGCATCGATCAAGCGTTCGATGCTGGATTCAAAGGCAATCAGGTCATGATTCATGCGCAAGCCCCTCGCTTGGTGTGTGTGCTGCCGTATGCAGCACGCCTTCAGGCGCAGGGGCGCAAGAGGGGCGACGGGCAGGCGACGATAGGCTCGATACTAGCGAGGCGGGGCGTCAGGTGATGGCGGAAAAAGTCGCCATCTTTCAAGCCTATTCCATGCGGCTTGCGGGGCGCACCGCCAAAACACAGCTTCATGCCCAGGATGAATGTGGCCAGGCTGAGGGTGATCGCATTGGCGGCCACGACCGGCCAGGCTTCGGACAGCAGGCCGTAGATCAGCCACAGTGCGACCCCGGTGGTGAACACACAATACATGCCCAGCGAGACGCCGGCGGCGGAGCGCGTCTTCCAGGTGAGCCAGGCTTGGGGGATGAAGGCGGAGGTGGTGAGGCTGGCGGCAAGGTAGCCGATGAGGTCTGCTGCGGCGAGGTTCATGGTGGGATTCGCCATCGGCTTTGGGCGGGTAGGTGACGGGCGAGAAAGTCCATCTGGTCGGCCAGGATGCTGCGATTGGAGAGAATCAGGTATTCGGCCTTGTTCGGCACGTAGGGCGCAAACAGCAGCAGCATGCGCGCCTGCTCGGGCGTGCGGCCGCCCTTGCGCTGGTTGCAGCTGCGGCAAGCAGTGACAACGTTCATCCAGGTGTCGGCGCCGCCTTGCGAGACCGGCTTGATGTGGTCACGGGTGAGGCGTTGGGGGGTGAATTCGACGCCGCAGTAGGCGCAGATCTGACGGTCGCGGTGGAACAGTTCGCGGTTGGAGAGCGGCGGGGTCTGCAGCAAGCTGCGTGCGGGAAGGGTGCGGCCCTTGATGGCGATGATGCTGTTGGCGGTCATCGCCGAGCGCTCGCCGGTGAGCCGGGAGGTACCGCCGATGAAGGTGAAGCATTGTTCGCCCGCATCCCAGGCGACTAGATTCTTGGCGTAATAGAACAGCGCATGCTGCCAGTTCACCCAGCGGTGGGGCTGGCCGTGCATGTCCAGCGTGAGGATCATCGGTCGTCGATGGTCGTGCAGTGCTTGCAATGGCGATGCTTGCATGGCAGAGCTGCTCCGGGTGTAAGTGCCTGTCCAGTTTCCGTAAAATCAAAGTCCGCACTAGCTTATCTGTCGCGAGCTTACTCCATCAACCTCGATTTGGTGATGACGATGCGGCATTGGATGCGTGTTCTGTTGTGGGCAATCGGCGCTTCGCTGCTGGTACACGGCTGTGTGCTGGACTGGATGCGGCGGCCGCAGTGGGCGCCAAGTCCCGATCCGCGACCCTTGCAGCTGCGCTGGGCGCCGCCCGCTGAGCCGGCTGCCTCTGTGGCGCCTGGTTTGCCGGATCAGGCCGCCAGCAAGCCGCCGGCAAGCGCGCGGCGAGCGCAGGAGCTACCCCCAACCCCGATGCAGCGCTCAGCTGTGGCGCTTGCGCAAGCGCCTGCGCAGCGCGCGCATGAGGCGCTGGGCCAGCTCGACACGCAACCGCCGCCTGTGCTGTCTGTTTTGCGCTCCGCTTCGCCGGCCGAGGCGCAGGTGGCCTTGCGATTGGCTTTGGCCGAAGCGTTGCAGCGCCTGCCGGCCACTGCCTGGCCGCCTGCGAGTGATCTGCTGTGGTGTGATTACGCGGCCGATGGCCGGCTTTTGGCAGTGCGCGGCGAGCTGGCGGCTTACCCCGATCTGCTTCCTGCCCTGCGTGCGGTGGCGGTGCCGGCGGTTTTGTCCGGCCAGGCGTTTGCGCTCGATCTGCTGGTCGAACGCTGACGTGTTCAGCCCGCTTCGGGCGGCGGCAGGTCGATCGGGTGGAACTGGAACTGCCCGCGGGCGCGGTCTTCGAAGTAGCAACGCAGGGTCGCGGCCATCGAGCGGAAAGCGATCTGCTCCCAGGGAATCTCGGCTTCATCGAACAGACGGACTTCCAGCGACTCCTCGCCAGCGGCAAAGTCCGGCGTCAGCAGCCGTGCCCGGTAGAGCATGTGGATCTGGCTGATGTGGGTGACGTTGATCAGTGTGAACAAGTCGATCAGCTCCGGCCGCGCACAGGCTTCTTCATAGGTTTCGCGCAGCGCGCCTTGCGCCGTCGTCTCGCCCATTTCCATGAAACCTGCCGGCAGGGTCCACAACCCATAGCGTGGCTCAATGCCGCGCCGGCAGAGCATGACCTTGCCTTCCCATTCGCTCAGGGTACCTACGACGACCTTGGGGTTGAGGTAATGGATATTGCCGCAGACATCGCAGACGTGCCGCAGATTGCTGTCACCGGCCGGAACGCGCAGGCTGACCGGCCCGCCGCAGCGTGTGCAGAAGTGGATTTCGGGTGGTGGAGGTGCTTGATTGGCAGGCATTTGCGGCTAATTCTAGCGCAAGCGCTCGCGACGCTGCGCGGGCCATTTCCGGGCGAGTGAAAGATACGACTCAAGGCATAGGTGTAAACGCCGTTATCACCTCCAGTCAGCCTGAAAACGTAAGGCATCCCGCCGCCCGGCGCGAACTCCATTGTCGAGCGGGCGCGGGGCAAGTCAATGAGGTTTTTTTAGATGGCGCCACCGATAGACAGCACACGATTCGAGCAAATCAAGGCTTCGGGCGATTTGCCCTCGCCTAAGGGCGTCGCGCTCGCCATCATGCGTCTGGCCAATCAGGATGATGTGTCGATGCCCGAAATGGCGCGCATCATCCGCACCGATCCGGCTTTTGTCGGTCGCCTGATCAAGGCTGCCAATGGCGTCATTGGCTATGGGCGGCGCCCGATTGCCTCGGTGCAGGACGCGCTGACCGTGCTCGGCATGCCAGCCGTGCGCACCATGGCACTGGGTTTTTCCCTGCTGACCAATTACCGCGTCGGGACTTGTCAGGAATTCAATTACGCCAATTTCTGGTCCTCCAGCCTGGCTGCTGCGGTGATGACCCAGCTCATCTCGCTCAAGACGCGTGCGGCTGCGCCGGACGAAATCTATTGCCTGGGCCTGCTCGCGCGGATTGGCGAGCTGGCGCTGGTGACGCTCTATCCGGCCGAGTGCGGGGCCATCTTGCGCGAGCTGGCGGCCGATTCATCGCTCAATCAGCTGGAGCTGGAGTCGCGCCGCTTCGGTATGAACCACGCCGAGCTGGGAGCTGCGATGCTGGCTGACTGGGGCATGCCGCGTGTCTTTACCGAGGCGGCTTACCAGAGCGCGATTTCCAGTGATCACGATTACCCTGAGGGCTCGCGCGAGCGCGCGGTGACCGATACCCTGTTGCTGGCCAATGCGACCGGCGCGCTGTGCGTGGCGTCCGAGCAGGAGCGCGGTGTGCTGACTCGGCGCATGCTGATGCTCGGCTCGCGTCTGAGTCTTGACGAAGTCGCCACAACCGAGCTGTGCGATAACACCGTCAAATCCTGGCTGGACTGGTGCGTGCTGCTCAATGTTGAAGCCAGCCCCTTGCCTTCCTTCGAAAGTCTGCATCTGGCGGCCGTTCAGACGGATGCGGCGGAGCTTCCGCCGGAAGCGGAGTTCAGCCCGATCGCAGCGACCCGCCATGTGGTGCCGCATGCCGCGCCGACCAAGCCACGGGTGTTGCTGGCCATGCCTGATACGGTGGTCCGCACGGCCATCGAGAAATTGCTGTGCGACGCCAGCTATGAGGTGTCGACGGCCAAAGATACCGGCATGGCGATCGAGCTGGTGATCGACTATGAGCCGGATATGCTGATCATCGATGATGTCCTGCTGGAGCAGGGTGGCGAGAACTTGCTGGTGCAGATCCGCCACACGCGCATCGGCCGCGGACTGTTCGTATTGCTGCTCGGTCAGCGCGTCGATGAGGAATTCAAGGTGCTGGCCTACGAGCAGGGCGCGGATGATGTGGTCGAAAAGCCGGTCAGTCCGCGTCTGTTACTGGCCCGTCTCAATGCCGGCCGGCGCATCAGCAGTCTGCATCAGGAGCTGGAGCGCGACCGCGAGGAGATGCGCCACTTCGCGGCCGAACTGGCAGTCAGCAATCGTCGCCTGCAGGAAGTGGCGATGATCGATCCGCTGACGGGCTTTCCCAATCGACGCTTGTTCATCGATCGCATGTTGCAGGAGTGGGCGGCGTCCACGCGCAATCGCCGACCCCTGTCCTGCATCGTGATCGACATCGACCACTTCCGGCGTGTCAATGATGCCTACGGCCCTGAGGTCGGGGACTCGGTATTGCGTCAGGTGTGTCAGTCGATTCGTTCAGCTTTGCGTACGCAGGATATGGTGGCGCGAACCGGGGGAAATGAGTTCCTGGTGATGTGCCCGGATACCGCCATCGAGGCGGCGCAAGCCTGCGCCGAGCGGCTGCGCGCAGCCGTCGAGGGCGCAGACATCGTCTCCGGCATGCTTAAACTCAGGCTCACCATCAGCCTGGGCGTGGCGACACGCGACAGCAGCATCAGCGATGCTGACACGTTGATCAGGCGTGCGGAGTACGCGGTCGAGGTCGCCAAAAAAGAAGGGCGCAACCGCATCTCCAACATGCAGATGCATCCGCCCGGCCACTGAGTTGCCTGAAAGGCGGCACCTGTCTAATGAAATAAATTTCAATAAAAACAAATTCTTAAAAGTTTTTTTAGAAATTTTCTCAAGCCGTCTCAAGGCCGGCCGATAGATTGCCAAGCAAGTGAAAATGCAGGCTTGCTCCTTCGTGTTAACCGCAGTGCGACCAACCCTTGTAAGACGGCTTCTTACACGGGGTGGCGTTCGCCTTTGTACATCATTTTCCGCCCCCCCCTGATAGGACCCTCGCGTTCTTCGGGGAACAATGCGTTCCATGGCGTATCAGCTCCTGATACGTGGGATGAAAAAAACGGGGGTCGAACATGGCAGCAAATATCAACGATGAGATCAGAGACCTGAATCTTGCCTATCTCATGCTCGCCCAGCAGATGCTCAATGCTGACCGCGAAGCCGCAATGATGAAGCTGGGCGTTGGTAGCGATGTCGCCGATCTGATCAGCAATCTGGCGCCGGGTCAGATCCTGCGTATGGCGGCCTGCGACATGCTCCTGTGTCAGTTCCGTTTTGACGACGTCCTGTTGCTCAACCTGTTGTCTAATCATGATCGCGACAATCAGGCCGCCCGTATCCATGCCACCATCCTCGCTGCTGCGCAGCCGGTTGGTCATCTCGCCTGAGGGGATTGCCATGCGCATGAAAAGTCTCGTTCAGGATGCTCGCGAAACCCAGCTGGCGATGAACATGATCGAACTGGGCGCGCGCATGCAGATGCTCGAATCCGAAACCGGTTTGTCGCGTGAGCGCCTGCTCAAGCTGTACAAGGAAATTCGTGGCGAATCGCCCCCCAAGGGCATGTTGCCGTTTTCGACCGACTGGTTCATCCCCTGGCAGCAAAACGTGCACGCCTCGCTGTTCATGTCCTTCCTCGGTTTCATCAATCGCAATACCGAGTTGCGCGGCCTGGATGCCACGCTCAAGGCCTTCCGCATGTATCGCGACCACACCGAGACCAATGATCTGGAGCAGGTGCTGAGCCTGACCCGGGCCTGGACTCTGGTGCGCTTCTTCGACGCCAAGATGCTGCAACTGGCCTGCTGCACCAAGTGCGGCGGCGGTTTTGTGGCCCACGCTTACGACCCGACGCAAGGCTATGTCTGCGGTCTTTGTCATATTCCGGCGCGTGCCGGCAAGGGTAAGCGTGCAGTAGGCCGTTCGGCCGCTAGCGACAGTTTGCAAATCGCGGTCTGATCCGGGTTTTCCCGAGCGATTCGACCGGTTTCACCGCTGACCTCCTTCCTGCGTTGCAGGGAGTTAGCCGCCGCCAGCATGTCTGGCGGCGTTTTTTTTTGCCGTTCGCGGATCATCATTTCTGCCTCTGGCTAGCACATGGCCTGCCATCAGCACTGCCTCGATTCGATTGATCCGCGCTTGTGCCTTAAGTTTGCGCGCGTGGAGCCGATACCCAACAGGGGATTGGATCAATCATTTCAGCCGATGTAGCTGCTTGTTCGTGGGGTCGAAGCGATGTTTCTGATTATTGGCTACGTCATCATTCTGGGGGCCGCACTGGGAACCTACTCGGTGCACGGCAGTCTGGCGGCCTTGTGGGTGCCGATGGAGTACATCGCCATCGTGGGTCTGACCATCGGCGGCTTTGTTGCCGGCAATGGCATCAAGGCGATCAAGGGCACGATTGGCGCACTGCCCAAGGTGTTCAAGGGCTCCGGTCTGAACAAGGCGGTCTACATGGACCTGCTGGCCATGCTGTTCGAAATCCTCGCCAAGGTGCGCAAGGAAGGCCTGATGTCGATTGAAGGCGACATCGAGAATCCCGACAGCAGCGCCATCTTCTCCAAATACCCCAAGCTGCAGCACAACCATCACGTGATGGAATTCCTGACCGACTATCTGCGCATGATGGTGGGCGGCAATCTCAATGCCTTCGAGCTTGAGAACCTGATGGATGTCGAAATCGAAACGCATCACCTTGAGGCGCACCAGGCACCGCACATCATCTCCAAGGTGGGCGATGCGACACCGGCCTTCGGTATCGTCGTCGCGGTGATGGGCGTGGTGAACGTGATGGGCTCGGTGGGTGAGCCGCCTGCAGTGCTGGGCAAGATGATCGGCGGTGCGCTGGTCGGCACCTTCCTCGGTATCCTTATTTCATACGGTTTTGTGGCGCCGATTGCCGGTCAGCTCGAACAGATCTGCGAAGAAGAAGGCAAGATCTACCAGTGCATGAAGACGGTATTGCTGGCCAGCATGAATGGCTATGCGCCGCAGGTGGCCGTGGAGTTCGGCCGCAAGGTCTTGTTCTCAACCGATCGCCCGGGCTTTGCCGAGCTGGAAGAGGACATCAAGAGCCGTAAGGGCAAGTGAGCGGACACGGCACTCTGAGACCCGATCATGGCGGATAACAATCAGCAGCCCATCGTCGTCAAACGCATCAAGAAGGGCGGTGGCGGCGCGCACGGTGGTGCATGGAAAATCGCCTATGCCGACTTCGTGACGGCAATGATGGCCTTCTTCCTGCTCATGTGGCTGCTCGGCTCGACCACGCAGGGTGACCTCAAGGGGATTGCCGATTTCTTCCAGAGCCCGCTCAAGCTCTCGCTCAACGGCGGGCGTGGCACAGGTGCTGCCTCCAGCCCGATTGAGGGGGGCGGCAAAGATCTGACTCGCGCTGTCGGTGACGTCGCCAATTCCAATTTCAAGGAAAAACGTTCGGCGGCCAAGGTCATGGTGACGCCGCCCGAGATGCAGCAGAAGGACAGTACCAAGTTCCTGCAAAGCGACGGGGCTGCGGCTTTGAAGTTGCAGATGACGGCCGAGGCCGAACGCATCGAGCGCAGCAAGATGCAGGAGCTGAAGGCGCGCATCGAGGCGATGGTGGAGGCCAGTCCGACGCTGCGCCAGATCAAGCGCCAGCTCTTGCTCGACATGACACCTGACGGCTTGCGTGTGCAGATCGTCGATGAGAAGAATCGGCCAATGTTCGACTCGGCCAGCGCCGAGCTCAAGTCCTACACGCGCGAGATCCTGCGCGCGCTGGCGCCCGAACTCAATCGCTTCGGCAATCGCCTGAGCATTGCCGGTCATACCGATGCTGCGCAGTTCCCCGGTGGCGCCACCGGCTTCACCAACTGGGAGTTGTCGGCCAATCGGGCCAACGCATGTCGGCGCGAGCTGGTACTGGGCGGCCTGGAGAGTGACAAGATCGTCCGCGTGACGGGGCTGGCGGCCACTATTCCGCTTGATCGCAATGATCCCTACAGCCCGACCAACCGGCGGATCAGCATTGTGGTACTCAACAAGCGTGCGGAAGATGTCTTGCTGCACGAAGGGCAAACGCCCGACACAACGGAGCCGCAGGCGCTGTCGCCTTCGGCTGACTCATCGGTGGTAGCCGGTGAGGCACCACGCGAAAAAACGCGTATCAAGTAATACACATGGCATTTACGCAGGAGGCAATATGGCAAAAACTGTTCTGACGGTCGACGATTCGGCATCCATTCGCCAGATGGTCTCATTCACCCTCAAAGGCGCAGGCTACGAAGTGCTCGAAGCGGTCGATGGCCAGGATGGCCTCGACAAATGCAAGCAGCGCGCGGTCGATCTGGTGCTCACCGACCAGAACATGCCGCGCATGGACGGCATCACTTTGATCAAAAGTCTGCGTGGTTTGCCCAGTCATCAGACTACGCCAATCCTGATCCTCACCACCGAGTCTTCGGATGCGATGAAGACCCAGGGGCGTGCGGCAGGGGCCACCGGCTGGTTGGTCAAGCCCTTCGATCCGCAGAAGCTGATCGAAGTGGTGCGCAAGGTCATCGGCTGAGTGCGGGCTTGCGTGTGCTGAAATCCAATATCTGTCGCGCTTCAGGGGTATGGCATGGCGATTGACATGACGCAGTTCTACCAGGTGTTCTTCGAGGAATCGGACGAGCATCTGGCGAGCATGGAATCCTTGCTGGTGGCGATGGATATCGCAGCACCGGATGAGGAGGATGTGAACGCCGTATTCCGCGCAGCCCATTCGATCAAGGGCTCCAGTGCGACCTTCGGCTTTGATGACCTCACCGAGGTCACCCATGTCATGGAGAGCCTGCTCGACCGCGTGCGCAACGGCCAGCAAGCGATGACCGACGCCATCGTCGATGCCTGCCTCAAGGCCGGCGATGTGCTCAAGAACCTGCTCTCGGCACACCGTGGTCAGGGCGTGGCCGATCATGAGGCGGCGCGCGCCGTGCGCGCACGCCTGGAAGCCTTGCTCAATGGTGAGACGATGGCGGCCAGCAGTACGCCGTCGGCAGCCTCTGCAGCGCCGCGTGCCTCACACGCCAAGCCCGCTCTGCCGTGTTTCCTGATCGATTTCCAGTTGCAATGTCTGCCCGATCGGCATGCTGTCCTGCTCGAAAGCCTGTTTAACGAATTGCGTGAGCAGGGGGAGCTGACGGTGCTGCGTGCAGGCAGCGACAGCGAGCCAAGCCAGATCCAGCTGCATACCAAGCTTGATGCCGACACCCTGCACAAGCTGCTCGAATACACCGTCGATGCCGAGACCCTGTGCATCCGCGAATCCGCGCCGGCACACATCGAGGCAGATACGTCTGCACCTGCGCCGCAGGAAGAGGCGGCTTACGGCTTCTTTGATGTGAGTGCCGCCAGTGTGAGCAAGGCGAGCACGGAGGAAGCATTCGGCTTCTTCGAACCCTTGCCCAAGGCTGAGGAGTCTTACGGCTTTTTCGAGCCCGTGCTGCCGAAAGAGGACGCCTATGGTTTCTTTGAGCCGCTCGCCAAACCGGAAGAGGCATATGGTTTCTTTGAGCCGCTGAGCAAGAAGGAAGAAGCCTACGGCTTTTTCGAACCCTTACCCAAGAAAGAAGAGGCTTACGGTTTCTTCGAGCCGCTGACGCCACCGAGCGCTGCAGCGCCGATCCGGCGTGAGCAGGAGGCCGGCTATGGCTTCTTCGACCTCAGCAGTCTGCCGGCCGATGCCGACAAGGTGCCACCGCCGGCCGCCGTGCTTCGCGCCATCGCCACACCCACCAGCGCGGCCGCAACGCCGCCCGCAACGCCGCCCCAGGCCTCAGCACCGACGCCTGCTGCCAGCGCCAATACGGATGCCGGTTCGATCCGCGTGGCCGTCGGCAAGCTTGATCAGATGATCAATCTGGTCGGTGAGCTGGTGATTACCCAGGCCATGCTGACTCAGGCTGCCTCGGGCGTGGATCCGGTGCTGTTCGAAGACTTGCTCAATAATCTCAACCAGCTGGCGCGCAATACGCGCGACCTGCAGGCTTCTGTCATGTCGGTGCGCATGTTGCCGATCAGTACGGTGTTCTCGCGTTTTCCGCGTGTGGTGCGCGATCTGTCGCAAAAGCTCGACAAGAAAGTTCAGCTGCTCCTCACCGGCGAACATACCGAACTCGACAAAACCCTGGTCGAACGCATCGCCGATCCGCTGACCCACCTGGTCCGCAACAGTCTCGATCACGGCATCGAAGCGCCGGCCGAGCGACTGGCTGCCGGCAAGGCCGAGCAGGGCACGCTGACCCTGCGTGCCTATCATCAGAGCGGCAATGTGGTTATCGAAGTGGCCGACGATGGCGGTGGTCTGCGGCGCGACAAGATTCTCGCCAAGGCCCGCGAACGTGGTCTGCGCGTCAGTGACAACATGAGCGATCAGGATGTCTGGATGCTGATCTTCGAGCCGGGCTTTTCGACGGCTGATGTGGTGACTGATGTCTCCGGTCGCGGTGTCGGCATGGACGTGGTGCGCAAGAACATCATGGCGCTCAATGGCCGTATCGAGATCGATTCCGCCGCCGGCCTTGGTACCCGCGTCACCGTGCGTCTGCCGCTGACGCTGGCAATTCTTGATGGCATGTCGGTGAGCGTCGGCGAGGAGCGTTACATCATTCCGCTCGACGCCATCGTCGAGTCGCTGCAGCCCGATGCCTCGATGATCAAGAGTATCTCCGGCAAGGAGTGCTTGCTCAGGGTGCGTGGCGAGTATTTGCCCATTCTCAGTTTGCGTGAGGCTTTCGGTGTGCCGGGGAATGATCCGGCACATACCGACGGCATTCTCGTGATCATCGAGAGCGACGGCGTCAAGGCGGCGGTCTTCGTCGAACAGCTCAATGCCCAGCACCAGGTGGTGATCAAGAGTCTGGAAGCCAATTACCGCCGCGTTGCCGGGGTTGCCGGTGTCACCATCATGGGTGACGGGCGTGTCGCCTGCATCGTCGATGCGGCGGCGGTGGTGGGCATGGCACGGCGCACCCTGGCCAACGCGGCCTGATCGGTCCGCATCCCCGTTCGTCTGTTGCCACGTGCCGCGTCCTTGCACGCGGCACGTGGCAGCTCTGTTAGGCTCGCGTTTTCATCGACGAGGTGCGAGCGTGGCAAAAGCCTTGATCAAATACGCGTTGACAGCGCTGCTGCTGTGTACCGGGCTTGCCGGCGCGCAGGCCCAGGAGTCGGGCAGTTCGGCCGCCCGCAAGGCGGTGCCGAAGATTCAGGATGGCTGGCTGGATGTGCGCGCTGGCGAGGGGCAGGGGCGGCTGCCGATCCATGTCAGTCGCGACTGGTCGCAAGCGCAGCCTGCGGTTCGACGTGCGCTGATCGTCGTCCATGGCATCACGCGCGATGACTTGCTCGCCGGCGAGCGCGCCGCGGCCAAGGTGCCTAGCGCTGCGGACGATGCAATCATCATCACGCCGCAATTCCTGATCGCCGAGGATGTCGCCGCCCACCAGCTGCCCGAGCTGACCCTGCGCTGGGGTGTCGATGACTGGAAGGCCGGCTTCAAGGCGCAGGCGCCTGCGCCGCTGAGTGCCTACGCGGTGATGGACGCCATTTTTGCGCGTCTGCTCGATCGCCAGCTGTTCCCCAATTTGCAGAGCATCGTCCTCGCCGGACATTCGGCGGGCGGGCAATACTTGCAGCGCTACGCCTTGTTCGGCCAGGGGAGCGCCTTGGTCGATCAGGCTGGCGTGCGACTGCGCTACGTGGTGGCCAATCCCTCGTCTTATGCTTACGCCAATGATCTGCGGCCTCTGGCTGCTGGCGGCTTTGCGGCGGCGGATGCGAGCCAGTGCGAGCGCGTCGATCGCTGGCCGTACAGCTTGAGCGCGAATCTGCCGGCGTACGCACGCAAGCCGCTGGATCCGGCCGCGCTGATGCGCCGCTATCTCGCGCATGATGTGATCTACCTGCTCGGCGAAGAGGACAAGGATCCGCATCACCCGCAGCTCGATAAAAGCTGTGCGGGCGAAGCCCAGGGCGATTCGCGCTTGCAGCGCGGGCGTTACTACTTTGCTTACGCGGCGCAGTTCCCGCGCGACGCTGCTTTCAAGCAGCGCTTGTTCATCGTGCCCGGCGTGGCGCACAACAGCACGCGCATGTTTGGCTCAAGCTGTGGTCTGGCGGCCTTGTTTGACGAAGGCCGTTGCACGACCGAAGTTGCGGCGCCCTAGACTGAGGCTTTAAACCCTTCTCACAACATGGTTGCATGCGGATGCAGGGGATGCGTCAGCGTATCGGCAATCAATCGCAACGCAGTCTCGCACGCAAATTTTCCACCGGGGCCGCCCAGGCATATGCGAACAGCGTTGGGCGGGTTGGCATCGGTGCTGAAAGCCGCGCTGGCGACGACGCCTACGCCTTGTGTGCGCAGGTAGGAGGCGAATTCGACCACGTTCCAGCTCTCCTCGACGGGCAGCCACAAATGAAAACCCTCGGGGTGGCTGCTGTGGGCGTAGCCTGCCAACAGTTCGTCCGCCAGCGCCTGGCGTGATTGGCATTCTTGTCGGATCGCCGTGAGCACCGCCTGTGCTGTGCCGTCGTTGATGGCGCGTGTTGCGATGGCTGTCGTCACGGGTGAGGCCATCACGGTCGTGGCGCGTAGCGCGCCCGCTAGGCGCTGCGCTTGGCGTGGCGTGGGTGAGCGTACGAACGCGGTGCGCAAGCCGGCGCCGTAGCACTTGGACATGCCCGAGATGTAATAGGTCAGCGCTGGCGCGAGTGTGGCCAACGCGGGAACTGGTTTCGTTGGCAGCATGCCATAGGCGTCGTCTTCGATAATCGGAATGCTGTAATGCAGGGCGATGTCAGCCAAGGCTTCGCGACGTTGCAGGTCCAAGGTTTGCGTGGTCGGGTTGAGCATGGTGGGATTGAGGTACAGCGCCTTGGGTGAGAGCGTCTTGCAGGCGTCTTCAAAAGCGCGCACTTTGACCCCGCCATGATCCATCGGCAAGCCAAACAGCTTGACGCCCAGTTGCGCGGCGATGGCCTTGATGCCTGGATAGGTCAGCGACTCGACGCAGATCATCTCGCCGGGGCGCGCCAGCAATGACATCAACGCCGCCAGAGCGCTATGAATGCCGGGGCAGATGAGAATTTCTTCGCACTCGGCATCGGGAATGAATTCACGCAGCCACTTGGTGGCGACCCGCCGGTCGGTCGGCGTGCCACCGAAATCCTGATAGCGCAGCAGCAGATTGATGTCGCAGTCGTGCAGCGCGGCAGCTGCGCTGTCGCTGATACGCGACAGCAAGGCCGGGTCTTCAATTTCCGGTGGCAGATTCATCGTCATTTCGGCGCCACTGCCGCCGCGCAAAGGCAGGGTCGGGCTGCTGCCCAGTGCAAAGGTACCGGACCCCGTACGGGTATCGATCAGGCCACGCTTGCGCGCCTCGGCATAGCCGCGTGCGGCGGTCGTGTAGTTGATGCCCAGCATCTGAGCGAGCTCGCGCAACGTGGGTAACTGGTCGCGTGGGCTCAAGCGCCCGACGCGCAGGTCCTCGGCGATGAGGTCGGCAATCATCAGATAACTGGGTTTGTTGGCTTCGGCGATCTGTTTGATCCAATGCTGTTGCGGATTTTTCATGGTTTGGGGAAGCGTAGAGCGGCTTGTCTCGTATTGATTGCATGAAATTCTGACATTGATTGCATTTTCTTGCTGAAGATTCGTCGGATAGCACGCTGCTTGGCAATTCTTTGGTTTGATCTGCATCAAGTCGGTGCCGCTGGGCTGCTTTTTTGCACCATAACGAATAGTCGTGATATCGCGGTATATCGCCGTGTTTTGGCGTATTAAGAAGCCATCAGAATATTTTCATGGTCGGCCGATACTCCACTCTTGGATGATTGCATATTGATCGCATGATGATCTGAAATTGATGGCACGGTTGCTGCAATGCTGTGGCAGAGCAGGCTGCATGTGCGGCAGGCCCAATCCATCAACAGGAGAACTAACATGCCGGTAGTGACCAAACCCGCCCACCAGAAAGGCGACTTCCTCGTCAATTACGAAGAGAAGGTGTTTGAGGACGTGAAAGCCGAACCCGGCGAAAAAGCGCTGGTGACTTTTCACACCGTGGCCTTCGAAGGCTCCATCGGTTTCGTGAACCTGCTGCAGGCCACGCGCCTGCAGCGCAAAGGCTTCGAAACCTCGATCCTGCTCTATGGCCCGGGCGTGACCCTGGGTGTGCAACGCGGCTTCCCGACCCTGGGTGACGAAGCCTTTCCGGGCCACCTCAACTTCAATAAGCAGATCACCAAGTTCATCGAGGAAGGCGGCAAGGTCTATGCGTGCCGCTTCGCCCTGCAGGCGCTTTACGGCCATGGCGAACCCTCGCTGATCGAAGGCATCCGCCCGATCAATCCGCTCGACGTGCTGGACCTGGTGCTGCTGCACCGCAAGTCCAATGCCTTCATCCTCGACACCTGGACGCTCTGACATGCCGGCAGCCTCCGTCATCCGTGCCGCAGCGGTCCAGATCACACCCGACTTCGAGCAGCCCGAGGGCACGCTCGCCAAGGTGTGTGCAGCCATCAATGAAGCGGCAGGCAAGGGCGCGCAGCTGGTCGTCTTCCCCGAGACCTTCGTGCCCTACTACCCCTACTTCTCCTTCGTGAAGCCGGCGGTGGCGATGGGGGCCGATCACCTGAAGCTCTATGAGCAGGCGGTGGTCGTGCCCGGCCCGGTGACCGAGGCCGTCGCGGCCAGCGCGCGTGCGCTGGGCGTGGTGGTCGTGCTCGGTGTCAATGAGCGCGACCACGGCAGCCTCTACAACACGCAACTGGTGTTCGACGCTGATGGCTCGCTCAAGCTCAAGCGCCGCAAGATCACGCCGACCTACCACGAGCGCATGGTGTGGGGGCAGGGCGATGCCAGCGGCCTCAAGGTGGTCGACACCGCCGTCGGCCGCGTCGGCGCGCTGGCCTGCTGGGAGCACTACAACCCGCTGGCGCGCTATGCGCTGATGACCCAGCACGAAGAGATCCACTGCAGCCAGTTCCCCGGCTCCATGGTTGGGCCGATCTTCGCCGACCAGATCGATGCGGCGATCCGCCATCACGCGGCCGAATCCGGCTGCTTCGTGGTCAATGCCACTGGCTGGCTCAGCGATGCGCAGATTGCCGCCATCACACCCGACCCGGCCATGCAGCGCGTGCTGCGTGGTGGCTGCCACACGGCCATCGTCTCGCCCGAAGGCGTGAACCTGGCACCACCCTTGCGAGAAGGTGAAGGCATGGTGATTGCCGATCTCGACATGAAGCTCATCACCAAGCGCAAACGCATGATGGATTCGGTCGGCCACTACGCGCGCCCCGAACTCCTCAGTCTGCACATCAATGCGCAAGCCGCTGCCACCGTCAGCCCCATGCACGGCACAGCCCTCAATCCGGAGTACAGCTATGACCACACCGAGCCCCACAGCGCCGAACGAAGCGACGCGCCAATTGATGACCGAGCTGCAGTCCTGGGGATTAAGGCTGCCTGACCCCGATGCCGGCGCCGCCAGCCGGCGCGGTGGCGCAGGGCCGTCCGATCACAAGGCGGTGACCGTCGACGGCCACACCATCATGGTACCGGTGCACACCGGCAGCGCTTCGGCCTCGCCCTTCCACGCCGACGCGGCAGACGCCAGCGGTCGCATCACGCTCAAGCGCGCCAGCATCCCGATTGCGAACATCGCCTTTCCGAAGCAGCCGCGCTTCTATGCGCTGCAGACCTTCGACGGCGTGCCCTATGCGCATATCGCTACGCTGCACAGTTCCGATGTACTGGCGACCACCGTGCTGCAGAACTGTATTCGTTACGAGCATCGCGATTCGGCCTGCCAGTTCTGCGCCATCGGTCAGTCGCTCGCGGCCAAGCGCACCATCGCCCACAAGACGCCCGAACAGCTCGCCGAAGTCGCCCGTGCGGCCGTGTTGCTCGATGGCGTCAAGCACATGGTGCTCACCACCGGCACACCGCCCACGTCCGACCGCGGCGCGCAGATCCTCTGCGACAGCGCCTTCGCCATCAAGGCGGCGGTTGATCTGCCGATCCAGGGTCAGTGCGAGCCGCCCAATGACGACAAATGGTTTGCGCGCATGAAGGCTGCCGGCATCGACACCCTGGGCATGCACCTCGAAGCGGTCACGCCCGAAGTGCGCTCACGCATCATGCCGGGCAAGGCCACGGTGTCACTGGCGCGCTACATGAAGGCCTTCGAAGCGGCCGTCGCCGTGTTCGGGCGTGGCCAGGTGAATACCTACATCCTCGCCGGGCTCGGCGACACGCGCGAGGCGATTCTTGAGATGAGCGAAAAGCTCATCGCGCTGGGCGTCTATCCCTTCGTGGTGCCCTTCGTGCCCATCAGCGGCACGCCACTCGAAAACCACCCGGCACCGACGCCCGAATTCATGCGCTCGGTGCTCGAACCACTCGGCGCCATGCTGTCGCAGGCAGGGCTGCGTGCCAGCGAGATCAAGGCGGGCTGTGGCAAGTGTGGCGCCTGCTCATCGCAATCGAAGTACGAGAAGTAGGGAGGCGCCATGTTTGCCGAAACCATCGACTTGCCGACCGCCGACACACTGTACGACGAGTTCTGCGCCCTGCGCCACGACACCTTCTCGCCGACCGAATTCCGCATCAAGTGGGTCACGCAGGACTGGGAAGCGCGTGAGGCCTACGGGCTGCGCCGCGCCGTGTTCTGCGTCGAGCAGGGCATCTTTCTGGGCGACGACCGTGACGCCATCGACGAGCGCGCGCAGCTGCTGGTCGCCACGCTATGCATTGCCGGCATGCCGGAGCAGGTGGTCGGTACGGTGCGCATCCACCGTGAGGAAGAAGATGGCTTGCCGAATCTCTGGTACGGCTCGCGCCTTGCCGTGCACGCGGCATTTCGCAATCACGGCAAGCTCGGTGCCACGCTGATCCGGCTCGCCGTCAGCAGCGCCCACGCGCTCGGTTGCGAGACTTTCCGCGCCCACGTGCAGAGCCAGAACGTGCCGCTGTTCCGCCGCCTGCACTGGAACGTGATGGGCGAAGAAACCCTGCTCGGTCGCCCGCACACGCGCATGCAGGCCGACCTCGCGCACTACCCGCCCTGCCACGATCCGGCCAGCGGCTTTGTCACCCTGTCGCGAGTCGTGAGATGAATCTGCAGGAACTCGTCGACGTCCTGCGCGCGAGTCGCGGTTTTGCGCACAAGCGCGACATCGGCGACATCGTCGGTGCGCTGGCGCAAGCCCTGCCCGGTGGCGCGCAGGACATGAAGCAGGCCGTCGCCAACGGTGACGATTGCGCAGCGATTGCCGACGCCGATGGCTACCTGCTGCTCGCCATCGAGGGCATGACCGAAGACTTCGTCGCCAGCATGCCCTGGTTCGCCGGCTACAGCGGCGTGATGGTCAACATCAGCGATATCGCAGCGATGGGTGGCCGCCCCATCGCCGTAGTCGACGCGCTGTGGAGCAAAGGCATGCAGCCGGCTGACGAGGTGCTCAAGGGCATGGCTGCCGCATCGGCCGCCTATGGCGTGCCCATTGTCGGCGGTCACAGCAACAAGCGCAGCGAACGCGGCCAGCTCGCGGTGGCCATACTCGGCCGTGCGCAAAAGCTCTTGAGCAGCTTCAACGCGCGGCCCGGCGACACCCTGATGATGGCCATCGATCTGCGCGGCGCCTTCGAAGAACCCTACCCCTGGTGGAACGCCTCGACGCGCGCACCAGCCGCCCGCCTGCGTGGCGACATCGCCCTGCTGCCACAGCTTGCCGAGCAAGGCCTGTGCGACGCTGCGAAAGACATCAGCATGGCTGGCGCTCTCGGCACCGCACTGATGCTGCTGGAGTGCTCGCAGGTCGGCGCGCATATCGACATCGATGCCATCCCGCGCCCCACTGGCGTACCGCTGCTGCGCTGGCTCACTGCCTTCCCCAGCTTTGGCTATGTGTTCAGCGTGCGACCACAGCACGTGGCGGCCGTGCAGGCGCTCTTCGACGCGCGCGAGATTGCCTGTGCCGCAGTCGGCGAGGTACGCAGCGGTTCGCAAGTCAGCCTGCAGCAGGCCGACGAGCAGGCGCTGCTGTGGGACTTTGCTCAGGACGCTTTCATTACAGCCAGCAAACGGGAGCACGCCCATGCGTCGTGAAACTGCGCCGCGCCGCTTGCGCATCGCCCTGCTGACGCATTCCGTCAATCCACGCGGGGGCGTGGTGCACAGTCTTGAACTGGCGCAGGCCCTGCATGCAGCCGGTCACGACGTCACGCTGATGGCGCCCGCCGAGGCCGGCCAGACGCTGTTCCGCACAGTGCCTTTCCGTGTGCAGCGGGTGCCTGTCGAGGCGGCAAACAGTGGCGTGGCCGACATGGTGCGCACGCGCATCGCGGCCTATGTGCTGCATCTTGAACGCGTGCTGGCGCGCGAGTTTTT
Organism: Uliginosibacterium sediminicola; assembly: GCF_039631295.1. Taxonomy (NCBI): domain Bacteria; kingdom Pseudomonadati; phylum Pseudomonadota; class Betaproteobacteria; order Rhodocyclales; family Zoogloeaceae; genus Uliginosibacterium; species Uliginosibacterium sediminicola. The sequence goes on along the minus strand of NZ_JBDIVE010000002.1, from coordinate 80,873 downwards.
CGACATCTTCCATGCGCAGGACAGCATCAGTGGCAATGCACTGGCCGAGCTGGTGGATGCTGGGCGCATCGACAGCTTCATCCGCACTGTGCATCACCTCGATCACTTCAATGACGCGCAACTCGCCACCTGGCAAACGCGCGCCTGGCGATCTGCCGCGCAAGTGCTGTGCGTGAGCCAGACCTGGTGCGAACAGATGCGGCGCGAGCATGGCGTGCAGGCGGAGCTGGTCAGCAATGGCGTCGACACGCAGCGCTTCGTGGCGCAATCGGACGCGTCAGATCGAGCGCTCGCTGAACGACTGGGGCTTGCGAACAAGACCGGGCCAGTCTTTCTCGCCGTCGGCGGTATCGAGGAACGCAAGAACACGCAACGCATCCTGCAAGCCTTCATTGAGGTGCAGGAGAGCAAGCCCGGCGCACGACTGCTGATCGCTGGCGGCGCCAGCCTGCTCGACCACAGCCGTTATGGCAGCGACTTCCATGCCCTGCTGCGCGATAGTGGCCTGCCCACATCGGCGGTGCAATTCACCGGCGTGATGGCCGACGAGGACATGCCCGCGCTGTTCCGCCTCGCCGATGTGCTGATGCTGCCCTCGCTGCGTGAAGGCTTCGGCCTCGTCGTGCTCGAAGCGCTGGCCAGCGGCACGCCAGTCGTGGTGTCGCACATCGCGCCCTTTACCGAATACCTGAGCGATGCGCTGTGCCACTGGGCCGATCCGCTCGACGCGCAATCAATCGCCAGCGCCATGCGCACCGCCAGCGCAGCCACGCGCGGCCCGGCACTGCGCGCCGAAGCGCAGCCGCTGCTTGATGCGTTCAGCTGGCAGGCGAGCGCGCGTCGTCATCTCGACCTCTATGAACAGAGTCTGGTGCAGCGCGCCCGGCTCCAGCCCGAACTGAACTGAACTCCAACACGAGAGAAGCCCATGCCCGTCATGCATTTCCGCGTCCGCCTGCCGGACAGCACCGAACTGAACTGTTATTCCCCCTCGCTGGTGATCAAGGATTTCCTCACCCCCGGCACCCGCTACCCCATGGCCGACTTCATGTCACGCAGCCGCGAAGCGCTCAACATCGCCTCGGAGCGCGTACGTGCCAAGTACGGCTACGCCTGCTCGTCAGCGATGGATCAGCTCGCCGAACTGGAAGCCCACGCCCAACGCTTCGCCAATCTGCCCGATGCGCAGGTTGAAGTACTCGGCTTCGAAGAGTGAGCCACGCCTCACCAATACACCCCAGCACAGGATCCACACCATGAACCCCAGTACACCTCACCACAATGTCATCATCATCGGTGGCGGCCAGGCCGGTCTGTCGATGAGCTGGTACCTGCAGCAAGCCGGCATCGATCATCTCGTGCTCGAAAAGAAGAGCCTCATGCACAGCTGGCGCACCCAGCGCTGGGACACTTTCTGTCTCGTCACGCCCAACTGGCAGTGCGCGCTGCCGGGCTATCCCTACCAGGGCGATGATCCGCACGGCTTCATGGTCAAGGATCAGATCATCGAATATCTCGATGGCTTTGCGCGCCACGTCAATGCCCCCGTTCGCGAAGGGGTGAGCGTGCAGCGTGTCAGTTCGCGTGCTGAGGGCGGTTATCGCGTGCAGACATCCAGCGGCGAATTCACGGCCGACCAGGTAGTGGTCGCCTCGGGCGGCTATCACCAGCCCATCGTGCCGCGCATGGCCGAGCGCCTGCCGGAGTCGATCACGCAGATTCATTCCGAGCAGTACCGCAATCCGCAGAGCCTGCCTGCAGGCGCCGTGCTCGTCGTTGGCTCGGGGCAGTCAGGCGCGCAGATCGCCGAAGACCTGCATCTGGCGGGTCGCAAGGTCTATCTCTCCACCGGTGACGCGCCGCGCTGTGCGCGCTTCTACCGCGGCAAAGACGTGGTCGACTGGCTCGCCGACATGGGTTACTACGAGATGCCGGTCGAACAGCATCCGCTCAAGGAAGGCGTGCGCGACAACACCAATCATTACGTCACGGGCCGCGATGGTGGCCGCGACATCGATCTGCGCAAGTTCGCCCTCGAAGGCATGGAGCTGTTCGGCCGCCTCGAAGACTTCGATGGCACGCAGTTGCGCTTCGCCGAAAATCTTGCCGCCAACCTGGAGCATGGCGACAGCATCTACAACGGCATCAATGCCAGCATCGACAAGTACATCGCGAAGCAGGGCATCGACGCACCGGCCGGCAGTGTCTATGTGCCGGTGTGGCAACCCGCCGCCGAACGCGCTGTGCTCGACCCTGTCGCCGCCGGCATCACCAGCATCGTCTGGTGCATCGGCTTCACGCCCGACTTTAGCTGGGTCGATCTGCCGGTGTTCAACGGTCGCGGCTACCCCGGCCATGTGCGCGGCGTCACGCGCCAGCCCGGCCTCTACTTCCTCGGCCTGCCCTGGTTGCACACCTGGGGGTCTGGACGATTCTCTGGCGTTGCCAGAGATGCACAGTTCCTGGCGGGGAAAATCGCAGCAAGCTTGCTCGAAGCCGAGAAAACAGATTCTGATGCGGTGCTGAGTGTGGCTTAGGTGAGCGGAAGGGGGCTGCTGTGCCAACAAAAAGCCAGCCCGAGGGCTGGCTTTTTTTGCGGCGGCGAGGCGCGGATCAGAGTCCGAAGTAGCGGTCTGCGTTGTTGTAGCAGATGTCGCTGACGATCTTGCCGAGCAGCTTGTAGTCCTGCGGGTACTCGCCATTTTCAACCCAGCCGCCGATCAGATTGCAGAGGATGCGGCGGAAGTATTCGTGGCGGGTGTAGGACAGGAAGCTGCGCGAGTCGGTGAGCATGCCGACGAAGGCGCCGAGGTTGCCGAGCTGCGACAGCGCGGTGAGCTGGCGCGTCATGCCGTCCTTCTGGTCGAGGAACCACCAGCCGGAGCCGAACTGCATCTTGCCGACGACCTTGCCGTCCTGGAAGTTGCCGAGCATGGTGGCCAGCACTTCGTTGTGGATCGGGTTCAGGTTGTAGAGCACGGTCTTGGGCAGCAGGTCGTCGCCGTCGAGTGCGTTGAGGAAGGCGGAGATCTTGGCCGAGATCAGGTCGTCAGCGATCGAGTCCCAGCCGGTGTCCGGGCCGAGGCGGTTGAACATGCGCGTGTTGTTGTTGCGTTGCGCGCCGATGTGCAGCTGCATGGCCCAGCCGCGTTGCGCGTACTGGCGGCCGAGGAAGAGCATGATCGCAGTCTTGAACTTGTCGGCGTCTTCCTTGCCGATCACTTCATTGTTCATGGCACGCGACAGGATCGTCGTCAGCTCGCTGTCGGAGGCCGGCGAGAAGAAGGCGATATCGATGGCGTGGTCAGACAGCTTGCAACCATGTGCTGCGAAGTAGTCCAGACGTGCGCTGAGCGCCTGGGTGAGCTCGCCGAAATTGTTGATGGCGACGCCGGAGACCGTGGCCAGCTTGCGGATGTAGTCCTGGAAGCCGGCGCGGTCGATGTTGAAGGATTTATCCGGGCGGAAGGTCGGCAAGACTTTGACCGAGAAGCCGGAGTCGGCTGCAATCGCCTTGTGGTAAGCCAGGTCATCGACCGGATCATCGGTGGTACAGACCACGCGCACGTTGGAGCGCAGCATCAGGCCGCGTGCCGACAGCTCGGGCTTGCCGATCTGGGCATTGCAGACTTCCCACAGCTCATCGGCGGTATCGGCGCTGACCAGGGTTTTGGTGCCGAAGTAGCGTTGCAGCTCCAGATGGCTCCAGTGGTAGAGCGGGTTGCCCACGCCCATCGGCAGCACGCTGCAGAATTTGCGGAACTTCTCGATGTCAGGCTGATTGCCGGTGACGAAATCCTCGGTCACACCGGAGGAGCGCATGAAACGCCACTTGTAGTGGTCGCCGCCCAGCCAGATCTCGGTGATGTTGCGGAACTGCTTGTTGTCGGCCACTTCCTGCGGCGGCAGGTGGCAGTGGTAATCGATGATGGGCTGATGCTCAGCGAACTCGTGATAGAGCTTCTGTGCGGTCGGTGTTTCGAGCAGGAAGTGCTCGTCCATGAAAGTCTTGGCCATTGTTTGTCTCCTGAAACATGCGTGATGTCTGACTAATTATAGCAAGATCACCTTTAAACGCCATTTGCTGTCAGACAACTTTTTGCGAAATTTCTGTCCTCAAACACCCGAGTAGGCCGAGAAGCCACCATCGACCGCGATGATCGAGCCGGTGACAAAGCCCGAGGCCTTGGGTTCGACCAGCCACAGCAGGGCGCCGATCAGCTCGCCCGCCTCGCCGAAGCGGCGCATCGGCGTCTGCGCGATGACCTTCTGCGCGCGCGGCGTGTAGCTGCCATCCTCGTTGAGCATCAGCTTCTGGTTCTGCTCGGTGATGAAGAAGCCCGGTGCCAGCGCATTGACGCGGATGCCCGACTGCGCCAGATGCACGGCCAGCCATTGGGTGAAATTACTCACCGCCGCCTTGGCGCCACTGTAGGCGGCGACCTTGGTCAGCGGGCGGAAGGCGCTCATCGAGGAGATATTGATGATCGTGCAGCCCGGGCGACCCAGCATCTGCTTGGCAAAGACCTGGCTGGGCAGCAAGGTGCCCATCAGGTTGAGGTCGAAGACGAACTTGAAGCCTTCCATGTCCAGATCGAAAAAGCTCGACTGGCCGGGTTCGGCGGAGTTGGTCTCGGCATTGAAATATTCCTGGCCGGTGATGCCCTTGGGGTGATTGCCGCCGGCGCCATTGATCAGGATGTCACACGGGCCCAGGGTGCTGGCGATGTGGCTGGCGGCGTTTTCCAGCGCGGCGCGGTCGAGCACATCGCAGGACATGCCCTGGGCAAAGCCGCCCGTGGCATTGATGGATTCGGCCAGGCGCTCGGCTTTGGCCAGATCACGTCCGACGATCACGACCTTGGCGCCGCATTCGGCCAGGGCACGGCACATCTGCGCGCCAAGCACGCCTGCGCCGCCGGTGACCACAGCGACCTTGTTACGCAAATCAATATCAAAAGGCAGGCTCATGCGAAGACTCTCAAGACAGTAAAAGGAATGCAGCGCGAGGCCTGCGTGAAGCGGGCAGTCGATGCGCTTGGACGGGGAAGGCGTGCTGCAAAGCCGCTGGCTGGCGCGCGCCCGCCGCAAGCGTACAGCTTCGCCGCTGCGCGCGGGGGCGCGTCAGGTCAAGCAACTTGTGGGGAGCGGAGCGGGAGGGAGGCGCTTGAAGCAGCATGTCGAGCAGCATACCCGAGCGGGTCGCCTGCGTCATGCCGTAGAAAAGAGAGCGCTGACTGCATGCGAGATACAGTCAGCGCGGCGATAGATGGAGCTATCGCTTACTGCCCGAGGAGCTTGAGAACCTGTTGCGGCAGGGCATTGGCTTGCGAGAGCATGGCCGTGCCCGCCTGTTGCAGGATCTGTGCGCGTGAGAGGTTGGCCGATTCCACCGCGAAGTCGGCATCGGTGATGCGACCACGTGCGGCAGACTGGTTTTCCGAGGCGATCTGCAGCGAGGAGATGACGGCCTCGGTGCGATTCATCGCAGCACCGTAACCGGCGCGTGCCGAGGTGATGGTGTTGATTGCAGAGTCGAGGTTGGTGATCGCGTCGATCGCTTGCGATGCCGTGGAGATGAAAATCGCTGAGGTATCGACTTGCAGCGTCGAGGCGCGCAGGTCGATGGTGCTCACCGAGATCTGGTCATTGGCCGAGGTGCCTGCACCCACCTGGAAAGTGAATTGCGCGGCATTGCTGTTGAGCAGATCAACGTTGTTGTAGCGCGTCGCTTGTGCGAGGCGGCCCACTTCATTGGACAGCGCATTGAATTCCACCGAGAGGTTCAGGCGGTCGCCGGAGTTGAGCGTGCCGTTGGCGGCTTGCACGGCCAGCTCACGCATGCGCTGGATGTTGTCCGAAATCTTCTGTGCGCCGCCATCGGCGACCTGCATCAGGGAAATACCGTCGTTGGCGTTACGCACTGCAACGCCGAAGCCGCGAATCTGGGAATTGAGTCGTTCCGAAATGGCCAGCCCCGCTGCATCGTCCTTCGCGCTGTTGATGCGCAGACCTGAGGACAGACGTTGCAGTGACGTCGCCAGGGAAGTCTGCGAGATGCTGAGGTTGCGCTGCGAATTAAGCGACGCCACATTGGTGTTGATGGTCATTGACATGATTACATTCCTCCATGAATGCTTTTGAAACGATCTCTGACGGTATTGCTTGCGGCCTGCAAATGCATAACGCATTTAATTTGATAGGCATGCTAACGTCATCTAGGCGCAAGCAGGATCGTGTCCAGATTCGTTCCCGATTGCTACAACTACTATTCAGCAAAGGCTGTGCCAGCTTTTAAAAAAATGTAATCACGCGAAAAAGTGCTTGTTTCTGCCCGTTTTTTCGGGAAAACCGGCAATCCGGATTGCATCGCTGGCAAAAATGTCCACCCGGGGCTGCGCTTCTGGCCGCAGCGGCATTTTTTGCCGTGCCGACGGCAAGGTGGCGGTGACACAAAGAAAATGCCGCCACGGTGAGGACACGGTGGCGGCATTGAATGGCGTGCCTGGCGAGAGACACGCACGTACAGCAGGCAAGACTTATTTGAGCAGGCTGAGCACCTGTTGCGGCAGCGAATTGGCTTGCGACAGCATGGCCGTACCCGCTTGCTGCAGGATCTGCGCGCGCGACAGGCTGGCCGATTCTGCCGCGAAGTCGGCATCGGTGATGCGGCCTTTTGCAGCCGACTGGTTCTCGACTGCGATCTGCAGCGAGGACACCACGGCTTCCGTGCGGTTGAGGGCGGCACCGAAACGCGCGCGTGTCGTGGTGATGGTACTGATGCCCGAGTCCAGCGCAGTGATCGCGTCCAGCGCCGTGGAGGCGGTCGAGATATTGATCGAGCCCGAATCGATACCCAGCGTTGACGCACGCAGGTCAGTCGTTGACACGGTGATCTGGTCATTGCTGGTGGTCCCGGCGCCGACCTGGAAGGTCATCACCGCGCCGCTGTTGAGCAGATCGATCTTGTTGTACTTGGTGGCTTCGCCCAGGCGTGTGACTTCGGCAGACAGCGCGTTGAATTCCGTCGCCAGGTTCAGACGGTCGCCCGAGTTGAGCGTGCCGTTGGATGCCTGCACGGCCAGTTCGCGCATGCGCTGGATGTTGGCCGAAATCTGCGATGCGCCGCCGTCGGCCACCTGCATCATCGACATGGCATCATTGGCGTTGCGCACGGCGACGTTGAAACCGGTGATCTGCGAGGTCATGCGCTCGGAGATTGCCAGGCCAGCCGCGTCATCCTTGGCGCTGTTGATGCGCAAGCCTGAGGAGAGGCGTTGCAGGGATGTAGCCAGTGAACTTTGCGAGCCGCTCAGGGTGCGCTGAGTGTTCAACGAGGCTACGTTGGTGTTGATGGTCATTGCCATTTCAGAACTCCTTCGTATGTAGTTGCGTTGCTCACTTCAAACATTCTTTGAAGATGATTGAAGCGCTTGCTGCCGGAATCGTGAGTGCGATCCACCGATAGACTTCATCGGGCAGCACTGTATGACACTGGAATCCTTCTGCAGCGAGTGCTTCAGGTTCGTAACCCGCTTACGCATGGACCATGCCAGGTGTTTTACGGTGATTTACAGGCCGTTTGCGGCAATTCGGAAAAACTTGCCGCCCGGAGCGGCAAACCGGCGGAGGGTTTTGCCGTCTGCGCTTTGCCGCCCGCCCTCCGATCCACCGCGTCATCCGCCGGCTGATCAACAGAGAGGGCGGGGAGGGCGGTCTGACAGGCCTCACAAAGCGGAAATAGGCCTGTTTTCTTTGCCATCTAGACTCATGGCGCCCGGGGGATGCTCATTAATATGGGCAACATCCCGGCGAAGGACCGAGCAGGTGCTCCGCCGTTCCGATTTCTCTTTCAGAACGGAATCCGTCATGAACGAACCGCAGGACGATAGCTGGAGCCCGCTGCAAGAGGCCTATGTACACAAGGTGATGGCTACCTATCAGGCCAACCTGTACTTCTTCCGCAAACAGTTTCCGGATATTTTCGACAAGCTGATGCTGACGGATCTGCCGGCGCCCTTCGAGGTTGATGCGGAAGGCAAGATCACCATCTATTACCGCCATTTCCAGGGCGGCCCGCGCGAGTTCACCGACTTCGGCCGTTCGCTCTACCGCATGTTTGAAGATCCGGACACGCGTCCGCGCATCGACGTCAATCATGAGTTTGTCGATGATCCCGAGCAGGCTTTTCCGCACGCCACCAATCCCGACTTCTTCAAACCCATCGAGCCCAAGTTCCGTGGCGAGCTGATCGAGGGCTTCCGCAAGATCGCCGGCGAGGGCGGGCACCTGCCGCGTCCCGATTTCGGCGATCACAAGATGCCGATCGCCCTGGTGTTCGGCAGCGGCTACGGCTGGCATCTGGAGCGTCTGGTGGACGACTGGGAGATCCGTCACCTGATTCTCGTCGACACGGACCTGACGCGCCTGAACATGTCGCTCTACTTCGTCGACTACATCTCGCTGTATCAGCGCTTCGCGGCCAAGGGCTTTTATTTCTCGATTGCCCACGACGAGGACCCCAAGGCGCTGGCCGAGCATCTGCGCGCCATGTTGTATGCATTGTGGCCGCCTTATTTCATGCAGGGCACGGGTCTGTTCTTCAATGACTATGATTCGGATCGCGTCAAAACCCTGTGGAACAAGCTCAAGAACGATCTGTGGACGCTCTACCGTGGCTGGGGCTTCCTCGATGACGAGATCCTCGGTCTCAAGCACGCGATGGAAAACGCCATCGAAGGCTATCCGCTCTATACACGCAAGCCCTTGAACATGCCCGCCGATGCGGAGGTCTTCGTGGTGGGCTCCGGTCCCTCGCTCGATGGCCTGCTGCCGGTGCTGCGCGCCAACAAGGATCGCGCTGTAATCATCAGCTGCGGTACGGCGATTACCGCGCTGGCACGGGCGGGCATCAAGCCGGATCTGCACGTCGAGATCGAGCGTACGCACATGACCTATGTGGTGCTGCTGGACCCGGCGACCCGCGAAATGGTCAAGGACGTGCCCTTGGTGGCGCTGTCGATCATGGACCCGGCGGTGTTCACCCTCACCGACAAGCCGCTGATGTTCCAGAAGGAAATCGATCTGGGCGCGCCCCTGCTCGACATCCACGGCAAGACCAAGCGCTTCCGCAGCGGTCCGACGTGTACCAATGGCGGCGTTGCGCTGGCGCTGGACATGGGCTTCTCGAAGATCCACCTGGTCGGCATCGACTTCGGCTTCAAGGAAGCCGGCAGTCACCACGCCAAGACCTCGCTCTACTTCGACGAGTCGGACAAGGCTGAAGCACTTGAGAAGATCGTGCAGGACACGCACATCACCCACCAGAAGAACAAGTCCACCGAGGGCAATTTCTGCGAGGAAGTGCTGTCGACCGAAATCTTCATGCATTCGCGCGACGCGATGGCGATCACCATCGACGAGTACCCGGGTGCCAAGGTCTTCAATCTGAACGACGGTGCACGCATCCGCAATGCCACGCCGCTGCGCCCGGAAGAACTGCGCATCGAGGCGGACCCGGCCAACAAGCCTGCTGCCCTGGCCGCCATGCTCAGTTCATTCACCGATCAGTACGACGCCAATCCCTTTGCCAATATGGGCAGCCTGATGGAGCAACTGCAAGCGCTGCGTACCGATCTGCGCCGCATTCTGGCCGGTGAGCTGCACAACAAGATGGATATCGCAGACAAGCTCTACGACATGCATCACTACCTGTTTGACGAGCATCACAAGCTCACCGACATCTTCCCGCTGGTGCGCGGTTCGATGATGCACATGGGGCGTTTCTTCTACGACTGCGCCCTGCTGGCCAAGACGGATGAGCAGGCGGTGGCCTTCGCGCATTTCGGTTTCGACCTCTTTGATCGATTCCTCGCCGGCGCGCTGGACAACATGCTCGCGGTTGTTGATATCGGCAAGGAGCGCCTGAGTGCCAAGCTGGCCGGTGGCGCGCAAAATGAATTGGTGCAGGGGGAAGCAGCATGATTGATGGCAAGTCGATTCTCATCACCGGTGGGACGGGCTCCTTTGGCCGCGCCTTCGTGCGCACCTTGCTCGAATCGGGCAATCCGCGCCGCATCGTGGTGTACTCGCGTGACGAGCTCAAACAGTACGAGATGCAGCAGGAGTTCCCCGACTCGCGCATGCGTTTCTTTCTCGGCGATGTGCGTGATGCCGAGCGCACCCGGCAGGCTTTCCGCGATGTGGACATCGTCATTCACGCCGCTGCGCTCAAGCAGGTGCCGGCGGCTGAATACAATCCGATGGAGTGCATCAAGACCAATATCATCGGCGCGCAGAACGTCATCAATGCCTGCATCGAGAACGAAGTCGAGCGGGTGATTGCGCTGTCGACCGACAAGGCCGCCAACCCGATCAATCTCTATGGCGCGACCAAGCTGGCCTCGGACAAGCTGTTCGTTTCCGCCAACAACATCGTCGGCGGGCGCAGCACCCGCTTTGCGGTGGTGCGTTATGGCAATGTGGTCGGCTCGCGTGGTTCGGTGGTGCCCTTTTTCCAGAAGCTGATCCGCGACGGCGCCAAGGAATTGCCGATTACCGATGAGCGCATGACGCGCTTCTGGATCACCTTGCAGCAGGGTGTGGAATTCGTCATCAAGAACCTCGCGCGCATGCACGGCGGCGAGATCTTCGTGCCGAAGATTCCCTCCTCGCGCATCACCGATCTGGCCGCCGCCATTGCGCCGCATCTGCCGACGCGCATCGTCGGCATCCGGCCCGGCGAGAAGCTGCACGAGATCATGGTGCCGGCGGACGATTCGCATCACACCATCGAGTTTCCCGATCACTATGTGATCACGCCGAGCATCGCTTTCTTCGCCCAGCCGAGCTATTTCAATGACGGCACCGGCGAGCGTGGCAAGGCTATCGAAGAGGGTTGGGAGTACAACTCCGGCACCAACCCGCATTTCCTGTCGGTTGACGACATTCACAAGCTCATTGATTCGACCACCGTGGAGCGGCGCGCGATTTGATGGATGGAGTACGCACGATGAGTTCCATCTCCTACGGTCGACAATTGATCGAAGACGATGACGTAGCTGCCGTCGAGGCGGTGCTGCGTGGTGACTGGCTGACCCAGGGGCCGACGATTCCGCGCTTCGAGCAGGCCGCCGCCAGCTACTGCGGCGCCAGCTACGCGACGGCCGTCAGCAGCGCTACCGCGGCGCTGCACCTGGCCTGTCTGGCGATGGGCCTGGAGCGCGGCATGCGCTTGTGGACCTCGACCAATACCTTCGTCGCCTCGGCCAACTGCGCGCGCTACTGCGGCGCCAGCGTCGATTTTGTCGACATCGATCCGCGTACCTATTGCCTGTCCATCGACGCGCTCAGCGAGAAGCTTGCTAAGGCCGAGCAGCGCGGGCGTTTGCCGGATGTCATCGTCGCCGTCGATTTCGCCGGTCAGCCTTGCGACTGGCGCGCGCTCGCCCAGCTTAAGGCGCGTTACGGCTTTCGTCTGATCGAAGACGCTTCGCACAGTTTCGGCGCCGATTACCGTGGTCGCCGCATCGGCAGTCTGGCCGAGGCCGATTGCACGATCTTCAGTTTTCATCCGGTGAAGATCCTCACCACTGGCGAGGGCGGCATGATCGTCACCGACGACGTGGCCCTGCATCGCGCGGTGCAACTGCTGCGCAGCCATGGCATCACCCGCGAGCCGGAGAATCTGTTCCGCCAGGAAGAGGGCGCCTGGTACTACGAGCAGCATGCGCTAGGCTTCAATTACCGCATGACCGATCTCTCCGCTGCGCTCGGTCTGTCGCAGCTGGCCAAGGTCGACCGCTTTCTGGCGCGTCGCCGCGAGTTGGCCGCACGTTACGACAGTCTCTTGCAGAACTATGACGTGCAGATTCCCTGGCAGGCGCCCGAGGGGAGTTCCGCCTTCCACCTGTATCCGGTTCTGCTCGCCGATGGTACGGTGCGCCGCCATGTCTTTGATGCCTTGCGCGCTGACGGCATCTTCGTCCAGGTGCATTACATCCCGGTGCATTTGCAGCCGGACTACATGCGCTCGGGCTTCAAGCGCGGCGACTTCCCGCTCGCCGAGGCGTATTACGAGCGCACCTTGTCGCTCCCCCTGCACGCGGCGCTGAGCGATGCCGATCAGGACCGCGTGCTGGCCAGCTTGCGTCAGGCACTCGAAGCGGAGCAATGAAATGCCGGCCATCGCTCTGGGCACGGTGCAATTCGGGCTCGACTACGGCCTGACCAATCAGGCTGGCTGCATCAGCGACCGCGAAGCCGAGCGCATCCTGCGCTGCGCGCATGATCAGGGCGTGCAGTGGCTCGACACCGCTGCGGCTTATGGCAATGCCGAAACGCGCCTGGGCGAACTGCTCGCCGGCGATCCTTATTTTTCGATCTGCAGCAAGCTGCTGCCGACGCTAGCCGAGCAATCAGCACTCGCGCTCGCCCCGCGCAGCCTCGATAACAGCCTCACGCGCCTGCGTCGCGAGCGGCTTGATGCCTTGCTCCTGCATTCGGTAGGCGATTTGCTGGGCGCCGAAGGCGACGCGCTGTGGGACTGGTTGCTACAGCAACGTGCGGCCGGCCTGGTCGGCAGCATCGGCGTCTCGGTCTATGAGCAGGGCGAGATCGAAGCGCTGCTGGCGCGCTACCAGCCGGACTGGATCCAGCTACCCTGCAGCGTGTTCGATCAGCGTCTGCTCGCCAGCGGCACGCTTGAACAACTGGTGGCCCGTGGCGTGAAAGTGCAGGCGCGCTCGCTCCTGCTGCAAGGCGTGGTGAGTCTCAGCCCCGAACGTCTGCCGCCACAGCTGGGCGCCTTGCTGCAGCCCTTGCAGCGGCTGCAAAGCGCAGCGCAGGCGCGCGGCCGCGATACCCTGTCGCTGGCGCTGGCCTGGGCCGCGGCACAGACGGCGCTGGAACTTGCCGTCATCGGAGTCACCCGCGAGCAGGAATTGCAGCAGTGCCTGGAGGCTTTCGCCACGCCGGCTGATTGCGACTGGGCAAGCTTTGCCTGCAGTGACAGCAAGGCACTCGACCCGCGCCAGTGGCGCGATGTGACACGCCCGAACTGATTTCTACGAGACCTAGACGCATGATTCTTGCCATCCTCCAAGCGCGCATGTCTTCGACCCGACTGCCCGGCAAGGTATTGCGCCCCGTGCTGGGCGTGCCGATGCTGGCGCGCCAGATCGAGCGTTTGCAGCACGCACAGCGCATCGACAAGCTGATCGTCGCTACCTCGCGCGATGCCAGCGACGATGCCATCGAAGCCTGCTGTCGCGAACTGGGCATCGACTGTTATCGCGGCTCGCTCGACGATGTGCTCGATCGCTTCGTGCAGGCGGCGCGTCCCCATGCGCCGGAGCATGTGCTGCGCCTGACCGCCGATTGCCCGCTGACCGACCCGGCACTGATCGATCAGCTGATCGCGCTGCATCTGGCGCAGGCGGCGGATTACACGACGAACGCCAATCCGGCGAGTTTTCCTGATGGTCTGGATGCCGAAGTCATCCGCTTTGCAGTGCTGGAGCAAGCCTGGCGCGAGGCGCAGCAGGGCTCGGAGCGCGAGCATGTGACGCTCTACATCGTCAATCGGCGCGCCCAATTTCACGTCGAAGTGCTGAGCTCGGCGGTCGATCTTTCCGCTTTGCGCTGGACCGTCGACGAACCGGACGACCTTGAACTGGTCGAGAAAATCTACGCTGCGCTGTACGCGCAGAAGCCGCAGTTCGACATGCACGATGTGCTGCGCCTGCTCGACGCGCAGCCCGAGCTGCGCACCTGGAACACTTCGCACCGTCGCAACGAGGGGCTGGCCAAGTCCCTGGCGGCGGATCAGGCGCAGCGCGCTGCGCCAGCACAGTCTTAGCCGATTGCCTGCGCCCGCCGGGCGCGTCACCGCTTTTGCAGGAGAGTCATCATGTCCGAACGCTATCACCAGTCCGAGTTGCTGCTGGAGCGCGCCTTGCGCACCATTCCCCTCGGTTCGCAGACCTTCAGCAAGAGCCGCACGCAATACCCGTTTGGCGTATCGCCGTACTTCATTGACAGCGGTGAAGGCAGCCATGTGCGCGATGTCGACGGCAACGAGTACCTCGACTTCGTGATGAGCCTGGCCGCCGTCACCCTCGGCTACAAGGACCCGGATGTCACCGCTGCGGTGCGCAGCCAGCTCGACAATGGCGTGATCTTCTCGCTGCCGCACCGGCTGGAGATGGAAGTGGCCGAGAAGCTCGCCGAGTGTGTGCCCTGCGCCGAGATGACGCGCTTCGGCAAGAACGGCTCCGACGCGACGGCCGGGGCGATCCGCGTGGCGCGTGCCCATACCGGGCGCGAGCGCGTGGCGGTGTGTGGTTACCACGGCTGGCAGGACTGGTACATCGGCAGCACGGCGCGCCATCGCGGTGTGCCGGAAGCGGTGCGTGCGCTGACCCACAACTTCCCCTACAACGATGCCGAGGCGCTGGACAAGCTGCTGGCCGCGCACAAGGATGAATTTGCCGCTGTCATTCTCGAACCGATGAATGTCGCCGAACCATTGCCGGGCTATCTCGAAGCGGTGCGTGACATCGCCCATCGCCACGGCGCCTTGCTGGTGTTCGACGAAACCATCACCGGCTTCCGCTATGAGCTGGGCGGCGCACAGGCACGCTTTGGCGTGACGCCGGATCTGGCCACCTTCGGCAAGGGCATGGCCAACGGCTACCCGGTCTCCGCCGTGTGCGGCAAAGCCGAATACATGCAGATGATGGAAGAGATCTTCTTCTCCTTCACCTTTGGCGGCGAGCTGCTGTCGCTGGCGGCGGCCAAGGCCACGCTGGAAAAGTTGCAGCGCGAGCCGGTGATCGCCACCCTGCAGACGCGTGGCGCACGCATCAAGGCCGGTCTGCAAGCGCGCGTGGAACGCCACGGCATCGGCGAGTTTGCCAGCGTCGCGGGCGACGCCACCTGGTCCTTCCTGCTGTTGCGCGATACGCCGCGCTACAGTATGTGGCAGATCAAGACCCTGTTCCTGCAAGAGATGTTTGCGCGCGGCGTGCTGACCCTGGGTACGCACAACATCAGCTACGCGCATTCGGAAGCGGATGTGGATCGCCTGCTGGCGGTGTACGACGAAGTGCTGCCCATCCTGCACAGCGCCGTCCTGGATGGCAAGCTGGAAACCCTGTTGCGCTGCGCGCCGCTGGAGCCGCTGTTTAAGCTGCGTTAAGCGCCATGAAAATCCGCATTCGCGCCGACGCTTCGGCACAGATCGGCCACGGCCATGTGATGCGCTGTCTGGCTCTGGCACAGGCCTTGCGCGAACGTGGCGCTGAAGTCGTGTTTCACAGTCGCCCCCTTGTCGGCAATGCTTTTGCTGCGATAGAGCAAGCCGGCTTCGCTGTGCAGTCGCTGCAGCGCGAAGGCGTGTTGCCGGCCTGCGACTGGCTGATTGTCGATCATTACGGTCTTGAGGCGCAGTGGGAGCGCGCGCAGCGCGGCAATGCGAAAAGCATTTTCGTGATTGATGATCTGGCCGGTCGTTGGCACGACTGCGATCTGTTTCTGGATCAGAATCTGGCTGCCGCGCGCCGGGAAGCTTCCGTTCCTGAGCGCTGCCGTCAGCTGCTTGGACCTCGCTACGCTTTGCTGCGCCGGGCTTTTGCCGAAGCGCGCGTGCAGCTCGCGCCACGTAGCGGCAAGATCGAGCGCGTGTTGGTGTGCTTAGGCGGGGGCGATCCGGACAACGTCACGGGTCAGATTGTGGCGCTGATCTCCGCAGCGTTTCCTCAGCTGGTGCTGGATGTCGTTGTCGGCGCTGCCAGTCCACATATCGATACCTTACGTCAGCGCTGGGCGCACGATCCTCAAGTGAGGCTTGGTGTAGCCGTTGACACTATGGCAGTGTGGATGCGCGATGCTGATTTCTTCATCGGAGCAAGTGGATCGATGAGCTGGGAGCGCGCCGTGCTTTCCTTGCCCGGCATCATGTTGTCGCTCGCTGAGAATCAGCGGCCGATTGCGCAGGCCATTGACGCGGCAGGTGCCGGCATTGATCTGGGCAGTGCGCAGGATTTTCAAGCGGCGCGCTTGCTTGCCTGTATGCGTGAACTGCTGGCTACACCAGATCGCGTGCAGGCGATGTCGATGCAAATGGGACAGTTGTGTGATGGTGACGGCGCGGTCCGTGTGGCGGCTGCAATATTGGATGGATAGCTTTGCGGGACAGGACAGGGGAGCGCAGCATGATCGAACAGGCTTTGTCGCAATTGCAGAAGCAGCTGAACCAGTATCTGAGGCAGCGCTTCGATGTCGCTGAAGAGATCGTTGCGCTGGGCGAGGTGCTGGGATTGGATGGTAGCGCTACGCCTGCCTGTGCCAACAAACTGGTGTTGAGTCTGGCCGGCATCAATTGTGAGCGCCACCTGCAAAAAATGGCTTTTACGGCGGCGCATCAAGAGGGGCGCGCAGACGACGATGCCGCTTACGCGAATTTGAGCCTGAGTGTCTTGTGTAGCGCCAATTTCAGCGCGAGCAATTACATTGAGGGCCTGCGCACGCTCTCGCAGGCCATCCATTTCATCCAGACCCATCCTGTTCTGAGTGAGGCGCCTGGTGACGCCAAAGCTCAGGCAGCAACACTGAATCTCGCTTTTGAAGATATCAGTTTTGCTGCGATGAACGAGTTGTGGCGTGCCCACGGTGGCCGCTACCAGCCCTCAGTGCTCTGCCGTTTGCAGTGGCGCGCGCGCTGATTCTGCGGCGCCGCGCAAGCGCTTGGCTGCCGCCACCATGTTGCGCAGCGCCGGCATCACCTCCGGCCACTGGCGGGTTTTGAGGCCGCAGTCCGGATTGACCCACAGGCGCTCGGCCGGAATGTGTTCGGCGGCTTTGCGCATCAGCGCCAGCATGTGTTCCTCGCTCGGAATGTTCGGCGAGTGGATGTCGTACACGCCGGGGCCGATCTCGTTCGGGTACTTGAAGCTTTTGAAAGCTTCGAGCAATTCCATGTCGGAGCGCGAGGTTTCGATGGTGATCACGTCGGCATCCATGCTGGCGATGGCAGCGATGATGTCGTTGAATTCCGAGTAGCACATATGGGTATGGATCTGCGTCTGGTCGGCCACGCCGTTGGCGGTGATGCGGAAAGCTTCCACCGCCCATTCCAGATAAGCCTGCCACTGGGCTTTGCGCAGCGGCAGGCCTTCGCGTAGCGCCGCTTCGTCGATCTGGATCACGCGGATGCCGGCGCGTTCCAGATCCAGCACTTCCTCGCGCAGCGCCAGGGCCAGCTGGAAGCAGCTGAAAGCGCGCGGTTGGTCGTCGCGCACGAAGGACCAGTTGAGGATCGTTACCGGGCCGGTCAGCATGCCCTTCATCGGCTTGTCGGTGAGTGACTGGGCGTAGCGGATCCAGTCCACGGTCATTGCCTGGCGGCGGCTGATGTCGCCGAACAGGATCGGCGGCTTGACGCAGCGCGAGCCGTAAGACTGCACCCAGCCGGCCTGGCTGAAGGCGTAGCCGTCGAGCTGTTCGCCGAAGTATTCGACCATGTCATTGCGTTCCGCCTCGCCATGCACCAGCACATCCAGGCCCAGGGCTTCCTGGGCGCGCACGCTGCGTTCGATTTCGCCGTGCATCGCTGCCTGGTAGGCCGCCGCATCCAGCTCGCCGGACTTGAAGCGGCGGCGGATCTGGCGGATTTCCGCGGTCTGCGGGAAGGAGCCGATGGTCGTGGTGGGGAAGGCGGGCAGCTGCAGCACAGCGGCCTGCCGCGCCGCACGCACGGGGTAGGGGCTTTGGCGGCGGCCGAGCTTGTCGTGCAGGCGGGCCATGGCTTCCTGTACCTGGCGGTTGTGAACGCGCGTTGAGCTGCGCCGCGCGGCGATGGCTTGCCGGTTCTCGGCCAGCGCGCCGGCAACGGCCTCGCGTCCGGACTTGAGCGCACGGGCCAGCAGCTGCAGTTCCTCCAGCTTCTGGCAGGCAAAGGCCAGCCAGCTGCGCACTTCGGCGTCGAGCCGGGTTTCGCTGCGCAGGTCGACCGGCACATGCAGCAGGGAGCAGGAGGGCGCCAGCCACAGACGTTCGCCCAGGCGCTCGCTGATTGGCTCCAGCCAGTCGAGCACGGCATTCAGATCGGTCTTCCAGATATTGCGACCATTGATCACGCCCAGCGACAGCACCTTGTGGCTGCCCAGATAGTTGAGCGCCGCCTGGACTTCGTCGCGCGCCCGCAGCGCGTCGAGGTGGAAGCCCGCCGTGGGCAGCTTGAGCGCCCATTCGAGGTTTTCGCGCAGGGGGCCGAAGTAGCTGCACAGCAGCAGCTTGAGCGGCGTGCTCTTGAGCGTGTGGTAGGCAATCGAATAGGCGTGGCGCCAGTCTTCATCGAGTTCGGTGACCAGGGCCGGTTCGTCGATCTGCAGCCATTCGACGCCTTGTTCGGCGAGCACGGCGAGCAGCTGGGCATAGGCCGGCAGCAGGCGCGGCAGCAAATCCAGCTTGTTGGATCCATCCTTGGCCTTGCCCAGCCACAGATAGCTCAGCGGCCCGATGATCACCGGCTTGGCGCGCAGGCCGAGGGCGCGCGCTTCGCCGATTTCCTGCAGCAGGCGCGAGGCATCGAGGCGGAATTCGCTGTCCGCCGTGAATTCGGGGACGATGTAGTGATAGTTGGTGTCGAACCACTTGGTCATCTCGCCGGCCGCGACGCCGGCGCAGCAGGCGCCGTGGGCTTCGCTGCCCGCCGCCGAGCGGCCGCGCGCGACGCGGAAGTAGTTGTCCAGCGCATCACCGTGGAAGTCCCGCACGCGGGCCGGCAGATTGCCCAGGGTGAAGCTCATGTCGAGCACCTGGTCGTAGAAGGAGAAGTCGCCGAGCGGCACCAGATCCAGCCCTGCCTGTGCTGCCCAGTGCTGCTGCCGTAGCCGGGTGCCGACGGCGCGCAGTTCCGCCGCTGAGGATTTGCCCTGCCAGTAGGCTTCGAGGGCGAACTTGAGTTCGCGTTGTGCGCCGATGCGCGGAAAACCGAGAGAGTGGGTGATGGCCATGATCGAGAACGCCCGTGAAAGAAAGTGGGGCGATCTTAGTGATCTCGATTCATGAATAAAAATGGTATTGTTTCATCGATCGATTAATATTATTCACGTATGCCTAGCCTTGAACGCATCCATCTGAGCATCCTGCGCGAAGTCGAGCGCAGCGGTTCCCTGACCGCCGCCGCCCAGGCCCTGCATCTGACGCAGTCGGCGCTGAGCCACACCATGCGCAAGCTCGAAGAACAACTCGGGCTGAGCATCTGGCATCGCGAGGGGCGCCGTCTGCGGCCGACCCAGGCCGGCGAATACCTGCTCGCCGTGGCCCAGCGCCTGTTGCCGCAGCTCGAACACGCCGAGGCGCGCCTGGCCCAGTACGCGCAGGGCGAGCGCGGCAGTCTGCGCATCGGCATGGAGTGCCATCCCTGCTACCAGTGGCTGCTGCGCATCGTCGCGCCCTATCTGGCCGACTGGCCCGATGTGGATGTCGACGTGAAGCAGCGCTTCCAGTTTGGCGGCCTCGGCGCCTTGTTCGGGCACGAGATCGATGTGCTGGTCACGCCTGATCCCTTGCTCAAGCCTGGCCTGCATTTCGAGCCGGTCTTCGATTACGAGCAGGTGCTGGTGGTGGGCGCCGGCCATCGCCTGCGCGAGGCGGCCTGGGCGCGGCCGGAAGATCTTGCCGAGGAGACGCTGATCAGCTACCCGGTAGCGCTCGACCGCCTGGATATCTACACCCTGTTCCTGACGCCGGCCGGCGTCCGCCCGCAGCGCCACAAAAGCATCGAGACCACCGACATCATGTTGCAGATGGTCGCCAGCGGGCGCGGCGTGGCCGCGCTGCCGCGCTGGCTGGTCGAGGAATACGCCAGCAAGCTGGCGGTGTGGCCGGTGCGCCTGGGGCCGCAGGGCATTGCCAAGCAGATCTTCCTCGGCCTGCGCGAGGCCGATCTCGACATCGATTACCTGCAGGCTTTTATTGCCCTCGCACAGGGCGAGGGGCGCCCGCTCAGCGGACGCTAAAGCGCGTCGCCAGCTCCTCGATGCCGACTTGCTGCAGCACTTCCTGCAGGCGCTCGGCCGGGCGGCGGCGCGGCAGGTCTTTGTAGCTGGCGATGATCAGCTCGTTCTTCATTGAATGTTCCCAACCGACCAGCTCGGTCACGCTGACCTGGTAACCATGTGCTTCGAGCTGCAGGCAGCGCAATACATTGGTCAGCTGGCTGCCGAATTCGCGCGTGTGCAGCGGGTGGCGCCACAGCTCGGTGAGCGCCGATTTGCCCAGCGCCGCGCCCTTGTTCTTGCGCAGCACGCTGGCCACTTCGGCCTGACAGCAGGGCACCAGCACGATGTGGCGCGCCTCCTTGGCGAGGGCGAAGCGGATCGCGTCATCGGTCGCCGTATCGCAGGCGTGCAAGGCGGTGACGACATCGATCTGGCCGGGCAGGTCGGGCGAGCTGATCGAATCGGCCACGCTCAGATTCCTGAACTGCATGCCGCCAAAGCCCAGGCGCGCAGCCAGTTCCTGTGAGCGGGTGACCAGCTCGTCGCGCGTCTCGATGCCCCAGATCTGGCCTTGCGGCGCCTGCTCCTTGAAGAACAGGTCGTAGAGGATGAAGCCCAGATAGCTCTTGCCCGCGCCGTGGTCGACCAGCTCAAGCTGCGCCTGGCGCGTCAGCACATCCTGCAACAGAGGCTCGATGAACTGGAACAGGTGATAGACCTGCTTGAGCTTGCGCCGGCTGTCCTGATTCATCTGCCCGTCGCGGGTGAGGATGTGCAGCTCCTTGAGCAGCTCGACTGACTGGCCGGGGCGGATGTCGTGGTTCTTGTTCGCCGTCTTGGCAGGCTGGGCGGCGGATTTGGCTGGCTTGGCAGATTTCATGATGCGCTGTTCGATGCGATTGGAGCGCAGTGTACAGTGCTTGCCCGGTAATATTGTCGCCAAGAGACTGCTCGCGTTCCTGCGTGTGCCTGGCATCGCATAGCAAAAGACTTGTCTTTGACGCGAAGGACGCCAAGAAAACACAGAAAGTTTCGCCAAGGGCGCGATTCAAGAAAGCCTACGACTTGAAACTCTGCGAAGCCTCGCTTTTCTTCGCGCCCTTTGCGTCAATAATGCGGCGTTTGATCTCGGCCACGGACAATAAAAGAACATGAACTGCCGCTAAGGACTGCGTATGAAGATCTGGGTCGATGCCGATGCCTGCCCGGTCGTGATCAAGGAAATCCTGTTCCGCACGGCCACCCGCCTGCAATTGACGACTATCCTGGTCGCCAACCAGATGCTGCGCGTGCCGCCTTCGCCCTACATCCGCGCGCAGCAAGTAGCGGCCGGCTTTGATGTGGCGGACAACTACATCGTCAGCCAGGTCGAGGCGGTGGATCTGGTGATCACCGCTGACATCCCGCTGGCCGCAGCGGTGATCGAAAAAGGCGCACTGGCGCTCAATCCGCGTGGCGAGCTCTACTCGGCGGCGAATATCCGCGAGAGCCTGTCGATGCGTGACTTCATGGAAGGCCTGCGCAGCAGCGGTGTGCAGACCGGCGGGCCGGCGGCGCT
This sequence comes from Uliginosibacterium sediminicola, assembly GCF_039631295.1. Lineage (NCBI taxonomy): Bacteria > Pseudomonadati > Pseudomonadota > Betaproteobacteria > Rhodocyclales > Zoogloeaceae > Uliginosibacterium > Uliginosibacterium sediminicola. The sequence continues at coordinate 59,309 of NZ_JBDIVE010000002.1, read as the reverse complement.
GAGTCAGGCTGACCGGCAGAACTTCGCCAATCAGCTTGACCGCCTGCTTGCCCGCCGCAATCCGCCGCTCAAACCCGCCAGCTGAAGGGATTGAAGCTTGTGCCGCGGTCGTAGTAGTCCTCGTTCTCGATCTTCTTGAGGAAGCCGACGACACGGTAAGTCACCGGCGTCATCACGATCTCCCAGCCCGTCTTGAGGAAGTACTGGGCGAGGGTCACTGCAATCACCTGTTCCAGCGGCCAGATGCCGTAGAAGGCAATGAAGTAGAACAAGCCCGAATCGACCGCCTCGCCGACGATGGTCGAGCCGATGGTGCGCGTCCACAGCCACTTGCCACCGGTGGCAATCTTCATCTTGGCCAGCACGAAGCTGTTGGCAAAGCTGCCGCACCAGAAGGCGATCATCGAGCCGGCAACGATGCGCCAGGTATTGCCGAACACCGCTTCAAGGTGGCCCTGATAGGCGCGGTTGAAGTCGTCAGCCGCCGGCGGCAGGGCCAGCACCACGTAGGACATGAAGGCGGCAAAGGCCAGCCCTGCAAAGCCTGCCCACACCACGCGGCGGTCGCGGCCATAGCCATAGACCTCGGTGAGGATGTCGCCGAAGATGTAGGAAATCGGGAAGAACAGCACGCCGCCGCTGAAGGTCACCGTGCCGAAAACGGGTAGCGTCACCTGCGCCGCCTTGGCCGCGCCGATCAGATTGGCGCACAGCAGGACGCAGACGAAGGCCGCCATCACGAAGTCGTAATAGCGGTAAGTGCGTTGAGGTGTTGTTGTCATGACCCGGACTCTCTCTGTGGTTGTTTGGCCACATTGTGAGTCAGGCGTGTTCCCGAGGTAAAGCCTGTCCTTGCGTCTCAGCGGGCGTTGGGCTGCTCGGGCGTGGTCTCTTCGGGCTCCGGTACTTTGGGCACGATGCGGCGCGGAATCAGGCTGTCGTCGAGCAGGCGCTCGATGCGTGAAAAGACCTCAAAACGCGAAAAGGGCTTCTTGAGGAAGTCGTCGGCGCCGATGCGCGTGCCGAAGAACTGCTCGGTGGCCTGCTCGTTGCCGCTCATCATGATCACCGGAATGTCGCGCGTGAGCGGGTTGCGGCGGATCATGCGCAGCGCTGAAAAGCCGTTCATGCCGGGCAGCACGATGTCGAGGAAGACGATGGCCGGCATGTTCTTGCGCAGGATGTCCAGACCATGTTCGGCATCGGCCGCGCCGAGGGTGACGTAGCCGGCCGAGCGCAGGATCTTGCCCAGCGCAGCGGTGATCGTCGGCGAATCGTCGATGATCAGCACACGTGTGCCCTTGGGCGCATCGCGACGCGGATTGCGGCGACGCTCGGTTTGGGTCACGGAGGGCGCCGGCAGGGTGGGCGATTTACGTCGGAAGAAGAGGTCGAACAAACCCATCTGGAGTCCTTGCAAACGGTCTCTGCCTGCTGCTGAACAGGGCGCAACAGGCGGTGCGGTGCTGCTTCAAGATGCGAGCATATCAGCGCATCAGGCAGGCCAGCGCAATCGTGGTGATCCCCAGCGCCAGATTGAGGGCGACCAGATGACGGATGAAACCAAGCAGGCGCGCCGCGCCGGGCCAGTTTTCAGCGGCCACTGCCGCGCGCATGCCGGGGTAGAGCACGACGCGGATCAGCACGAAGATCAGCGTCATCAGCAAGGCCAGGCCGGCCATGGCATGCACGCCGGGGCCGGCGAAGGGCATCTCGCGCCACATCGCAAAGCCGCTGAACAGCAGCACCAGGATCGCCGCGGCCACCCCGTTGAAGAAGCGGCCGAGCGCCGCGCTGAGAAAGGCCAGGCGCAGCGGCGGCGGCAAAACCGCGACCGCTGCGGGGCGCACCGCGAAATGCATTACCGCCATGCCGCCGACCCAGATGGCGACGGCGATCAGGTGCAGGCACAGCATCCATCCACCCAGCTGCATGGCGCGCTCCTATTCTGCCGGCTTGTTCGGCGCCAGGCGCCACAGCGTGGTGACTTCCTGCGAACGTGCGGCGTGCAGCGGGTCCTGTTCGTCCTGGCTGCGCGGATGGCGCGGGCGGATATCGAGGCGACCGAGCACCTTGAGACCCGCCGCCGCAATCAGCTCGGCGAGCATGGTTTCGCTGCGCAGGCCGAGCCGTTCGGCCAGATCCGAGAGCAGCAGCCAGCCCTGGCCGCCGGGGCTCAGGTGGGCGGCAAGGCCTTGCAGGAAGCCGCGCAGCATGGCGCTGTCCTGATCGTAGATGGCGTGTTCCAGCGGCGTTGCCGGCTTGCCGGGCAACCACGGCGGGTTACAGACGATCAGCGGCGCCTGGCCGGGCGGGAAGAGGTCGGCTTGCAGGATGTCGACACGCGGCGCAAAACCCAGGCGCTTGATGTTCTCGCGCGCGCAAGCCAGCGCCCGCTCGTCCAGCTCGGTGGCGACGATGCGCTTGACGCCACGATGCGCCAGCAGGGCGGCGATGACACCGGTGCCGGTGCCGATGTCAAAGGCCAGCGACTGCTTCTCCATGACCTTGGGCAGATCGGCCCTGACCACCAGATCGATATATTCGCCACGCACCGGCGAGAACACGCCGTAATGCGGATGGATGCGTGCGCCCAGCGCAGCGATCTCGACGCCCTTCTTGCGCCATTCGTGCGCGCTGATGAAGCCCAGCAGTTCGCGCAGCGAGGCGACATAGGGCGTATCGGCCTCGCCAAGCGCCGCCGCGCAGGCTTCCTGCACATCGGGCGCGCGGCGCAGCGAGATGCCATGGCCGGCTTCAAAGGGGATCAGCAGCATGCCGAGGATGCGTGCGCGCTGCGCCTGCGCCATGCGCTGCTTGTGGAAAGTCTCGGTGATGCTCAGCGCCGGCTTCTTGCTGTTCTGCTTGGCCGGGCTTTTGCGGTCGGTACGGCGCACCAGGGCCTGCAGCAGCTGACGGGCGTTCTGGAAGTCGCCGAACCAGAGGATCGCCGTGCCCTCGCAGGCCAGGCGATACGCCGTGTCGGCGTTCATGGTGTCGTCGCCGGGAACGACCCGCGCCGGCGGCGGGCTGCCATTGCCGGAGCGCCAGGGCGCGCTGTGCGTCTGGCCGTTTTCCGTCCAGCTGAGCAGCGCTTGCGTCGGATTTGATTCTGTTGTCATGGTCTTGTCACACTATCGGATGGCCGAGTGTATCCAAGATTCGCTCCGGCCCGCCGTCTGCGCGCAAAAGATTGCTGTTGCGGGCGCCGTGACGCGCTTTGCGCGGGAGCGCATACAATGTGGCCAATTCACAGCGCAGAGCACGCATGCACGTTTTCGGCTTTGCCGGTTATTCCGGCGCGGGCAAGACCACCCTGATCGAACAGCTCATTCCGCTGCTGGGCGCGGCCGGGTTGCGCGTGTCCTTGCTCAAGCACACGCACCACGACTTTGATATCGACAAGCCCGGCAAGGATTCCTGGCGCTTTCGCACGGCCGGCGCGCAGGAGGTGATGCTCGCCGGCGCGCAGCGCTGGGCCTTGATGCATGAGCGGCGCGAGGCGGCCGAGCCGACGCTGGCCGATCTGCTGGCGCACATGTCGCCCTGTGATCTGGTGCTGGTCGAAGGTTTCCGTGCCGACGATATTCCGAAGATCGAGGTGTTCCGCCCGAGCACCGGCCGTGAGCGCCTGCACCCGCAGTTTCCGGGCGTGGTGGCGGTGGCCAGCGATGTGCGTATCGAAGGTGATTTGCCCTGTCTGGACATCAATGATGCGCCGGCTGTGGCAGCATTCCTCAGGTCTTACCTGGGGATTTGAAGGATGATTGATTGATGCTGAGTTTCGAACAAGCCCTGCAAAACCTGCTCGACGCGGCCACCCCGCCGCGCACCCAGGAAGCGTTGCCCCTGCTGCAAGCCAGCGGACGTGTGCTGGCCCATGATGTGCTGGCCGATCTGGATGTGCCGCCCGCCGATAATTCGGCGATGGATGGTTACGCGCTGCGTGTCGGCGATCTCGTTGCCGGTCAGGCGCAGTCGCCGATTTTGCCAATCAGCCAACGCATTCCGGCCGGCAGCGTGCCGCTGCCCTTGCAAGCCGGCACGGCGGCGCGCATCTTCACCGGCGCGCCGATTCCCTCAGGCGCCGATGCGGTGGTGATGCAGGAACACTGCACGGCCGAAGGAGACGCGGTGCGGGTCAATCAGCTGCCGCAAGCTGGCCAGAACATCCGCCGTGCGGGCGAGGACATCGCGCGCGGCAGCACGGTGCTGCAGGCCGGCGTGTTGCTGGGACCGGCCGAGCTGGGCCTTGCCGCGTCGCTGGGCGTCGCCAGCCTGCCGGTATGGCAGCGCCTGCGCGTGGCGGTGTTTTTCACCGGAGACGAACTGCAGGCACCGGGCCTGCCGCTCGCGCCGGGGCAGATCTACAACTCCAATCGCTATGTGCTGGTCAGCCAGCTCGAAGCCCTGGGCTGCAGCGTGCGCGATATCGGCAGCGTGCCGGACGATCTGGCCGCCACGCGGGCAGCCTTGCGCCGCGCCGCCGAGGATAGCGATCTGATCATCACCTGCGGCGGCGTTTCGGTGGGCGAGGAAGATCACGTCAAGGCTGCGCTCGAAGCCGAGGGCAGCCTGCAGAGCTGGCGGGTGGCGATCCGTCCGGGCAAGCCGCTGGCCTTTGGCCGGGTCGGCGAGGTGCCCTTCATTGGCTTGCCGGGTAACCCGGTTTCAAGCTTCGTCACCTTCCAGATGCTGGTGCGCCCGTATCTGCGCCGTCTGCAAGGCATGCGCGAAGTGTTGCCGCGGCGTCTGCCGATGCGTGCCGCTTTTGCAACCAAGAAGGCGGTGCCGGTGCGCGAGTTCCTGCGCGCGCGCTGCAATGCCGAAGGCAGCCTGGAGCTGTTCCCGCAGCAGGGTAGTGCGGTGCTCAGCTCCTGCACCTGGGCTGAGGGCTTGGTCGACAAGGCGCCGGACACGCTGATCGAGCCTGGCGACATCGTCAGCTACATCCCCTTCGGAGCGCTGCCATGAGTCTGAACCTCTTGTATTTCGCCAGCTTGCGCGAGGCTCTGGGCGTCGAGCGCGAGAATTTGCCGCTGCCGGCCGAGGCGACGATTGCTGGCGTGCGGGCGCTGCTCGTGGCACGTGGTGGTGAATGGCAGCGCCTGGCTTCGCCGCGCATCCGTGCCGCGCTCAATCAGGCGCTGGCGGGCGAGGATGCGGCGCTCAAGGCGGGCGACGAGCTGGCCTTCTTTCCACCGGTGACCGGCGGTTGAGCGGGGCGGCGATGAGCATCAGCGTGCAGTTGGCCGATTTTGATTGTGGCGCCGAGATCGCCGCGCTGGGCGCTGCGGGTGTCGGCGCGGTTGCCAGTTTTGTTGGCGTGGTGCGCGGCGGTAGCGGCGCTGAGCGCGTGCTGGCGATGAGTCTGGAACACTATCCGGGCATGACCGAGCGCGCCCTCGCCGACATTGTGGCGGCGGCGCAGCAGCGCTGGACGCTGAACGGCGTGCGCGTCATCCACCGCGTCGGGCGCCTGCTGGCGGGCGAGCAGATTGTGTTTGTCGGCGTCGCCGCCGCGCATCGCGGCGAGGCTTTTGCGGCCTGCGAATTCATCATGGACTTCCTCAAGACCCGTGCGCCGTTCTGGAAGAAGGAAGAAACCGCGCAGGGCGCACACTGGGTCGATGCACGCGAGTCCGACGATCTGGCCGCGCAGCGCTGGCAGTAGTCACTGATCGCTCAGCTAGCCTGCGCAGATTCAGGGCTGGGCCTGAGGGCTTGAAGGCTGCATGAAGTTCGGCTGGGTGAGATTCGGCTGCGCAGCATTCTGCTGTGGTTTGTCCTCGTCGTTGGGGAGTTCGCAGCCGGCATCGGTACACACCACGCCATACACAAAGACCCAGCGCTTGTAGCTCTGGCCGTGCTTGAAGTGGAAGAACTCGTCGGGGAAGTTTTCCTGACGGATCGGCACGCCTGGCGCCTTGCTGTACACGCCGAGAATGCCACCGTCGTCCGAGCGCACGATGCCCCAGTCATTGCTGCCGGTGAGCGGGTCGCTGTAGATCTTGCGCAGATGGCGTTTGACGCCCGGAAAACGCGGGTCGCGCAGCAGGTCTTCGAGACGGCGCGGCGCGCCGGTGGGCATGCCGACCGGCGTGGTTTCAAAGTAGCTGCGGATCGCCGCCTTGAATTCCAGTCCGATGCCCAGCAGCTCCTCTTCGGCCGCGCGGCGCTGCGCGACCGCACCAATCTGCAGTGCCGCTGCCGCTGCGACGGCGATGATCGCCACGGCGATCAGCAGGCCGATGTAGGTGAAGCCGCGTGCGCGTGCCACCGCCACCTCACCAGCGCCGGTACGGGATGCCGTTGAGGCCGACGATCTCGGACTTCGAATAGACATCGTAAACATCATCGCCTTCACGCGGATCGGCGGCATCGCTGGCATAGGCGCGCAGGCCCCAGGTCTGCGCGTCGGGCAGGCTTGGGTCGTCGCTGAAGGGGTCGCGCGGGATGCGGCGCAGGAAGTAGATCTTGCGTCCGGCCGAATTGCGCTGATCGACCTTGCCGAGGACCAGGTCGTCCAGCGTTTTCGGATAACCGGGCGAGCCGACTTCGGTGGCGATCACGCCCTGGTCGGAAGCGGTCTTGTAGGCATCGAGGGCGCGGCGGATTTCGCGCAGCGCGAGGCGCAATTCCTGTTCCTTGCCGCGCTGTATCGTCACCTGCGCAATCGGCATGACGATGCTGGCCAGCACCCCGAGAATCGCCAGTGCGATCAGCAGCTCGATGAGGCTGAAACCGCGCCGGCGACGAGGTGTAAGACCTGCAGTGAGGGCCGCGCGCGAACTGGACATCCGGATCCGGGGTGAGGGGTGAAGAGCGCGCATTGTGCATGCTGTCGTCGCCGGCGTCCATGCTGTGGCGCAGCGTGGCGGGCGGCGCCGCTCCCGTATACTGCGGCCAGCCTGCAGCGGCTGGAACCCGTCTCTGCAGCGCCAATAACAACAAGCCCGGCCCACGCGCCGGTTACACCGGAGACGACACGATGCACCACGTTCTGCGCCGCTGCCTGGCGCCGCTATGCGTATTGCTTGCGCTGTGCTGCCTGGCTGCCTGCACGCCCAAAGATCCGGCTGCGGCCGCCGACTTCCCGGCCACGCCTGCGCGCTATCGCGCCATCGTCACCAATCCCAATCTGTTTGCGCTGTTTGGCGATGCACAGAGCACGGCGATGCTGAGCATCGGGACCGATGGCGCGGTGTGGCGCTCGGTCGACGGCGGTCAGTCCTGGCAGACCAGCGAGGCGGTGACCGAGCAGCAGCTGAGCAATATCGTCCGCTTGCCGGGCAGTACGCGCCTGGTGGCGGTTGGCAGTGGCGGCGCGATCATCCGCTCCGATGACGATGGCAAAACCTGGCAGCGCCTCGACTCCGGTACCGAAGCCAGTTTGCGCGGCCTCTACGCCTTGCCGGACGGCAAGACGCTGATCGCCAGCGGCACCGGCGGCACCTTGTTGCGCAGCGCCGATGGCGGTGATCACTGGCAGAGCGTGGACTCGGGCCTGAGCGCTTTTCTCGGCCTGGTGGTCGGCGATCCGCAGCACGACACCATCGTGGTGGCGGGCGAGCACGGCAGTCTGCTGGTCTCGCAGGACCAGGGCCTGAGCTGGCTGCGCATGCAGCTGGGCGAGGATGTGACGATCTCCGACCTGATCTTCGATGCGCGCTCGGGCATGCTCTTCGCCGCGACCGGCGAGGGCCATCTGCTGCGCTCCAGCGATGGCGGTGGCAACTGGCAGGTCAGCCAGATCGGCGTCAAGGACTACATCACGCGGCTCTATGCCGATCCGCACAGTGCGGCGCTCTACGCGCTGAGCAGCGGCGGCGACATCGCTCGCTCGCTCGATCATGGCGTGCGCTGGTCACGTGTACGACCCGCCGCCGGGCGCTACCTGTCGCGCGTGCTCAGCCTTGATGGCAAGACCCTGGTGGCGGTCGGCGATCCGGCGACCTTGCTGCGTTCGGAAGACAGCGGCAAGACCTGGCAGCTGCTCGATATGGCCTGGACCAAGGGCATCGAGACCATTGCGCAAGATCCGCACAGCGGCGCCTTGCTGATCATCGGCCCGAATGCGCAGATCGGCCGCTCGGTCGATGGCGGCAAGCACTGGAGCAAGGTCAATGAAGGCGTGCTCGACTATGTCCATGGTATTGCTGTCGAGCCGGCCAGTGGCGCCGTGCTGGCGGTAGGTTCAAATGGTGTGGTGGCGCGCTCGAACGATGCCGGCCAGCATTGGAGCCGACCGGCGCAAGTGCCCGCCGAGCTGCCCTATCTGTTCCAGATTGGCTGGCATCAAGCCTCGCGCCAATTGATCGCGGTCGGTGGCAAGAGCGGTCATCTGCTGTCGGCGGACGGCGGCCAGCACTGGCAGTTCAGCGGCACCGACAATGCGCCGACCTATCAGGGCTTCGTCATCCATCCGGGCAGCGGTAATGTCGTGTTGTATGGCGATGGCGGCGCGCTGGGCCTGCTCGCGGCGGGCCAGTTCCGCAGCCTGGCGCCTTTTGGCGAGAGTGCCTTATGGCGCGGCGTGGTCGATCCGGGCAGCGGGGATCTGTGGCTGATGGGCGACGATGGCACGCTGGCCCGCTCCACCGATGCCGGGCTGAGCTGGCAGCGCCTGGCGACCGGCAGCCAGGCCAAGCTCTACAACGCGCTGATCGATTCGCGCAGCAAGCAGTTCTTTGTCGTCGGCTCGCAAGGCACGCTGCTGCGCTCGGACGATCAGGGCCAGCACTGGACGGCGGTGGCGAGTGGCGCCTCGGCCGGTCTCAATTCGATCATCATGGACCCGAAGAGTCGTGCTCTGGTGATTGCCGGCGACAAGGGCAATATTCTTCGCAGCGAGGATGGCGGCAAGCGCTGGCAGGCTGTCGCGAGTGGCACCAGCGAGCTGCTGCGCGGCCTCACTCTGGAACCGGGCAGTCAGGCCCTGTTGCTCAGCGGACGCGGCGGCGTGGTGATGCGCTCGGACGATGGCGGCAAGACCTGGCAGCGCATCGCCACCCACAGCACGGCGCGGATCAAGGCGCTGGCCGTGCATCCGGCGACGGGCAATCTGATTGCTTACGGTGATCGTCTGATCCTGCTCGAACGCCTTAAACAGTAGCTGGCCACTGCTGCAGCGCTGGGCCGAGACGCGCGATCACCGCGGGCCAGTCACCGATGCGCTGCTGGCGGAACAGCCGCGCACTCGGGTACCAGGGGCTGTCGCTGCGTTCAAGCAGCCAGCGCCAGTCCGGCGCGAAGGGCAGCAGCAGCCACAGCGGCTTGCCCAGCGCGCCGGCCAGATGGGCGACCGAGGTGTCGACGCTGATCAGCACATCGCAGTGGCTCAGCGCGGCGGCGGTGTCCTCGAAGTCGCCGAGCTCGGCGCGCAGATCGATGAGCTGCGGCAGGCTGGCAAGGCTCGCCTCATCCTGTGCGCGGCATTCCTTCTGCATCAGGAAGAAACAGGCCTGATCTTGCAGCGCCTCGATCAGCGGGCGAAACATTGCGAGCGGGATCGAGCGATTGTGGTCATTGGCCAGCTTGGCATTGCCCGAGCAGCACAGCGCCACGCGCAAGCGGCCAGCGGCTGCCGCTGCGATGCGCGGCTGCCAGCGCTGCAAGGCTGCGGCATCGGCGTGCAGATAAGGTACCTCGGCTGGAATGCTGGCCAGCGTGGTGCCGAGCAAGGCCGGCAGCTGCAGCAGCGCGCAGTGCAGATCCGCCTGCACGTCCTCGCCCAGTGCCTGCACGGCGCTGACTCCGTTCAGGCGCGTGAGCAGGCTGCGTAGCGCGGGCTGCACGGCAAGGACCAGCTCGGCGCCTTGCGCCGCAAGCAGGCTGGCGTAGCGCACAAACTGCAGGGTGTCGCCGAGGCCTTGTTCGGCCCACAGCACGATGCGTTTGCCGGCCAGGCTGGTGTGGCCGTCCCAGGCCGGGCAGGCGAATTGTCGTGGCAGTTCGGCACCCTTGAGGCGCCAGCGCCAGTCGTATTGCGCGAAGCCGGCGGCCAGATCGCCCAGTACCAGCAGGGACAGACCCTTGTTCCACTGCGCATCGACATGCTCGGGCTGCAGCGCGATGGCCTGTGCGTATTCCTCCAGCGCTGGCCGGTGCAGGTTTTGCGCGCCCAGGGTATTGCCACGGTTGTAGCGCGCCTGGGCGTAATCGGGCTTGAGACTCAGCGCCGTGTCGTAGGCTGCCAGGGCCTCATCGAAACGGCATAGCAAGGACAGCGCATTGCCGCGGTTGTTGTGTGCCTCGGCGTAATGCGGGCGCGCTTTGAGGGCCAGCGCATAACTCTGCAGCGCCGCCGCATGCTCGCCCTTGGCGGCCTCGGCCAGCCCGCGATTGTTGAAGGCTTCCGGGTAATTGGGGCGTTGCGCCAGTGCGCGGTTGAGGGCCTGGATGGCTTCCTCATGTCGGCCCAGCGCGCGCAGCGCATTGCCCAGATTATTGAGCGCCTCGGGGAATACCGGCTGCAGCTGCTGCGCCTTGCGATGCGCGGCGGCAGCCTCTTCATGGCGGCCCAGCGCGGCCAGCGCCAGACCGCGATTGGTGTGCGCTGCTGGTTGCCGTGAGGACAGGGCGAGGGCGCGATCCAGCTTGGCCAGCGCATCGGCATGGCGGTTCAGGCGCATCAGGCCATTGGCCAGATTCGATAGCGCGTCGGCGCTCTCGCGGATCTGCAGAGCGTGCTCCATCAAGGCTACGCCGGCCTCGGTATTGCCCAGCTGCATCTGCGCGACGCCGCAGTAATGCAGGGCGTCGAAGTGAGCGGGCTGCGCAGCGAGGATCTGGCGATAGGCCGCTTCGGCCTCGGCGACACGGCCTTGCTGATGCAGGGCCATGGCCTGGGCGAACAGCGCGGCGGCCGGGTCGCGGCCAGTGCCGCGCGCGGGCGTGGGGGTTTTCTTGCTCATGCTTGTGCGTGGCTGTGCAGATCGCTGGCGAGTTCGCTGACGAGTGTATCCCAGTCGCCCGGCCGGCTCTGGCGATACAGGCGGGCGCTGGGAAACCACGGGCTGTCGCGGCGATCGAGCAGGTAACGCCAGTCGGCGGCGTAGGAGAGCATGATCCACACTGGTCGGCCCAGCGCGCCAGCCAGATGGGCGACCGAGGTGTCGACGCTGATCACCAGGTCCAGCGCCTGCATGATCGCCGCCGTCTCGGCAAAGTCATGCAAGTGCGCGCGCAGGTCGTGGATTTGCGGATGCGCGGCCAGCCAGGCTTCGTCGCTGGCGGGCAGATCTTTCTGGATCAGGTAGAAGTCCGCCGGGCAGTCCAGCAGCGCGGCCAGCTGCGCCAGCGGCATCGAACGGTTGTGGTTATTGGCCTGCTTGGCATTGCCGGAGACGCAGAGCCCGACTTTCAGACCGGCACGGCCGCCAAGCTGCTGTTGCCAGTAGTGCTGGCGCTCAGCCGGTGCGGCGAGGTGCGCGTCGATGCGTGGCAAGCTCTCCAGGCGGACGCCCAGCGCTGCCGGCAAGCTCATCAGCGGGCAGTGGAAGTCCGCCACGGGCAGGCGGTCATCGCGCGCCAGCACCTCGGCGGCGCCCGCCTGCGAGCGCAGCAGGCTGACCAGGGGCGCCTGCACGGCGAGGATCACCTCGGCGCCGCGCGCCGCGACATCGGCGACAAAGCGGCTACTCAGGAGCGTATCGCCCAAGCCCTGTTCGGACCACAGGATGATGCGCCGGCCTTGCAGCGCTTCCGCGCCGGTCCATTGCGGACAGGGCAGTTGCAGCGGCGCTTCGGAATTGCGATGGCGCCAGCGCCATGCGTAGCGCGCAAAGCCGGCTTCCCAATTGCCGTGCAGCAGATCGGTGACGCTGACATTGAGCTGCGCACCGGCATGCTCGGGCGCCACGGCGAGCGCCTGCTGGTAGTGCTGCAGGGCTTGATCATGGCGTCCCAGCAGGGTGCAGGTGACGCCCAGATTATTGTGTGCGCTGGCGTAGTCCGGCCGCAGGGCGAGCGCGCGCTGGTAGCTGTCGAAGGCTTCGTCGTAGCGGTGCAGGGCGGCCAGCGGGGTGCCGCGCGCGCAGAGCAACTCGTGATCATCGGGCGTCTCGGCGAGCAAGCGATCATAGATTTCCAGCGCCTCGGCAAAACGTGCCTGCTGGCAGCGGGCGAGGGCCAGATTGCTCTGTGCGGCCTGGTGCGCCGGCGCTTTGGCCAGCACTTGCTCGATCAGCGCGATGGCCTCTGTCGGGCGGCGCAGATCGAGCAGGGTGCTGGCGGCATTGTTGAGGGCATCGATGTAGTCGGCACGCAGCTGGTAGGCGCGGTCGAAACTGTCGATGGCGTCGAGGTGGCGGCCCAGCGCGCTGAGCGCATTGCCACGGTTGTTGAGTGCTTCGGGGTAATCGGCTTTGTGCTGCAGGGCTTGTTCGTAACAGGCGAGCGCAGCCTCCCAGCGGCTCAGTGCGGCGAGCGCCAGGCCCTTGTTGTTGAGGGCGTCGGCGTAGTCCTCGCGCTGTGCCAGGGCAGCGTCGAAATCGGCCAGTGCGGCCTCGGCCTGCTGCATCGCCAGCTGGGTATTGCCGCGATTATTGAGCGCTTCCGGGTAGTGCGGGCGCAGGGCCAGCGCCTGGGTGAAGCTCTCCAGCGCGGCAGCGTGCTGGCCGAGTTCGCGCAAGGCATTGCCACGGTTATTGAGTGCTTCGGGATAGCTGCTACGCAGCGCCAGCGCTTCTGCGTAATGCGTCAGCGCGGTCGTGTAGTCCCCTTGTGCCGCACGCAGCAGACCGAGATTGTTCAGCGCATCGGCGAACCTGGGGCGCAGTGCCAAGGCGGCCGCATAGGCTTGCTGCGCCTCGTTGAAGCGTTGCAGCTTGCGCAGCGCATTGCCACGCGCGTTGTGGGCTTCGGCATGGCGCGGCTGCTGGGCGAGGGCGGCGTCAAAGGCCGCCAGCGCCGCTGCGTGTTCGCCGAGGCCGGCGAAGGCCAGACCACGGTTGTAGTGGGCATTGGCGTCGGTCGGCGCGAGGGCGATGGCCTGCTCGAAACTTGCCAGCGCTGCGGCCTGTTGGCCGAGCTGGAGCTGGCCATTGCCCAGATTGTTCCAGGCATCGGCCGCCTGGGGCCGGATGCGCAGCGCCGCTTCGATCAGTTCAACACCGCTGGCGGTCTGCTGTCTTTGCAGGCGCGCCACGCCCAGCATGTGCAGCGCATCGAAGTGCCCGGCCTGCTTGCCGAGGATGTAGCTGTAGAGCTGTTCGGCTTCAGCCAGCTGGCCTTGCTGGTGCAGTTGCAGCGCCTTGTTGAGGAAGCCCGCCAGCGGGTCGGGGCGCGTGGCCGGGCGGGCCGGATAAGGACTGCGCTTGCTCATTCGTTGGACGTTCGAAAAGAGGGCAGAGGCGTGAACATAACAAATGCGGCGGCCGGGCAGAGAGCACAGGCTGCGCGACAGCAAAAAAGCCCCTTGCTCGCGGGAGCAAGGGGCTTGGTACGGCAGGACTGCCCGAGACTTACTTGTAGGTCACGTCCGAGGTCTTGACGTCGCAGTTGGCGTCGTTCCACTTTTCGCCGATGGAGCTGGCCGAACCGTTGCCCTTGACGACACCCTTGTAGGTCACGCACACCTTGGTACCCTTCGGCACGGTCAGGGTGCGGATGGTGGCCTTGTCGCCATAGTTGCTGTTGATACCGACAACGCTGGAACTCGGCTTGTTGTTGAGGGTGGTGTCGCTGATCTTGATGTAACGCGGGCCGCCATTGCTGGAGCAGTCGCCACAGGTGCGTACCAGCTTGCCCATCGTGCCGCCAGTGAAGCCGCTGATCGAGATCGTGCCCTTGATCGCATTGTGCTGGAACACCTTGTCATTCGCGCCGGTTGCCGAGCCGCCGGTAATCGTCATGGTGCTGGCGCCTGCGCCGGCTTCCAGGGTGGCGGCGTCTTCACAGACGTCAGGCCACTTCACATTGCTGATCGTGCAGTTGCCGACGCAGTGCACGCCGTCCGCAGCGGCACCGGCCTTGATCACGACATTCTTCAGCGTGGCGCCGTTTTTCAGCGTGAACACCGGATCCTGGCTTTCGCCGTCGCCCGAGCAGGAGGTGCCATAGGTCTTGCCGCCACCGTCGAAGGTGCCGGAGATGGTCGAGGTGGCATTGGCATTGGTCAGAACGGCGGCAAGGAACAGGCCGAGAAGAAGCTTCGATTGCATAGTTGTCTCCTGATTTTAGGTTTTATGCTGCTGAATCTTGGAACATCTTCTGCTGCAACACACCCTGGATTGTGCTTTGTGGCGGTTTGCCGCTGCTCCGGTTTTGCCTATCAAGCGGTAGTGGATCCGCGATGTGTGGCCGGAGTGTGGTTATGAATTATTCAAACGTCAAGGCGGATTTACTCAGATTTAATGCTGCAAGTGCATGTAAAAAATAACAAATTCGATTTATTCACGAAAAGCTCTTGATGCTCTGGGCGCTCTCCGGACGGTGGGGGCCGCGCGCGCGCAGCGTGATGTGGCAAGGTGTTTGAAACGCTCGTTGCCGTGAGCCCCTGAGCTGGTCTGCTTTCGCAGGCATACGGCTAAGCCGTGGCGCAATCTCGTTTGGTGATTGCCTGATAGCAGGCGGGCGGGCAAATCCACTGCTAGAATGTTTTTGCGTTGCACCAAAGGCTTGGGGCTTTTTCGTGCATTTCTTTGAACTATGTCACGCTTTTTCGGCGCCACTGCTCGGCAGGCCGGAGCCTGGCGAGACAGATGGGCGAGTTTCGGGGCGTGGCGGGCATGAATGCATCAAGACTCACTGTCGAGGAAATCGAGCAGGTGTTGCGACAGCTGCCGCAATGGCGGCTGGTCGAAGGGCGTGAGGCGCTGCAGCGTGAATTCCGCTTCACCGACTTCAATGTCGCTTTTGCCTTCATGAGCCGTGTCGCCCTGATGGCTGAGCGGCTTGATCACCATCCTGAGTGGTCAAACGTCTACAACCGTGTACACATTATTCTGGCGACGCATTCACTGAATGGTTTGAGTGAGCTGGATGTGCGTCTTGCACGCTTCTGTGATCAAGCGGCGGCGTCCAGTGCAGGCGTGTGAATTCATGGCGGCGTGTGCATTACCACACACTGTTCACAATTTTCGCGCCGATAGATGTGTGCTGCGGCTTCAGTTTCAGTGTGCTGCGACCGTGAACAGCTCTAAGTTGCGCTGCCTTGGTTTGCGGGGAGGCCGATGCAGCGTATGAATGAGCGACGCCATCCGTGTGCGGGAGAGAAGAATTGATGAGCTCAGGCGTCTTGCAGCCGGCGCGTGTCGAATCGGTACTGAGCCAGTTGAGCTCATCTTTCGCCACGTCCGATGCTGATCCGGGCGACGATGAACTGGTGTTCGCCGACGAGCAGGCGGAAGCAGACGAAGAGGCTGCGTCCGCGCTGAGCGCTGTACGGCGCTGGCGTGTGCTGGTCGTTGATGATGATCCTGAAGTCCACACCGCCACCGCCTTTGCGCTGCGCGGCGCGGAAATCGATGGCATCGAAATCGAATTGCTGCACGCCAGTAGTGGCCGTGAAGCCGAGGCCATGCTGCGTCAGGAGCACGGTATTGCGGTGGCCCTGATTGACGTGGTGATGGAAGCGCCGGATGCCGGCCTGCGTCTGGTCAGCTGCATCCGTCAGGAGCTGGGCCTGCACAATCTGCGCATCATCCTGCGCACCGGCCAGCCCGGTTACGCGCCCGAGCTGGATGTGATTCGCCAGAGCGACATCAATGATTACCGGACCAAGTCCGAACTGACCCAGGCGCGCTTGCTGACTGCGCTGACGGCGGCGATCCGCGCCTACGCGCAGCTCGAAGGCAATGCGCAGATCAGCCGTGGCATGGCGCGCGTCGTGCAAGCGGGTCAGCGCATGGCCAGTGTGCGGGCGCCGCAGGCCTTTGGCGCCGAGTTGCTGCGCCAGCTCGCGCTGGTGCTCGAATGCGAGAACGACGGCGCGTTCTGCGCGACCGAGGTCACGGTTGAGGGCGAGGCGCCGCTGCGCGTGCTGGACGCCAGCGGTCGCTACGAGCACTGCCGTGGCAGCGCCGTGGCCCAGCTCTGCGAGCCGCAACTGCGCGGCATGATCGAGCGTTGCGCGCTGGAGCGCTGCAGCCTGTTCGACCAGAGCTGCGCCTATCTGTGGCTGGGCAACGAGCGCCGAGCGGCGGTGGCGGTATTCCACACCGGCAATGTACTCGACGAGCTGACGCGCCGCCTGCTGGAGTTGATGGCGGCGAATATCGCCGTGGCCTTCGGCAATGTGATGCTCTTCGAGCAGCTCGATTTTCACGCTTCCTTCGACGCGCTGACGCGCCTGCCCAATCGCGCGCGCTTCCTGGCCGATGTCGATCACGATCTGTTCTCGCATGCCGACATTCCGCGCTGCATGGCGATTGTCGATGTGGTGCGCTTCTCCGACATCAACGATGCGCTCGGTCACCGCTGCGGTGACAGCCTGCTCAGCGCCGTGGCGCGGCGGTTATGCGCCGTGGCCGGCGCGCATGTGCTGTGCGCGCGCATCGCCGGCGATGTGTTCGCGCTGTTCGGGCCGACCCAGTACATCGATCCGCTGAGCATCCGGCGCGCCTTCGACGCGCCTTTCTACGTGCAGGGTCATGTGCTCTCGGTGAGCTTGCGCGTCGGTCTGGCCCAGGTTGCGGAGAGTCATGGCGGTGCGGTGGAACTGCTGCGCAGCGCCAATCTGGCAGTCAATCAGGTGCGCAATTCGGGCGGCAGCGGGCATAGCCATTTCGTGCGCGCGATGTCCGACGATGTGCAGACGCGGGTGTCGATGCTGCACGGCTTGCGTGCGGCAATCGATTTCAAGCGCGGGCTCAGTCTGGTCTATCAACCGCAAATCAATGCGCGTGACGGCGAGCTGGTCGGCGTCGAGGCGCTGCTGCGCTGGCGCAACGATGCCGCGCGCCTGGTGCCGCCGAACGAATTCATTCCGCTGGCTGAGCGCACCGGCCTGATCAACGAGCTGGGTTTGTGGGTGCTCGACGCAGCGCTGGCGCGGCTGGCCCGATGGCAGGCACAGGGTCTGGCGCTGAGCATGAGCGTCAATGTTTCCTCGGTGCAGTTCCGCAACGAGGACTTTGCGCGCCGCGTGCTGCGCCTGATCGAGCACCATGCCGTGGCGCCTTCGGCGGTCGTGCTGGAGATCACCGAATCGATTGCTCTCGAAGATCACGCCCAGGTGATGGGCCAGATCGAGGAGCTGCGCCGTGCGGGCGTGCATTTCGCGATCGATGACTTCGGCACCGGTTTTTCGTCGCTGAGCCAGATCGCACGCTTGCCGGCGGATCAGCTGAAGATTGACCGCTCCTTCGTCGAAAAGCTGGGCGTCGAGAGCGATTCTTCGCGTGCTGATCACGCCATGGCGGCGACCGTTGTCATGCTGGCCGCTGCGCGCTCGATGAGCCTGATGGCCGAAGGGGTGGAAACCGTCGAACAGCGCGACGCACTGATCGCGATGGGGTGCGAGAAGATGCAAGGTTATTTCTTCGGTCATCCGATGCCGGCCGAGCAGTTCGAGGCCTGGCTGGCGACGCGGCTGCAGGGCTGATTCGGCACTTGCTGTCCGTGCGGCGCCCGCTGCGGCTATCATGGCGGCCTTTGCCCTCGTCGGCCTGCCTTGGACTCTGCCGTGCAACTGATCATCCAGCTCTTCACGCAATTCTTCGACATCATCCTGCACCTTGATGTGCACCTGGCTGCGCTAACGGCGCAATACGGACAGTGGATCTATCTGGTGCTGTTCGCCATCATCTTCTGCGAAACCGGTCTGGTGATTGCGCCCTTCCTGCCGGGCGACTCCCTGCTGTTCGTGGCCGGCGGTCTGGCGGCAACCGGCAATATGGACGTGCATACCTTGGCGCTGCTGCTCTTTGTAGCAGCGGTGCTGGGCGACAACACCAATTACTGGATCGGCCGCTTTGTCGGCCCGCGGGTGTTTCGCTGGGAGAACTCGAAACTGTTCAATCGCAAGGCGTTTGACCGCACCCAGGTGTTCTTCGAACAGCATGGCGGCAAGACCATCATCATGGCGCGCTTCATCCCCTTGCTGCGCAGTTTTGCGCCCTTCGTGGCCGGCATCGGGCGCATGGACTACCGCCGTTTCGTCGTGCTCGACCTGTTCGGCGGCGCGCTGTGGATCGGCTCGCTGACTTACGCGGGCTACTATTTCGCCAACATTCCCTTCGTGCGCAAGAACCTCAGCGTGTTCGTGTTTGGCATCATCGGAGTGTCCCTGCTGCCGGTATTCTTCGCCTGGCTCAAGGCGCGCCGCGAGGCGGCCAAGGCTTGATGCCTGCTCGTAAAGACCTGATTCCATGAAAAACATCGTCATCCTGATCTCTGGCCGTGGCAGCAATATGGAGGCCATCGTGCGTGCGCTCGAAGCCGGTCAGATCGCTGGCGCGCGCATTGCCGCCGTGGTGGCCAATCGCGCCGATGCCGGCGGTCTGGCCTTTGCGCAGCAACATGGCATCGCTACGGCGGTGCTCGACCACAAGGCCTTTGCTTCGCGCGAAGCCTTTGATGCGGCGCTGATGGCGTTGATCGATGGCCATGCGCCGGACCTGGTCGTGCTGGCCGGGTTCATGCGCGTGCTGACCGCTGGCTTCGTCACCCATTACCTCGGCCGGCTGATCAATATCCACCCCTCGCTGTTGCCGTCCTTCCCGGGGCTGCACACCCATGCGCGGGCGCTGCAGGCCGGCGTCAAGCTGCATGGCGCGACGGTGCACTTCGTGACCGCCGAGCTCGACTGCGGCCCGATCATCATCCAGGCCGCCGTGCCGGTGCACGATGAGGATGACGAGGCAAGCTTGTCGGCGCGCGTGCTGGCGCAAGAGCATCGCATCTATCCGCAGGCGATCAGCTGGTTCGTCGCAGGGCGCATCAGCCTGCGCGACGGCCGTGCCTGCGTGGCCAATGCCGTAGCAGGCGCCGAGGGCTGGAGCGTGCCGCGGGTAGAAACCAGTCTGGGCGACTGAGGCCTACGCACATGCGGCCGCCACGAGTACTCGGGATGGCTGTTGTAGCCTCGCTGTTGGTACATGGCGCTGCCTTGCTGATGCCCGGCGGCCCGTGGTTTGAAGACACTCCGACGGAGCCGCCGTCGCCACTCAGCGCACATCTGGTCGCCGTGCCGGCCCCCAGCGCCGCCGCGCCCAAGCCGGCCCGCCCGCACAAGCCGGCGCCGCGCCTGCCGGTGGCCGAAGCCACCGCGGCTGCGCCAGTGGCCGCCTTGCCGCCGGACGCGCAGTCCAGCGCGCCTGATACGCCGGCTTCGCCGGTTCTCGCTGAAGCCAGCGCAGCGCCTGCCGAGGCCAGTGCTGCGCCCGCGGAGCCGGCGCTGGATCTGGCGCAATGGGCCGGCCAGGGGCGGGTGCGCTACCAATCGAGCTATTTCGGCCTCGCCGTCTCGGCCGAGCAGACCTGGTCGCATGATGATGCGCAGTTCAGCGCCAGCCTGCGCGGCTCGGTGGCGATCAAGGGCGAGCTGCTGCGCCAGGAGTCGAGCGGCCACATCGCGGCCGGCCGGCCGGTGTCCGAGCAGTTCCGCGAGACCTTCAACAAATCCGCTTACGAGACCACTTTCGATGCCGACGGCACGCGTGTGCACCAGTTGCGGCGCGGCGATGCGCGCGAAGTGCCGACCGGTGGCTACGCCCTGGACATGCTCGCGCTGATGCATTTCATGGGTTTGCAGCCACGCGATACGCCGAATTTCGACATCTTCGTGGTGACTTTTCGCGGTTCGGTCAGCCGTGTGACCGTGGTGCAGATGCCGCCGGAAGATATCGACTTGCCGCTGGGCCGCGTGCCGGCGCGGCGTTTTCATGCCGAAGGGCGCGGCGGTGCGCTGAAAATCGATATCTGGCTGGCGGTCGATTGGCGCAATGCGCCGCTGCGCGTGCGCGTTGCCGACGAGGGCGGCACCTACGACCTGAAAGCCGAAGAAGTGGAGATCGACGGCCAGCGCGTGGCCACGGCGCCGCCGCCCAGCAGCGGTGAATGAGGGGGCGCTGGAGCAAAACCACTATACTTGCGGGCTTGATGACTGTTTCCGGACTCCATGGCCACGCAAATCCTGAGTACGCAGCTTGATGCTGCGTCTGCCGCACTCGACGAAGTGCTCGATTTCCAGCACCCGGCCGATGTCGTGCTGTCTGCTTTCTTCCGCGCCCAGCGTCAGCTGGGTAGCGCCGACCGTGCCTTCACCGCCGAGGCGGTGTATGGCGTGGTGCGCCATCTGCGTCAGCTGCGCCGCGTCGCCGGCGACAATGTCGGGCCGCGCAAACTCGTGCTGGCCTGGTTGCTGCGCATCGAAGGTTATTCGATTCGCCAGATCGAACCCCTGCTGTCGACCGGCGAGCGCCAGTGGCTGGCCGAGGTCAAGGCCGCTGCCACCGATGCGGCGACACTGGCCGAACGCTGTGATCTGCCTGACTGGCTGGCCGAGCGCCTGCTGGCGCAGTATGAAGAGCCGTATCTGCTGGCGCTGGCGGATTCGCTGAACAAGCCGGCGCCGATGGACATCCGTGTCAATCCGCTCAAGCTTGAACGCGACGCTTTGCTGAGCCGTTTGGCCAGCGACAAGATCGATGCCGCGGCGGGCAGCTATTCGCCCTACGCCGTTCGCTTGAGCGCGCGCACGCCGCTGCAGCGCCACCCCTTGTTCCTCGATGGCAGCATCGAGGTGCAGGACGAGGGCAGCCAGCTGCTGGCGGTGCTGCTCGGCGCCAAGCGCAGCGAGATGATCGCTGACTTCTGTGCCGGCGCTGGCGGCAAGACCTTGTTGCTGGGCGGCATGATGCGCTCGACCGGGCGGCTGTATGCCTTCGATGTTTCCGACAAGCGTCTGGCGCGCATGAAGCCGCGTGTGGCCCGCTCCGGTCTGTCGAACGTGCATCCGGTGGCGATCGCTCACGAGAACGATGCGCGCATCAAACGTCTGGCCGGCAAGATGGACCGCGTGCTGGTCGATGCGCCGTGCAGCGGCTTTGGCACCCTGCGCCGCAATCCCGACCTCAAGTGGCGGCAGAGTGAAGCGGGCCTGGGCGAGCTGGTGCAGCGCCAGGCCAGCATCCTGGCCTCCGCCTCGCGCCTGCTCAAGCCGGGCGGTCGCCTGGTGTATGCGACCTGCTCGCTGCTGCGCGAAGAGAACGACGCCATCGTCGATGCCTTCCTCGCCGCGCATCCGGAGTTTCAGGAAGAATCCGCCAGCGCTGTGCTGGCCGCGCAGAAGATCAATCTCGATACCGGTACGCGCCTGCGGCTGACGCCGCTGGAGCACGGCACCGACGGCTTTTTCGCCGCCGTGCTGACGCGCAAGGCTAACCCGGTCGCTGCCGAGGCGAGCTGATGGAGCTGCTGTCCGAATGGCTGCGGCTGCTGCAGTCGACACAGATCCTGCGCGAGATCGTGCTGGTTCTGCTGATCGTCGCCGTAGCCGCCGGGCTGGCGCGCTACCTGCGCCGCCGCCATGCGGCCGATGTCTCGCCGCTCAAGGGTGAGAGCGCGCGGCGCCTGGCTTTCCCGCTGTGCGCCATCGTCCTGCTGACGCTGTGCAGCTTTGTCACCCATCGCTTTGCCTGGTCCGGCCAGGTGCTGCGCATTGCCATCGAACTGGCGATTGCGATGGTCGGCGTGCGTGTGCTGGTGTTCGCGCTGCGTCAGATCTTTGCGCCATCGGGCGCGCTGGCCAGTTTCGAGCGCAGCCTGGCCAGCCTGATCTGGTTCGGCGTGGCGCTCAATATCCTGGGCATCCTGCCCGAGTTCATCGACTGGCTCGACAGCTTCTCGCTGCACGTCGGCAAGGGGCATGTCACGGTCTGGCAGATCCTGCAGGGCCTGGTCACGGTCTTCGTCACGGTGATCCTGGCGATGTGGCTCAGCGGGCTGGCCGATGCGCGCCTGCAGGCCGCCAGCAGCCTGGACAGCAGCCTGCGCGTGGTGTTCTCGCGGCTGATCAAGGCGGTGCTGCTGTTCGTCGCGGTGCTGCTGGGCATGTCCCTGGTCGGGCTGGACATCACCACGCTGTCAGTCTTCGGCGGCGCGCTGGGTGTCGGCCTCGGTCTGGGCATGCAGAAGATCGCCAGCAACTATGTCTCCGGCTTCATCATCCTGCTCGACCGCTCGATCCGCATCGGTAACCTGATCCAGGTCGGCAGCGATCAGCGTGGCGAAGTGCTGCAGATCACCACGCGTTACACCGTGTTGCGCGGTGGCAATGGCGCTCATTTCATCGTGCCCAATGAGCAGCTGGTGTCCTCCGTGGTGCAGAACGAAAACTTCAGCAGCAGCGGCTTGCGCATGGCGATCCACCTGACCGTCGCGCATGGCAGCGATCTGGAGCAGGCCTTGCGCATCGCCGAGGAAGTGGCCCAGGCGCAGCCTAGCGTGATGGCCGAGCCGCTGGCGCGCGCCTTCCTCTCCGAGGTGACCGATGCGGGTTTCCGTCTCGAACTGGGCGTGTGGGTGGCTGATCCGCGCAGCGGCATGCTGGAGACGCGCTCCAATATCTTGCGCACCGTGCTGGCACGCTTTGGCGCCGCCGGCATCGAGCTGGCACAGTCGCAAAAGCTGCTCGCCATCGCCCCCAGCCAAACCACGCCGCACTGAGCGCGCGCTGCCTCAGTCGAAGAGCTGGGGCGTGCGGGCGATGCTCAGGGTGCGCGCTGCGTACTGGTGGGCGATTTCGGTTGCTGTCAGCGCGAAGAGCTGGTTTTCCGGGCGCGTCAGCAAGATGAAAACCTGCTGCTGGGGGCCAATCAGCGCGATGGTGCCACTGAGCGCCTGACCGTCGGCCCGCACGAAGCGCAGCACTGCGCCGGCGGACAATTCGTTGAGTGCCGGCGGAAAGCTCGGTTCATGGGCCTGGAAGCCGACACGGCGCTGGATCTGCAAATCCTCGCTGCCGGCGACATTTTCCAGTTTCGAGGTTTCAGCCGCCGGGCTTGATTCGCTGTCCGCCACCTCTGCGTCGCGACCTTGCAGGGCATCCTCGTGCAGCGTGCTGAACATGCCCAGCAGGCGGTCGCGTGTCTCGGCACTGACGCCGATGGCATCCAGCCCGTTTTGCAGGTGGCGCAGCAGGCGTGGCATCAGCTCGACCAGCTTGTCGCGCGCGGCCTCGTCGTGCTTGGCCTGGGTACTCCAGATCAAGGCATCGGCGACTTTCAGCGACTGCTTCCATTCCGCGCTGCGCTCACCATAGTGCAGCAGAGTGCGACGCAGCAGGACGCTCCAGTAATGCTCCAGAAAATGCCGCACGAAGCGCGGCGGATCTTGCGCGCAGAGTGCACGGATCGCCTTGCTGGCATGCAGACGGGTACTTTCCTTGCGTTCTTCGCGGCCGATGCTCTCGGTGTGCTGGCGCGCACGCCGCTCCAGCGCGGCGAGGCGTTCGGCGCGTGCGCTGTCGAGCACCGCGAGAATGTCACCGAAAACGCGGGTGTCTTCCTTGTACTCGCGCGTCAGGCGTGACACGCAGGCTTCAATGAGATTCAGCTGGGTGCTGCCGGGGCTTGCATCGACGGGCAGTTCCGCCGCTTCGCGACCGAGCGCGAGCAGCAGGCGCCGTGCCGGATGCTCGGCCTCTTCACGTAGCTGGGGTTCGCGCAGCGCCAGTTTGAGCAGGGGCACGCGCAGGCCTTCGAGCGCCTGCTTGGCCACCGCCGGGATGTCGTCATGGGTGGCCAGGCGGTCGAGCGCCAGTTCGATGAAATCGACCGCTGCGCGTGATTCGGCCGGCAGCTGACCGGCCAGTTCGGTGCGGCTGAGCTGATGCGCGATCTGGGCGCTGCCACCGTTGCTCAGCTGATCCTCCAGCCAGCTGATCATGTGCTCGCGCAACGCGCCCGCGAGCAGCGGCTCCAGCGCATGCGCTGCGGCGGGTGCTGCGGCGGCGCTGGTCAGTGCGTTGGGCATCAGGGTGGCGCGGCTGGCGCGTTCGGCCGGGCTGCGTGTGAAGCTCTTCTGCTCGACGCCCATTTCTTCCAGGCGCGTATTGAGGCCCTCGTAGAGCCGGCGCAGGCTGTTGGTGAGCTGCCAGCGCATCTCCTGCAGCATGCCGATGCGGTGATCCGGATTGAGCTTGGATTCGGTGGCAAGCACGCGCAGCGCGCTACAGATCGTCTCCGGCCCCAGTGGTAATTGCTCGGGCGCGGCTTCCTGCTGGTCGAGCAGGGTCATGAAGCGCAGGTGCAGCTGGGACAGCGGCTGCTCACAGTTCTCGCGCAACTGCTGAGCCAGATCGGAGAGGCGGATCGAGAATTCGAGATCTTCCTCGTGCACCAGGCTGATCCGCGAGGCGGTGAGGCCACGTTGCGATTCGAAGCTCTTGCGATCACGCAGGCCAGCAAGCTGGTCGAACTGCTCGCCCGCTGCATTGAGCGTGACGTTGAGGATCTTGCCGTCGACGTACTTGAAGATCTGCAAGACCTCGGTGAGTGTTTCCAGCATGGCCCTACGGCATTCACCGATGGCTCGCTGGGTCAAGGTCTGTTGCGTGCTTGCGCTCATGTTGGTGGTCGAATCGCCAAATTTGGCAATTCGACCACTTTAGCCGAGCTTGTGTTCCATTCAGCGCGGGAAATTGACGCGAATTGACCGTTTATTGTGCCGGATTAAAAGTCTTTGCAAGCAGGCTTGCGTCGCGGGCATGGACACGATTGATCGCCGAGACCAGGGCTTTGAGCGAAGCTTCGACGATGCTCGACGAACAACCGGCTCCGAACAGGCTGCCCGCCACGCCGGGACGAGTCAGTTCGACAAAGGCCACGGCACGGGCGTCACCGCCCTGACCGAGCGAGCGCTCCTCGAAACTGTGGATCGCCAAGGGCAGATCGAGCGCGCGCAAAGCCGCATCCAGCGGGCCGTTGCCCTCGCCGCGCAGGCGGCGCGGATGGCCATCGATCATCACATCGAGTTCGATCACGTGATGTTCGCGCGACTCTTCGAGACGATGCGCGAGCAAGATCAGCGGCAAGTCGGCCGCCAGATAGCGCTGCTCGAAGATCGCCCAGATTGCCGCGGCATCCTGCTCACGCCCGGTGTCGTCCATCACTTGCTGCACTTCGGCCGAAAATTCGATCTGCATGCGGCGCGGCATGACCAGGCCGTAAGCCGATTCCATCAGGTAGGTGATGCCGCCTTTGCCGGACTGGCTATTGACGCGGATGATCGAGTCGTAAGTGCGGCCAAGGTCCTGCGGATCGACCGGCAAGTAGGGCACTTCCCAGATGCCTTGCGGATCCTGCACCGCGAAGCCCTTCTTGATAGCGTCCTGATGCGAGCCGGAAAAAGCCGTGAACACCAGATCGCCAACATAGGGGTGGCGCGGGTGAATCGGCAGCTGGGTGCATTCCTCGGACACGCGGGCAATCTGGTTGATGCTCGAAAAGTCGAGGCCGGGATCGATCCCCTGGGTGTAGAGATTGAGGGCGAGGGTGACCACGTCGACATTGCCGGTGCGCTCGCCATTGCCGAACAGACAGCCTTCGACGCGATCAGCGCCCGCCATCATCGCCAGTTCGGCGGCGGCAACGGCCGTGCCACGGTCGTTGTGCGGATGCACGCTGACGATGATGGCTTCGCGATTCGACAGATTGCGACACATCCACTCGACCTGGTCGGCGAACACGTTCGGCGTGGCGACTTCAACCGTGGCGGGCAGGTTGAGGATGGCCGGGCGTTCTTTCGTCGGCTGCCAGATCTCGAACACGCGCTCGGAGATTTCGAGGGCGAAGTCCAGTTCGGTCGCGGTGAAGGTCTCCGGGCTGTACTGGAACACCCATTCGGTTTCCGGTTGCGCTTCGGCCAGTTCGCGGATCAGCTTGGCCGCTTCGGTGGCGATGCGGATCGAGCCGGCGCGGTCGGTATTGAAGACAATGCGGCGGAAGTTCTCGGCCGTCGCGTTATAGACGTGCATGATCGCGCGCCGCGCGCCCTTGAGCGATTCGAAGCTGCGGCGGATCAGGTGTTCGCGCGCCTGGGTCAGCACTTCGATAGTGACGTCCTGCGGAATCAGGTTTTCGCTGATCAGCTTGCGCACGAAGTCGAAATCGGTCTGCGAGGCGGAGGGGAAGGCGACTTCGATTTCCTTGAAGCCGATCTGGCACAAGGTCTGGAACATCTGCAGCTTGCGTGCCGGCGACATCGGCTCGAACAAGGCTTGATTGCCATCGCGCAGATCGGTGCTCATCCAGATCGGCGCTTGCGTGATGGTCTTGGCGGGCCAGCTGCGATCAGCGAGCTGGACAGGGGGAAAAGCGCGGTACTTGCTAGACGGATTCTTCAACATGATGCGGGCGTGCTCCATTGCGTTCGGTATCGGGAAGTGTCGATGGCCAGGGCAGGGACATCCGGCAGCCAGTTCGAGGCCGGATGTCCGATGGGCAGTCGTAGCGTGAAGAAGTCGATCATGTGAATCTCCCGAGTGAAAAGTGCCAAAGCACGGCAACACCGGCCGCAGAGGGCGGGTGAAGGGTCAAACCGGAACGAGGGGGGAAGATTATCTGCGCGCGCGGCGCAGCAGCAGCTGACGCTTGGCACGCAGGGACAGCGCGCGGCCAAGGCTGAGGGAGAGAAGCAGAGCGAGGATCGTGGAGATCGCAGTCATGGGCTCACAGTAGAGCTGTCACGGCGATGTTGTCAAGCAATCATCACGATAAACATTGCAAATCGATGAATTTCCTGATGTGTCGCTTGTCTAGGATCACGTACAATCGCGATGCAACTTGACAAAGGACTTTCATGTTTTCCGGTATTTTCGATCTTCCGTGGTGGGGTTACGTCATCACCGCACTGGGGCTCACCCACATCACCATCGCTTCTGTCACCATTTTCCTGCATCGCTACCAGGCGCACCGCTCGCTGGAGATGCATGCCATTCCGAGTCACTTTTTCCGCTTCTGGTTGTGGATGACCACCGGCATGGTCACCAAGGAATGGGCGGCCATTCACCGCAAGCACCACGCCAAGTGCGAGACCGTGGAAGATCCGCACAGCCCGCAAGTGCTGGGCATCAACCGCGTGCTGTGGGGCGGCGTGTTCCTTTATGTGAAGGAAAGCCGCAACAAGGAGACCATGGAGCGCTTCGGTCACGGCACGCCGAATGACTGGATCGAGAATACGATCTACACGCCGCATCAGAAGCTGGGCATCGTCCTCATGCTGCTGCTCGATCTGGCTATGTTCGGCGTCGTGCCGGGCGCGCTGATCTGGGTGGTGCAGATGATCTGGATTCCGTTCTGGGCCGCAGGCGTGATCAATGGTCTGGGCCACTTCTGGGGTTACCGCAATTTCGACTGTGTCGATGCGTCGACCAATCTGTTCCCCTGGGGCATCCTGATCGGCGGTGAAGAGCTGCACAACAATCACCATACCTATGCCACCTCGGCCAAGCTGTCGGCGAAGTGGTATGAGTTCGATATCGGCTGGCTGTACATCCGCATTCTCGAAGTGCTGGGTCTGGCCAAGGTCAAGAAGACGATTCCGGTGCCGCGCCTGGGTGAGACGCGCAAAGTGGTCGACCTCGAAATGCTGCAAACCGTGATCACTCATCGCTATGACGTGATGACCCGTTATCTGGACGGCCTCAAGGCGGAGTACGCCCGTGAGCTCAAGCTGCTGCGCGAAAAGCACGGTGAGCGTTTCGATACCAAGCGCCTGCGTGTTGCGCTGCTGGCCGATGCCCAAAAGCTGCCCGCCCATCTGAGCGAGCATTTGAGCGAGGCGCTGGCGCACAGCCCGCGTCTGGCCCAGCTGCACGGCATGCGCGAGGAGCTGGCTGCGTTGTGGGCACGTTCTTCCGCTTCCAGCGAGCAACTGCTGCATCAACTGCAGGACTGGTGCCAGCGCGCTGAAGAGAGCGGTGTGCAACAGCTGCGCGAACTGTCGCTGCGCATGCGTTCCTACTGCGCGGTCTGATCGCATCAAGCGCTGCAAAAGCCCGCCGCAGGCGGGCTTTTTTGCCTCTGTTGGCGGGCGGATAACCTGCTGTTATGAGTTGATAGGGCCTGCGACCTTAACTTGGCGCGCGCTTGGGCTTATAAATTCACTGTCCGTATTTCATTGAGAAAAGTCCCATGGCCGTCGTAGCGCCCGAAAAAGTCCTCAGCGTGCATCACTGGAACGAATCGCTGTTTTCCTTCAAGACCACGCGTGATCAAAGCTTCCGTTTTCGCAATGGTCACTTTGTGATGATCGGCCTGGAGGTCGATGGCAAGCCGCTGCTGCGCGCTTACAGCATCGCCAGCGCCAACCACGAAGAGCATCTGGAGTTCTTCAGCATCAAGGTGCCGAACGGCCCGCTGACGTCGCGCCTGCAACATCTCAAGGAAGGCGATGAGATCCTCGTCGGCAAGAAGCCGACCGGTACCCTGGTGCTGGACGACCTGAAGCCGGGCAAGAATCTCTTCATGCTCGGTACGGGAACCGGTCTGGCGCCGTTCATGAGTCTGGTGCGCGATCCGGAAGTGTACGACCGTTTCGAGAAGGTGGTGATTTTCCACGGCGTGCGCACGGTCAGCGAGCTGGCGTATCAGCACTACCTGTCCGAAGAGCTGCCTAACGATGAACTGTTTGGCGAGATGGTGCGCGACAAGCTGGTGTATTACCCCAGCGTGACGCGTGAGCCCTTCCGCAACCAGGGCCGCGTGACTGATCTGATCAAGAGCGACAAGCTCACCGCCGACATCGGCCTGCCGCCGCTCAACCCGGAGACCGACCGCATCATGATTTGCGGCAGCCCGTCGATGAACAACGATACGGCTGATCTGCTCGACGCGCGCGGCTTCAAGATTTCGCCGAGCGTGGGCGAGCCGGGCGACTACGTCATCGAACGCGCCTTCGTCGAACGTTAAAGCGCGTTGGCAGGACTGAGTGCTTGATCCCGGAACGGGCTTTGGTGCATGCGCCAAAGCCCGTTCTGACGTTTACGCGCGCACGCCGGACGGATTCGATGCTGCATTGCAATGTGCTTGATGGCCGTCAAGATAAGTCTGGCCGGGATTGTCGATATTCACATATTGCGCAATTGCGCTTATCAGTTCCTCTGACGCACATGAAATGGGATGAGCATCTGAGTGTCGGCGACACGCTGATCGACGAAGATCATCGACAGCTGTTCAGCATGGTCGAGCGTTTCCGCCAGGCCATGCGCTCAGGCCAGGAGCGCGATGTCCTGGGCGACATCCTCGACGAGCTGGTGCACTACACGGTGGGCCACTTCGAACGCGAGGAGTACTTCATGCGCCGCGTGAATTACGCCAACTACACCCGCCACAAGGCCGAGCATGATCGCCTGATCAGCGAAGTGCAGTACCTCAAGCACAGTTTCCACCACGGTTTTCTCAATCTTTCGGACCGCGTGGATAACTTTCTGAGCAAGTTGCTCAGCGAGCATATCCGTCGTTTCGATTGCGAGCTGGCCAGCGCCGCGCAGGCGGCCGACAAGTCGGCCATTGGCCTGAAGTCCTGATCGCGGCGGCTGTCCCGGCCGCCGCTTCGTTTGATCCGCATTCCGCAGACCTTGTTTTGCGTCGGCCGCGCCGTGCGCCGCTGCTGGGGGCCGTTTATCCCTGATTCTGATACTTACACCCTAGTGGTGTAGTGGTTAACCCTAGTATTTCAGGGGGCTGATGTTATGATCGGCGACCTTTTGAGATGGCTTGTTTGGTGTGTCATGAAATGGACAGCGGCTTTAAGCGTCGGCAATGCGGCGCTGGATGAACCCATCCAGCAGCTGTTCAGCGTCGCCGAGCGCTTGCGGCAGGCGATTTGTGAAGGCTTCGGGAAGGTTGTTGTCGGCAAGATTCTCGACGAGCTGATCCAGTACACCGTCGGGCACTTTGAGCGCGAAGAGCGCCTCATGCTGCGCATCGAGTATCCCGATTATCTGGTGCATAAAGCCGCCCATGATCGTCTGATCAACAAGGTGCAATACCTTCAGCATTGCTTTCAGCGCGGCGCGCTCACGCAGACCGATGCGCTCGATCAGTTCATCGACCAGCACCTGAGCGAACACCTCATCAGCTTTGACCGCGCCCTGGCGGCAGCGGCGATGCGCGCTTGAGCGGCGCAGCGCCAGCGCTCAGCTGAGCGCCTTGAGCACTTCCTTGATCCGCGTGACGCGGTCACGCAGCGTCGTCGAGCCGATCGTCACGCTCAGCTTGTCCTGGCCGTTGAGCTTGTAGTTGCGGTTCTTCTGGATCAGCTGAATGATCTTGATCGGCTCGATCGGCGGGTTCGCTTCAAATTGCAGATTGATGCGCGTCTCTGAAGCGTCCAGCTTGATGATGCCTAGCGGCTTGGCCGCCTGCCTGACCTTGTGCGTCTCGATCAGCGCTTGCGCTTGCGGCGGCAGTTCGCCG
The DNA here is from genome assembly GCF_039631295.1 of Uliginosibacterium sediminicola. Taxonomy (NCBI): domain Bacteria; kingdom Pseudomonadati; phylum Pseudomonadota; class Betaproteobacteria; order Rhodocyclales; family Zoogloeaceae; genus Uliginosibacterium; species Uliginosibacterium sediminicola. Next base: position 28,941 of record NZ_JBDIVE010000002.1, on the reverse strand, counting down.
AAGCGGTCGATCAGCTCTTCCTGGATGTCCTGCAATTCTTCGGCACTTTCGCTGTTGGCCATGCGCTTGTAGAGCGTCAGGCGCTCTTGCACATCGCTGCAATAGGCGTCGGGCAGCAGCGCCGGCATGTGCAGATTCACCTCGGAGGTGACGTCCAGCGGCTGCGCCAGATCGACCGTCTTGCCCGATTGCAGCGCCTTGACGGCGCGATTGAGCATCTGCGTGTAGAGCGAGAAGCCGACTTCCTGGATCTCGCCCGACTGCGATTCGCCCAGCACTTCGCCGGCGCCGCGGATTTCCAGGTCATGCATGGCGAGGAAGAAGCCGGAGCCCAGGTCTTCCATCATGGTGATCGCTTCAAGGCGCTTTTGCGCATTGGCGCTGGGCTTGCCGCCGGCGTCGGTGAGCAGGTAGGCATAGGCCTGGTGATGCGAGCGCCCGACGCGGCCGCGCAGCTGGTGCAACTGCGCCAGGCCGAAGCGGTCGGCACGGTTGATGATGATGGTGTTGGCGCTGGGGATATTGATGCCGGTCTCGATGATGGTGGTGCACAGCATCAGGTTGGCGCGCTGCGAGGTGAAGTCCTTCATCACGCGTTCCAGCTCGCGCTCGGGCAGCTGGCCGTGGCCGACGACGATGCGCGCCTCGGGCAGCAGCTCGGCCAGGGTATTGCGCATGTTCTCGATGGTGTCGACTTCGTTGTGCAGGAAGTACACCTGGCCGCCGCGTTTGAATTCGCGCAGCACCGCTTCGCGCACGATGCCCTTGCTCCAGCTCTGCACGAAGGTTTTGATGGCAAGGCGCTTCTGCGGCGCGGTGGCGATCACCGAGAACTCGCGCAGGCCTTCCATCGCCATGCCCAGCGTGCGCGGGATCGGTGTGGCGGTCAGGGTGAGGATGTCCACATCCTTGCGCAGCGCTTTCAGCGCCTCTTTCTGGCGCACGCCGAAGCGGTGCTCTTCGTCGATGATGACCAGGCCCAGGCGCTTGAATTCCACGTCCTTCTGCAGCAGACGATGGGTGCCGATGAGGATGTCGACCTTGCCTTCGCCGAGCTGCTTGATCGCCTCGGCTTGCTCGGCAGCGCTCTTGAAACGCGAGATCTCGGCGACCTTGACCGGCCAGTCGGCAAAGCGGTCGGCGAAGGTCTGGTAGTGCTGCTCGGCGAGCAGGGTGGTCGGGCACAGCACGGCGACCTGCTTGCCGTCAGCGATGGCGATGAAGGCGGCGCGCAAGGCGACCTCGGTCTTGCCGAAGCCGACATCGCCGCAGACCAGGCGATCCATCGGGCGGCCGCTGCGCATATCGTCGATGACGGCATTGATGGCGGACAGCTGGTCGGCCGTCTCTTCAAAGCCGAAGCCTTCGGCAAAGGCGTCCAGATCATGCTGCTTGAAATCGAACTTGTGGCCGGGGCGCGCGGCGCGCTGGGCGTAGAGCACCAGCAGCTCGGCCGCCGTGTCATGCACTTGCTGCGCGGCTTTGCGCTTGGCCTTTTCCCACTGGCCGCTGCCCAGGGCGTGCAGGTGCACCGCCTCGGGGTCGGCGCCGGCATAGCGGGTGATCACATGCAGTTGCGAGACCGGCACGTAGAGCTTGGTGTCATTGGCGTATTCCAGGTGCAGGAATTCCATGTCGCCATCGCCCAGATCCATGTGCACCAGGCCCAGGTAGCGGCCGATGCCGTGGCTGGCGTGCACCACCGGATCGCCGGTCTTGAGTTCGGAGAGATCCTTGAGCCAGCCTTCGACCGAAGCCTTGCGCGCCTCGCGACCGCGATTGCGCGGCCGTGCCTGCGCCGAGTAGAGCTCGTTCTCGGTGAGGATGGCGATATTGGCGCCGGGCAGCACGAAGCCATTGCCGAGCGGCCCGCTGCTCAGCGCGAGCTTGGCGTCGGATGCGAGGAAGCCGGCCAGATCGGCGCTGGCCTGCGGCTTGAGACCGTATTCATTGAAGTATTCGTGGATGGTCTGCTGGCGGCCGGCCGATTCGGCCATGATCAGTACGCGCCAGGGGAAATTGGCCAGCCAGTGCTTGAGCTTGTGCAGCGGATCGCTCGCTTTGCGCTCGACGCCCAGCTCGGGCAGCGGCGCCGTCGGTGTTGTCCCCGCAGGGCCGGGAGAGGGCGTTGCGGCACTCGCGGCCCTCTCCCCCAGCCCCTCTCCCGCAAGCGGGAGAGGGGCGCTTCGTGCGGCTTCGCCGTGTATGACCAAACGCGGCAGATTCTTGGCCGCCAGCCAGAACTGCTCGGCGGGCAGGAACAGCTGCTCGGGCGGCAGCAGCGGGCGGGCGCGTTCGCCGGCCATCATGCGGTAGCGGTTGTGCGCTTCGGCCCAGAAGGCTTCGATGGCGCCGGGCACATCCTGATGGGTGACCAGCACCAGTTCCTTGGGCAGGAAGTCGAACAGCGTCGCGGTCTCGTCGAAAAACAGCGGCAGGTAGTACTCGATGCCGGGCGAGGCGATGCCGTTGGAGACATCCTTGTAGATCACGCTCTTGGTCGGGTCGCCCTCAAAGGCTTCGCGGAAGCGCTGGCGGAAGCTCGAGCGCGCCTTTTCGTCGAGCGGGAATTCGCGCGCCGGCAGCAGGCGGATCTCGGGCACCGGATAGACCGTGCGCTGGGTGTCCGGGTCGAAGGTGCGGATGGTGTCGATCTCGTCATCGAACAGGTCGATGCGGTAGGGCATCGCGGTACCCATCGGGAACAGATCGACGATGCCGCCGCGCACCGAGAATTCGCCCGGTCGCAGCACCTGGGTGACATGGTCGTAGCCGGCCAGGGTCATCTGCATGCGCAGCGCTTCGAGGTCCAGCTTGCCCTTGGCCTTGAGGAAGAAGGTGTAGGCCGCCATCCAGGCCGGCGGTGCCATGCGGTAGAGCGCCGTGGAGGCCGGCACCAGGGTGATGTCCGACTCGCCTTTCTGGATCGCGTAGAGCGTTGCCAGACGTTCGGAGATCAGGTCCTGATGTGGCGAGAAGGTGTCGTAGGGCAGGGTTTCCCAGTCGGGCAGCAGATGCGTGCGCAACTGCGGCGCGAACCACGCGACTTCTTCCTTGAGACGCTGCGCATCCAGAGGATTGGCGGTAATCACCAGCAGCTTCTGACCACTACCGGCCAGTTGGGCGAGCACGGCGGCATCGGCCGAACCATGCAGGGGCGGCAAGTCCAGGCGCTGGCCAGGTTTGGGCAGGGCAATGCGCGGAATGAGCTGAAGCGGGGCGGGAGCAGTCATGGGCAGCGTACAAAAATGCAGAACGCCGCAACAGGCCGTGGCCGGGTGCGGTGGAGCGCGGATTATACGCGTGGACGCGAGCGCTGACCGATCTGCGCCTGCCTTGCCCGGCGGCGCAGATCGGGATGGCTCAGTGATGGAGCTCAGTGATTGGGGTCAGTGATTGAGGTCTTCGCGGCCGAGGTCGATCTCAAGCTCGGGCTTGAGGATCTTGGCCATCTCCAGGTACATGTTCTTCAGGCTGTAGAGCAGCATGATGCCGCCGGTGATCGGCATGCACACGTAGAGCCATTTCTTGGACATCGCGAAAGCGGTGGTCTGCTCGTCGGTTTGCAGGGTGATGTCCAGCGCGTACTTGAAGAAGATGGCGATGAAGGCCAGCGAGCAAAGCTCGACAATCAGACGATAGACAAAGCGCAGGCGCACGCTGGCGATATGCCGGGAGATCCAGTCGCCGACGCTGAAGTGGCTGTGCGTGACCCACACGGTGGCCGCACCGTAGAAGATCAGCGCGCCGTAGAGCAGCTCGAGGATCTCGTCGAACCAGTGCATCGACATCAGCGGCAGGAAGCGGATGACGATGTTGAGCGTGAGGATCAGCGCGATGGCGACGAACAGCAGGATGCAGATCCATTCCAGGGTCTTGCGTAGCGCGCGATCAAAGCAGGCGAAAAGTTGCAGCATCGGAGTAGGTGTCCTTGTCGTTCAGTTGGCCATGACGCTGGGCAACCACAGCGCGATCTCCGGAATGAAGGCGCACAGCAGGGTGACGGCGAAGATCGCGAGCAGGTAGGGCAGGCATTCGAGCGACAGCCGCCAGATGCCGACCTTGGCGAAGCTCTCCACGGCGAACAAGCACATGCCCACCGGTGGCGTGAGGTTGCCGATCATGATCAGCAAGGTCATCACCACGCCGAAATTCACCATGTCGATGCCGTAGAGCGGGCACAGTTTCATGAAGATCGGCAGGGTGATCAGGAAGATCGCATTGCCGTCGAGAAAGCAGCCGAGCACCAGAATGATGGCGATGACGATCCACAGAAAGCCGGCAGGGCTTGCACCCATCGCGGTGAGCTGGGTGATCAGCTGGTCAGGGATGCGCTCGAAAATGGTGAACCAGCCAAAGAAGTTGGCCGTGGCGATGATGAACATCAGGCCACAGGTCTGCTTGAGCGAGGCCAGGAGGATGGGCGGCAGGTCGCGCCACTTCAGGTCGCGGTAGCAAAAGCCCAGCACCAGAGCGTACAGGGTGGCGATCACCGAAGCCTCGGTCGGCGTGAAAAAGCCCGTGGTGATGCCGCCGATGATGATCACCGGCGCCATCAGCGGCCAGAAGGCGGCTTTGAAGCTGGTCCAGATTTCGACGAAATTGGCGCGTGGATCTGAGGGCAGGCCGCGCGGCTTGGCCATCAGGAAAATGCCAATCATCATCGCAATGCCCATCAATACGCCGGGAATGGCGCCGGCCAGGAACAGCTGGGTTACCGACACCGAGGTGATCGCGCCGTAGAGCACGAAGGGAATCGACGGCGGAATTACCGGCCCGATGGTCGAGGCGCCGGCGACGATGGCGGCCGAGATGGTCGGCTTGTAACCGGCGTCGACCATGGCGCGATGCTGGATCTGGCCGAGGCCGGCCGCATCGGCCACCGCCGAGCCGGACATGCCGGAGAAGATCATCGACGAGACCACGCTGACCTGGCCCAGCCCGCCGGGCACATGGCCGACCAGGGCGCGCGCGAAGCGGAAGATGCGCGTGGTGGTGCCGCCGGTATTCATCAGATTACCGGCGAGGATGAAGAAGGGAATCGCCAGCAGGGTGAAACCGGTGGTGCCGGAATACATGCGCTGCGGCAGCATGACCAGGAAACTGCCCTGGCCCATGGCGACGAAAAAGATCACGGCGGTCAGGCCGATGGCGACAGCAATCGGCACATCGATGACCAGCAGGACGAGCAGGACAGAGAAAATCAGCAGGGTAAGCATGAGTTGCAGAGCATCCAGACGAGGGTTGAACAGGCGTGCAGGTAAGCGCTGGCGTTTGCCCGCGTGGCGGACAAACGCCGTTCTGGCTTACTTGCTGTTCTTGTCGACGATGCTCATGAACTTGGTGAAGTTATCCGGCCCCACCTTGGCCTTGACCTTGTCCCAGGCCGGACCCATGGCCGCCTTCCAGACGCCCAGATCGGGGCGGCTGATGATGATGCCCTTGCTGGTTTCGAGGTCCTTGAGCTGGGTGCTTTCCTCGTCACGCACGGTCTTGCGCGCGAACTTTGCCGAAGCGGCCGACTCTTCCGCGACGATCTTCTGCTGTGCCGGCGTGAGCTTGGCCCAGCTGTTCTTGTTCACCACATGCACCATCGAGCTGTAGGTGTAGTTGAGGATGGTCATGTACTTCTGCGTCTCGTAGAGCTTGAGCGCGTAGATCGTGCCGACCGGGTTTTCCTGGCCGTCGACCACGCCCTGCTTCATGGCCATCACCAGTTCGGGGAAGGCGATGGTGACCGCATTGCCACCGGCGGCTTCAACGAAGGCCTGGTAGGCGAAAGCCGGCGGGGTGCGGATCTTCATGCCCTTCATGTCGGCCGGCACCATCACTGACTTCTTGGAATTGGTGAGCTGGCGGAAGCCCCATTCCCAATCCGACAGATGCACCAGGCCCTTCTTGGCCAGTTCGGGATCGGCCCAGGCTTTGAAATCGCCATCGATGATCTTGTCGGCATTCGCGTAATCCTTGAACGCGAAGGGCGTGCTGATCACATCGTAGAAGGGGAAATGCTTGGCCAGCTGGTCCTGACCGGAGAGGCTCATGTCCACCGCGCCGATCATCACTTGCTCCAGCACCTCGGGCGGGCTGCCCAGTGCGTTGTTGCCGAAGACATTGATCTTCACCTCGCCATTGGTGCGTTTTTCAACATTGGTTTTGAATTGCAGGGCGGCAATGGCGTTCGGCGTGCCGTCAGCGGCGAAGTGGCCGAGCTTGAGCTCGACAGCGCCGAAAACCTGGGCCGACAGCAGGGCGGACAGTAGCAGTGAGAATTTCAGGACATTAACGCGCTTCATGACACTCCTCTTTCGGTGGCAAATCTGTGTGAGCCTGTTGTCCAGGCTTGCTAAGGCTTTGACTGACAAATCGGAATCGTCTCCGCAGCGTTGCCATGCCGGTTTGTTCGGCATTTGCGGGTGGCATATTCTAGGGGTTGTTCCGTAGTTGTCTGACTAAGGGCTTACCCTCAGATAGGCTGTCGCAAAACGGGATTTCTGATTTTTAGCAAACCTTCTGCCACGTATGATGTCTGTCTCAAGCACTGCGATTTCCGCACTGACACGTCACGACGCCTTGCCGATACCGACCGATGCCTGATTTCCGACTTGCCCTGAAGATGTTGTTCCGTGACCTGCGCGCCGGCGAGCTCAGCTTGCTAGGCGTGGCGCTGTTGCTGGCGGTGACCAGCCTGAGCAGCGTCGGCTTTTTTGCCGACCGCGTGCAACAGTCCCTGCGCCGCGACGCCACGCAATTGATGGGCGGCGATCTGCTCGTCTCGGCGGATGCGCCGCTGCCGCCGGCCTGGCGCGCCGAGGCCCAGCGGCGCGGTTTGCAGGCGGCGAATACGGTCAATTTTTCGAGCATGGTCAGTACCGGCGAGCTGGCCCAGCTCTCCGGCGCCAAGTTCGTCGAGAGTGGCTATCCGCTGCGCGGCCGCGTCGAGATAGCGCCGGCGATGGGCCAGCCAGGCGTGGTGGCCGGGCGGATTCCGGCGCCGGGCGAGGCCTGGGTCGAGGAGCGCCTGCTCAGCGCCCTCAATGTGAAGGTCGGCGATACGCTGAGCCTGGGCAATCTGCAGCTGCGTGTCGGCGCCCTGATTACTTTCGAATCGGACCGCGGCAACAACTTCTTCAGCTTCATCCCGCGCATCATGGTCAATGCGGCCGATCTGCCGGCCAGTGGGCTGATCCAGGAAGGCAGCCGCGTGCGTTACCGCCTGCAACTGGCGGGTTCGCCCAAGGCGGTGGCGGATTACGAGCGCTGGCTCAAGCCGCAGATTGGCGCCGGCCAGCAGCTGGAGTCGCTGGAAAACGTGCGGCCGGAGATCCGCGGCAATCTGGAGCGCATCCAGCACTTCCTGCAGCTGGCCGGCATGTTGTCGGTGGTGCTGGCGGCGGTGGCGATCGGTTTATCGGCGCGGCGTTATCTGCAGCGCCACCTCGACGGTTGCGCGGCGATGCGCTGCTTCGGCGCCCAGCGCAGCCAGCTGCTGGGGCTGTTCCTGACTGAATTCACGGTGTTCGGTTTGGCTGTTGCCTTGCTTGGCTGCGCGCTGGGCTTTGTCGTCCAGCTGGGCATTGCCGCGCTGGCCAGTTCGCTGATCCAGACCAATCTGCCGCTGCCGAGTTGGCTGCCCGTCGTACATGGTTTGCTGGTGGCGCTGGTGCTGGTACTCGGTTTCATCGCGCCGCAGCTCTTGCACATGACGCGTGTGCCGCCGATCCATGTGCTGCGCCGCGAATGGGGCGGCATGCAGGGCAGTGTGCTGGGCGCCTGGGCGGCCGGCATCCTCGCGCTGCTGGCTTTGTTCCTGTGGATGGCGGGCGACATCAAGCTGGGCGCCTGGGTGGCGCTGGGGTTTGCCGCTGCCTGCGCGGTGTTCGCGCTGATCGCGCGTCTGGCCCTGGGGGCTCTGGGCGCTTTGCGGCATCGCGGCCAGCTGTTCGGGTGGGCGCTGCCCTGGGGCCTGCGTTACGGGCTGGCAGCGATGCATCGGCGCCTGGCCGCCAGCGTGGTGCAAAGCGTGGCCTTGGGGCTGGCACTGATGGCGATGCTGCTGCTCGGCCTGGTCTCGGGCGATTTGATGCGCGGCTGGCAGCGCGGCCTGCGGCCGGATGCGCCGAACCAGTTCCTGCTCAATATCCAGACCGATCAGCGCGATAGCTTGCAAGCGTATTTCCGCACTCACAATCTGCCGCCCATCGAACTGCTGCCGATGATTCGTGGGCGTCTGGTCGAGCTGCGCGGCCAGCCGGTGACGCCGGGCGATTACCCCGAAGAACGCGCTCGCAATCTGCTCGATCGTGAATTCAATCTCTCGCAGGGCAGTGTCTTGCAGGAGGGCAATCGGGTGGTCGCCGGCACCTGGCACGGCGAGTCACGTGCGCCGGTGTTCTCGATGGAAGAGGGCGTCGGCAAGACCCTGGGCATCCGTCTGGGCGACGCGGTGAGCTTCGATGTTGCTGGTCAGCGCGTCAGCGGCACGGTGGGCAGCATCCGCAAGCTCGATTGGGACTCGATGCGCGTCAATTTCTTCTTCAGCGCGGCGCCGGGCGTGCTCGACAATTTGCCGACCTCGTGGATCACCAGCTTCCGCCTGCCGCCGGGGCAGGGGGCCACACTCAGCGCCCTGGTGGCGGCCTTTCCGAATCTGACGGTGATCGATGTCGCCGCGATCATCGCCCAGGTGCAAGATCTGAGCGCACGGCTGATTCGCGTCGTGCAGGCGGTGTTCGGCTTTGCGCTACTGGCCGGTGCCGTGGTCTTGTGGTCGGCCCTGCGCGCAACGCATGACGAGCGCGCGCATGAGCTGTCGGTGCTGCGCACGCTCGGCGCGAGCAATGCCCAGCTGCGTGCGGCGATGCTCTCGGAGTTCCTCGTGCTCGGCGTGCTGGCCAGCGTGCTGGCCTGCCTGGGCGCCTTGGCCACCGGGCAGCTGCTGGCGATCAAGGTCTTCGACATCGAATACCGGCCGGACTGGCTGGCGCTGGTGTTTTACGTCTGGCTGGCCGTACTCGCGGTGCTAGCCCTGGGCTGGCTGGGCGTGCGCGGCTTGCTGCGGCGCACCGTCGTCGATACCCTGCGTGCTGGTGCCTGATATTTCTGAAAGAGCTCTATGTTCAAGATCCTGAGCGCCTGGTTGCGCGCCCTGCACAGCCTGCTGCGCGGCGACATCCTCTGGCACCTCTTGTGGCCGACTGTGCTGGCTTTCGCCCTGTGGATCGCTCTGGCGGTGGCCGTGTGGGGCGAGACCGCCAATCTGCTGCTGCAATACGTCCAGGCCTGGCCGGCAGTAGGCAAGTGGTTTGCCGATGGCTCGCTATGGGCGCTGGCCCTGACCGGCTTTGCACATATCTTGTTGCTGCTGCTCTTCGTGCCGCTGTCCTTGCTGACAGCGAGCGTGCTGATCTCGGTGTTCGCCCTGCCGCTGATGCTCGAACGCGTCGCCGCCAGCGATTATCCCGAGCTGCAGTTGCGGCGCGGTGGCACGCAGATCGGCAGCATCACCAATGCGCTGGTGGCGCTCCTGCTGTTCATCGTGCTGGCCTTGCTGAGCCTGCCGCTGTGGCTGATTCCGGGCATGGGCATCTTCTTGTCGATTGGCTTGAGCGCCTGGCTCAACCAGCGCTGCTATCGCTACGACGCGCTGATGCAGCATGCGGATGCGCATGAACTCCAGGCTCTGCCGGCGCGTCATCGTGCCGAACTCTACGCCCTCGGGCTGGGCGCTGGCGTGCTGGCCTATGTGCCGCTGCTGAATCTTTTCGTGCCGGCGCTCACGGGGTTGAGCTTCGTGCATTTCCTGTTGCAAGCGCTGCGTGAAGCGCGCGCCAACGAACACATCATCGACATCAATTAAGGCTCAAGCGAGGGAGTATTCATGGGCATAGGCGTACTGATCATTGGCGACGAAATCCTCTCCGGCCGGCGGGCTGACAAGCATCTGGCCAAGGCCATCGAGTTGCTCTCGGCACGCGGCATGGCGCTCAGCTGGGCGCGCTACTGCGGCGACGACCGTCCCTTGCTGATCGAAACACTGCAGCAGAGCTTTGCCACCGGCGACGTGGTGTTCTCATTCGGCGGCATTGGCGCGACGCCTGACGATCACACGCGGCAAGCTGCCGCCGCTGCGCTGGGCTTGGATATCGTCCTGCATCCGGAAGCCGAACGCGCCATTCGCGAGGCCATCTTTGCCCGCCGCGGGGTGGAAGCCGGCCCGCAGCAGCTGGCGATGGGCGAGTTTCCGGCGGGCAGCGAGATCATCCCGAATCCCTTCAACCAGATTCCCGGTTTCAGCATCCGCGAGCACTGGTTTCTGCCGGGCTTCCCGCAGATGTCCTGGCCGATGATGGAGGCCGTGCTCGATACGCACTACGCCCATCTGCACCACCTCACGCCCTGGGCGGAAGCCTCGCTGGCCGTGCTCGATACCAATGAAAGCGCGTTGATCGATCTGATGACCGATCTGCAGGAGCGCTTTGGCGTCACGGTGTTCAGCTTGCCGAATCTCGGCGGCGAGGGCGTGCCGCGCCATATCGATCTGGGTGCCAAGGGCGAGCCGGCGGCTGTTGAGGCGGCGATGGCGGCAATGCGCGAGGCTTTGACGGCGCGTGCCGCGCCCTGGTGTGAGCTGGGCGATCTGCCCGCTGCTTGAGCGGCTGCAGAATGCAAAAAGGCCGCCGGTTTGCACCGGCGGCCTTTTCATTTCAGGCTAGCCTGGTTCAGGCGGCCTTCTTGGTCTTTGCCGGCGCTGCGCCGACAGCCTTGACCGTTGCATCGGTTGCGGCAGCCACATTGGCTTCGGCGATTTCAGCCACTTGCTTGGCAGCCTTGTTGATGCTGTCGTAAGCGGAGTTGGCGGCAGCGAAAGCTGATTTGACGGCAGCCACGGCGGCGTCGGAACCGGCCGGTGCCGACTTGGCAGCCTTGTCGAGCACCGAAGCGATGTTCTTGTTCAGCTCGCCGACTTGTTCTTCGACGGCCTTGGAGAATTGGCCTTGGGCTTCGGTGGCGATTTCATAGACACCACGAGCGTAGGCAACAGCCTTTTCAACACCCGGGCGGGCCAGGCTCGATTGCAGCGCGGCCAGTTCTTGCACGTCCTTGACGGCCAGCAGGGCCTTGGTCGTAGCAACGCTGTCTTCCAGCGTGCTGCGAGCGGTATTCAGATTCAGAGCAGCCAGGCGTTCGACGCTGGCGAAGGCGGTGTTGGCAAAAGTCAGGAAGGCTTCGATGGCGGCTTTGTTGGCGCTTGCGAATTGTTCAGGTGCGAAAGACATTTGTGATCTCCTCGGTGAATGGTTTCAACAACACATCTACAACAGGCGTTGCAGGACACCCAACCAAACTTTTGCTGCAATGCACAATGCCAATTCTAGGCAGAAAAACTTTCATGTCAAGTTGTTTTTTTGTGCGATGCGTTATTTTTATGTTTCAGTATAAAACCAATAGCTATCAGTGCTTTGGTGGATGGTCTGGGCGGATTCTGCGCCGTGAAGATGGCAAAAACATTGCGCTGCGACAAATGCCTGCTTCGCTTGATGCAGGTCGTGTCATGTAGCAGTGGAAGGTGCAAACGAAAACGCCCGGACCAAGGGTCCGGGCGTTTGCTGTGAGGTGAAGCAGGCGCTTATTTTTTGCGCACGCAGGTGCTGGCTTGACCCGATTTGCTGGGGCTGATCATCGTCAGCTGGTCCTCAAGTTTGCCATTCGGGTTGCTCAGCACACGGTAGCTTTCGGTCTGGCCGTTGTATTCGAGGTAGTCGCCGCAGGCCTCATCGCCCTTGCCCATGTGCACCCAGGCGCGTTTGATGAGCTTGGCGATTTCGGTGCTGGAGTCGTATTCGATGCGCTCGGCTTCGGCATAGACCATCTCGTTGCGGCCTTCACGCTTTTGCTGCAAATGGGCGAGGCCGTTCTCACCACCGATGGCCACGGCGTGCTCATAACCGGTGGCATCGAGACTGATTTCCAGCTTGTCGGCGAGAATCACCAGAGAACCTTGGGTGATGCGCACGCGGCCTTGCAGCGTGCGCGTCTTGCGCACATCGTCGTAGGTCGCCGAGTCGGCGCGCATCACGACCGGTTTGTCACGGTCGGCACGTTCGGCTTTGACTGGCGTGGCGCTCAGGGCCAGGGCACAGGCAAGGCCCATCAGGCCAAAAATAGAAGTTCGGGCTGCAGTCATGTCATGGTCCGCGATGTTCAAGAGTTGCTTCGACCTGCTTGAGTTTGAGCAGGCCATTGATATTGTCCCATTCGCCGCTGCCGGCGTCGATGCGTTCGCGCCCCTGCGTCACGCGCAGGGCTTCATTGGTGCTGGCGACTTCATCATGGGAGCGCAGGGTCAGTGATTCGGTCTCGAAGTACATGGGCTCGCCATTACTGGCCGAGCCGATGCCCTTGACCCGGCCGGTCATCAACACATTATTGCCCTGCTCGGTGACCACGGCCTTGTCGCTGCGCCATTCGCTTTTGCGTTGCGGGCGCAGGAAGCGCACCGTCGGCGACGTTAGCTCGGCCGAGTCATCGCTCGGGAAATGCTTGAGCTCGGGACCTTCGAGGCTCATCGACAAGGTGCCGTCGGCTTCGAACTTGTTGATGTGGAAGTTCTCGATGATGGTGTCCGGCGTACCACGGCTGGCGATGGTGGTGCGTCCGCGTTCGCCATTGACGGTGCGCTGCAGCCAGTAGGCGCTGATGGCCAGCAGGGCGGCGATGAGTAGCGGGAACAGTGAGCTGAGGCGGTTCATTGCGTGAGGTAGCTTTGCAGCATGGCGTCGAGCTTGCCTTGCGCGCTGAGGATGAAGTCGCTGAGCTCACGCACGGCGCCGCGCCCGCCGCCAGCGCTGGCGACGAAATCGACGTGTTCGCGGACAAAGCGGTGACCGTCGCCAACGGTGGCGGCGAAGCCGCAGTCGAGCAGGATCGGCAGATCGACCACGTCGTCACCCATGTAGCCGGAGGCGTCGCGGCTGATCCCCAGCTGCTCGCGCAGGGCGCGCATCACCGCGCGTTTGTCTTCGACGCCCTGGAACAGATGCGTGATGCCCAGATTGGCTGCGCGCAGCTCGACCATGCGCGAGCGGCGGCCGGTGATGATGGCCAGCTCGATGCCGGCTTGCGCGAGCATCTTCAGGCCGTGTCCGTCGAGGCTGGAGAAGGCCTTGATCTCGTCGCCATTGGGCGTGAAGAACAGGCTGCCGTCGGTGAGCACACCGTCGACATCGAAGGCCATCAAGCGCAGTTGTGCCGCTTTGTTGCGGGCGGAAAGCGTGTCAGACATCAGATTACCTTGGCCTTGAGCAGGTCTTGCGTATTGAGTGCGCCAACCAGCACGCCTGCGGCGTCGGTGACCAGCAGACGGGTGATGGAGAGCTGTTCCATCATGCTGGCTGCCTCCGCCGCCAGCGCTTCGGGCGCGATGCAGCGTGGCGTGCCATGCATGACTTTGGCGATGCTCAGACCGCGGATGTCGTCCGTTCGTTCAAGCAGGCGGCGCAGGTCGCCGTCGGTGAATACGCCGATCAGCGTGTTTTGCGCATCGCAAATGGCCGTCATGCCCATGCCCTTGCGCGAGATTTCGAGCAAGGCTTCGGCAAAACTGGCCTCCGGCAAGACACGCGGAATTGCATCGCCGGTACGCATCACGTCGCGCACATGGGTGAGCAAGCGGCGCCCCAGCGCACCGCCCGGGTGGGAGCGCGCAAAGTCTTCAGGGCCGAAACCGCGTGCTTCGAGGAGGGCGACGGCTAGCGCGTCACCCATGGCCAGCGCTGCGGTGGTACTGGCTGTCGGCGCAAGGTTGAGGGTGCAGGCTTCTTCAGCCACACCGACATTCAAATGTACGTCGGCCACTTGCGCCATCGGTGAGTCATCACGACCGGTCAAGGTAATGAGGTGTGCGCCCATGCGTTTGACATGCGGCAGGATGGTCAGCAGTTCTTCTGCCGTGCCGGAGTTGGACAGCGCGACCAGCACATCATCTGGCTGCAGCATGCCCAGATCGCCATGTGCGGCTTCGCCGGGATGCATGAAATATGCGGGTGTGCCGGTGCTGGCCAGGGTTGCCGCAATCTTGCGGGCGATGTGACCGGACTTGCCGACGCCGCTGACAATCACCCGACCACGGCTGGCGAGGATGATGCTGACCGCCTTGACGAAGGCGTCGCCGATACGCTCGGACAGCGCCGAGACGGCAGCCGCCTCGATACGCAGTACATCGCGGGCGCGTCGCACCAGCATCTGCGGGTCTATTTCCGGGGAAGGTGTCGTGCTGCTCAAAGGTGCTACAGGACTCATGCAGTGGTGATTCCGCTTGGGTTGGCGGGCCGGGAAAGTTAAACTCCCAGCCATAATGTGTCGCAGTGTGGGATCTGTCCTTGACTGTTTACTAGTCGGTCAAACCGCAATAGCTTCACGTGTCGCGACCTCGCAGTATACCAAAGCGATCCGCTTGTCCCCGAGCAGACCCCTGAATGAACCACGCCCTGGAACTGATTCTCCTGCTGTTGGCCGCCGCTGTCGCGGTCGTTGCCCTGTTTAGAACCCTCAATCTGCCGCCCGTACTGGGTTACCTGACCATGGGCGCCGTGCTTGGCCCGCATGCCGCCGCGCTGGTGCCCGACACCGCTCAGGCGCACTATCTGGCGGAGTTTGGCGTGGTCTTCCTGATGTTCACCATCGGGCTTGAGTTTTCGCTGGGCCGCCTCTTCGCGATGAAACGTCTGGTGTTCGGCCTGGGCGGCTTGCAGGTGTTGCTCAGCATCGTGCTTGGCACGGTGATCGGCATCGCGCTCGGTGTTGACCCGCTGGCGGGCTTTGCGCTGGCTTCGGCACTGACCATGTCCTCGACCGCGGTGCTGTCCAAATTGCTCGCTGACCGCATGCAGCTCGACGCGCCGCATGGTCGCGAGGTGCTTGGTGTGCTGCTGTTCCAGGACGTGGCCGTGGTGCCCTTGCTGATCCTGATTCCCGCACTGGGCCAGAAGAGCGCCAATCTGGCGCCGATTCTTGGCTGGGCTGCCCTCAAGGCGGTGGTGGTGCTGACCCTGTTGCTGTTCCTCGGTCATCGCCTGATGCGCCCCTGGTTCCATTGGGTGGCGCAGCGAAAATCCTCCGAGCTGTTCATGCTCAACATTCTGTTCATCACGCTAGGACTGGCTTGGGTGACCGAGCGCGCGGGCTTGTCGATGGCGCTGGGGGCGTTCCTTGCGGGCATGTTGATCTCGGAAACCGAGTTCCGCTTTCACGTCGAGGAGGACATCAAGCCGTTCCGCGATGTGCTGCTGGGTTTCTTCATGGTGACGGTCGGCATGTTCCTCGATGTCGGCGTGATCGCCAGCAATCTCCTGCTCGTGCTGCTGACTTTGCTCGGCGTTCTTGCCCTCAAGTTCGGCGTCGTCTTTGCGGTGTCCCGTCTCCTGGGTTCGCCAACCGGTACCGCGATGCGCAGCGGCCTGTGGCTGTGCGCGGGGGGCGAGTTTGGCTTCGTGTTGCTGACCCTGGCCGGCGATCTGGACATCGGTTCGACGCAAGCGCTGCAGGTCACTGTGGGGGCGCTGGTGTTGTCGATGTTGTTGGCGCCGCTGATCGTGCAGGTCAGCGACCGTCTGGTGATGCGCTTTGTCGCTTCGGAATGGCTGTTGCGCTCGATGGAGCTGACCCGCGTGGCAGCACAGTCGATTGCGACCGATAAGCACATCATCATCTGCGGCTATGGGCGCAGTGGTCAGTATCTGGCGCGTTTCCTCGAGAAGGAGCAGCTGAGCTACGTGGCGCTCGATCTGGACCCGGATCGTGTACGCAGCGCGGCAGCGGCGGGGGATACCGTGGTCTTCGGTGACTCGGCACGGCGCGAGACCCTGATGGCCGCCGGCCTGATGCGCGCCAGCGCGGTGGTCGTGTCCTTCAATGATACCGAGGCGACGCTGCGCGTTCTGCACCACGTGCAGAGCGTACGGCCTGATGTGCCGGTGGTGGCGCGTGCGGCGGACGACAATGATCTGGAGCGCTTGCTCAATGCCGGCGCGGTGGAAGTGGTGCCGGAAATGCTGGAGACCTCGATCATGCTCGCCAGCCACGTGCTGGCCTTGATCGGCATGCCGCTCTCGCGGGTGATCCGCAGCGTGCGTGACATCCGCAATCAGCGTTATTCGGTGATGCGTGGATTCTTCCATGGCACCTCCGATGCAGCTGATCGGCCGGACGCGCTGCAGGAGCGTCTGCATTCAATCGCGCTGCAGCCCGGCGCGCACGCGATTGGTGTTGCGCTCTCGGATCTGCACTTGCAGGAAATCAATGTAACGGTCACTGCGATTCGCCGGCGTGGGATCCGTGGCGTCAATCCTTCGGATGAAACGGTACTGCAGTCCGGTGATGTGCTGGTCCTGCTGGGCGTCCCTGCTGATCTGTCGCTTGCCGAACTCAAGCTGCTCAAAGGCGCCTGAGCCTGCGGGCGCGCGCAGCGCCCGCAGCGGGTGGCTCAGAAGCTCATGCAGACCACGTAACTACTGCTTTCGTTGAAGCTGCCGCTGACACTGCTGCTGGCGCCATTGGCGACGGAGGTGGGGCTCAGGTTATTGCCGTTCATAGCACCAAAGCGGATGCTGCCGGTGCTCGGCGCGCCGTCATCCATATTGCTGTCGACCTGTTGGGCGATGCGGCCGGAGATATTGTCCTGGCAAATGAATTGCCGCCCGCTCCAGTTGCTGATGAGCGGTGTGCTCTGGACGCCGATGCGGCCGCCTTCCTGATTGCGCGGCAGCCAGCTGTTGAGATCGCTGACGGAGGCCGGCGCCGTCGTGTCCCCGGGGGCCAGATTGGCCAGGCGCAAATGCTGCCAGAGGATGACGCTTTCATCGCTGGCGCTGGTCGAGCTCCAGAGTCCTTCGATGTTGCCATTGCCCGGTGTCTGGCCACTGGCCGAGGCCGCTGTCGTGGCGCCAGCCAGATGGTTGGCGGCCTGGGCGTCGTCACCCGGCACGGCACGGAAGCGATCCTGGAATGCTGAAAGCATCGTCGCGGTGTTGCGGAAGTCTGCCATCACGGCTTTGGCCTTGCCGCTGTTGATGAGCTCCTGACCCTTCTGGACGGCTCCGAGCAGGAGGCCGATGATGACCAGAACGATGGCGATTTCAATCAGCGTGAAGCCTGCTTCGATCTTGCTTTTAGGAATTCTCATTTTGCATCGACCCCTGTGTTGGTTGTAGGTGCTGGGGGTCTGCAACAATGATGCCAGTAGTTGGCGGGCTGGAAATGTCGATCTAGCGGTACTAATTCATGAATGCGCGTCGAAATCTGGACGATCTGTGCAAAATCTCACATAGCGATTTGTCATCAATTCACCGTCGCGCATGTCGCTGATGCAGGTGCTGATTTAGTTCGAATGACGACCTTGCATGCGCCACACTTCGATCAGCCCTTTGCCTTTGAGGTCGAAAGGAATGGGGCCTTCGAAACTGAACCTGTCCTTGAGCTGGAGATAGGTGCGTGCATCGCACTGGATGCCGTCTGGCAGGCTTTCTTCGGTGATGCGGCTGGCCAGGTTGACCGTGTCGCCCCAGAGGTCGTAGATGAATTTCTTTTTGCCGACCACGCCGGCAACGACTGGCCCGGTCGCCATGCCGATGCGGATTTTCAGCGGTTTGCTGCGTCCTGCCTGGTCTTTGCGCAACCATTTGTGGATGTCCAGCGCCAGCGCCGCAACCGCCTCGCCAGCATCGACGCGCGCGCCCGACAATCCGCCGGCGACCATGTAGGCGTCACCGATGGTCTTGATTTTTTCGAGGCCATGCTTTTCAGCAAGTTCATCGAAATTGCTGAAAACGCGATTGAGCATGGCGAACACTTGCTCGGGCTTCATGTCGGCTGCCAGCTCGGTGAAATTGACGATGTCGGCAAACATCACGGTGACGGCCTCGAAGCCGTCGGCAATGGTGGCGTCCGATTGTTTGAGGCGCCCCGCAATGCGCGCCGGCAGCACGTTGAGCAAGAGGCGTTCGCTGCGCGCCTGTTCGGCCGCCAGCCGGGTATGTGCAGTCTCCAGTGCGGCGCGCGCACGTCCGCGGTCGATCAGCGCGTAACGGAGCAGCAGGAACATGATGGCCGACAAAG
This sequence comes from Uliginosibacterium sediminicola, assembly GCF_039631295.1. Classification (NCBI taxonomy): domain Bacteria; kingdom Pseudomonadati; phylum Pseudomonadota; class Betaproteobacteria; order Rhodocyclales; family Zoogloeaceae; genus Uliginosibacterium; species Uliginosibacterium sediminicola. Next base: position 10,827 of record NZ_JBDIVE010000002.1, on the reverse strand, counting down.
TGGCGAAATTCAGCGCAAAGAACATCATCGCGCTGCGGCGTTTTTCTTCGCTGTCGAGCACTGAAGCAAAGTCGCCGAGCAGGTAGTCGGAGATGCCGGTGGCAAGGGTCAGGATCAGGTAGGCCGCCAGCCACAAGATGGACTCACGGATGCCGATGCACAGCAAGGCACAGATCGGCGCCAGCCCGCCCCACAGGATCAGCCCGGACGCCGAGACGACATCGCCGATCGACCATTGCGCGATGAAGGGGAAGATCAGCAGTAGCGCGATTTGCAGCGCGCGAAACAACTCGAAGCGCTCGAACTTGATGTAGCTCCATAGATTGAGCGCAACCAGCAGCTGCAAGCTCAAAGGTAGCCAGGACGAGAACAGCGAGCCCATCCAGCCGTAAACCAGTAACCACATCATCGAGGCGAGGCTGATCAGGCCGCTCATGAACACCAGCAGGGATTTCTGCTGGCGCAGCTCTTCGCTATCTCCGGCATGGATGCCTGCATTGCGCAGGCGCGTCAGAAAGGAAGTGGCGGGGCGTGCTTTGTCCATGTGGGCTGATCATAGCAAAGCACTGCTGTACTGGCTTGATCAGGGGCCCGCGCCGAAGGAAAGGCTGCGCCCGGCGGCGAGCATTTTGCCAAACAGCAGGTAGCGCGAAACCCATTCGACCAGATCATCGGAACTTGGGCTCTCCACCGTGACAACCGCGTTGCTGCCACTTGAGGCATCGTGTCCGTCGCTACCGATACTCCAGACCACGAAGGCGACGGCTTCGTCATTGTTCATGCGGTTGCTGCCCTGATAGAGCTGCAAGCTGCCCGTGCTGCCGAGGCCGAAGCCGCTTGTGCTCATTGCTGTGCTGACCGCATAGCGCAGTGTCTGCCCCCAGGCATCGCGTGCGGGCAAACCCAGCTCTTGCCAGGGTAGCCAGCCCTTCGGCGTGCTGCTGCAGCTGGTCTGGGCGATGCCGCTGCTGTCGCTGGCTGGGCAGGGCAGGCGTTGATTGACGACGGCATAATTGAGCAAGGCCTCACGTGCTTCACGCAGCTGCTCGCGCGCCAGTGTGCTGCGGCCGAAGGCCAGTTGTAACTGGAAGGCCTTCATCAAGCTGCCGGCAAGCAGTGAGATCACCACTAGGGCGATGGCGATCTCGACCAGGCTGAAGCCGCGCATGCCTAGCTGTTTGCTCGAGCGCATGAGGACAGGCCATTGCGACGCGTGCATTGCAGGCCGCTTTGCGCATCGCTGATGCTGAACGAGGCATCGAGCGGATTGAAAACAATGTAGTCATGCCAGGCGTTGAAGCACAGCCAGCTGACGGCTGAGGCGTGTGGATGCGGGCTGCTGGTATCGACATTGCAGGTGCCCAGCGTGGCAATCACACCGGGGCTGGCCAAGGCCGTGTCGAATTGTTGTGGCTGGGCACTGCGCAGATCGCTCAGGCGCGTGCTGCTTGCGAGACTCAGGTTCGCCAGATAGCTTTTGAGCGTGGCGACATCGACCGACTGCAGCACCTGTAACAACAGCGCTTGCAGCAGGTCAGCGCGCTGGATCGTGAGTAGCGTGGTATTGATCGCGCTGGCACGACTGCCTTGCAGGCGCGCGTTGCCTGAGTTGCTGCTATAGCTCAGCTGGAAGCCCAGCGCATCGAGCGAGCAGCTACCACTGATCTCGTAGCTGGCGAGCAGCACGGCCCAGGTCGCGATGTTGGTATTGCTGGCTGGGTCGACCAGACTGAGGTCCGCGACGTAAGACGGATTGATGCGTTTTTGCGCGGGGTCGTTGCCGCGCCACACGGTATCGAGGCTGTTGCGCAGCGAGGGCGCGATGACATATTGCAGGCAAAGCTTGCGTGCGCTGCTGAAGCTGGGCAAGGCAAGCGCGGCCGGGCTCAGCTCGCCAGACAAGCCGCTGACGCTCGCCGCACAACTGCTGCTGAGCGCGAGGTCAGGACAGGGCAGGGTACCCGGCGTGTTGTCCTCGGTCATCGCCTTGAACAATAGCGCGTATTTGAGTTCCTGTAATTGTTCTTGTAAGGCAGCTTGTGGCCGGACACTTTGCGCGCCCGGTGCAGCGGCCTGGGCGACTTGGTGGCCGGCGAACATCAGGGCGAGAAAGGCCAGTAGCAGGATGCTCAGCAAGACCACCGCGCCACGCTGCGCCATGCGCCGGCTCATGGCGGCGACTCCGCTTCGAGCGGCACGATTCGTTGTGTCTGGCCGACCCGCAGGCGCTGGCCGGATGCGTCGTTGCCACGCAGCTGTACCGACGCGGTATCGGCAGCGCTGATTGCTTCTTCCGGCACCCGCCGGCCATTGAGCCAAATACTGCGACGGCCATGCTCGGGCGTCACGATGCCATCGAGCCGCACCAGGCCTTCCACAGGAAGCACGCTGCGCAGCTTTGGGTGCTGGCGCAGCAAATCCAGCTGAGCGCGTTGCTCGGCCGTGGTGAACAGACGCCCCAGCTTTTTGCCCGATAGATCCTCGGCCGCGTGCGCGCACTGCGCCGCAAAGATCAGCAACAGCTGCAGCATCAGCCTTGGGCGGTTCTGCATGGTGCTCACTCACTCTGCTCGGGCGTGCCGAGGCTGATCCAGTCGAAGACGCAGTCGGCGCGCAGTGCTGCGTGTGATGCGGTTGGCGCAGGGTCGGGACTGAGCGTGCAATGTCGCGCAGCCACGAGGGCATCACGACGAGTGTGCAGATGCGCCAGCAATGTGAACAGATCCAGCTCGTGCAGCAGCGCGGCATGGATTTGCATGCGGCTGTTTAGCAGCCGGAAGCTGCCGGCGCTCTTGGGCTGCAAGGCTTCTTGCGCGGCGAGTTCGGCGTCGAGATCCGGCAGAGCAATGCTTTGGCGCAGCTGCTGCATGTCCGCCATCCATTGGAGGCGTTTTGCGCTGCCGGCAATACCTTGGGCCTGCAGTTCGCCGAGGCGGGCCAGTGCTTGCTCGATGGCAGACTGCTCGTGCTGCGCCTGCTGGAGCAGCGCGGCACTGTGCTGCTGGGCGCGCTGCAGCTGCGCAAACTCCTCCTGCGCATCGGCACGCAGCTTGAAGCCAGCGTAGAGCAGGGCCAGACTGAGCAGCAGCGACAGACTCAGCACGCCTGCTGCGGGTTTCGAGATGTCTGCGGGCCAGATCATGAAACGGTGTTCCCCAACTTGATCTGCACGCTGAAGTGCGCAGCCTGCGTAGCGACCAGCTCGTCGCTGTGCAGCGCGCGCGCCGGCGTGTCATCGAGGGGTAGTTCAAGCTTGATCAGCTCGCCATCCAGTGCGCTTTGCAGGCTGCGGCTGAACGAGCGGATGCGCTCGGCACTGCTCGCAGGCGCGGTGTCGGCTGCGCTCAGCAATTTTGCTGTCAGTTGCAGGATGTGGCGGGGTCGGTCTGTGGCGATGGCGGCCTCTGGCCAGCGGCTGTCCTGCCAGCGCAGCTGCGTCAGCTGAACATCTTTGAAATCGTCCAGTACCTGGCTCAGCGCCAGCAGCGGGCCGCGTGGGTCCAGGCGCTGCTGCGAGGCTTCATCAAGCCCCTGCAGGGCACTGCGCAGTGCGGCGAGGTGTTCGGGGGTGTTCTTTTGTGCGGTTTGCACCTGCTGTGTCTGGGCTGCCAGTCTTTGCGTCTCGGTTCGCGCTTGAGCGACCTGCGGTGCCAGCGCGAGCGCCTGCGCGTACCACAGGCCAGCGAGGCTCGCGCTGCCGAGCAACAGGACGAGGCTAAGCACCACGCTGTACTGAAAAGCGTGTTGATGTCTGTCGGCGCGCAGATCTGGCGCGGCGGCCAGTTGCGGCGCCCGGCTCCGCAGCGTCAGCTTGAGCAGACATTCTTGTACCGCGGATTCCGCCGCTGTCGGGCGGAGGCCGAGTTGTGCGCACATCTCCTCGCTGCGGCGCCAGTGGAAGCGCAGCTTGCCATCTGCCGCGAGCAGTTGTGTGGAGGTTTGGTCGAATGCCGCAATGTCTGCTTCGGGCAGCGGCACGAATACATCGAGTACCTCGTCGTGGGCCAGCCAGCCCCGGTTGCCAAGGTAGAGGCGCATCTGCTGTGCTTCACGCACGCATTCTGGCGCCCAGTGCTTGAGTGGGGAATCGGGCGCTGCGGCCAGGCGTGAGAAGCGCAGCTGGCCGTGGTCGAAATAGATCTGGCGGATGCCTTGTGCGGTGAGCAGCAGGATCAGCCCGCGTGTGGCCTGTTTGCAGATCAGCATGCGCAGCGCTGAGCAGAGCAGTGCGCTGCTCCATACCCCGCGCACTGGCGCGCGGGCTTGCCGCAGCGAGGCCAGCCAGGTTTCGAGCGTTGCGCCGGCCTTGCTGCTGAGGCCGGTGAGGAGAATCTCTTCCTCTGCCTTGCGCGAGAACACACTTCGCGACCTGCCCTGCGGCAAGGCGAGGCAGAAGCGCGCAGGCGAGGCATTGTCCGCGACGGGGAAGTGGCGTGTCAGGCGTCGCGCAATTAATGCACGGCGATCGGCGCCGCGACTTGGTGGCAGCTTCTCGTCCTGGAAGATTTGTTCTGGCGTCTCGAACAGCAGGCTGTGGCGTGCGCGGGCATGTGTCTCTACGAATTGGCTAAAGCGCGCTTGCTCTGCGGGCTGCTCGTTGAATTCGGCAATGGCTTCAAGCTGCTTGCCGCGCAGGCGAAAACTGCGCAGGCCGGCATGGCTGATCAAGTGGACAAACTGCTCGGCGCCTAGCACGGTCGTCCTCCGTTCAGGTTTTCATCTGCGTCACGATGTCGTAGATGGGCGCCAGGCTGGCCATCGCCACCCACAGCATCAGGGCGCCCATGACGATGCTCAGCGCAGGCTCCAGCATGGCCTCGAAGCGCGCGACCGATTCGCTGACATCGCGTTCGTAGAAATAGCTCAGATTGCGCAGCGCGGTATCCAGCGAGCCGGTTTGTTCGCCAATGCGCAGCATGTGAATGCTCAGTGGCGGGAACAGATCGACCGCGGCAAACGCAACGCTCAGTTGTTGTCCTTCGGCAATCAGCGTCGAGGCCTGTTCCAGCGCGCGCCGCACGGCGCGATTACCGGCCAGCGCCTGTGTGAGCACCAGAATATCGACCACGGCAATGCCTGAGGCATACATGATGGCAAACAGCTTGGCGAAGCGAGCCAGGATGATCTTGCGGTACAGCTCGCCCAGCTGCGGAATGCGCAGCATGCAACGGTCCCACAGCAGCGCCGCCTGCGGAACCCAGTGCAGCCAGGCCATGATGCTCAAGGAGACAAGGAGCAGCGCCGTGATGAGCCAGTGCCACTGGTGCTGCAAAAAGGCGGACAGGCCGATCAGGGCGCGGGTTTGCAAGGGCAGGGGCTGACCGGTGCTCTGGAAGAGCTGCGTCAGTTGAGGCACCACAAATAAGAGCGCGCAGACGATGGCGGCCAGGGTCAGCACAAGGACGATGCTGGGGTAGATCAGGATTCTGCCGAGAAAGGCGCGCAACTCGTCTTCGCGCTTGAGCGAGTCGCTGAGCGATTGCAAGACTTGCGGCAGCTGTCCGCTGCATTCGCCAACATGAACCAGGGCGCAGAATACTTCGTCGAAGGCTTTGCCTTGCGCGCGCAGGGCCTGGGAAAGGCTGCTGCCGGCTTCAATGCGTTCGATCACGCGGCCGATGAGTTGGCGCGTCTCGCGTCGTTTGGCACTGTGTTGCAGATCCTGCAGTGCGTCGAGCAAGGGCACGCCAGCACGTGCAAGCTGTTCGAGATGGAAGCAGAAGTGAATGCGCTCGCGTAGCGGCAGGCTGCGTGTCGGTGTTGGCCAGGGCCAGCTTTTCGCAAGCCGCGCATTGATCAATTCCAGGCCGGACTGCCTGAGCAAGGCCTCGAGTTCGGCAAGGCTGCGTGCTTCGATGCGCCCCTGCTGGCGCTGCCCGCTTGCATCGATGGCGCGATACACGAAGCAGCTCATTTCGCCTCCGCTCAGTGTGTGGCGTGATAGATGCGCTCGGTCATGTCGATCACGCGCATCAGTTCATTCAGTGATGTGCTGCCGTCGAGCACGCGGCGGATGCCATCGTCGGCCATCGCCTCGAAGCCCTTGTCGCGCGCCGCATGGCGGAGTTCGCGCATGCTCGCGCGACGGGCAATCAGTTCGTCCAGATCGCTATCAACACGCAGCAATTCCATGATCGCAATGCGTCCCTTGTAACCGCTGCCAGCGCAGGCCGTGCAGCCGCGCGCTTCGAACAGCTGATCTTGCGATGCGCTGCTCAGCTTGAGCAGGCGGCGCTCGTGCAAATTTGCCGGGCGCGCCTGTCGGCAATGCACGCAGAGCTTGCGTACCAGACGCTGGGCGATGACGCCGATGATATTGCCGGCCATGATGTCGGGCAGCACGCCGATATCGAGCAGGCGCGGAATGGCGCCGAGGGCCGAGTTGGTGTGCAGGGTGCTGAGCACCTGATGCCCGGTCATCGCTGCGCGGAAAGCCATTTCGGCGGTGGCGGCATCGCGGATCTCGCCCACCAGGATCACGTCCGGGTCCTGCCGCATCATGGAGCGTATGCCGCTGGCAAAATCCATGCGCGCCGCTTCGGCGATCGAGGTCTGGCGGATCAGCGGCATCGGGTACTCGACCGGGTCTTCGAGGGTCATGATATTGATGCCCTCGTGCGAGATGTGATTGATGATCGAATACAGACTGGTCGTCTTGCCGCTACCGGTTGGTCCGGTGATCAGCAAGATTCCCTCGGGGCGCGCGCTCATCAGCTTCAAGGTTTCGAGCTGGCGCGGCGCCAGGCCCAGCTTGGCCAGTGGCAGGATGCCCTTGTGGCGGTCGAGCAGGCGCAGCACGATATTCTCGCCATGCATGGTCGGCTGCACAGCGATGCGGAAATCGATCTCGCGGCCGCGAATTTCTTGCGAGAAGCGTCCGTCCTGCGGGGCACGGCTCTCGGCGATGTTCAGGCCGCCCATCACCTTGAGACGCACGACCATGCCCGGCCAGTAGGATTTATGCAGGACGCGGATCGGCTTGAGCAGGCCGTCGATACGGTAGCGCAGCCGCAAGAAGCCAGCTTCCGGCTCGAAGTGGATGTCCGAAGCGCCCTGCTGAACCGCATCGGCCAGCAAAGCGTTGATCAGGCGGATGATCGGTGCGCTGTATTCCTCGCGCTGCGTTTCAAGATGGCCAGGCTCAAGGCGGCCGGTTTCCAGTTCGGTGAGAATGCCCTCGATGGCGAGCTCGTAGCCATAATGCTGTTCGATGGCGCGACCGATATCGCTGTGTGATGCAATGCGCGGCTCGATCCTGGCCTGGCTGGGGAGCTGGGCGCGCAGTGCATCGAACGCGACCAGATCATCGATATTGGCCATCGCGACAACCAAGCTCGTGGTTTGCGCATCCCAGCTGATCGGCAGCAGCTGGTGACGCTTGGCCAAGGTCTCCGGCACCAGGGCCAGGGTGTCTGGCGAGATCTGCAGGTTGCCCAGTTCGATACTGCTGGCGCCGCGCGCTTGCGAGAGTGTGTCGCGTAGACCGTTTTCGGAGATGAAGCCCAGCTTGACCAGCAATTTTCCCAGTGGAGCCTTGCACAGGCTTTGTTCATGCAGGGCAATGCGTAACTGGTCCTCGTTGAGCATGCCCTTGCTGATCAGTTGCTGCCCCAGCAGTGTTGGCGCGACAGGTGCGTTCATGGTCTGACTCCTTCGTCGAGTGCCTTGAGGCGTCTCTGAACCCCGGCCGGATCAAAGCTGCTGGGCCTTAGAGCGCTCGCCTGCAAGGCCTGGAGATAGAACTGCCTGGCCTGTTTGCTCTTTTGCAGATGATCGAGGCAAACGGCGAGGTTGAAAATGACATCCGGGTTGTGGCTGTCGAGCGTGAGCGCCTGGAACAAGCTTTGTTGCGCTTCACTCCAGCGCCCTTGCCGAGCAAGCAGGCTACCCAGTGCGAAATGGGGCAACGACGCAGCGGGCTGCTTCGTGATCAAACTGCGCAGGCGGTTTTCGGCTGAGATCGGGTCGCTGCTCCCGGTCAGCAGGGCCAGTGCGGATAAAGCCGTGTCGTTGACAGGGTCGGCTTGCACGCTCGCCTGGAACAGGCTGGCCGCCTCATCGCTTTGGCCGTCGCGCCAGTAGAGGAGCGCCAGAGCATTGCGCGCTTCGCTGTTGTCTGGCGCACGCTTGAGCAATTCCTTGTACTGATGTTTGGCAGTGATCAGATCACCCGCACGGTAGGCGGCGTAGGCCGTGTCAGCCAGGGCTTGCAGGGGGCGAGTGTCCTGCCGTGTGTTGCGCCGGATGTGTAGCTCCGCGGCGGGCTGAGTGTCTGCCAGCGGATCTGTGGCCTCGATTTGCGAGGACGCTTGCGGTTCTGTCGGGGGAAGGCGTGGTGCCAAGATGCTGCGCTTGGTGTGTCTGGTTTTGCTGGGCGGAAGCTGCAGCGTGGCCGAGCTTTTTTCTGTGCGCTGACTGGATGCTCGTGCGGTAGCTCCGGCCAGTTCAGTGAGTAGCCTGATGTCGTTGTCGGCGGTTTTTGCGTAGCAAAAAGGGGTGGCACTCAGCAGCAAGTAGCGGGTTGATATGCCTAGCCAGTGCGTGAGCGATATCGTGCCGCTTCTCCTGTTTCGGCTCACTGAGCCGTGTGGGCTGGATGCCTTTGTTTGCATTGCGCCCCCCTTAACTGCGCGAGGAGAGCGGCGCAAAGAACTGGCTGCTGGGCATGGACTCATGCGCGAGGTTCGCGTCGCCGTCGTGAATGATGGTCGGACGGACGAAAATGATCAGCTCTGTCTTTTTCTTAAGATCGTTGCGGTTTTCAAACGCACTGCCGATGACCGGCGCACCGACCAGGCCCGGAACCGCATCGCTCGTGTTGTTGAGCAGGTCCTCCATCAAGCCGCCCATGATTGCGATGTTGCCGCTGCTGACGCGCATTACCGATTCGAGCTCGCGTGAGCGCACTACCGGAATGCGGTTGATGATGCCTGCCGTCTTCAGATCCGGATTCGGATCAACCGCGCCCTCACCGATGGCGCGCGACAAGCTTGGGCGGATATTGAGCAAGACGCTGTCGTTATCGGCGATCTGTGGGGTCACATTCATGACGAAGCCGATTGGCACGGTATGTACACTGGTCGAGTAGGTCGTCTTGGACGTGGACTGATTCTGATTGGTGGCGCTTTCAATCGTGAAATACACGGCGTTGTCTACAATCTTGATCACCGCCGTTTGATTGTTCAGTGCACTGATCTTGGGGCTGGAAAGGATGCGCACGGTGCCGAAGCTCTCGAGCAGCTTGATCGTACTGCCGAAATTGCCGCCACTCGAGTTGTAGCCCAGCTCCATCAAGGTGGCGCTGGGACCGCTGATCGCACCGGAGACACTCTGGATGATCCGGAAGCCGGTATCGAAGACATTGAGAGCGCGCCAGTCGATGCCTTTCTGGTAGTTCTGCGACAATTCGACTTCGGCAATGGTGGCTTCGATCAGTACCTGCCGTCTGGCACTGGCCAGCACATTGCCCAGAAACTCCTGCACCTTTTCATGTTGGCGAGCCGTCGCGCGAATCGAGATCACACCGGTTTCGGGGTTGGCGATGATTGCAGCGGCCTCGCGAAAACTGGTTGTCTTCTCGGTTTGTGAGCTGCGACGCTCGGTTTCGGCTGCTCGCGCCTGAAGTTCATCAGGTTTGCTGGCTTTGAGTGCTGAAGTATTGATGCTGCCTGAAGTGATGGTCTCGACAGTTCTTTCGGCAGCACCTTCGGGGAAGACTTTGTCCGTCTCGCGTAGCAAATCCTTGAGGTTCTGGATCAAGGTGTCCCAGAAGCGATTGCGGGTTGCGCTGGTGATCACCGTCGATGAACTGTTGCTGCCCGGGCCGGAGCTGGCAACCGTGCTCTGCAGGCTGCCGCTGGCTGCGGCAATCTGGCTGGAGACCGCCACTGTCGCGTTGGTGTCGCGAGACATATTGACGTAGTCGGCGCGATAGGTGCGCAGAAACGGCGTATCGGGCATCACGCTCAGGTAGTTGCCATCAAGCTCAAAGCGCATATCCACCTGTTTGGCGATACGCGTCAGCAGCTGAGGCAGGGTTTGGTCCAGCGCGTTGAGGGTGACATTGCCGGAAATGCCTGGATGGATATCCAGATTCAGCTTGGCGTCGCGCGCCAGGGAGAACAACAATTCCGGCGCCCTGATATTGCTGACGACCACCGAATAGGTTTCGGGCGGCGGTACGATCTTCGGTGGTGGCAGGCTGAAGCTTTGCGCCAGTGGCTCGGGAATGCTCGTCGTATCGGCTGCGCTGCGCTCAGTCGGCCTTGCAAGATGTCGACTAGTGTTTAACTCGACACTTGGCTCGGTGGCACAGGCACCTAGCTGTGTGCACGTAGCAACAATAAGAATGGGACGATAGCGCATCAACAGCCGACCCCCGATTGCAGTTGTACGGTGCCGAAAAGGCTTATGTCTCCAATCTATCACCGGAAAATTATGCTTTTCCAATACCTGCCCGAATAGGACAGGTTGAGCGGGCTACGGGAAAGCGCTCATTGCTGGATTTTAGTGATGTGGGGCTTGACGAGATGTACGTGGTTGTCCATAATCTCGCTTCTCTGCTGCTACGGCAGCGGGGCGAAGAAAAAGCTGTTCAAGCTGTTGTTTTGCAAGAGAAATTTTCTTGCTAAGTACTGAGAAATAAATTTCGAAAGTGCTTGACTGCTTGAATATAGCGTGTAGAATTCGCCCCTCGCTAAACGAGATGCAGCGTAAGCAGCAGCGGTTAGCGGTAAAGAATAAAGCAGTAAAGGCAGTAAAGCTCTTTAAAAATGTGACAACCGATAGGTGTGGGTGCTTGGTCTTTGGTTGGGTTTCTGTCTTCGG